>CAMPHJ010000042.1 GCA_946885845.1 uncultured Sphingobium sp. | reverse complement strand
GGGCTAGGGGGTGGGCCGGTCTAGGCTTCATCCCAAGAAAGCCCACCCCCGGCCCCTCCCGCTTGCGGGAGGGGGGAAGAGAATGACATGACCCAATCCCCCGATCTTTCTGGCGCCACATTCGTCAACATCGGTGAGCGCACCAACGTCACCGGTTCGGCCAAGTTCAAGAAGCTAATCATGGCGGGCGACTATGCCGCCGCCATCGACATTGCCCGCGACCAGGTTGAAAATGGCGCGCAGATCGTCGACGTCAACATGGACGAAGGCCTGCTCGACGCGGTCGAGGCGATGACGACCTTTCTGAAGCTGATGACCTCTGAACCGGACATCAGCCGCGTGCCGGTGATGATCGACAGCTCCAAATGGGAGGTGATCGAGGCGGGGCTGAAATGCGTCAGTGGCAAGCCGATCGTCAATTCGATCAGCATGAAGGAGGGCGAGGAAGCCTTTCTGGATCACGCGCGCAAGTGCATGGCCTATGGCGCGGCGGTCGTGGTCATGGCCTTTGACGAGACGGGCCAGGCCGATACGCAGGCGCGCAAGGTCGAAATTTGCGAGCGCGCCTACAAGCTGCTGATGACCATCGGCTTTCCGCCGGAGGACATCATCTTCGACCCCAATATCTTCGCCGTGGCGACGGGGATCGAAGAGCATAATAATTACGGGGTCGACTTCATCGAAGCGTGCCGCGAAATCAAGGCGCGCTGTCCGCATGTCCATATTTCGGGCGGGCTGTCGAACTTCAGCTTTTCTTTCCGTGGTAATGAGCCAGTGCGCCGGGCGATGCACAGCGTCTTCCTCTACCACGCCATCCCGGCGGGGCTGGACATGGCGATCGTCAATGCCGGGCAGCTCGACGTTTACGACGCCATCGACCCGGCACTGCGCAAGGCGTGCGAGGATGTGCTGCTGAACAGCGATCCCGAAGCGGGCGATCGTCTCGTCGCGCTGGCGGAAAGCTACAAGGGCAAGGATGCAGCTTCGGAAAAGGCGGCGCAGGAATGGCGCGGCTGGCCGGTGTCAAAGCGGCTGGAACATGCGCTGGTCAAGGGCATCGACATGTATGTGGTCGAAGACACCGAGGAAGCGCGCCTGTCCGCCACCAAGCCGATCGAGGTGATCGAAGGCCCGTTGATGGACGGCATGAATGTCGTCGGCGACCTGTTTGGCGCGGGCAAGATGTTCCTGCCGCAGGTCGTGAAATCCGCGCGCGTCATGAAGAAGGCGGTGGCGCATCTGCTGCCCTTCATCGAGGCGTCGAAGGAGCCGGGCGCCAAGGGTAAGGGCAAGATCATCATGGCGACCGTCAAGGGCGACGTGCATGATATTGGTAAGAACATCGTGGGCGTCGTGCTGCAGTGCAACGGCTTTGATGTCATCGACATGGGCGTGATGGTGCCGTGGCAGGACATCATCAAGGCCGCTAACGAGAATGACGCGGACATGATCGGCCTGTCCGGCCTTATCACCCCTTCGCTGGACGAGATGGTGACGGTGGCGCAGGAAATGCAGCGCGCCAACATGACCATGCCGCTGTTGATTGGCGGCGCGACCACGTCGCGCGTGCATACCGCCTTGCGCATCGACCCGGCTTTCACGGGGCCGGTCGTGCATGTGTTGGACGCCAGCCGCGCCGTGGGGGTGGCGACCGCACTGCTTTCCGAAACGCAGAAGGATGATTTCGTCACGAAGACGAAGGATGATTATGAGCATGTCCGCAAGGCGCGCGCGGGCAAAGGGCAAAGTCAGCTTTTGAGCATAGAGGATGCCCGTTCCAACGCGTTCCAAATGGACGAAGCCCTCAAGGCGCCCCGCCCGCTGCTGCCGGGCATCCACCGCTTTCCCGATTGGGACCTTAAGGATCTGATCAACTATATCGATTGGACCCCCTTTTTCCGGGCATGGGAATTGGCAGGCAATTATCCGGCGATCCTGCAGGATGAGGTTGTAGGCGAAAGCGCCACCAGCCTGTTCAAGGACGCGCAGAACATGCTGGACCGGATCGTCAGCGAAAAATGGCTGACGGCGCGAGGGGTGGCCGGACTGTGGCCCTGCCGCCGCGAAGGCGACGACATCATCGTCCATGTCGAGGATGAAAAGCACGTCACCCTGCCGATGCTGCGCCAGCAGATCGCCAAGCGCGAGGGTCGGGCAAATATGTGCCTGGCCGACTTCATCAGCCATGACGGTGACTGGATAGGCGGCTTTGCCGTGTCGATCCATGGCATCGAACCGCATCTGGCGCGGTTCAAAAATGCGATCGACGATTATTCGGATATCCTGCTCAAGGCGCTTGCCGACCGTCTGGCCGAAGCCTTTGCCGAGCGGCTGCATCATTATGTCCGCACCGCCCTATGGGGCTATGCGGAAGGCGAGCAACTGACCAACGACGCGCTGATACGGGAGCAGTATCGCGGCATCCGCCCGGCGCCGGGCTATCCCGCCTGCCCGGACCACAGCCTGAAGCCGCTGCTGTTCGATATGCTGGATGCGCACCATGCGACCGGGATCACGTTGACGGAAAGCCTGGCGATGTTGCCTACCGCGGCGGTCAGCGGCTTTTACTTTGGTCATGGGCAGGCCGAATATTTCGGCGTCGCGCGCATCGGTCGCGATCAGTTGGAAGATTATGCCCAGCGGACCGGGATGGATATCGAAACGGCGGAGCGCTGGCTGAGGCCGAATCTGGACTGATCAATGGGTTGGAGCGTGAACAGGCGGTCTTACCTGTTCACGCCATACAGACTGTCGTTCAACGCTTTTCGTGATTCGCTGCGACAGCCTTTGCCACCGCCTGCATCAATTCCCATCGGCCAGGGATAGGCAATGTGGTGCTACCGATCATGACCGCCACCGCATAGCTGGTGCCATCGGGCGCAGTCATGATGCCGATGTCGTTATAGCCGGTCGAGCGTGGAGCGAGATCCTGTCCCGTTCCGGTTTTGTGGAGATATTTCCACCCCGCCGGGACGCCGCCCTTGATGCGCTGCGGTCCGGTCTTCGCCTGGCTCATGATCGATAGCAGCAACTGGCTGGATGCGGGGGAAAGCATTTCGCCTTCCTTCAGCTTCGCCAGTGCCTTGACGATGGAGGTGGGGGCAGCGCCGTCCGGTGGACTGGCAAGATAATTGTCGAGTGCCTTTTCCCGCACAGACTTGGGAAGCCTGGACCGGGCAGCATAGAAGTTGCGGCCGATCGAATAATCCTGCCGCCAATCGAGGCCCGCGGTGGTGGCTTGCAACAGCCGCTCGCCTGGGCCGAAGCGAATATCCTTGATCGTTCGCCGCGCCAGGAATCCGCGCACGGCTTCGGGACCGCCGACCGCGCGCAGCAATGTGTCGTTCGCCGTGTTGTCGCTCTGCATCATGGCCCGCCGCATCAGGTCGGCATAGCTGGTCGTCCAGCCGGTATTGCCGACAAGCGCTGCGCTCGGCTGGTGAAAGAGGGTAAGGTCTTTTCTGGTGATAGTCGTGGTGTCGGTCAGTCGGATCTTGCCCCTGTCCACCGCGTCCAGAAATGTCATCGAAACCCACAGCTTGGATACGCTCTGCTGGGGGAAAAGCGCATTGCCATTCCATGCGACAGTCCAGTCGCTGCCGATACGGCGCACCGCAATGCCGACCTTGCCCTGGAAACTCTGCCCCAGGTTGCGCACGACGCTGACCAGCGCGGGAGGCGGGGTATCCCGTTGGTCTACATCCAGTTCCTCGAAGGACTTGGGGGGATTTGCGACCCGCTTGATCGGGAAAGTGGCCGTGGTCGGCTGCACCCTTTGGGTGGCACGGGCCTGAGGCTCCACCGGAGCGCTGACGCAGGCTGACAGCGCCGCTACCAACAGAATGAGGCGGGCCGATCCGCCTTCCGGGCGCCAACCGCGCCCACCATTTCGCTTATACATTAACGTCCCCGAACTCTCCTGTGACTAGGCGCTTTGCCTCGTTCCGCTGACAAGGAAGATGCGACGAATGATTCCACATTTGCGATGTAAGGAGCCTGAACGTTTTTGAAGCGTAGCGCTCACCTTCCGTTCAGCCGGAATGGGCAAGGAGGCGAATGCATGAATGATCCGGTCATTAACAGGCGAAGATTGCTGCGGGTCGGGGCTGGTGTTTGCGCTGGGATGTTTTTGTTCGATCAGGGCGGCGCGAGGGCGGCGTCCGCGCCGTTCGTGTCGCGCAGGATTGCGGTGACGACGCGGGGGCAGGGGCGCGATGTCCTGTTGATTCCCGGCCTGGCGAGCGGACCGGGGCTGTGGAGCGACGTACTGGACAAGATCCCCGGCTGTCGCTGGCACCTGGTCCATGTGCGCGGCTTTGCCGGGCTGGCGCCTGACGCGAACGCCAGCGGGCCGCTGATCCAGCCGATCGCCGATGAGATCGCGCGTTACGTTCGAACCGCCGGCCTGGTTCGCCCCGCCGTCGTTGGCCATAGCATGGGCGGGACTTTGGCGATGATGCTGGGGTTGAAGGCAGTGGCGGCGCGGATCATGGTCGTGGACATGTTGCCCGCAGGCGCGGCGATGGTCGGTGGCACCGCGCGCGGCATGGGCTATCTTGCCGGACAACTCAGTCAATATTTTACCGGGACCAAAGCGGGCCGCGCCTATCTGGCGCAGATATTGGCCGAAGCGCCGGGCGCGCGCGGTAGCGATCCTGATGTGATCGCCAACGCCCTGCGCGACCTGGCCAATGTCGATCTGGGGCCGCAATTGGGGCGGATCGGCGCGCCTATGGAAGTGGTCTATGCTGTCGGGTCCGATCCGGCGCAGTCAGCGCAGATCGGTCGCACTTTCCGCGCCGCCTATGCCGCCAAAAAGGATGTGAAGCTGGCCCCGATCGGTCCCAGCGGCCATGTCGTCATGGAGGACCAGCCCGCGCGCTTCGCGGCTGCGCTGAAACAGTTTCTGATCCGCTAAGGGTGGTGCGCCAGCGAGCGGTTCATCCTTCGATTTTCATGGCGCCAGGACCGTATCCACAGCGGTCGGCAGCATGTCGGGATAATCCAGCGTGTAGTGCAGCCCCCGGCTTTCCTTCCGACGCAGTGCTGACCGCACGACCAGACGCGCGACTTCCAGCAGGTTGCGCAGTTCGATAAGGTCCGGCGTTACGCGGAAGTGGCCGTAATATTCGTCCACTTCCTTGGCGAGCAGATCGATGCGGTGCAGCGCCCGTTCCAACCGCTTGGTCGTGCGCACGATGCCGACATAGTCCCACATGAACCGGCGGATTTCCTTCCAGTTATGCTGGACGATGACTTCTTCGTCGCTGTTGCTGACCCGGCTTTCGTCCCAGGGCCGGATTCGCGGCGGCGGGGGCAGGTCGTCCCAATGCGCACGGATGTGCCGGGCTGCGGCTTCGCCGAAAACGAAGCATTCCAGCAGGGAATTGGACGCCAGGCGATTGGCCCCGTGGAGGCCGCTTTCAGTGACTTCGCCTGCCGCATACAGGCCGGGCAGGTCGGTGCGGCCATCAAGATCGATGATCACGCCGCCACAGGTATAATGCTGGGCAGGCACGACCGGGATCGGTTCTTTCGTGATGTCGATGCCGATGTCCAGCAATCGCGCGTAGATGGTCGGAAAGTGCTGCTTCACAAATTCGGGCGGCTGATGACTGATGTCGAGATGGACATAATCCAGCCCCAGCCGCTTGATTTCATGGTCGATAGCGCGCGCAACGACGTCGCGCGGTGCAAGTTCGCCGCGCGGGTCGAAGCGAGGCATGAAGCGTTCTCCGCCGCCGGGAACGCCGGGGGGGAGCTTCAGATGGCCGCCTTCGCCGCGCACCGCTTCGGTGATCAGGAAATTCTTGACCTCCAGATTATAGAGGCAGGTCGGGTGAAACTGGTTCATTTCCATGTTGGAGACGCGACAGCCCGCGCGCCAGGCCATGGCGATGCCGTCCCCGGTGGCTCCGCGTGGGGCGGTGGAGAAGAGGTAGGTGCGGCCCGCACCGCCGGTGCAGAGGATCGTCGCTTTCCCTAGCAGCGCGTCGACATGCTTTGTCCGCTTGTTGAAGGCGTACACGCCCCAGACATGGCCGTCGCCAGAGTAGCGCTCGCCATGGCGGGACGTGATGAGGTCGATGGCGACCATATCCTCCAGCAGGGTGATGTTGGGATTGGCGCGCGCGGCCTTGAGCAGGGCGACCTGCACCGCGTGGCCGGTCGCGTCATCGACATGAACGATGCGGCGATGACTATGCCCGCCTTCACGCGTCAGGTGCCAGCGCTCGCCAAACTCCTCCCCGCCGTTGAAGGGAACGCCCAGCTGCGCCAGTCGATCAATCGCGGCGGGCGCTTCGGAGACGACGAATTCCACCGTTTCCAGATTGTTGAGTCCGGCGCCCGCGACCATCGTGTCGTCGACATGCGCCTGGAAGCTGTCGCCGCCGTCCAGCACCGCGGCAATGCCACCCTGCGCCCAGTTGGTCGAGCCGCTGTCCAGCGATGCCTTGGCCAGAACCACCACCTTGCGGTCCTGCGCCAGGTTGATGGCGGCGGTGAGACCGGCGGCGCCGGAGCCGATTATGACGACATCGTGAGTGGTGGTAGGCATGGACTTACTCGCTCCCCTCCCGCACGCGGGAGGGGCTGGGGGTGGGCAAATGCGCAAGCGTGGTGACTATGTGGGACATCACGCCTTCCAGATTGGTCAGCACATCTGCATTGGTGAAGCGCAAAATGGAATAGCCTTGGGCACGGCAATAGGCATCGCGGCGGGCGTCGTAAGCGGCTCTGTTGTCGTGGGTGGAGCCGTCGAGTTCTATGACGAGCTTGGCTTCGCGGCAGAGGAAATCAGAGAAATAGGGGCCGACGGGCATTTGGCGGCTGAATTTGTGGCCATGGAGTTGGCGGTTGCGGAGATGTTGCCAGAGGAGGCGTTCTGGTGGGGAGGCTTCGTTGCGGAGGGACTTGGCGCGAGCTGTGTTTCTGTTTTTGAAAGGTTGCGCTGGCCCACCCACCAGCCCCCTCCCGCTGGCGGGAGGGGGAGCAGGTGGCGTCTCCCTCTCGCTTGCAGGAGGGGGAACTGGCTTGCCATCCGTCACGCCGCTGCCGTCAGGTTGAGGAAGACATCCTCCAGATCCGGGTCTCTCGTGACGACATCCACGATTGAGAGGCCGCTGGCCTGGACTGCGCTTAGCACCTGTCCGGCGTTGGCGCGGTCCTTCATATAGGTGATGGTGAGCGTGCGCGGGTCGGATAGTTCGACCTTTTCGAAACAGGGGGCGTCCGGCGCGGCGGTGATGTCGCGGTCGACGGTCACTTGCACGACCTTTTCCTGCGCCATGGCGATTAGTTCACGGGTCGGTTTGTCAGTGATCAGGCGACCATGGTTGATGATGCCGATCCGGTCGCACAGTTCCTCGGCCTCTTCGAGATAATGGGTGGTGAGGACGATGGTGACGCCCTGCGCGTTCAGTTCGCGCACATAGGCCCATAGCTGCTGGCGAAGCTGAACATCCACGCCTGCGGTCGGTTCGTCGAGCACGAGGATCGGCGGCGAGTGGACCATCGCCTTTGCCACCAGCAGGCGGCGCTTCATGCCGCCCGACAGGGTGCGGGCATAGGCATTGGCCTTGTCCTCCAGATGGACGGCGCGGAGGAGTTCGAGGGAGCGGCGGCGTTCCTTGGGCACGCCATAATAGCCTGCCTGGTTTTCCAGCGTTTCGAACGGCGTGAAGAAGGGGTCGAAGACGATTTCCTGCGGCACGATGCCAATCGAGTTTTTCGCGTTGCGCGGGTTCTGGTCGATGTCGAAGCCCCAGATTTTCGCGCTGCCGCTGGTCTTGTTGACGAGGCCGGCGAGGATGTTGATCGTCGTCGACTTGCCCGCGCCGTTGGGGCCGAGCAGGCCGTAGATCTGGCCGCGCGGGATGGTCAGGCTGATATTGTCGAGCGCGCGCTTGCCGCCCGCATAGACTTTGGTGAGGTTTGTGATTTCGATGGCGGCGGTGGGGCTGTCGGTCATGGCTGCCTATGTGGTGCGAAACCGCTGAAAATGGAAGTGGAGGTGCTCCTGCGCAGGCAGAGGAGCCCAGTTCGGCCGTTTCAACTGGGTTCCTGCCTGCGCAGGAACACGTCTTCCTTAAAATTCGTCCGCAATGTCCATGAGGCCGAGCAGCTTCTTGGGGGCGATTTCCCGCCAGCTTTTCGCCAGACGGTCTTCGATATGGTCCCAGTCGGTGTCGCCAACGTCGAGGCGGATGCCGACCCAGCCGTCGCCGAAATAGGCGGGGCGGAAATAGCGGGCGGGGTCGCTGTCGATCAGCATCGCCTGTTCTTCGGGCGCGGTGGTCTTGACGAGCAGGGCGGTAATGTTGTCGCTATGATGATCATGGCTGAAATAGGCGAATTTCTTGCCTTTTTCGATGCCGAAGCAGGGCATGCCGTGCGATGTCACCTCGTCCGCCTGGGGGAGGGCGAGGGCGCGTTCGCGAACCTTGGCGAGCAGCCATTCGGGCTGGCGCTCGCGCGTGACGAAGTCGGCGAGGGTGCGGGAATAGAGTTGATGTTCGGCGATGAGGATGCGGGCGGCCAGGCTGTCGGCGGTGTCGCCCGGCAGGACCGCGACGGCCGTCTGCGCCAGTACCGGGCCGTCGTCCAGTTCGCTGGTGACGACATGGACCGAGCAGCCCGCATGGCTGTCGCCCGCGTCGAGCGCCTTCTGGTGGGTGTCGAGGCCCTTATATTTGGGGAGGAGGCTGGGGTGGATGTTGAGCATCCGGTTTTCCCAGCCCGCGACGAATTCGGGTGAGAGCAGGCGCATGTAACCGGCGAGGGCGACATATTGGACGCCAGCTGCCCGCAATTGCGCGTCGATGATCTGATCGAACTCGGCGCGTTTCATGCCTTTATGGCTTTGGGCGAAGGTGGGGATGCCTTCGGCCTGCGCGAGGGTGAGACCAGCGGCGTCCGGATCGTTGGCGGCGACGATGACGATTTCATAGGGGCAGGACGGGTGCTTGGCGGCGTAGAGCAGCGCCGCCATGTTGGACCCCCGCCCGGATATCAAAACGCCGACTTTTGCCTTTTGCATGGGCAACTCCCCTCCCGCTGGCGGGAGGTGTCGGGGGTGGGCTTGCTCAAGCCGACCCCTGTGACATGCCCTCCCCTAACCCCTCCCGCCAGCGAAAGGGGGATTGGTTGATCTAACCCAGATGCGTGGCGGTCCAGTCGGCCTTGGCGCTCCAGGTTTCCTGGCTGCCCTTGACGGTGCAGCCTTTTTCGCCTGCTTCGATAATGCCGACGCGGACGACGGTTTCGCCTGCGGCTTCCAGGTCAGCGGTGACGCTGTCGGCTGCATCAGCGTCCACGGCGAGCACCATGCCGACGCCGCAGTTGAAGGTGCGGGCCATTTCTTCCGGCTCGATATGGCCCTGCGCTTGCAGGAAGGCCATGAGGCGCGGCTGTTCCCATGCGTCGGCATCGACCACGGCATGGCAGCCTTCGGGCAGGACGCGGGGGATGTTTTCGAGGAGGCCGCCGCCGGTGATATGGGCGAGCGCGTTGATCTTGCCGCCGCGCACCAGCGGCAGCAGTGCCTTCACATAGATGCGGGTCGGGGCCATCAGCGCGTCGATCAACAGCACTTCATTGTCGAAGATGGCCGGGCGGTCGAGCTTCCAGCCCTTGTCGGCGGCGAGACGGCGGACGAGGGAGAAGCCGTTGGAGTGGACGCCCGAGGAGGTGAGGCCGAGAAGGACGTCGCCTGCCTTCACCTTGTTGCCGGTCAGCGCCTGGCTACGTTCCACCGCGCCGACGCAGAATCCGGCGAGGTCATAGTCGCCAGCGGCGTACATGCCCGGCATTTCGGCGGTTTCGCCGCCGATCAGCGCGCAACCAGCTTGCTTGCAGCCTTCGGCGATGCCCGCGATCACGCGTTCGGCGACACCGCTCTCCAGCTTGCCGGTGGCATAATAGTCGAGGAAGAAGAGCGGCTCCGCGCCCTGCACGATGAGGTCGTTGGCGCACATGGCGACAAGGTCGATGCCCACGCCGTCATGGCGGTCATGGTCGATCGCGAGCTTGAGCTTCGTGCCGACGCCGTCATTGGCCGCGACCAGCAGCGGGTCGTCATAGCCAGCGGCCTTCAGGTCGAAGAAGCCGCCAAAGCCGCCCAGTTCAGCGTCAGCGCCGGGGCGGCGGGTCGCCTTGGCCAAGGGGGCGATGGCGCGGACCAGCGCATTGCCTGCCGCGATGTCCACGCCAGCTTTGGCGTAGCTATAGGATTCGGTGTCGCTCATGGCTGGCCCCACTAGAACAATGACGCGGAAAACGGAACGGTAAATGGGTTGCCGCTTGGCATCGGAGGGAAATCTCGCCAAAAGGGCGCGCGTGAGCCTTTCCGCACCCATTCAACGCCCGACTTTCCGGCTTTCCTCGCTGCTCCGCCTGCTGTCGCGGCCCGTCCAGATCATGGCGGCAGTGGCGCTCGGCCTGGCCGCCGCCGCGCTGTTCGCGCAGATGGAGGGCGAACGTGGTGTGCCGCCTATAGCCAGCGGCGGCGATTATCAGGTCAGCGGGATCAAGGTCGACGTGCTGGGCAAGGACGCGAACAGCGCCCGCGAGGCCGGCTGGCGGCTGGCGCAGCGGCAGGCATGGCGCATGTTGTGGACCCGCACCCATGGCGCGGCGGGCATCCCCAGTCTTTCCGATTCGCAACTGGAAGCGATGATTTCCGGCATAGAGATCGAATATGAACAGATCGGCCCGACCCGCTATGTCGCGACGCTTGGCATGCTGTTCGACCGCGCGCGGACCGGGCAATTGCTGGGCGTTTCGGGGCAGGTCGTTCGATCGCCGCCGCTGCTGGTCATCCCGGTCATGTGGGACGGCGGATCGGCTGTGTCCTATGAGCGCATCAATGAATGGCAGAAGGCGTGGGCGCGTTTTCGCACCGGCGAAAGCGCCATCGATTATGTGCGGGTCAGCGGTTCGATTGCCGACCCCATCCTGTTGAATGCCGGGCAGACCGGTCGGCGCGGACGGCTGTGGTGGCGCGTGCTGCTGGACCAATATGGGGCCGCCGATGTGGTGGTGCCGATCGCCCGGCTGGAACGGCAATGGCCTGGCGGGCCGGTCACCGGCACCTTCACTGCCCGCTATGGCCCGGACGACCGGCTGATCGGCGCCAGCTTTTCGCTGCGCGCATCGACCGAAAGCGCCATCCCCCAGATGTTGGACGAAGCGGCACGGCGGATCGACCAGCTTTATACCGCCGCCCTTAATGATGGCCGACTGAGGCCCGACCCTTCCCTGATCATCGAAGAGCCGGTGAATCCCGACGCGCTTGAGATTGAAAATGCCGCCGAGCAGCCGCTGAATGGCTTTGAATTGCCCGGTTCGCAAGGTGGGGTCAGCAGTTTTTCGATCCAGTTCGATACGCCGGACGTAGGATCGGTCACCCAGGGAGAGGCAGCCTTGCGCGCTGTTCCGGGGGTGCGATCCGCCAGCACCAGCAGCCTGGCGCTGGGCGGCACGTCGGTCATGCAGGTCAGTTACGAAGGATCGGCTGAAGCGCTGCGCGCGGCGCTGCAGGCGCGCGGCTATGGCGTGAGCGTGGCTGGTTCCACCTTGCGCATCAGGCGTCAGGGCGCGGCCCCGGCGACCGGAGCGCCGACCCCGCAATGAGCCAGATCAGCCTGCCGTTCGACTGGCCAGGGCAGGGGACGGACGATGACTATCTGGTCAGCGACGCCAATCGCATTGCCGTCCGCCATCTGGAAGGCTGGCGGGACTGGCCGCTGGCGGTCACCGTGTTGGGCGGGCCGCCGCTGTCGGGCCGTTCCATGTTGGGTCGCCGTTTCGCGGCCCTGAGCGGCGGGGTCGTGATCGACGATGCGCAGGGGCAGGACGAGCTGTTGCTTTTCAACGCATGGAACGACGCGCAGACCAGCCGTCGACCGCTGCTGTTGATCGGGCGGGAATCGCCGACCATGTGGCAGGTCGCGCTGCCTGATTTGCGTTCGCGGTTGGCCGCTGCTCCGTTCATTTCCATCGCGCAACCCGATGAGCCATTGGCCCGCGCCCTGATCGAACGGGCGCTGGCGCGGATGGGCGCGGCTCACGCGGCGGACCTGCCCGACTGGCTGCTGCGCCGGATCGAGCGAAGCTATGCCGCGATTGCCGGGGTCACGCATGTCCTGAATGAGGCGGCGTTGTCATCGGGGCGTAAGATTTCCGTCGCTATGGCGAAAGAGACCCTGCACGGGTCCGCATTTTTGCCTATAGTCCCGGATGACCGTCATTTTTGATCCAGCGCGAGTGAAACGTGGCCGAAGCTGATCCCTCCGCCAGCATGATCCTGCCGGGCGACCGCTATTTCAACCGGGAACTGTCCTGGCTGGCGTTCAATCGGCGCGTGTTGGAAGAGGCGATGAACCGCGCTCATCCATTGCTGGAACGGCTGCGTTTCCTGTCCATTTCTGGCGCGAACCTGGACGAATTTTTCAGTGTCCGGGTTGCGGGGCTGAAGGGCCAGCAGTTGCAGGATGTCGACATGCGTTCAGCCGACGGCCTGACCCCGGCGCAACAGCTTGCCGCCATCGCCGACGAAACGACGCGCCTGATGGTGGCGCAGCAAAAGGTCTGGGGCGCGCTTCACGGCGAATTGACGCAGGTCGGAATAGAGGTGATCGGCCCCGGCAGCGAAATGGACAAGGCGAGCGAAAGCTGGCTGCGCGAGCATTTCCTGACCCAGGTTTTCCCCATCCTGACGCCTCAGGCGCTGGACCCTGCGCACCCATTTCCCTTCATTCCCAATCAGGGACTTTCGATCGTCTTCGACCTTGAGCGCCTGTCCGACCGGCAGCCGATCCGGGAACTGGTGATGATCCCATCCTCGCTGGCGCGTTTCGTTCGGGTGCCTGGTGATCACGCCCGCTACATGGCGCTTGAAGCGGTGATCCGGCGTTTTTCCGCTGACCTGTTCCCCGGATATCGCGTTCGCAACAGTGGCGTGTTTCGCATCATCCGCGACAGCGACATCGAAATCGAGGAAGAAGCGGAAGATCTGGTCCGCCATTTCCGCAGCGCCATCAAGCGTCGCCGCCGGGGTCGTGTCATCCGTCTGGAGATTGAAGAGCGGATTCCCGAACCGGTCGAGGAAATGTTGCAGGACATGCTGCAAGGGCATGAGGCGATGATCGCGGAGGTCGAGGGTTTCGTCGGCATCGGCGATTTGTCGGGCGTGGTGGATGAAAACAGGCCTGATTTGAAATTCGAGCCGTTTGCCCCGCGATTCCCGGAACGCATTCGTGAATATGGCGGGGATTGTTTCGCGGCGATCCGGGCGAAGGACATTGTCGTCCATCACCCCTATGAAGCGTTTGACGTGGTCGTTTCGTTTCTGAAACAAGCGGCGTCGGACCCGGACGTCGTAGCGATCAAGCAGACGCTGTACCGCGCGGGGAAGCAGTCGGCGATTATCCGCGCCCTGATCGACGCCGCCGAAGCGGGCAAGTCGGTGACGGCGGTCGTGGAGTTGAAGGCGCGGTTCGACGAGGAGCAGAACCTGATGTGGGCCGCGGCGCTGGAGCGTGCGGGCGTCCAGGTGGTCTATGGCTTCATCGACTGGAAAACCCATGCCAAGGTGTCGATGGTCGTCCGCCGGGAGGGCGAGGCGTTTCGCACCTACTGCCATTTCGGGACGGGCAATTATCACCCGGTTACGGCGCGCATCTATACGGATTTGAGCTTCTTTACCGCGGACCCGGCCTATGGGCGCGACGCGGCGGCGCTGTTCAACTATATCACTGGCTATGTCGAACCGCAGAGCCTGGAAAAGCTGGTCATGAGCCCGCGCGACCTGCGCAACCGGCTGTGCGATCTGATCGACGCGGAAATCGGCCATGTTCGCGCCGGGCGGCCCGGCACCATCTGGGCCAAGATGAATTCGCTGGTCGACCCCGCCATCATAGAAAAGCTGTATGCGGCCAGTAATGCCGGGGTCCAGATCGACCTGATCGTGCGCGGCATATGCTGCCTGCGTCCGGGCGTGCCGGGCATGTCGGCCAATATCCGCGTGAAGTCGGTGGTCGGGCGTTTCCTGGAACATAGCCGCATCACCGTTTTCGGCAACGGCAAGGCGCTGCCCAATAATGGCGCGAAAGTGTACATCAGTTCAGCCGACTGGATGCCCAGGAATTTCGACCGCCGCGTCGAGTTCTTGGCGCCGGTGGAAAATCCGACCGTGCACGACCAGATATTGGACCAGGTGATGGTCGCCAACCTGATCGATACGGAACAGAGCTGGGAACTGGACCATGACGGTCATTATGCGCGGGTCGATCCGACCGACCGGCCATTCAACCTGCATCGGTATTTCATGACCAATCCGTCACTGTCGGGCCGTGGCGCGGCGATCGACAGCGGGGCCGTGCCGACGCTAAGGCTGCGAGGGCGGGGCTGACACCGATGAATTCGATGTTGAGCCAGGTCCGGGCGATCGCCGACACTATGGTGACATCGCCCGCCAATGCGAAGGCGCGCACGGCCATCATCGACATCGGTTCGAACAGCGTCCGGCTGGTCGTCTATGACGGACCCCGCCGCATCCCTTTCACCCTGTTCAATGAAAAGGTGATGGCGGGATTGGGGGCGTCGCTGGGCCGCACCGGACAGATTGAGCCGGAGGCGATGGAGCGGGGGCTGCGCGCCATCAGCCGATTTGCCCATCTGTGCCGCGACATGGACGTGCAGGAAGTCCGCTGCGTCGCCACCGCCGCAGTGCGCGACGCCGCCAATGGCCAGGATTTCATCGTTCGCGCCAAGGCGATGGGACTGGATGTCGAACTGCTGTCCGGCGCGCAGGAAGCGGTGGCGGCAGGCTATGGCGTGCTGTCGGGCATACCCACGGCGAACGGTATCGTCGGCGACCTGGGCGGCGGCAGCCTGGAATTGGCGCGGATCAGGGACGGGGCCGTGCACGAAACCATATCCCTGCCGCTGGGCGTGCTGCGCCTGCCGCAGATACGGGCGAAGGGTCCGTCTGCGCTGGAACGGCAGGTAAAGAAGATGCTGGCGAAGGCGGACCCCGGAATCGAACCCGGCCTGCCTTTCTACATGGTCGGCGGGTCGTGGCGGTCGCTGGCCCGTTTCGACATGCAGCTTACGCAATTTCCGCTGCCCGTGGTCCACCAATATGCGATGGACGCAAGTCGCGCCGAACAGTTGACCCGCATCGTGTCCCATGTCGGCCGCGCCCGGTTGAAGGAGATTCCGGCGATGACGGGATCGCGCATCCCGACCCTGCCGGACGCCGCCGCGCTGCTGTCCGTCATCGTCCGCCAGTTGAAATCGAGCGAGCTGATCGTTTCGGCCTATGGCTTGCGCGAAGGGCTGTTGTTCGGCGACCTGCCGCCCGCCATCCGTGCCCATGACCCGTTGCTGGTCGCGGCGGAGGCGGAAGGGGAGGCGCAGGGGCGCTTTGCCGGGCATGGCGACATGATCGACCGCTGGATCGCGCCGCTGTTCCTGGACGATGGCGAAGCATGGCGGCGCATCCGCCGTGCGGCGTGCCTGCTGGCCGATGTCGGATGGCGCGCAAACCCGGATTTCCGCGCGGAACGCGGCGTGGAGATCGCGCTGCACAGCAATTGGGTGGGCATCACCGTTGCGGAACGGGCGATGCTGGCGCAGGCGCTGCACAGCAATTTTGGCGGTGGCGCGACCATAGCGGCGGGAATCGAAGGCCTGGCGTCCGCCGCCGCGCTGAAAAGAGCGTCGCTATGGGGTCTGGCGATTCGGTTGGGCCAGCGGCTTTCGGGCGGGGTCGAGGGGCCATTGCTGGCGTCGAAGCTGGAAATGGCGGGCGATACGCTGGAATTGCGATTGCGTGGCGTCGACACGGACTTGTTCGGCGAAGCGGTGGAACGGCGGCAGCGTCATCTGGCGCAGGCCATGGGCGTCAAATATCGGATGGCCTGGTGAGGCGGCCTTTGTTTGTCATGAAGTGAAGGCCCCTTCGACAAGCTCAGGGCGAACGGAGGTGGCTCTTCTCTGCGCCTCTGCGCGAAAGCAAAAGGGCCTGCCAGCTTGCCCCAGCCCCCATATGGCCTTATGCGCGCGCGCATGAATAATAAGCACGCCCCCGATTCCGCGCTCCTCGCAAAGGCCGAAACCCTGGTTGAAGCGCTGCCCTATATGCAGCGTTATGCCGGGCAGACATTCGTCGTCAAATATGGCGGCCATGCCATGGGCGACCCCGAAGCGGCGCGCAATTTCGCCGAGGATGTCGTGCTGATGAAGGCGGTCGGCATCAATGTCGTCGTCATCCATGGCGGCGGACCCCAGATCGGCGCGATGCTGAAGAAGCTGGGTGTCGAATCGCGTTTCGTGAACGGGCTGCGCGTGACCGATCGGGAAACGGCGCAAATCGCCGAAATGGTGCTGGCCGGGTCGATCAACAAGGAAATCGTCAGCTGGATCACTGGCGCGGGGGGGCGGGCCGTGGGCATTTCGGGCAAGGATGGCGGCCTGGTCCTGTGTGAAAAGGTCGGCAGTTCGCGCGCGCCCGACCCCAATTCGGGGATCGAGCGGAACGTGGACCTGGGCTTTGTCGGTGATCCGGTGAAGGTCGACCGCAGCATATTGGACACATTGTCGGCCAGCGGCATCATTCCGGTGGTCGCGCCGGTGGGGATCGGCGCGGACGGCGAAACCTATAATGTGAACGCCGACACGATGGCGGGCGCAATCGCGGCGGAACTGCATGCTTCGCGATTTTTCCTGCTGACCGACGTTGCGGGCGTGCTGGACAAGCAAGGCCAGTTACTGACCGATCTGGACCCGGCGGCGATCAAGCTGTTGCAGGAAGATGGCACCATCAGCGGCGGCATGATCCCCAAGCTGGAAACCTGCGTGAAGGCGGTGGAAGGCGGGGTCGACGCCGCCGTCATACTGGATGGCCGGGTGCCCCATGCGATGCTGCTGGAAATCTTTACCAAACGCGGCGCGGGGACGTTGGTGCGGCGGTGAAGGTG
>CAMPHJ010000041.1 GCA_946885845.1 uncultured Sphingobium sp. | reverse complement strand
CCTCCCGCGCTTTGCTGAGCTTGTCGAAAATCCGTTTTGCAGAAGGATTGGCTGTTCGACAAGCTCAGGGCAAAAGGAGAATAGGGCGGTTATTCCATGCCCAGTGCAGACAGATAGGTCTGGAGGATAGCCTCCATTTCCTGCCGGTCGTGCTGCGGCATTTTGCGCAGACGAATGATCTGGCGCATGATCTTTGCGTCATATCCGGTTGCCTTGGCTTCCAGATAGACGTCCTTGATATCGTCGCCAATGCCCTTCTTTTCCTCCTCGAGCCGCTCAATGCGTTCGATCAGAAGGCGTAGCTGGTCGGCGGCGACGTTGCCCTCGCTCATTATCTCTATCTCCGGGTAAATGTGAATCAGTTGGTGGTCGCGTCTAATGCGTGTCGGCGTTTTTCGCCACACTCTCCTGCATCTTTGCGATCTGTTCGGGCGTGGCTTCGCCCTGATAGCGTTGTTTCCATTCGGAAAAAGGCATGCCGTGAATGATCGCACGCGCTTCATCCCTGCTCATCGCGCCGTCCGCTTCGGCGATCCAGTCGGCCAGGCAGTTGCGGCAAAAGCCTGCTGTTCCCATCAGATCGATGTTCTGGACGTCGGTGCGGTGCTGCAAATGGGCTATCAGGCGGCGGAAGGCGGTTGCAGCAACCGCATCCTTGAGCATATTGTCAGCCATGGCGATCCCTTCGCTGGTCTACATCATCCTGTCGTGCAGCACGGATAATCGAAAACGGCGCCTTGGCAATGGAGGCGTTCATGACGGTCAGGAGCTTTTTTGAATGATTCGATTACCGCCCCGTTCGCGCAAGGTGCGCATATTGGCGACCCTTGGTCCGGCGAGCGACAGCCCGGAAATGATCCGGGCGCTTTTCGTCGCAGGGGCCGACGCCTTCCGCATCAACATGAGCCATGGTTCGCACGAGGATCATGCTGCGCGGATCGCAATCATTCGGACTTTGGAAAAGGAATTTGGCCGTCCGACCACCATATTGGGCGACCTTCAGGGGCCCAAGCTGCGCGTCGGCACATTTGAACGCGGTCTTGCCGTGTTGGAAACGGGCGCGGCGTTCGTGCTGGATCGGGACCCGGCACCGGGGGACGCGAAACGCGTGAACCTGCCTCACCCGGAGATATACGAGGCACTGCTGCCGGAAACCCGGCTGCTGCTGGACGATGGCAAGCTGGTCCTGCGCGTCAAGAAAGTGGCCGCAGACCGCATTGAGACGATCGTGGAAGTCGGCGGCGCGCTGTCGAACCGGAAAGGCGTGAATGTGCCTGACGTCGTCGTGCCGGTTCCTGCGCTCACGGAAAAGGATCGCCGCGATCTGAGCTTTGCGGTCGAGCAGGGGTGCGACTGGATCGCGCTCAGTTTCGTCCAGCGGCCGGAAGATTTGGCCGAAGCGCGCAAATTGATGGGCGGGCATGGCGCGTTGATGGCAAAGATCGAGAAGCCTTCCGCCGTACAGCGGCTGGAGGAAATATTGGAGCTGGCCGATGGTGTGATGGTTGCACGCGGTGACCTGGGCGTTGAATTGCCGCCACAGGCAGTGCCTCCTTTACAAAAGCAGATCGTTGCAACTGCGCGGCGCATGGGGCGGCCTGTCGTGGTCGCGACGCAAATGTTGGAATCGATGATCAAGTCACCGACGCCGACCAGGGCCGAAGTGTCAGACGTCGCCACTGCCGTCTACGATGGTGCGGATGCGATCATGTTGTCTGCCGAAACTGCGGCGGGCGACTGGCCGGAAGAATCGGTGGCCATGATGGACAGCATTGCCCACAGCGTGGAGCGCGACCCCGGTTACTTCGCTCGGCTGCATTTCACTGAAACCAAGCCGGACCCGACCACCGCCGACGCATTGGCCGAAGGTGCGGCGGGGATCGTGTCCGTCGTAGGCGCGAGCGCCATCACTTGCTTCACATTGTCGGGCAGCACGGTGCGTCGGGTCGCGCGTGAGCGGCCGTTGGCGCCCATCCTGGCGCTGACGCCACGCCAGGATACGGCGCGCAAGCTGGGCCTGACATGGGGCGTACATGCTGTACGGACCAAGGATGTCGCGACTTTTGAGGAAATGGTGGGCAAGGCCCGCCGCATGGCATTGCGCCACGATATGGCGGAAAAGGGCGGGAAGATCGTTGTTCTGGCTGGTGTGCCCTTCGGAACGCCGGGGTCCACCAATGTGCTGCACGTCACTGCATTGCGCGGCGACGAACTTCGTGGGCGGGACTGAGCTTAAATCAGGTTGAGCGCGGCGAGTTCTCTACGCAGCGAAACAGCATCGCGAAACAAGTGGCCGCGCATTCCTTCCGATTGCGCGGCTGCAATATTTTCGGGCCGGTCATCCACAAATAGCGTCTGGTCAGCCGGGACGCCGAAGCGGGTGAGGGCCAGTTGATAGATCGCGCGGTCGGGCTTCACCATCTTTTCCGCGCCGGACACGACGATATTGCGGAAGGGCGCAAAGAGCGCTTGCTCTCGCGCATGAAAGGGTTCCCAGAACTCGGCGCTGAAATTGGTGATGGCGAACAGGGGGACGCCGCTCTCGTCCAATTCGCGTAGGATTTCTGGCATGCCAGATATTGCCGGTCCCACGCTGTCGATGAACTTGTCGCCCCAAAGGCGAATCAGATCGGCGCGATCAGGGTGGCGGGCAATCAATTCGGCGCTTGTTTGCGCAAATGGGCGCCCGGCATCATGCTGGAAATGCCATTCGGGGCTGACGACATCTTGCAGAAACGCGTCGAGCGCCTGATCGTCGGGGATCAGGCGCTCGTACAGCACCCTTGGGTTCCAGTGGTACAGGACATTGCCGACGTCGAAGATGACGGCGGTAATGTCCGCCATGGGTCAGCCCTGGCGTGCCTTGAAACGGCGGTTCGTCTTGTTGATGACGTAGGTACGGCCGCGACGGCGGATCACGCGGTTGTCCCGGTGACGGCCCTTGAGCGACTTGAGCGAGTTGCGGATCTTCATGGAAGCCAGCCTTTGATGATTCTTGCTTGATCGGAAAATTGAAGCGCAGCCCCTATGGCTGAGGAGGCGTAAAGTCAAGGGCGAGCCCCCCTTCTTTTGCCCCGTTCATCCCGTATGCAGCAAAGCCGTGGCTTGAAGCGTTCAACGGAAATACAGTCTGGCATCCTTTATGGGCGGACATCCTGGTTGGAGATCATTCATGGTGAAGCGGATCATCCTGTCAACTATGTCGGCATTGTCGCTGGTCGGTTGCGCAACGGCAGTGCCCCCGGTCGAAGTCACCCGTTTCCATGTCGGCGATCCGGCACGCAGTGGTACGATTTCGGTTGAGGAATTGCCGGGCAACCCTGACGTAGGTCTGGAGTTTCGCACCTATGCTGCCGCGGTCGAACAGGAATTGCAGCGGGCTGGGTTCACCAGCGCGACAACCGGCAGCAAGAGTGATTATGTGGCTCTGGTCGCGTTCCGTCGCAGTTTTCGACCGACCGGATATGATCAGAGCGGGCGGCCAGTAAGTGTTGGCGTCGGCGGCGCGGTGGGCAGTGGCGGCTATTCAGGGTTGGGTTTGGGCATCGGCATCAACCTGTCGGGGAAACCCAAGGATCAGGTAGCCACCGAATTGCAGGTACAAATTCGTCACCGTTCGGATTCGACTACGATCTGGGAGGGCAGGGCCGTAACAGTGGCAAGGGAAGGGACGCCCGCCGCTCAGCCAGGCATCGCCGCGCAAAAGCTCGCCGCGGCGTTGGTCGGGGGCTATCCTGGTGAATCGGGGCGCACTATAACCGTCAGATGACCATTTCCATCACCAGCGGCTTTGACAGCGGCAATATCCGAGTCATCTCAATTTCCGATACGGGCCAGGAGGTCAAGGCAGAGCTGGAGATCGTCAAGGATCTGCACAGCGATTTTTACCAATGGTTTTACTTCCGCGTGTCTGGTGTAGCGGGGCGGGATGTAAAACTGGCGATCACCAACTGTAGAGAATCCGCCTATCCCGATGGCTGGCTGGGCTATCGCGCCCGCATCAGCGAAGATCGTGAAAGCTGGCGTCTGGCTGAAACCAGCTATGCCGCAGACACTCTGACCGTGCGGCTTTCGACTGAGGTGGATAGCGTTTGGGTCGCCTATTTCGCACCCTATTCGATGGAGCGACATCATGATTTGATCGCTTGGGCAGCGGTCCAGCCCGGCGTTGTCCATCGCACATTGGGACATAGCCTGGACCAACAGCCGATCGACCTGTTGACGTTGGGTGAGGGGCCAAAGCAGGTGTGGCTCTATGCTCGTCAGCACCCTGGTGAGACTATGGCGGAATGGTGGATGGAAGGCGCGCTGGACCGGCTTTGCGATCCAGAGGACGCGGTAGCCCGTCTGCTCCGTCGGCAAGCCACCTTTCACATTGTCCCCAACATGAACCCTGACGGCAGCCGGCGCGGGCACCTGCGCACGAACGCTGCGGGGGTGAACCTTAACCGCGAATGGCATCAGCCATCGATGGAAAGGAGCCCGGAGGTCTTCCTCGTCCGCCAGATGATGGATGAGAGCGGCGTCGATTTTGCAATGGACGTGCATGGGGATGAAGCCATCGCGGCTGTGTTTCTGGCGGGATTCGAAGGCATCCCCTCGATCACCCATCGGCAGCTTTCGCTTTTTCACCGTTACCGCGACACGTTGGCACTGCGGACGCCGGACTTTCAGACGCGAAAAGGTTATCCTGCCGCGCCGGAGGGCAAGGCTAATCTCACCATGTCCACCAATCAGGTTGCCGAGAGGTTCGGCGCTGTGGCGATGACGCTGGAGATGCCCTTCAAGGACAATGACGATCTGCCAGATCCAGATTTTGGTTGGTCTCCCGCCCGATCAATGCAGCTTGCCAAGGATTGCCTGGCGGTGTTGGCCGAGATCATCGGCGAAATTTAAGATCGCGGGACGAGGGTTTCGGTCAGGCGAACAGGTCGGCGAGGAAGTCCCGCATCGCGCGGAAGCTGCGGCGGTCGGCGGATGGGCTGTAGGCTAGGCCGCGATCGGGCATGTTGGCCGCCTGGTCGGTGAAGGCGTGACCAGTGTGGCCATATGCGTGGATCTGCCAGTCGCAACCCGCTTCGGTGAGTTCCTGCGCCAACGCCACGGTGGATGCGGGCGGCGCCAGCGGATCGTCCCAGCCGTGGCAGACCAGCAGCTTTGCCGTGATGGAAGCGTTCGGAAAGGGCGGAGGGTCGTAAATACCGTGGAAGCTGACGCCGCCAGCGATGTCAGCGCCGCTGCGCGCGAGGTCCAGCACGCATTTGCCGCCGAAACAGAATCCGACTGCGGCGGTGCGATGCTCATCGACTTTGGCCATCTTCTTAAGAAGACCATGGGCGCGATTCACCCGGTCACGCAGCGACGCCCGGTCTCTATTCAGTTCAGCCATATAGAGAGCGGGGTCGGGATCAGCCCGGGTCAGGCGCTTTCCCTGACCATAAAGGTCCGCAACTAGCACGGAATAGCCAAGGGCAGCGATGCTTTCGGCATAGGCGAAGTCCGCTTCCTTAGTCCCTAATGCATTGGGGAACAGAAGGATTCCAGGCGTCGATGCTTCGGCGGCATCGTTGATCACGCTCATGCTTTCGAACATGCCGCCAGGACCTTCATCCAATATGATGCGGCGCGTGATTGTCATGGGGCGCTCCTTATAGCGTGCCAAAGCCAGGGGCTTCGCCGCGGGCGCTGCGATCGATACGTCGCGGGCGCTTCCAGCCGATGCGAGGACGTTTGCGTAGGCGCAGCGTTGGCCAATCGCCTCGGTCTGTGCGTTCAGCAAGGCGCATGCCCTGCGCGCGATAGGCCGCCAGTACATCGTCGGCCTGTCCGCGCAGCAGTCCCGCCAGCACCAGCGTGCCGCCATCCTCTATCAGCGCGCAAAGTGAAGGGGCGAGTTCGATCAGCGGCCCGGCAAGGATGTTGGCGATCAACAGATCATAGGGCGCGCGCTGCTCGATGGCCGGATGATCCACGCCTGTTGCTGTATAGAGCGCGACCTGGCCGATACCGGGGCCGAAAGGCACGCGGTTGGTAATCGCATTTTCGCCGCTGATGCTTACGGCTACAGAGTCGATGTCGGATGCGGTCGCGTAGGCGCGGGGCCATAGATGGAGGGCGGCAAAGGCGAGCAACCCCGTTCCGGTGCCGATGTCCGCAACGTTCCCGAACCGCATGCCTATCCGCCGCATCCGGTCCAGCATGATCAGGCAGCCTGCCGTCGTTTCATGCTGCCCGGTGCCAAAGGCGCGCCCGGCCTCAATCAGGAAATTGACATGTCCCACCTCTTCGGGGTCCGTTGTCCGGTTACGGACATGGAAGCGTCCCGCAGTGACTGGCTCAAGCCCCTGTTGGCTGAGCGTCACCCAATCTTCATCCGGTAACTTTTCAATCTGTGGCGCTGTTCCCGCGGCGCTTGGCACCAGGCCGTGCAGCAGTTGAACCACCGCCGATTCGGGTTCACCTTCGAAATAGGCGTCCAGCCGCCAGGCATCGTCATCCGGCCCGGCTTCGCTGGTCATCAGCACCGGTGGCTGGTCCATGGCGACGAAGGCGGCGATATCGCCATCCAGCGCCTCAGCCTCCGCACGGGTGCAGGGCAGGGTGACTTTCCAGCTTTGCGCGGGGCAGGTGGCGACATCGTTCATGCCGCCGCCTTTAGCCCAGTGGCGTCTACAGGAAAAGCGTCAGGCGACCTGACGCCCGAACTCCGACGATTCGTGGCGCAAACTGGCCAGCTTACCTTCCACGCTCATGAAGCCGCGTTCCAACTGATCGATTTCCGAAGCAACAACCTCCGTATCCTGCCGGATCGCGGAGATGGTCGTCGACATCGAATCGGCTGCCAGGGCGGTTTCATCGACTGCGGCTGTGATCATGGTAACGGTTTGAGCCTGGGCGTCCATCGCGTGACGGATGCGCTCGGCGCATGCCTGCACTTCTCCCACCGTATCCCTGATGCGTTCATTGGTTTCAACCGACTGGCGGGTGGAGGCCTGTATGTCGGCGATTTTTCCGGCGATTTCGTCAGTGGCGCGCGCCGTCTGGTTGGCAAGGCTCTTCACCTCCTGCGCAACCACCGCAAATCCGCGTCCGGCGTCGCCTGCTCGCGCTGCCTCGATCGTCGCGTTGAGGGCGAGCAGATTGGTCTGTCCGGCGATGTCGCGGATCAACCCCAGGATCGATTCAATCGATTTGGCATGTTCCGACAGCGTTGCGGACATGGTGACGGCATCGCCTGATTGGCGTGCGGCACGCTGAGCGACTCCGGCGGCGCCTTCGACTTCACTGCGGGCGTCTTCGATTGCGCGGATGAGGCCGGCGGATGTGCGCGCGGCTTCGCGCATGGCGAGGGCGGACTGTTCAGCGGCTGCGGCGACTTCGGACGCTTTGCCCAACATGCCACGCGTGGCGGCGGACGCATCCTTGGCCTGTTCGCGCAGCGATTCGCCCAGTTGAGACGCGCCGTCGATTTCGCCCATGATCCGCTGTTCGAACAACATGCCGAAACGCTGGCGCTCGTTGCGCTGTTCTTCCGCTTCGTCCAGCGAAACGACGTGCGCCATGAGGCTGGCGTCAATCATGCCCACCTGGAGCATGATCTTCGTGAGCCGGTGCCGGGTGGCATCATCTGGCGCACGGTCCCAGATCAGATCGGTCAGCTTTTCATTGGACGCCGCAACGGGTTGAAGAACCGCGCGGAATGCGGCGCCATGTTTGCGGGCGTGCCGGACGCAGGCGGTCGATGAAAGTGCCCAGTCGCCGACATCGAAATGACTGAGTTTTTGCCGAAGATATTCATGTGCTTCGGTTTCGATTTTCGCCAGGGTGGACGCGTTCAGCTTTGTTCGCAGTCCTGTGTGGTCCATGTATGATTCATAGAATATTCGAGCGGCGGCAGTTGCGGCGTCGCCGATCAGGTCGCGAATTTCGCGGAGGCCCATTACCAGTTCGCCGTGGGGGTCGGCCGCCCGGAGCATCTCGGCCATGTCCGTCCTGGATGTAGCAGCGGAAATCATGTGCGTTTCAATCCCCAGTCTCTTGATTACACCGATCTTCTAAATCGATCTGGTTAATCAGTTCTTAGCCCTGCGCTTTTTCCCTCCTGGACGGGGCGGCTTGCCCTCCTGTCCGTTCGCTCCTAAGGGGACGGGACTCAGGGACAAGCTTCAGGGACGGAGTAATCATGGCGCGAAACAGGAGCCGGCCGCTCTCGCCGCATTTGACGATCTGGAAATGGGGGCCGCACATGGCGATCTCCATCCTGCACCGTGTGACAGGCAACGGCCTTGCCACCGCGGGCGTCATGGGCGTCATCTGGTGGTTGATGGCCGCCGCGACCGGGCCGGAAGCCTATGCGGATTTCATCGAATGCGCGACGTCGCCGATCGGCTATCTGGTAATGATCGGCATCAGCTGGTTCTTTTTCCAGCATATGATGTCGGGGATCCGCCACTGGGTGCTCGACATGGGGGCGGGCTATGAGCTCAATACCAACAAGACCTGGTCGCTGGTGATCCCGGTCCTGTCCACGCTGGCCACCATCGCGCTGTGGGCCACCATCTTCGCGGGGAAAATCTGATGGGCAACGGAACCGGAATCGGCCGTGTTCGCGGGCTTGGATCGGCGCGCCATGGCGCGGGCCACTGGCTGACGCACCGCTACACTTCGGTCAGCAACCTGTTGCTGGTGCTGTGGCTGATCTTCAGCCTGGCGACCCTGCCGGGCCTGGATTATGAAAGCGTCCGCAACTGGATCGCCAATCCGTTGGTCGCGGTGCCCCTGATGCTGATGCTGGTCAGCGTTTTCTGGCACCTGCGCCTTGGCATGCAAGTGATGCTGGAGGATTATGTCCACGACAAGGGGCTGAATTTCTTTGCCATCCTGATCCTCAATTTCTACACCATCGCCGGCGCGGCCGCCGGTATTTTCGCCATCGCGAAGATCGCATTCGAGGGGGCTGCTTCCTGATGACCGAAGCCTACAAGATCATCGATCATACCTATGACACGGTCGTCGTGGGTGCGGGCGGTTCGGGCCTGCGCGCGACCATGGGCAGCGCCGAAGCGGGCCTGAAGACCGCGTGCATCACCAAGCTGTTCCCGACCCGGTCGCACACGGTCGCGGCGCAGGGCGGCATCGCCGCGTCGCTGGGCAATAATTCGCCCGACCACTGGACCTGGCACATGTACGACACCGTCAAGGGGTCTGACTGGCTGGGCGACCAGGACGCCATCGAATATATGGTGCGCGAAGCACCCGCCGCCGTGATCGAGCTGGAACATGCCGGCGTGCCGTTCAGCCGTAACGAGAATGGGACGATCTATCAGCGTCCGTTCGGCGGCCACATGCAGAATATGGGTGCTGGCCCGCCAGTGCAGCGCACCTGCGCCGCCGCCGACCGTACCGGCCATGCCATGCTGCACGCTCTGTATCAGCAGAGCCTGAAATATGATGCGGACTTTTACATCGAATATTTCGCCATCGACCTGATCATGGAAGATGGCCCGAACGGCAAGGAATGCCGCGGCGTCATCGCCATCTGCATGGAGGATGGATCGATCCATCGCTTCCGCAGCAAGGCGGTCGTGCTGGCGACCGGCGGTTATGGCCGCGCCTATTTCTCCGCCACGTCGGCGCATAGCTGCACCGGCGACGGCGGCGGCATGGTGCTGCGCGCGGGCCTGCCGCTGCAGGATCTGGAGTTCGTGCAGTTCCACCCGACCGGCATTTATGGCGCGGGCGTGCTGATCACCGAAGGCGCGCGCGGCGAGGGTGGTTACCTGACCAATTCCGAAGGCGAGCGCTTCATGGAACGCTATGCCCCGTCGGCGAAGGACCTGGCGTCGCGCGACGTCGTGTCGCGCTCAATGGCGATGGAAATGCGCGAAGGGCGCGGCGTTGGTCCGAACAAGGATCACATCTTCCTGCACCTCGACCATATCGATCCCAAGGTGCTGGCCGAGCGTCTGCCCGGTATCACCGAAAGCGGCAAGATTTTCGCGGGCGTCGACCTGACCCGCCAGCCGCTGCCGGTGACGCCGACCGTCCATTATAATATGGGTGGCATCCCCTGTAACTATCATGGCCAGGTGGTGACGAAGGTCGGCGACGATCCAGAAGTCGTGGTGCCGGGCCTCTATGCGGTCGGTGAAGCGGCCTGCGTGTCGGTCCATGGCGCGAACCGCCTTGGTTCCAATTCGCTGATCGACCTTGTCGTGTTTGGCCGCGCTACCGGCCTGCACCTTAAGGAAACGATCAAGCCCAACGGTTCGCACCGTCCGCTGCCGAGCGATGCTGCCGATCTGGCGCTGTCGCGCCTCGACCATTATCGCAATGCCAAGGGCGGATCGCCCACGGCGAAAATCCGCCTGGAAATGCAGCACACCATGCAGAAGCATGCCGCCGTGTTCCGCGACAGCGCGCTGCTGGCCGAGGGCGTGACCAAGATGGCGCAGGTCAACGCGAGCATGCAGGATGTCGGCGTGTCCGATCGCTCGCTGATCTGGAACACCGACCTGATCGAGACGCTGGAGCTGGACAATTTGATGTCCCAGGCGGTCTGCACCATGGTCAGCGCGGAAAACCGCAAGGAAAGCCGTGGCGCGCACGCGCATGAGGATTTCCCCAATCGCGATGACGATAATTGGATGAAGCACACCATCAGCTGGTTCGACGGCTGGGGCGGAAAGGGCGGCAATGTCACCCTGAATTCGCGTCCGGTGCATGATTATACGCTCACCGACGAGGCGGAATATATCAAGCCCAAGGCGCGCGTTTACTAAGACGCGCTTTTTGGATGAGGTTGGAAGAGGGCGGGCTGTGAGGTCCGCCCTTTTTCGTGAACTGTGGATTTCCGCCATTTTTGCCCGAAGTTTGTGCGCGCGCGTGCCCGGACGCGTGTGTGCGCGAGGAGCGATGTGCCGGACGTTTCAAAGACGGATCGAGGATAAGCGGGGTGGAATGGAATAGGATAGGCCGGAATGAGGGGATATTGGAGAAATAGGATGTTTTGGGGGAGAGGTGTGGCCGATGATTCAGGGTCGGTGGCGCGGCGCTCGCTATCGGCGCGTTTAAAGAAGTGGAGCCGTAGACTCCGTCGCTCTTGCGTCGGCAAGGTGAGGCCAAATGGAAGCTGGGCGGCTACAAACGACCTTTGCTGCCGTTAGGCACGCCGTGCTCCTGCGAAGGCAGGAGCCCAGTTCAGACGTTGCAATAATCCACTCCGGGCGGGACTGGGCTCCTGCCTTCGCAGGAGCACGTTGCATCCAAAGCGAACATCAATGTCCGCTCTCGACCAATGTAAGTCGCTTGAGAGTTGGAGCAGCGCTCTCAAAAGCTGCCATTCCGCAACCAACAATCGGCGCTATTCGGCGTCCTTGCTGCCAAACACGCGATGGATCGCTTCCCAGAATAAGGCCGTGCCCATCACACCGGCTGCGGCCATGCGTTGACCATCGACAAGCAACCATCCAGCCAAGGCAACCGTGAAAACCCAGAGCGCGATGATCCATGGCTTCGTCATGGTTTGGGCCTACAGGTAATCGCGTCAGCTTACCACCTTACACCGCTTGTCGGCGGATTGTCCCCTTTCCACCCCGCATGGCCGCTGCCGTGCCGCGAACCGCATGGCGCCGATAAACTGCTGATCCGTTTCCAAGCTGGCAAGCTGCTCGGCAGCAGACGACCTTTGCTGCCGTTAGGCACGCCGTGCTCCTGCGAAGGCAGGAGCCCAGCTCAGACGTTGCAATGATCCACTCCGGGCGGGACTGGGCTCCTGCCTTCGCAGGAGCACGTTGCATCCAAAGCGAACATCAATGTCCGCTCTCGACCAGTTGTAGACGTTTAGCCTCAGAACACCGGGGTCCACTAGCGGACATTGCAATGCGAGACTTGGCCGCTAGCATGACGTCAGGGGGAAAGGGGCCATGCGCACAATCCGAATCGCAGCTGCTTTAATTGACGATGATGCTGGGCGATTGCTCCTTGTTCGAAAAGCGGGAACTCAGTGGTTTATGCAGGCTGGTGGAAAGATCGAAGAGGGCGAAAGCCCATTCTGTGCGCTGCGCCGCGAGCTAAATGAAGAGATTGGTCTTTCGCTAGCCGAAGAAGGCATTCGTCACCTTGGTCGGTTCTCGGCACCAGCTGCCAATGAGCCCGGCTATATTGTCGAGGCCGAAGTCTTTCACGTGCGAGTCAACCACGTGCCCAAAACACGGTCGGAAATCGAAGAAGCGGTGTGGGTCGATTGTGTCGAGGCAGCGAATATGCAACTGGCGCCCCTCACTCGCCATAAGATTTTGCCCTTATATCAAATGCTTAGATAGAGCGCTTTTGCAGGCCGCCCTAGCCGACCTTCGGTAACTCACCCTTACCGGGAACAGGAGATGGGGGATGCCAACGACAGAAACGGAGGGGCAGCAGACGACCTTTGCTGCCGTTAGGCACGCCGTGCTCCTGCGAAGGCAGGAGCCCAGCTCAGACGTTGTAATGATCCACTCCGGGCGGGACTGGGCTCCTGCCTTCGCAGGAGCACGTTTCATCCAGCGCGAATATCAATGCCCGCTCTCCACCCCATGATCGTCATTCCCGCGCAGGGGGGGATCTATCTCCCGACTTCGCGCCCGGCCTTTAGCCGGGGAGACGGATTCCCGCGTGCGCGGCTATCAGCCAGCGGGCCTGCCTTGGCCAGCGGCATGAGAACTAGCCTGACTGGGACAACGCGAGGGGATGAGCAAAGCGTTTCCCGGCTCGGTTGGCGATGGCTTTCCTTCCAGCTTCGCCTTTGCCATTGTCGCAGGATGGCATTGCCCTTCCATCCTGATGGCGCCAACGCTTCCATCGACGATCTGCTGCGGCTTTCGCCTGGTGAGGGGCAGGATGAGCGGTTTGAGGACCTTCTGCGTCGACCGGGCGTGCGGATCGAGCGGATCGTGTCACATGGGAATGTGACCCCTCCGCATGCGCCCTATGTTCAGGGGTGGGACGAGTGGGTGCTGGTGCTTCAAGGCGCGGCGGAGTTGCGACTGGAGGGGTTGGGGGAACGGAAACTGGCAGCCGGTGAGGGGCTTCTGATCCCGGCGGGCGTGGCGCATTGGGTGACCTACACGACCGATCCGACGATCTGGCTCGCTGTCCATATCGGGGAGCCTTAGCATTGTTCCGGCGCCTTCGACCTAAAGGGGGTCTGGCGTGGCGCTTCGTCTCGGGATAAGTCTGGGTCGATGATGATTGATCCGCTGGTGCTGTTGCAGGCCTATGCCATCGGTGTGTTTCCCATGTCGGATGACCGGGAAGCGCAGGAGGTCTACTGGATCGAGCCGAAACGGCGGGCGATCCTGCCGCTGGACGGTTTTCACATCTCTCATTCGCTGGCCAAGACGATCCGGCAGGACCGGTTTCGGGTTACGGCCAATCGTGATTTTGGAGGGGTCGTCAGGCTTTGTGCGCAGGCGGCTGAGGATCGCCCATCGACCTGGATCAATCGGGAGATTGAGAGCGCCTATCGCCACCTGCACGAGATCGGCTTTGCGCATAGTGTCGAAGTGTGGGACGGCGCGGAGCTGGTTGGGGGGCTATATGGCGTGGCGCTGGGCCGGGCCTTTTTCGGCGAAAGCATGGTGTCGCGCAGGACCGACGCGTCAAAGGTGGCGCTGGCGTGGCTGACGGCGCGGATGCGCTTTGCCGGTTTCACCCTGCTCGACTGCCAGTTCATGACGGATCATCTGCGGTCGCTGGGCGCGGTCGAGATCAGCCAGCGCGATTATCTTGCGTTATTGGAAGCTGCGGTGGACGAAGTGCCGCTGGCTTCGGGGCGGGCGGTGCTGGCGGGCGGTTCGGGGTCCTGCGCGGAACTGGCGTTTGCGGCGCTGTCGGGCGCGGGCGCGCGGGTGGATGATGTTTCCCCCTTGCCGCCCAGCTTTACCGTGTCGGGACCCGCTTCGGGCCAGGACATCGTGCAGCTTCTGACCCAGACGTCATAGATAGGGTGTTGCACGACATTGCGGTCGGGCCGTTCGCGGAACAGCCAGCCGGAAAAGTTGCGCCGCCATTTGCCGTCGGCGCTGCTGCGCACGTCCAGTTGCACGAAGGCGCCGGTTTCCTGCAAATTTTCCCAAGGCGCGCTGGTTTCGCAGGCCTGTAGTCGCACGATCGCGTCGCCGACCCGCAATGCTTCGCCCGGCTTCATCGTCAGGTCGCGGGTCAGGCCGTTGCGTTTGTTGAGCAGGCCGATCACCGCGACACGCTCACCCATGGGCGTGCCGGGCAGGGCCGACCCCTTGTCGGTGCGGATGGGGGTGCGGTCGATGCGCACGGGGCCGGTCTGATTGGCGGCGGGAATGTCCTGGTCACCGCAGCCCGCGAGCAGCAGCGCGCCGCCCAGCAACGCGATGCAGGGCAGGATCGGCAGGAACGCCCCCGACCGGCGGCGGATCATGACGCGTCGGGGCTCCATGCCTCATAATCGCCGGTGGCCTTTTGACGCTGTCCGCCCTTTTCCAAGGCGCCGGACGGGCGATAGGCATGGGGCGTGCCGGTCGCGTTGGGCGTGGAATCCCTTTCCCAGATGCGCGGGGGCGGCAGGCAGCTTTCGGGCGTGCCGTCGATCGTATGGTGCAGCCAGCCATGCCATTCGGCGGGCACGCGGCTGGCGTCGTTATTGCCGTTATAGATCACCCAGCGGCGCGTCAGGCCATTGGGGTCGGTGCCGCCTTCATAATAGATATTGCCCTGATGATCCTCCCCCACTTTCGTGCCCTTGCGGGACGTATAGAGAGCGGTGCCGATGGTCGCGCCATTCCACCAGGTGAAGATCTTGGCCAGGATTCCCATGGGCCATGCGCTTAGCGCCACGGGCAGGGCATTGGCAAGGCGGATATGAAGTCAGCGGGCGGTTGGCGGGCAGAAATCGAGTTCCGCGGGTGCTTTGCCTGCCGGATCGGCGCAGCGGCCCCAGGCGACCCGGTCGCCCTGCGCTATCCCAAGCTCCGCAGCCCGCCCGCCGCGCAGTTCCAGGACGGCGGCAACGGGCACCCCGGCGGATACGGGATCGCGCGAATAGGGCGTGGTGTTGGCGGCGATGAAGGCGATTGTCCCGTCGGTGCGGATGAACAGCATGTCGAGGGGGATCAGCGTGTTCTTCATCCAGAAACTGGCGGTGCGCGGCGGGTTCATGGGAAAGAGCATGCCGCCATCGGGGTCGAGCGACTTGCGGAACATGAGGCCCTGCGCCTGCTGCTGTTGGGTGAGCGCGGCTTCGACGGTGAAGCGGTGCGTGCCCTTTGCCGTGCTGATCGTCAGCGGGAGGAGGGTGAGTTGCTGCGTCGTCTGGGCAGTGGCCTTTTCCGCCTTGGGCGCGGTGGGAGAACAGGCCGCGAGCAGGGCGACGAAGAGGAAGGGGATGGTCCGCATATAGTGGCTACTCTGTTGGTGAGTGGGAGCGATCATGGCTCCGAAGGATCGGGAGGTTCGCCGGGCGGAGCGTCGGTCCAGCGGCGGGCCGTGTCGTAGCTGTGGCCGGCACGGATGAAAGCGGCAATCGCCTTTTCGCGCTGTTTGGGGTCAAGCTGCACCTGGGCATAGGGGCCGATGCGTTTGCGGCGGGCGAAACGGTCGGCGGCGGACCAGCGGTCGTTAAGGGTCTGGGCGTCGGCTTCTTCGCGGTCGGATTCGGCAATGCCGTCGGCGCGCAGGGTTTGCGCGACACGGCGCGCGCCGTAGCCCCGGCGAGCCAAGGCCGCGCTTTTCATGGTGGCATAGCTGCTGTCATCGACATAACGCAGTTCGCACAATCGTTCGACCAGCCGAGCGGGGTCGGGCGGGGCGGCCCCTTGCCAGCCGCGTTCCTGCAGCTTGCGATTGATATAGGCGAGCAGTTTCGCCCGGCTGGTCGCGAAGCGCCCGACATAGCGGATCGCCATGTCACGCAGGCTGTCTTCATCCAGCGCGGGGCGGGGGCGTTTGCCAGTCATCGGACGATCATGCGTCAAGCGCCATCTTTATGCCACAGTCGGGCCGGAATTTGACCGCGCCTTATGCTGTAGAAGTCCATGCTGGAATGCAACTATCCGGTGCATTGCGATGTCAAAGATGATAGCGCGCGCCCGGATGACAAAATGAAGACATTGGGTGACGCCAATATGACGGGTTCGCAAAGCATGATGGCACCTACGCCGACGAATGACGCCCTACCACGGCGCTTCTCCGATTTCGAGACGCTGGCCGAGGCGCTGGACTATGCTGCGCGGGGTTCGCGTGGTTTGAATTTCCACGACGCGCGCGGCAATTTGGCGCGGCCTTATCCCTTTGCCGAACTGCGCGAGGATGCGATCGCCTGCGCCCATCGGCTGATCGCCCATGGTGTGAAGCCGCAGGACCGCGTGGCGCTGGTCGCCGAAACGGGCGCGGATTTCGCGCAGCTGTTTTTCGGCATCGTCTATGCAGGCGGCTGGCCGGTGCCGTTGCCGTTGCCGACCAGCTTTGGCGGCAAGGAAAGCTATATCGACCAGCTGAACGTCCAGCTGGATAGCTGCGACCCGATGCTGTTCCTCTTCCCCAAGGAACTGGAAGAGATGGCGGGCGAGTCCGGGCGGCAGAAGAATGTCGAGAGCATCGCGTTCGAGGATTTCATCGCCCGCGAAGTCGCGTCATGCGATCTGCCGCAGGCGAAGGGCGATGAGGTCGCCTATCTGCAATATTCCAGCGGATCGACCCGTTTCCCCCATGGCGTGGCGGTGACGCACCATGCGCTGCTGAGCAACCTGGCCGCGCACAGCCACGGCATGGAGTTGCAGGACAGCGACCGCTGCATCAGCTGGCTGCCATGGTATCATGACATGGGTCTGGTCGGCTGTTTCCTGTCGGTCGTCGCCAATCAGGTGTCGACCGATTATATGAAGACTGAGGATTTCGCCCGCCGCCCGCTGGCGTGGCTGGACCTGATCAGCCGCAATGAAGGCACGTCGATCAGCTATTCGCCGACGTTCGGCTATGACATTTGCGCGCGACGCATGTCCAGCCAGACCAAGGCGCAGGACCGTTTCGACCTGTCGCGCTGGCGGCTGGCTGGCAACGGCGCGGACATGATCCGCCCCGATGTGATGCAGAGCTTTGTCGATGCTTTCGCCGACGCAGGATTTTCGCCCAAGGCGTTCCTGCCAAGCTATGGCCTGGCCGAAGCGACATTGGCGGTCACCATCATGCCGCCGGGCGAGGGCATCATCGTCGAACTGGTCGAGGAAACCGACCTTTCGGGCGGCGACGCGACCGAGGGGCGTCCGCATCGATTCCGCTCCATCGTCAATTGCGGCAAGCCTGCCCGCGACATGGTTGTCGAGATCCGCGACGAAGATGGCGCGCCGCTGGGCGAACGGCAGATCGGCAAGGTGTGGACCACCGGCCCGTCGCTAATGCTGGGTTATTTCCGCGATCAGGAGGCGACCGACGCCTGCCTGGTCGATGGCTGGCTGGACACGGGCGACATGGGCTATCTGAGCGATGGCTATCTGTACATCGTCGG
>CAMPHJ010000040.1 GCA_946885845.1 uncultured Sphingobium sp. | reverse complement strand
GGCTACATGTTCTTCGCGGCGGGCGTCGGCGCTTATGGCGCAGCGATGTTCCACCTGTTCACCCACGCCTTCTTCAAGGCGCTGCTGTTCCTGGGCGCAGGATCGGTCATCCATGCGATGCACCATGAACAGGACATGCGCTATTATGGCGGTCTGAGGAAAGAGATTCCGATCACCTTCTGGACGATGACGCTGGGGACGCTGGCCATCACTGGCGTCGGCCTGCCGCTCGCCGGGATCGGTTTTGCCGGCTTCTATTCAAAGGACGGCATATTGGAAGCGGCCTATGCTTCCGGTGGCGCGGGCGTTGGCGCGTTCCTGGTCGGCGTGTTCGCGGCGCTGCTTACCAGCTTCTACAGCTGGCGCCTTGTCTTCCTGACCTTCTTCGGCAAGCCGCGCTGGGCTGCGTCCGAACATATCCAGCATGCTATCCACGGCCATCATGAATCGCCGGATGAAGAAACGAGCCATGATGATCATGCGGCCCATGACGATCATGGTCCTGCCGTAACGGGCACCGGCGGCTATCATCCGCACGAAAGCCCTTGGGTAATGCTGATCCCGCTGATCATCCTCAGCCTGGGCGCGGTGTTTGCGGGCTTCATCTTCCACGACCAGTTCATCGGGGCCGAAGGCGGCGTCGAATTCTGGAAGGGGGCCTTGGCTTTCGACAGCCACCTGATGCATGCGGCGCACGAAGTGCCCGTGTGGGTCAAGTTCTCGCCGTTCACGGTGATGCTGACGGGCTTTGCGATTGCATGGCTCAGCTACATCAAGAACACCGACTGGCCGCAGCGTTTCGTTGCCGAATTCCGGGTCCTGTATCAGTTCCTGCTCAACAAATGGTATTTCGACGAACTGTATAACTTCCTGTTCGTCAAACCAGCCTTCGCCATCGGCCGCTTCTTCTGGAAGTTCGGTGACGTCGGCTTCATCGACCGCTTCGGACCCAACGGGCTGGCGGCGCTGGTCGTGCAGGGCAACAAAGTCACCCGTCGGCTTCAATCCGGCTACCTCTACACTTACGCGCTGGTGATGCTGATCGGGCTCGCCGCGGCAGCAACCTGGGCGATGACACGATAATGGACGGCTTCCCCATTCTTTCCCTGATGATGGCAGTGCCGATGGCGGGGGCCATCGCCTGTCTCTATGCGGGTGCAAATCAGGCACGCTGGATCGCCTTGCTGGCGACACTGGCAAACCTGGCGCTGGGCGCGCTGCTCTGGACGAATTTCGACCAGTCCGCCGGTGCTGCGCAGTGGCAGTTTCAGGAATATGCGCCGATCTTCGGCCGATTTTCCTGGGCGCTGGGGATCGACGGCATTGCGCTCGTCCTGATCATGCTGACCGTGTTCCTGATGCCGATCTGCATCGGGGCCAGTTGGGAAGCGATCCAGAAGCGGGTCGGCGAATATATGGCGGCCTTCCTGTTTATGGAGGTGCTGATGATCGGCGTCTTCACGGCGCAGGATCTCTACCTTTTCTATGTGATGTTCGAAGCGGGCCTTATTCCGATGTATCTCATCATCGGCATCTGGGGCGGCGCGGATCGCATCTACGCCAGCTACAAATTCTTCCTCTACACGCTGTTCGGATCGGTGCTGATGCTGATCGCGATGATGTGGATGGTGCATGACGCTGGCACCACCGACATCCCGACGCTGATGGCCTATAATTTCGATCCGCAGGTGCAGATCTGGCTGTTCCTGGCCTTCTTCGCCAGCTTTGCAGTCAAGATGCCGATGTGGCCGGTCCACACCTGGCTGCCCGATGCGCATGTTCAGGCGCCGACCGCAGGGTCGGTCATTCTGGCGGGCGTGCTGCTGAAGATGGGCGGCTATGGCTTCATCCGCTTCTCGCTGCCGATGTTCCCGGACGCCTCCGCCGAACTGGCTTGGCTGATCTGGGGTCTGTCGATGGTCGCGGTTGTTTACACCAGCCTCGTCGCGCTGGTGCAGACCGATATGAAGAAGCTGATTGCCTATTCGTCCGTCGCCCACATGGCGATCGTGACCGTGGGCCTGTTCGCCTTCAACCAGGCGGGTATTGAAGGCGCGATGATGGTCATGCTGGGCCACGGCCTGGTGTCGGGCGCGCTATTCCTGTGCGTCGGCGTCATCTACGACCGACTGCATACGCGTGAAATCAACCGCTATGGCGGCCTTTCGATCAACATGCCGAAATATGCGGTGCTGTTCCTGCTGTTCACCATGGCGTCGGTCGGACTGCCGGGGACCAGCAATTTCGTGGGTGAATTCCTGGCGCTGATGGGCATCTATCAGGCGTCCAGCTGGGTCGCTTTGGTCTGCACGACGGGCATCATCCTGGGCGCAGCCTATATGCTCTATCTGTATCGCCGCATCTGCTATGGCGAACAGAAGAACGCAGACGCCGCCGCCATGCCCGACCTGTCGGTGCGCGAAATGGCGCTGCTGGCGCCCATCGCCGCCGCCGTGTTGTGGATGGGCATCTATCCAGAAAGCTTCCTTGCGCCGATGCGTTCGGACATCCGCGCGCTCGAAGCCCGCATAGCATCAGCCGCGCCGGCGGGAGATTCCAGGATCAAGATGGGTCCTGCCCTTCCGTCGGCTGCGGCGCATCACATGGAAGACCATGCCGCCATGCCGCATGAACACGCGTCGGGGGAGGCGCACTGATGATTGATTCCGCTTCCCTTCTGGCGGTCATGCCGGAACTCGTCCTGACGGCGGGTGGCCTGATCCTGCTCATGATCGCGGCTTATGGTGGTGACGCCACCGCCCGCATCGTCAACTGGCTGTCGGTCCTCACATTGCTGGCCGCGGGCCTGACCCTGTCGGTATCGGTAGCGCACGGCCCGTCCGCCTTCGATGGACTGGTTCAGGCCGACGCCTTCTCCGTCTTTGCCAAGGCGCTGATTTATGGCGCCGCCGCCGCCGCGATCCTGCTGGCGCCGCGCTATTTCCTGACGGACGGCGTGCTCCGTCCCGAATATCCTATCCTGATCCTGTTCAGCAGCGTCGGCATGGGCATGATGGTGTCGGCGGGCGACCTGCTGACGCTCTATGTCGGGTTGGAGATGCAGAGCCTCGCCGCCTATGTTCTCGCCAGCTTCATGCGGCAGGATGAACGCTCGTCCGAAGCAGGGCTCAAATATTTCGTGCTCGGATCGTTGGCGAGCGGCATCCTGCTCTATGGCACGTCGCTTCTCTACGGCTTCACCGGCAGCACCGGCTTTGAAGCTATCGCGATCGCATTGGGCGATGGCGTGTCGAAGGGTGAGCTGTTCGGCATGGTGTTCCTGCTGGCGGGCCTCGCGTTCAAGATGAGCGCGGTGCCGTTCCACATGTGGACGCCCGACGTGTATGAAGGCGCGCCGACCCCGGTCACCACCTTCTTCGGCAGCGCGCCCAAGGTCGCGGCCATGGCGCTGACCGTCCGCGTGGCGATTGAGGCGCTAGGCCCCGCAGGGCTCGACTGGCAGCAGATCGTGATCTTCGTGGCGCTCGCGTCGATCATCTTCGGCGCGGTTGCAGCGATCGGCCAGACCAATATCAAGCGCCTGATGGCCTATTCGTCGATCAACAATGTCGGCTTTGCGCTGATCGGCCTGGCGGCAGCCACGCCCGCAGGCGTCGCGGCGACGATGAGCTACATGGCCATTTATGTGGTCATGACGGTCGGCGTATTTGCCTGCATCCTGCAAATGCGCGACGCTGACGGCCGCCCGGTCGAGAGCATCGCCAGCCTCGCCGGACTGTCGCAATCGCGCAAGGGGCTGGCCGCCGCGCTGGCGATCTTCATGTTCTCCATGGCCGGCATCCCGCCGCTCTTCGGCTTCTGGGCAAAGTTCCTGGTATTCGATGCGGCGGTGGCTTCGGGCCTGACCGCGCTGGCGGCCTTTGGCATCGCGGCGTCCGTGATCGGTGCATATTATTATTTGAAGATCATCAAGACGATGTATTTTGATGAGCCTGCCGCTGCCTACGAACCCCGCGGTGGCATGGTCGAAAATATCATCCTGACCGCCTGCGCCGTGGTGATGCTGATCGGCTACCTCCTCAACCCCGCGCTCGATCAGGCCAGCGCAGCGGCTGCGGCGTCGCTGTTCTGACCGATATCCGTTTCGTAGAGGAAACCGGCTCCACCAACGCCGACATGCTGGCGTTGGCGGAGCAGGGCGTTGCTGAAGGCACATGGCTGCGCGCCGCGCGCCAGACGGGTGGCCGTGGCCGCATGGGGCGGTCCTGGGAAAGCCCGGCAGGCAATCTCCACTGTTCGACCCTGGTCCGGCTCCGCGCGGGCGATCCGCCGCCGCACAGCCTGGCGCTGGTTGCGGCCAATGCCGTCCATGCATTGGTGGCGCCCTTGTGCGAAGGGCAGGCCAGGATCAAATGGCCCAACGATGTGCTGGTCGACGGCGCAAAAATCGCCGGGATCCTGCTGGAACGGTCCGGCGACGCGGTCGTGGTCGGGATCGGCGTCAACGTCGCGGGACATCCGGCGAACCTGGATCGGCCGGTGACAAGCCTGGCAGCGCAGCAGGCCAAGGACGCGGACGCGGGCCATCTGTTGCAGCGTCTGGCCGAACTCTTCGCCCACTGGCTGGCGATCTGGCGGGCGCAAGGGCTGGACCCGGTGCTGACCCACTGGCTGCTCAATGCCCATCCGACCGGCACGCCGATGTGCGTCGCACAGCCCGATGGACAAGTGATCGAAGGATCGTTCGATACGCTCGACCGGCAGGGGATGCTGATCCTCCGCTTGGAGAATGGCGAAGCGCGTGCCATTCATGCGGGCGATATATTTCTCATCTGAATCCGGGGAACGGCCATGCTTCTCGCGATCGACGCGGGCAACACCAATGTGGTTTTTGCGCTGTTGGACGGGCGGGATATCCGCGCGCGCTGGCGCATCGCGACCGACCCGCGCCGAACCGCCGACGAATATGCCGTGTGGTTGAACCAGCTGCTGATGCTGGAAGGCTATTCGATCGGCGACGTCGACGCGGTCATCATCGCGACAGTCGTGCCGAGGGCCCTGCACAATCTGCAGGTGCTGGCCGAAAAATATTTTAAGGTGACCGCCCTGGTCGCGGGGCAGGCCCCGGTCGAATGGGGCGTGGAACTGGACGTGGCAGAGCCAGCGTCGGTAGGCGCGGACCGGGTTGTCAACGCCATCGCGGCGCACCACTTATATGCAGGCGACCTGATCGTCATCGATTTCGGCACGGCAACGACATTTGACGTGGTCGATTATCAGGGAAGCTATAAGGGCGGCATCATCGCGCCGGGTATCAACCTGTCGCTCGACGCGCTGGTCACCGCCGCCGCCAAACTGCCCAAGATTGCGATCGAACGGCCAGAGAACCGATCGGTTATCGGTCGTACTACGGAAGCGCAGATGCACATTGGCGTCTTTTGGGGCTATGTGGCGATGATGGAAGGGCTGGTCGCACGGATACGCGCGGAAATCGGTCGCCCGGCCAAAGTAATTTCGACGGGCGGCCTTGCCGCTCTTTTTGATGAGAATAGCGATATTTTCGATGCGATCGCGCCCGACCTGACGATCATGGGGCTGGCGCTGTTGCACGAACGGAGTTTGAAAGACTGATGACACCTGGAAATGAGCTGCTCTTCCTGGCCCTCGGCGGGTCGGGAGAGATCGGCATGAACGTCAATCTGTATGGCTGCCAGGGCAAGTGGGTGATGGTCGATCTGGGCCTCACCTTTGCCGACCCGGCCTATCCCGGCGTCGACCTGATCCTGCCCGACCTCAGCTTTATCGAGGAACGGCGCAAGGATTTGCTCGGCATCGTCCTGACCCACGGGCATGAGGATCATATCGGCGCCTTGCCCTATCTGGCGGCGGACCTGGGCGTACCCCTCTACGCTACGCCTTTCACCGCGGGCCTGATCCGGCTGAAGCTGGAGGAGGAAGGGCTCAGCCGCGACGTAAAGCTGCACGTCATCGAAAATGAAGGCAGCTTTGCGCTGGGGCCGTTCGGCTTCCGCTATGTGCCGCTGGCCCATTCCATTCCTGAAGGCAACGCCGTGCTCATCGACACGCCTTATGGACGGATATTCCATACCGGCGACTGGAAACTGGATGAAAGGCCGCTTCTGGGCCAGCCATCGACGCCGGAAGAATTGACCCAGATCGGCGACGAAGGCGTGCTGGCGCTGGTATGCGACAGCACCAATGTCTTCAATTCAGAGGCGAGCGGTTCCGAAGGCGACGTCCGCGAAGGACTGATGCAGACCATCGCCGCCGCCAAGGGACGCGTGCTGGTCACGACCTTCGCATCCAACGCGGCGCGTCTGCAGACTTTGGGAGAGGTGGCGAACGCCGCCGGTCGCAAGCTGTGCGTGGCGGGGCGGTCGCTCGACCGAATCATCTCGACGGCCAAGGCGGCGGGCTATCTCAAGGATTTTCCGCCGACCGTCGATTGGGACGACGTCATGGCGCTCCCCCATAATGAAGTGATGATCATCGCGACGGGCGGGCAGGGCGAAGCGCGCGCGGCGCTGTCGCGCATCGCGTTCGACAGCCACCCGATCAAGCTGAGCACGGGCGACACGGTCGTATTTTCGTCCAAGCAGATCCCCGGAAATGAAATCGCCATCGGTCGCATTCAGAACGCCTTGGCTACAAAGGGTATCCTGATGGTCACCGACCGCCAGGCAGAGGTGCATGTGTCCGGCCATCCGGGACGTCCCGAACTGGAGGCGATGTATCGCTGGATACGGCCGCAGATATTGCTGCCCGTGCATGGTGAACGGCGGCACATGGCCGAACAGGCGCGACTGGGCCTGACCAGCGGCGTTCCGCACGCAGTCGTCCAGTCCAATGGCGATTTGCTGCGGCTGGCGCCCAATGGTCCTGAAATCATCGGTCAGGAAACGACCGGCAGGCTGGTCCTGGACGGCGACGTCATCCTGCCCGCTGACGGCACGACGATGAATGAGCGGCGCAAACTCGCCCTGCACGGGCAGATCAGCGTCGCCGTGGCGTTGGATGCGAAGGGCAGGGTGTTCGGAACGCCGGTCCTCAAAACTCAGGGCGTGCCGGTGGAAGAAGACAAGGCCGCGTTTCTGGAGGAAGCCGCCGACGAAGCCGCTGCCGCCGTGCCAAAGGGGCAGCCGGACGAAGAAGCCATGCGTGAACGGATCAGATTGGCGGTACGTCGCACGGCCACGCGCTGGACCGGCAAAAAGCCTGTGGTGGACGTGCTGCTCATTCGGCCCTAAGCCAGCGCCATGAACTGGTATGCCATCTTCGCCATTTACGTGCTGTTCTGGGTGATTTGCGCCTTTATCGTCCTGCCCTTCGGTATCAGGACGCCGGATGAAACCGGCGAAGTGATCATGAAGGGGCAGGCGGACAGCGCGCCCAGCAATTTCCGGCCCGGCACGGTCGCCCTCCGCGCGACCATCATGTCGGCCGTGCTGTTCGGCCTCTATTATGCCAATTATGTGCAGGGCTGGGTCACGCTGGATCGGTTCGTAAATCCTTCCTGATTTCGGCGGTGTAAGAGTATTCTTGCGGCATGAGGTAGGAAACGCACCAAGCTGGGGTTTTTACACCCCAATCGGTGGTAAACAGTGATCGGTTGGATCATCGTCAGCCGCGCTGGCGGTATTGCAACGAGCGTTAGATGGAAATCACTTTCCTCCGTTCGCCCTGAGCTTGTCGAAGGGCTCTACTTCTTCGGGCACCACGCGTCAGAAGGAAAGCGAAGGGCTTCGACAAGCTCAGCCCGAACGGGTGATTGCGACTGACACCGTCCACTCTAAGTCACATTTCCTCTTCCGCTTCAGCGCCTTGATTGGGCTTCTCCACGGGTCACCCGCGTCCGCACCCGCTATTACTGACGCAACCGCTCGATAGCCTGTGCCAGCGCAACATACAGCTTGCCCATGTCGGACGAAAGAATTGCAACGCCCAGCGCATTGCCGTCGCGCGCCGACAGGATGATCCGCAGCATCGATTCAAAATCATGGATGTACCGGTTCACATGATCCTGAAATTCCAGGTCATTGTCATAGTGCAGCGCGATTTCGCGGGATTCGCCCGCGTCCAGCAACCTTACGGCCCGGCGGGTGAAAACGCCCCGGTCGCCCTTCAGATAGGATGACCAGGCCGAATCCGTCACATCGTTGGACAATATCTTGGTGACGTCGATCGCGGTGCTGTTGAGCGATTCGATCAACAGCGCGGCGCGGCGGGCGAAATGGTCGCGATCCCGTTCCTCCGACGCGCGTTCGGCCTCGTCGATCCGTGACTGCACCGTGGCGCTGGCGTCGGCAATCGTCAGCAACTGGCGGGTCAGGCGATCGGACGCCTGATGCGCGGCCTTCACCGCTTCCTCGGCGACCCGTGCCACCATTTCGATCTGAGCCGTCACCTTGTCGTCGATGGCGCGGCGCAGCGCCTCTTCGCTGGCATCGGCCAGCGATTGGGCGGCATCCGGTATTGCCCGGCTCAGCGCCTGCCTTGCCCGTTCGGCTGCCTGATCGGCGGTATCCTTGACCCGCAGCAATGCGGTCACCAGCAGCGGCCCTGCGCCCTCGGTAATACGTGTCGCATCCTGATGCGCATTGTCGAGCGCCGTGCGCAGCTTTTCCACCAGTTCGCGGTTGGCCTCCACGCCGCTCTGCGTGCTTTCCAGCCACTCGGTAAGCCGACGACCCTGACCGCGCAGCAGCTCTTCGGCTTCCTGCGCACGACCCGTCAGCGATTCCGAAATCGCCTCCAGCCGTTCCAGTTCAGGGGCTGCGCTTTCCAGCAGGGTGCGGCTGGTGTCGATCCGGGCGTCGAAGCGCTCCAGCGCCGCCGGGAAGGTTTCGTCCAGCTCGCGCACGCTGGAATCCAGCGCGACCAGCAGCGTTTCGGCGGACCCGATCAGCTTTTCGGCGGTCACGCCACCCGCGGCCAGCGAACTGTCTATCCGTTGCGTCTCCGCCGTCAGGCGGCTCAGCGCGTCGGTCAGCCGTTCGTTACGCGACAGGGCAGCGTCTTCCAGCGCGGCAAAACGCGCCTGGGCGCTATCGATCGATTCGCCCAATGTCGCCTGCAGCCCGGCCACCAGCGTCCTTTGACCTTCGACCAGATCGTTGATCTGGTGAAGGCGGCCCTCGATCTCACCCATATGGTCGGACAGGCCGGACATGGTTTCGTCGCTGATGCTGTCGATGCTTGAACGCGAACGAACGATAAGGGCATCGACGGCTTCCGCCTGCCGGATCAGGCCGTCATCGGTCGCCACCATTCCTTCGCGCGCGCGAGCAAGGGCCGCGTCGATACGGTCGCGATACTCCGCTTCGATCCGTTCGGCGTCCTGCGCCAGCGCGGCGACGGCGTTCTGGCTGGTGGCGGAAATCCCCGCCTGCGCGGTTTCGACCAGCGATCGGAGCGCGCCTGCCTGCGTGGTCAGCTCCTGGTCGGCGCTCGCCATGACATCGCGGGCATGCGCCAGCGCGGTTTCCAGGCGCTGCCGCACATCGGCTTCCGCCGTTTCCAGCTTCTCGGTCAGCAATGTGGCGGCGGCCTCGGTCGTTTCCGCCAGATTGTCTCTGGTCCGTCCCATCAGCGCGTCGATCATCGCCGCCTTCTGATCCAGATTCTGCCAGCTTTCCTCCATCGCCTTGCGCGCGCTCTGCGCCGTGGCGTCGATACGCCCGGACGCGACATCGGCCAGGCCGTTGACCTCTTCATTGGCGGAATGGGTCGCTTCGCGCAGCTGATTGATCTGGGTCGACAGGCTCTTGGTCGCCGACAGGGTCCGCGCGCGTGCATCATCCGACAGTTCGCCGATCGCGTGCAGACGGGCTTCGAGCATGTCGATCCGTTCGGCGAGCGCGTGGCCATTGTCGTTGATCTGGGCGGCCATGCGGATGGCGCGCTCCTCCAGGTCGGGCATGGACGCGATCAGGGCGTCCATCTTCGCGGCCAGCGCCACGCCGGCGCGCTCGGCGGCCTCCGCCTTTTCCGTGGTGCTGTTCGCCCGGCTGGCGATCAGTTCCGCCGACGCTTCCATATTGCTGCTCGCGGCTGCGCCATAGCTGTCCAGCAGCTCCGCCTGATCCTGCATCGCTTGCCGCGCGCTGGTCAGTTGCCCGTTGATCCTCGCCAGCCGCAGCTCCAGCATTTCCGCTTCGGTGCGCAGGGCGCGGGCGGTGTTCAGGTAGCGGCGCGATTCGGCGCGACTGTTGCGGGTCAGGACAAGGTAGCACACGCCCAGCAGCACGATGGGAACCAATATCGTCGCCACCATGCCCGGCCACGCGGCGGGCCCAGCGCGCCATTGTCCCGAAATCGCGGTGGCCCAGCCTGCAAAGCCCAGCCACAGCAGGCCCATCGCCGCAAATGCCAGCCCGGTTCGCCGGGCAGCGCGCTCATCCTTCGCGCTGGCCTCGCTTTCCGCTTCCAGGTCCTGGAGGATCTGCCTTGATTGCAAATCATCCCCCGCCCGCGACTCGCTTGCGGTCGCGATACTCTTGTTTCGCCAGAATTCGACGATTGTGCTGCCCCCGGTCATGGACCCATCCTATCATCTTTTCAGCGCAACAAAATGCCCTGTTACCAAAACTTAACGCAAGCCAGATAGCGTTGACCCCATGTCCTATGATCCTGGCGCCCTGAATGCCGCACTTGCCGCTGCTGTCGGCGAAGATATCGCACTGATCGCAGACCTGCGCGTGGCCTTCCTGGAAAGCGCCGATCGCCAACTGGACCTGCTCAGCCGCGCCCGTTGCGATGCGAATTGGGAATTGGCCGCCTGGCGGCTGAAGGGGCTGGCGGCCAGTTTCGGGCTGACCAGCCTGATGGCGATAGCCGACGAAGCAGCCAGCAGCGCGCCGGGCGATCCACGTATTTTGCGCCAGATACGCATGACGCTGGACCGGCTTCGCAACGGCTGACGCGCAGCGCGCTTGCACGAACGCTTCCTCCTTGCGAAAAGGCGGACCTTACAAAAACGGGTCGGTTCCATCGCAGCATGACATTTGCGGCTATTCTCAGCGCCAGCCGGACGTCTGGCGACCCCAGCGGGTCGTTGCGCGCCAGCCTGCTTTTCGCAGGCCAGACGCTCGTCGAATATCAGGCGCGGCAGGCGGCGCGGGCGGGCGCTGACAGGATCATGATCCTGGTCAGCGTAATCACGCCTGCCTTGTCGCAGGCGGTCGACCGGCTGAGCGCCGACGGCATTCCCGTCGCCCTGGTTCGCGACATGGTGTCGATGGTGCGTGACGCTCCGCGCGATGCCGATGTCTTGCTGGTCGCGGACGGCATCATCGTCGCCCAAAGCCATTTCGAATCCATCGCCGATCAACAGGGCAACGCCCTGCTGGTGACCGACGACAGCCGTGCCAGCGCGCCGTTCGAACGGATCGACGCGGGGCAGCGCTGGGCCGGTCTGGCGCGAATCAGCCCCGACCTCCTGTTCGGGACGCTCGACATGATCGGCGACTGGGACCTGTCGCTGACCCTGGTTCGCGCCGCCGTGCAGAGCGGCGCCCGCCGCGTGACCGTGCCGCAGGACGATCTGCTGACGGGCCGCGTCGCCCTCGTCGAAACGCAGGGCCAGGCCGACGTCGCGGCGCAAAGCGTCATGTCGTCGGGATCGCGCACCACGCGGGTGAGGGGCGGGGCCGAACATTATCTGCTTGCCCCGCTCGCCCGGCTGGCCAGTCCCGCCCTGATGCGGACGCAGGTCCCCGCGACGCAGGTGCGGATTGCCGGGATGGCGCTGGGCGCGATTGCGCTCGTGCCGGTGGAGTTGCTCTGGCCCGCGACCGGCTTTGTCCTGTTATTGCTGGCGTTGCTACTGGCCGAAATCGCCGACCGACTGGATGAATTGGCGCTGCGGTCGCCGCCGGGAGGATGGACCGCCTTTGTTGCGCCCTTCTTTGCGGTCGGCGGCATTTCGCTGGCCGGGGCGGGTGTGATCGCGACATGCCTGGCGCTGCTGCTCGCCATCATTCAGGTCGCCGACCGGTGGCGCAGGACCGGATCGGCCCGGCCATGGATGATCTTCACGCCAGCGACGGCCCTGCTGGTCCTGTTGCTGACCACCCTGGTGGGGGCATTTTCGCTGGGCTATGTCGTGTCGATGCTGTGCGCGATAGCGTCGGTGGGCGCCATCATCCTGCTGAAACGCGACTGAAAAAAATTCCTTCTCAGGGTTTAGTGCATTTTAAGGACGCGTGGCTATGCTGCCCGGCATGAGCGCCTTTTCGTTCCCTTCCGGGCCTATGGTGACGGACATCTGGCCCATGGCGCGAGTCATGGCGGGCATGTCCGCCGTACCTGTCGGCCATGCCATTGATCTGGCCTTTTTCTTTCCCGACGCGGAAAGGGAGCGGCACGACGCCCTGATCGCGGAAACGCGTCGGCATCTGGGCGCGTGCCTGACCGGCATAGAGGCCGCCCTGCGAATCGCGCTGAGCGACCGCCCGGAAATTGCCGCTGTTCTCGCACAGCATCCCGACGCCATATGCTGGCCCACCGTCTGCGCCCAACCCACGCTGCTGGGCCCGGCCTTGCTCGCCCATATGCAGATGCGCGCGGGCGTCACGCTGATGCTGCGGCAGTTCGGCCAGCCGGACGGACAGTTTGATGAGGCCGAAGCAGACACCCTGCTGTGCACCGGCGACCCCGCCGTCAACGAAACGCTGGCGGCGCTGGCCGTGGCCGAAGGGCGCTGGCTCGCCGTCGGGGCGGAGGATGAGGCCATGGCCGCCGACCTTCCCGTCGAACATTTCGCCGAACTGCTCTGGACCGCCGCCGCCTGCATGGCCGCAGTCGTCCAACGCGCCGGCACCCATGATGCGCAGGCCATCCTGCCCCTGTTCGAAAAAGCAGGCCGCAACATTCTTGCCGCGCATGATGAGGCAAAGGGACCGATCGCCATCGCCGCCCGGCTCGTGCGCCAATTGGGCGAGCAAGCCGATGCCGCCGACCTTCTGGGCGCAGCCCTGGGGCAGCGCCGCTTCCTCCTGTTCGCGGCGCTCGCGGCGCGGCGGCTGGGGATGGATTGCGCCCATGTCGCCGACATCATGGTGCTCGGCCCGGTCGGCGAACTGGCGTCCCTGTGCCGCGCCCTGGGCGGATCGGATGTGGACTATCGCCTGCTCCTGCTCGCCTTGCGGCCAGTGCGCCCCTCTCTTTCCGACGCAGCCATCATTGGGGAGGCGGACCGCTATCACGCCCTGACCGAAGAACAGGCCGACGCCGCCGTCAGCGCGCTGCGCATCCCCGCCGCCTTGCGCGCCAAGTTCGATCATCTCCACCGGGTCGCCTTACGATGAATATGTCAGCCCATCCGGCCGTCGTGCGCGCGATGGTGGCGGCCAACGGCCTGCTGCTCAGCGCCGACCCGCCACTATTGGCCCTGCAAAGGGAGGCCGGGGCCGATGTCGGGGCGCTGCTCGCCATCCCCCAGCTTGCGGGCATCGTGCGGCTGTCCCTGCGTCTGGGCGTCACCATATCCCGGCCCGTCACCGCCGCCGCCGAACGGGGCGACATCGACATGTGGGTGCGGGCCAAGCCCGAAGCGGACGGCGTGCAGATCAGCGTCATCGAATGGAGTGAGCGGCCCGCCGCCATCATGCCCGTCGACAATATCCGCCGCGAAGCCGACATCGCCGCCGTTGCGGAGGGGTGGACCTGGCAGATCGACACCCAGTTGCGCTTCCAGATGGTGCTGGAAGGGCAGGGGCAGGAAAGCGCCTTGCCCACGACCCGGCCAACGCCCGGCAGCCGTTTCACCAGCTATTTCCAGCTTCAGCCCGATGAAGATGGCGACCTGGCCATATTGCGCGGCTTTGCGCAGCGGCGCGCGTTCCGGGACCAGATCGCCACTCTGGTCGCTGAACCGGAACGGCAGTTTAGCCTGTCGGGCTTTCCCATGTTCGACATTGCAGGCCAGCTTCTGGGCTATCGTGGAAAGGCTTTTCCGGTCGACCGCGCCATCCTCGCCCCCCATGTCCCGCCCGCGCCGGGCGTCATCATCTATCCGGCGGAATTCGGCAGGCGTCTCGACCGTTCGCTGCGCCAGCCGCTTGGCCGCATCATCGCCAACGCGGATTCGATCAATGCGCAGATCGATGGACCGCTACGCCCCGACTATGCGGGCTATGCGACCGACATAGCGGCGGCAGGGCGGCATCTGATGGCCCTGATCGACGATCTGGCCGACCTGCAAGCGATCGACCGCCTGGACTTCACCGTAGCGACCGAAGACGTCGACCTTGCCGACATCGGACGCCGCGCCGCTGGCCTGTTCGTCGTAAAGGCGCTCGACCGCCAGATCCGCCTGATCGCGCCAGACGCCCCGCAATCTGCGGTAGCCACGGGCGAGTTCCGCCGCGCCTTGCAGATATTGATGAACCTCGTCGGCAACGCCGTCAGATATAGTCCAGACGGCACCGAAGTCCGCATCGATACCGGCGTCGAAGACGGTCGCGCATGGATCGCGGTCATGGATCAGGGCGCAGGCGTCCCCGCCGACAGCCGCGAACGCATCTTCAACAAATTCGAACGACTGGGCCGCAGCGATCCGGGCGGCAGTGGCCTCGGCCTATATATTTCCCGCAGACTGGCCCGCGCAATGGGCGGCGATATCGAAGTGGACGATGCCCCAGACGGCGGCGCACGCTTCACCCTGTTCTTGCCGGTCGCAGGCTGAAGCGGCGAGGGTTGTCCGCCCGATCACCCGAAGCCTGCCATCCCAGACCCGATCAAAAGCGGCCCCAAAATATCAGGTGAAAGCAGCCCCCAAACGGCAAAGCTGACCGAACGGCCGCAACCAATCCCGGCCCCAGAAGGATCACGCGCTCCCGCAAAAGATCACGTGCTCCTGCGCAGGCGGGAGCCCGGTCTTACCCTATAAACTGGACGCCTGTGTGCGCAGGAGTAGGACGGTCCCTCAATCCAGAGCAACCTGCAGATGGCAAAACTGAATGAGCGGGGGGGTGATCATTTTTGGCCGTCAGCGGACTGTCTGCTTCCGCAGGCGAAAGCGGCAATGCGGACTTTGATCTTCATATCGAGGATCTATGCCCACTGGCTGTTGGGACGCTCAGACTCCGAACGAAGCGAGGATGGGACAGGGCCCTTCGCTTCCAGTTCCGCACTCCTTTGCGAGCCGCTGAAGGGCGTCGAGAGCATCCTTCAGGGCGCTAATCTTCGCATTAAGCGCTGTGATGCGATGCTTCGCCAACTCGCGCGCACGCTTCCGGTCCTCGCCAGCATCCAGCGTCAGCAGCTCTTTGATCTCCTCCAGCGTAAACCCGGCTACCTGCGCCTGCTTTATAAACCGGAGGCGCCTTAAATCTTCAGACCCGTAGCGCCTGATGCCGCTTTCTCGCGTTGGTGTCTCGAGCAAGCCCTTGCGTTGATAGAACCGGATGGTCTCGACTCCAACTTTTCCGCTAGCGGCAAGCTGGCCGATCGTGAGGGAAGAATACCCTTGACTCTGTACCATAGTACAGACCCTATATCCCTTCCGACAAGATCACAAGGAGACGTGAAATGTCGGACTTGAGCAAGCGACCGGTCCCCAGCAGGAAGGCGGTGATCTACCGCATGGTGATGCCCAACCACACCTGTCCGTATGGCTTGAAGGCCCTGCATCTGCTTAAGCGAGCAGGATATGAAGTCGAGGATTACCACCTCACCACCCGCGAGCAGACGGACGCGTTCAAGGCTGAACACCATGTCGAGACGACGCCCCAAGTGTTCATTGGCGGCGCGCGCGTCGGCGGCCACGACGATCTCCGCCGGTTTCTCGGCAAATCAGTAGCCGATCCGAAGGCTACCACTTACCGCCCGGTTATCGCCTTGTTCACGATGACCGGTTTGATGGCGCTCGCCGCGAGCTATGCGGTGAGCGGCAGCCCACTCACCATCCTCGCGGCTGAGTGGTTCATTGCCTTCTCGATGATCGTGCTGGCGTTGCTCAAACTTCAGAACGTCGAGAGCTTCGCAACGATGTTCCTGAACTATGATCTGCTCGCCAAGCGGTGGGTGCCCTACAGCTACATCTATCCATTTGCAGAAGGGGGTGCTGGAGTTCTGATGGCCGCTGGAGCGCTTACTTGGCTTTCAGTCCCCCTTGCGCTGTTCATAGGCACAATTGGCGCTGTGTCGGTGTTCAAGGCTGTCTACATCGATATGCGCGAGCTCAAGTGCGCCTGTGTCGGCGGGTCGAGCAACGTGCCCTTGGGCTTTGTCTCCCTCACCGAGAACCTGACGATGATCGCTATGGCTGTCTGGATGGCGCTGGCAGCGACGGGGGTCTTAACCGGCGGTGGGCACGTTGGTTGAGGCTCGGGCCTGGGAGCAAGTGTCGTGATTGCAAGTCGCTTCCGGGCCGCTTATCTTGCGCACATGTTCGCAACTCGCATCGCTGCAATCCTGGCCATGCTTGCTCTGCTTTTCGGGCCGGTGAGCATGATCGGCGGATATGTGGCGATGGCCCAACCTTCGGCCTCGGCATCGCACCATGAGCAGTCGCCGGGTCAGTCCGCTCCTTGCACTGAAATGAGCGGTGAGACTCAGGATAGGTCTAGTGATCCCTCTCTCGTCGATTGCCTGACCGACTGCGCCATCACTTGTTCGGCAATCCCAGCCTTCAGCAATGCGATAGCGCACCCCGTCCTTGTGCCTCGCATCGCACACGCACTGCCGCTCGCAAGCCCCTTGCGTGGTGTTCCTCCAGAAGCAAGTGACCCTCCTCCTCGACCCGCCTGAGTTTCGGTTCGACAGTATTGACTTCCGAGTTCCCAGGAGAGTTTGAAATGAAGATCCTCATCAGCGTAATCGCGCTTGCCTTCGCTGTGCCAGCTGCGGCCCAAGCAGCACCGGCCGTTCACTCCCAACAGCGGGGGACTTCCGGCCAAGCCGAACACGGCGATCACGCCGGACACCAGATGCCGACAGGCAGTCAGCACGACGAGCACAAGGGCCACGCAATGGGCGGGTGCTGTGCCGACAAGAACGGCGATGGTCGCATGGACTGCTGCGAGAAGATGGCGGCGGACAAGGAACCGGCTCCGCAAGCGACACCAGGCCAGACTAACCCGCACCAGAACCATTGATTGCAAGGGGATGGGGTGGTGGCGCGAGCTGCCGCCCCACTCGCTTGCATGGCGCTATGCACGAGATGATGGAGGATCATGCCGCGACGATGGAGCAGGCTACCACTGATTGTTAGGCGTCTCACGTACTCGCCAATAACAAACACCGCCCCGCCTTCCTGCGCCCAGCCCCCAAAAAAAAACGGCGCCCTAAAGGCGCCGCTTCCTTATCTCTCAAACCCGACCGGTTCAGCGCTGGCTGACCGGCACATAGTCGCGTTCTGCCGGGCCGGTATAAAGCTGGCGCGGGCGGCCGATCTTCTGTGCTGGATCGGAAATCATTTCGTTCCACTGGGCAACCCAGCCCACGGTGCGGGCCAGGGCGAACAGCACGGTGAACATTTCGGTCGGGAAGCCGATCGCCGACAGGATCACGCCCGAATAGAAGTCCACATTCGGGT
>CAMPHJ010000039.1 GCA_946885845.1 uncultured Sphingobium sp. | reverse complement strand
GCCAGACATCTTTATCGTCAAGCCACACCATCACATGCTGGGACTAAACACCTAGTGTGACCCAACAGGACCTGGATCACGCGGATATCGACATCCTGCTCCAGCAAATGGGTGGCAAAACTGTGACGCAGCGTGTGGGGGCTGACGCGTTTGCGGATCCCGGCTACCTCGGCCGCCTCCTGAACCGCGCGGTGCAACTGCCGGGTCGAGATCGGGTCGGTGACATTCTGGCCCGGGAACAGCCAGCCATGCGGGATCAGGACCCCGTGCTTTCTGCCTTCGCGCCACCACACCCGCAGCAGTTCGAGCAACTGCGGCGAGAGCATGGCATTGCGGTCCTTGCCGCCCTTGCCCTGTTCGACGCGGATCAGCATGCGCTTGCTGTCGATATCGTCGACCTTGAGGTGGGCGACCTCCGACACGCGCAGGCCTGCGCCGTAGGCCACGCCCAGCGCCGCTTTATACTTGATGCCCGGCGCTGCCTGGAGCAACCGTGCGGCCTCTTCGACGCTCAGCACTTCAGGTAGTCGGGGCACAATGCGCGTGATCACCAGCACCCGCGACAGATCCCGCCGCTTGAGCGTGACATTATACAGGAAGCGCAGAGCCGACACCGTACCGTTGATGGTCGTCGGCCTGACACCGCTCTCATGTTGCATGATCTGAAAGCGGCGAAGATCGTCTTCCGTCGCCGTGTCGGGAGGGCGCCCAAGGAAGGCGGCCAGACGCTTCACATGGCGGATATAATCCTTCTGTGTATGGGGACCGAGACCCCGCATCATCATGTCGTGTTGCATCCGCTGACGCAGCGGGCTGATCGGAGCGGTGTTGATCGAGACAGTCATGGCAAGTTCCTCTTCGCTGAAGGAACTTCCAACCTCAGAGGCAACCTCGCCCCGCTAAAAGCCTATATTTACCGCATTACAGTGCCCCACGCGACCCTCCCACGAAGTGGGTTCGTGCATGGGTCGGAGTGCGCTGCCAAACGTTTACGAAGGCAGCTACTTCACATTGGCGAAGGATTTAGCCGAGTGCTGTTGCAATTGACACCACCGCATTTAGCATGATCGCGGCGATAATGCAGGGGGAGCGGAATGACCGAAGCAACGGATGGCGCCTTGATCGCTGCGGTGGCAGCTGATCAGCGTTACATCGATCTAGTGGGAAGGCGGTCGCGGCTTGGCTGGTGGTTGTCCGCCGTCATTTTCCTGGCCTTTGTCGGCTATCTGTTGCTAATCGCGTTCGATAAGGCAGCACTCGGCACGCCCATAGCTGACGGTGTAACCTCGATCGGCATTCCGATCGGCCTGGGCCTCATCATGACGCGCAGATGGCTGCAATCCTGAACGAACATCGCCTGAAGGATCGCAGCGCATGAGGGGGTGGTTGCCGGTGCTGACCGCCGCCGGCCTGACGTTCGCTCCGTTCCCTGCTACGGCAGCCGCGCTGGAGGGCGAGGCTCAACAACAGCCCATCAACTGGCTCGTAATCTGTATGTTTGTCGCGTTCGTCGGGGTGACGCTTTGGATCGCGGCTGCGCGCACCCGAACCGCTTCGGATTTTTACACAGCCGGCGGCGGCATCAGCGGATTTCAGAACGGCCTTGCCATGGCGGGCGATTATATGTCGGCTGCCTCCTTCCTTGGCATTTCAGCGCAAATTTTCACCGACGGCTATGATGGGCTTATCTATTCCACCGGCTTCCTGGTGGGCTGGCCGATCCTACTGTTCCTGATGGCGGAGCGGCTGCGCAATCTGGGACGCTTCACCTTTGCCGACGTGGCGTCATACCGCTTTGCCCAGCCGCCGGTGCGCACCTTCGCGGCGATCAGCACGCTGCTGGTCGTCAGTTTCTATTTGATCGCGCAAATGGTGGGCGCGGGACAGCTCATCAAATTGCTTTTCGGGCTGCCCTATACAGTCGCGGTGGTGATCGTCGGCGCGCTGATGATGTTCTATGTCCTGTTTGGCGGCATGCGCGCAACCACATGGGTTCAGATCATCAAGGCGGTGCTGTTGCTCGGCGGCGCCAGCTTCATGGCTGTGATGGTGTTGGCACAGTTCGGCTTCTCGCTGGAGGCGCTGTTTGCCCGCGCCGTGGAGGTCAAGGCCGGCGCAGCGCTCAATTCTGGGTCAAGCGCCGCGGATGCAGTTGCGAAGGCGCGATCGATCATGGCGCCGGGCAATTTCATCAAAGACCCCATATCCGCAATATCTTTTGGGTTGGCGCTGATGCTTGGCACGGCAGGCCTTCCGCATATCTTGATGCGTTTCTTCACCGTCCCTGACGCGAAGGAAGCCCGCAAGTCAGTGCTGTGGGCAACCGGCTGGATCGGCTATTTCTATATTCTCACCTTCATAATTGGCTTTGGAGCCATTGTGCTGGTGGGCACGCAGCCCGCTTATTTGGACGAGGGAGGTACGCTGCGCGGCGGCGGAAACATGGCGGCCATTCATCTGTCCCATGCGATCGGCGGCAACGCATTCCTTGGCTTCATCTCGGCCGTCGCTTTCGCCACGATATTAGCCGTCGTCGCGGGCCTCACCCTCTCTGCCGCATCAGCCGTGAGCCATGACCTTTACGCGACTGTGCTCAAGCATGGCCGGGCAGATCCGCGCGATGAACTGCGGATATCGCGGCTCACCACGCTCGCGCTGGGGGCGCTGGCGGTACTGCTGGGACTGCTATTCGAAAAGCAGAATGTGGCTTTCATGGTCAGCCTCGCCTTCGCGCTGGCGGGTTCGGGTAATTTCCCGGTGCTGATCCTCTCGCTTCTCTGGAGCGGCTGCACGACGCGGGGCGCTGCGGTGGGTGGGACGATCGGCCTGCTGACCGCCTTCGTTCTGACGCTGCTGTCGCCTGCGGTCTGGACGAGCACCTTCAACCTTGGCCCGGCGCCCTTTCCCTACAGCTCGCCTGCGAATTTCTCAGTGCCTGCGGGCTTCCTTGCGATCTGGCTGATATCGCGGCTTGATCGCTCATCGCGGGCGGCAATCGACAGAGCGGGCTATCCCGCGCAGCGCGTACGGGCGGAGACCGGCATCGGCGCTTTTGCTGCCAGCGAGCACTAGTCTGTTAGGCCGCGGATGCAATGGCGCTTGTTGAAGACGCGGGGACGGTGGTGAATGTCCGCTTCCGAGCTCGTGATGTTCGCCGCTGAAAGACCACAATGGGTCGTCTCCCCTCGCGCGTTTGTCCTCCGGGCCGTTGTGGTCCGGAGAAAAGTGTCATGGGATTATCAGGATTTGGTTCCGCCACACGCGAGCGAATAATGGGACGATCCGTCAGCTTATGGCGCTCGTATGCAATCAGCTCGCGCCGTTCAGGTTGGTGCGATTGAACTATCAGCCATGCGCTGCTCCTGGCCAATGCTATTTTCAAAGAGATCCATGGTGCGCTCAAACCGGGCAAAGAGTTCGTCGAGCTCGTCCGAAGTTATGACGAGGGGTGGGCAGAAGACGATCGTGTCACCCAGCGCGCGCACGATCAGTCCTTGCGTCAGACCTATGTCGGCAAGGCGGGTGCCGGCCTTCATCGCTGGGTCGAATGAGATGCGGTTTGCAGGGTCGGCGTATAATTCGATAGCACCGATCAGGCCGATGCCACGTACTTCGCCAACATACTTGCGCCCTTCATACCCGCGAAGCGCTTCTTGGAATCGGGGCGTCAGAGCCTTCACATGACCAACAACATCATCTTCTTCGTAAATCTTCAATGTCTCGAGCGCGATGGCGCAGCTCACCGGATGTCCCGAATAGGTGAAGCCGTGGCCAAAGATACCGATGCTGCCGCTATTGGCTGCAACTGCGGCGTAGACCTTCTCGTTTATCAGCACCGCAGAAATTGGTGCATAACCAGAGGACAGGCCTTTGGCGGTGGTGAGGATATCCGGCCTAATGCCGTAGGTGTTCGACCCGAACATCTCGCCCGTGCGTCCATAACCGCATACGACTTCGTCTGCGATGAACAGCACGTCATATTTCGCGAGAACTTTTTGCACCTTGTCGAAGTATGTGGCCGGCGGCGGAAGAACCCCACCCGCACCAATCAGAGGTTCAGCAATGAAAGCGCCAACGGTCTCAGGGCCTTCGTTCAGGATCATCGTTTCGAGATTATTGGCAAGGCGGGTGGCGAAGTCTTCCTCGCTTTCACCTGGTTCGGCGTAGCGGAAGTAATGCGGGCAATCCGTGTGCAAGATATTGCTGAGCGGAAGATCGAAGTCGCGATGGTTGTTGACGAGCCCACTCAGGCTCGCCGCGGCCACGGTCACGCCGTGGTACGCATTGCGCCGGGCAATGATCTTCTTCTTTTCGGGCTTCCCAATGGCGTTGTGATAATACCAGATGAGCTTCACCGCAGTATCGTTCGCCTCCGAGCCGCTGTTGGCGAAGAACACTTTCGACATCGGCACGGGCGCAATTGCAATTAGCTTCTCTGCAAGCGCGATTGCGGCTGGGTTCGATCGCCCATTGAAGGTGTGGTAATATGGCATCTGGTACAAGGCGTCACTGCCAGCCTTGGCCAATCGGGCGTTGCTGAACCCGAGCGACGCGCACCACAATCCCGACACACCTTCAAGGTAGCGGTTCCCCTGATCATCTTCCACGAAGACGCCGTCACCACGCGTGACGGTGAATGGGCCCGTTTCCGGATGCGCAGCTAGGTTGGTAAACGAATGTAGATGTGCCGCAATGTCGCTGGCGGCATTCGCTGTGTGGTTGCGCATGTCTGGTCGTCTTTCGGTGATAGGATGTTCAAGGCGGTCCGTGTTGGCTCGGCCCCGCTCACGATGGCTTGTCGATAAAACTGATTGGCAGTGGGGGGTCGTGTTCGGATTAGCGACGCTTTTTCCCAATGATCAGCGGCAGGCTTCCGGTCCCCGCACACGGGCCGATGGGATGAAACCGGCCTGCCAATGATGGCGCCAACCCGATCAAATCTGCAGCCCTTCACGCGATCGCCGGTCAACGGCTTGGTAAACGGGGGAATTCCCCTTTCTTGCAAAACGCCATTGTACGTCGACCTCCCGGCGCGCCCAAGAGGGCTGCACTTGGAGGTCGAGTTCGATGACTTACTCTGCCGCCATGCCATATTCAGGAGGCATTATCGTGGGCAGGCCCGGATCGTAAATATTGTTCAGCAGCATCGTGAACGCCGGATCGTTCAGCGGATCATTGGGCATCTGGAACGGCTGCCCCTTGGCGCGAAGGTCGGAGATGAAGATGTCGAACACCTGCTCCTGCGTCAGATCGTCGCTGTGGTCGAGCGCAACCTTCATCTCCGTCATGTCCATGTAGATATCCGCGCCCCAGTGGACCAGCAGCCGCGTCTCGTCTGCTGACAGGCGGTGGACGACCTTTTCGTCCGTGGTGATGCGCCATCCATCTGATCCTGGATCACCTTGGATGACCGAATTGATCGCCAGACCATCGACCCGGCGCTGATCTTCCGGACCGCAGGCATTGGCGCCGTGATACATGACTTCGTTTTCCACCACCGCAGCGCGACCCCACATCGGCGCGTATAGCTGCTTGGGCTGGCCCGAAGGGCCATCTGGCCAGTAGGTGAAGCCGCCGCCGATCTGGCCCTTGTAGTACCAGGTCAGCACTTGGGCCTTCTTGGCCTGCCAGCGCCGGAACAACCCGGACTTGGTCATGATGCCGATCAGCCACGACGGTGAATTCTGGTAATTGATGCCGCGGAAATCAGTGCCATCGACATGCGGCGGGCCGCCCGCTTCTGTGGGTCCCTGGATATTGACCAGCATCAGGTTCGGCGTAGCGTACTTGGCCTGCCAGTAGCCTCTGACCAGATCGAGAAACTTGGTATTGAGGAAGCAGTCCTCGATCTCGGGATAAAGGCTGGCATGGCCTTGTCCCAGCGTTGCCCGGAATACAGGGCTGAGGAACATGTCCCAGGTGACCTCGACCCCCTCTGGCAGTGAGCCGGACGTGGCGGCGATGACCTGTTCGGGCGAGGTGAATTCCTGCGCAAGGATCAGCGACCAGGGGCCTTCACGGCGCAGGACGTCGAACAGCCTGGTGCGCTGGTCTTCGGTGAAGGCATTCTCGATGATCTGAGGCTCGGCAACCGGTCGAAGAAAAGTGTCATTTCGGCCGTTAGACAGCGATACGTTCATGACTGTGCTTTCGATAAGGCGAGGGATACGATCCCGCGGTGAGGCATTGATCAGGCGCGCACTATGGATCGTCCATAATTCTCGCCCCCGCAAGATTCCGGTCCGTCGATGGTGATAATTCTCACCGAAAAGGAGCCGTGTTAGACGACTGAGACGGGTTGGATCGCACGCTGTTCCGCCTCTCAATATGTAGGCGGCGTTACTGCGCTAACGATTTCACTGACGCCGTCATGAACATTTATGAACCGGTGCGGCTCGGTGCTGTCAAAATAGTATCCATCGCCCGCTTTAAGCACCGCCGTTTGTTCACCCACGGTAAGCTCGATCGCCCCTGAAATGATGATCCCACATTCCTGTGCCTTGTGCGAGAAAGTCTCACCCGTATTCGCGCCCGGCGCATATCGCTCGTGCATGACGAGGATGTTGCGATCCGGGAAGTCGGCTCCCACCACACGAAATGAAATGTCATCGCCTCTTCCAATTTCCACGAGATCTGCCGCGCGGTAGAAAGGCTGGCGACCGAATAGGGGCTGAAAGTCGATAAAGAAGCCGCTTAAGGTGGTCCCGAGCGATTCAAGGATTGCATTCAAAGTGTCGACAGAAGGGCTCATGCGGTCCCTTTCGATCAATGAAATTGTCGAGTGTGACAGGCCCGATCTCGCTGCCACCACGCGGATCCCAAGGTTGCGCCGACGGCGCAGTTCGCGCAAATGTTCTCCGATTTTTGGCATGGCTGTTTCCTGCTACGAGACGAAATAGTGCTGTTACACTGCCTTCCTATCTGGATTGCGCGCTGCTTTCGAGCTTCCTGCTCACCACATGCTACTCCCCGCGCAATTTTATAACATCATTTTGCAGGAGCTATTTATTCCCTGTCCCGTTCAAGGTAAGCGTGGGCTGGAGGCCGCAGTTTAGGCAGCTTGGGCGATCGGTTGCTGATCTGGCCGCCAGTTCCACGGCATAATTTCATCCCAGCGAGCAGCAGACCAGTCGCCAGCGATCTTGGCGATGACATCGGCGATATAGGCCTGCGGTTCGAGGCCATTGAGCTTTGCGGTCTCGATGACGGAATAGATGGCAGCGGCGCGATCGCCGCCCGCCTTTGAGCCGGCGAACAGCCAGTTCTTACGGCCCAGGGCCACGCACCGCATGGCGCGCTCCGCAATGTTGTTGTCGATCTCCAGACGCCCATCGTCGAGGAAGCGCGTCAACGCGACCCAGCGCTTGCGGCCATAGGCGATCGCCTTGGCCATCTCGGACTTGGGCGAGAGGCAGCGCAGGGCATCATCAAGTGCCTGCCGCAGATCATCGATCAATGGCTGGGTGCGGTCCTGCCGGCTTCGTCGTCGGATCTCGGGTTGCTGGCCCCGAACTTCTGCCTCGATCTCGTAAAGCTGGCCGATGCGTTCCAGCAGATCAGTGGTGAGCGACGTCGGCTTGGTGGCGTGGATGTCGAATATCTTGCGCCGGAAATGCGCCCAGCAAGCAACCTCGGTGACGCGGTTCGTGTCGTAGAGCTTGTCATAGCCGGCATAACCATCGGCCTGCAGATAGCCGGTGAAGCTGGCCAGCTGCCGCTGGGGATGCGCGCCGGTGCGATCGGTGGTGAACTCATACCAGACCAGCGGCGGGGTCGTGGCGCCGGAGCCGCGATCATCGACGGCGTAGGCCCAGAGCCTGCCGGTCGCCGTCTTGCCTCGGCCTGGATCAAGCATGGGAACCGGCGTATCGTCGGTATGGATCTTCGATGCGCTCAGGCCGACCTCGCAGATACGACTGATGATCGGATCGAGCAGCACGGATGCCTGTCCCACCCAGCCTGCCAGCGTCGAGCGGTCGATCTCGATCCCCTGCGCAGCCATTATCTCGGCCTGGCGGTACAGCGGCAGGTGATGGTCGAACTTGGAGACGACGACGTGGGCCAGCGTGCCGAAGGTCGCCTTGCCGCGCGCTATCGCCTTTACCAGCGCGGGCGCCTGCACGATCTTCTCGCAGGACCGGCAGCTATACTTGGGCCGGATGGTCCGAACGACACGCCATTGCACCGGCACGGCATCGAGCATCTCGTCACTATCCTGCCCTAGAGGCCGCAACGCGCCGCCGCAGTCGGGACAGGCGCAGTTGCCCTGCTCAGGCTCGATCCGCTGTTCTTCGCGCGGCAGATGGGCGGGCAGCGCCCGAACCGGCGATGGCCGATCAACGGCTGCTGGATCGCCTCGACGCGCGGCGGCGACAATGGCCTCACCTTCCAGTTCCTCAAGCGCCAACTCAAGCTGTGCGATCTGGGTATCGAGCTTCTCGGACGACTTGCCGAACTGCATCCGCTTTAGGCGCGCGATCTGCACGCGCAGCGTGTCGATCAGGATGTCGCGGGCAGAAATATCGGCGTGGGCGGCCGCCAAAGCAGCTTCGAGCTCGGCGATCCGAGCGTCTTTATCAGCGGTGGAAAGGCCTGCGTCCGACACCGCGATCCTATAGCGGAACAGCCGCCCCGACGCCAGTAAAAGTGCCAGAAAATGGGCGTTTTAGCCCGCGAGTGATGGGGTAAAAGTGCGTTCCGGCCGCCGCCAGTCGATGCCTTCCAGAAGCATGGAAAGCTGGGCCGCCGTCATCACCACCGAACCGGTCTTGGACGATGGCCACACGAACCGGCCACGGTCCATCCGCTTGGAGAAAAGGCACATGCCCTGACCGTCATACCAGAGCAGCTTCACTAGATCACCGCGCTTCCCCCGAAAGGCGAACAGCGCGCCGGCATGCGGGCTTTGCTCCAGAACCTGCTGCGTCATCACGGCAAGGCCGTCAAAACCCTTGCGCATGTCCGTCGCCCCGCAGGCCAGGAATATCCGCGTTGAAGGCGGCAGCGGGATCATCGCGTCAGGATACCGATCACCCGCGACAGGGCATCGGTATCGATCGTGGCGTCCACGCTCACCCTGATGCCCGATGGTAGCTCGATCCCTATCACGCTGTCGCTGCGCGCCGCAACCGTCGGCGCAGGCAAGGCTAGCTGCTCGCTGATCTGCACCTCCGCAAAGGCAGGCTCGATCGGCTTGCGCACCCCGGTCAGTTCGCCGGACATCGCCTGTCGCCGCCATGTGTAGATCGAGCCGCTGCCGACGTCATGGCGTTCACAGGCCGTGCGAACGCAGCCCTCCGGGCCGAACGCATCCCGTAGCACGGCCAGCTTCTGCTCAACCGTCCAGTGCCGCCGGCCCGACACCCGGCTAACGATCTCTATCCGACTACTCATACGACCGCTCGTATGAGTAGTCGCTCCACCGCTCGCTGAAACCTCGATCTCGTCCGACACCAGCCACCCCGCTCAAAGAGCAGCAATCATCCCGGCGAACGGGAGCCGCACAAGGCGGCCGTCAGACCCCGCTTACCGTTCAAGTGAGGCAGGATTGTTGATACGTGGGGGTAACTGTGTCCAATTTGCATCTAGTCAAATAATCAAGCTAAGGGTTCAGCGAGCGCACAGCACCTCCTATCGAATGCGGACATTCGCCTATGCGGTCAGCTTTGAAGTGAATAGATCGGATAGCTGCCCTTCCGGACCTCGAGATCGAAAATGGGTCGCTAGACGCCAAAGAAGGGTCGGTAGCGGATCCGCACGATGGTGGTCCATTTTAGCATCAGATGCCGTCACTGGCTAATGTCCACCGCTCAGATCCATCGATGCGACGAGCTCTACCACCTCGAAATCATAGCTCGTCCATCCCCGCTGGCGTGCCGCGTCAGCGGTCGCCGCTTTCTTGCCAGTCGCCTCTTTGAGCGATTTGCTATGGCCCCAGAAGACCTCGGTCCGGCCGTTTTCGAGCTGCGCGACTATCCGCCAATAATGCGTGAAAGGGGCTGCCGTGGGGCCGATCGTTTTGACGTAGCCGTCGCTCAATGTTGCGGTGAGATAACGCTTTCTAGGCTTCATCGTCTTCAACGGCTCTAGCGCTGCTTCTTAGCCATGGTTGCAGTGAAATCCGGGTCTTTGTTGGCAACCCAGTCGACAAATTTGCGAATGTTGGGGTTGGCCAGCAGTCCCTCCACATCCATCCCATGGCGCTGGAGTTCCGAATTGGTGAAATTGGCGATCAGCGTCTTTTGGCAGACAGGGTGCATCGGCACGACATCGCGCCCGCCGCGGCTCTTGGGCACGGGGTGATGCCAGATGATGCTTTTCCCGGTAGGCCGACCACAGAGCCAGCATGAGGGTGTGGCCTCAGGAGCTTCTTCCTCGCTATGATCGTTCTCGTAAGGGCCATGTTTCAAATGCTTTCGGGCCACGTGTTCACCTGTTTTATCTGATCTTCGCCCGTTTACAGTGGTCGGCCTGGCATGACCATACTGGCATCTCTGCCATGCCCGATGTGGTTAGCGGACTGTCCGTTGGTGGGGATGGAAAATCTATGCGTGAAGGACCGCAAAGGGTCGAAAGTGGCAGATTTCTGCGGTTATTGCGTGGCCGCTGCCGCCCGCTGTTCGGCTTGATCTATAGCAGTTCCTGCCGCTTTTCGCTCGGAATAGCGATCGACAAGTTGGCTGCCATGCGGCCGCATCAGGACGGTGATCCGCACCAGTTCCTCCATCACGTCGACGATCCGATCGTAATAGCTGGAGGGCTTCATGCGGCCCGTGTCGTCGAACTCCTTATAGGCCATGGCGACAGACGACTGGTTGGGGATCGTGAACATCCGCATCCAGCGCCCAAGGAGACGGAGCGTGTTGACGGCGTTGAAAGACTGCGAACCGCCAGACACCTGTATGACCGCAAGCGTGCGCCCTTGCGTTGGGCGCTTGCCCTTCATCTCCAGCGGCAGATGGTCGATCTGCGCCTTCATGATGCCGCTGATCTGACCGTGCCGTTCGGGGCTGCACCAGACCTGTCCCTCCGACCACATCGAGAGTTCGCGCAGCTCATGGACAGTAGGATGGTCGTCACCGTCAATTTGGTCGGGCAACGGCAGATCGGAGGGATCGAAGATGCGTGTCTCCGCACCGAAGAAGTGGAGGAGACGTGCCGCTTCCTCGACTGCCAGACGGGAGAAGGAGCGTTCCCGCAGCGAGCCGTAAAGCAGCAGGATACGTGGCGACGGCTGGTCGTCGCCGAGGCCGATGGCCGGCCGAGCGATCGCATAGGCGGGATCGAACGCGGGGAGATGGCCGGGGTCGGGCAGGGCGCGGACGCGGCTCATGCGGGTTCCTCTTGTAGGGCTGCCGGGACGATGATCCCGCTGGCGAGATGGGCGGTGATCGCGCCGACAATCTGCGCGGCGACAAAGGCTGGCACGCAGGACGGGGCGATGCCGGCGAAGCTGTCGCTCAGCGATCGGGCAACAGTGATGGCGGGGTTTGCGAAGCTGGTGGACGAGGTGAACCAGTAGGCGGCCACGATGTAGAGAGCGACGCTGACCGAAACGCTGTCCGGGCGCATCCGCACGGTCCCGATGATCGTCAGGACCAAGCCGAAGGTGGCGACGGCCTCTCCGGCCCATTGTCCCACATCGTCTTCATCTCGCCGGAAGAGATGGCCGAGATCGCCTTCAACAACGCGCTGCCCTACGATCTGCTGTTAGGCACGGCCTAAGAGGTCACGCTATCGACCACAGCCGACACGAAGCCTCTTGGCGCCCGGATCAGCACCACTGCGGTACTCCACGCATGGGACTCGGCGATGGCCCACCATCTGCACGTGCATATGATGTACCGGGCGGTAGTATTGCGCGAATCGCGACACGGTGACGTCGTCGCGCCCGCCTTCCTGCTGCCCGCGCCGGTTTTGAGCGTGCTGCTCCGCCGACTGTTGTTCACTCGGCTGCTCCCGCTGCACAATCTCGGTAGGTTCGCCTTCGTCGGATTGCTCGCCGGCTCATGCGTTGCAGACTTGGACATTTGGGATTGCGATTGTCGAGTATGTCCGAAAGATGCTTGCAAATTCGGACAGAATGCCCGCTGGTGCCTTTGTCCGGGCGCTTAAGCCTAGGATACTTAAGCAGCAAGCAGCCGTAGGGACCATCGTCCGGCACGGTCGGCAGTGGTTTGGGCAAGGCGGTGGAACTTGTTTCCGTTTCGCCGCGTATCCGCTCGCATGAGCCTAGAAGTTAGGGGGGGTACACGCACTAATGCAGCGAGCTGGTTCATCCCCGACGCAGCGGACGCGATGAGGGCGCTTGCTGTCGAAGCTGTAAGCGTCGCCGGGCCCCAATATGCATCTCTCGCCATCGACGGTTAGTTCGAGAAAGCCGGATATAACGATCCCGCCTTCCTCGCCCTCATGAGTGAGGTTGATCTTCCCCGTATCGGCGCCGGGTTGGTAGGTTTCGGACAGGATTTGCAGCTGGCGCCCCACCAGGCTGGGTCCTACTTGACGTAAGGATACAGAGCCTTTGCCAATTTCCGTTAGTTCGGAGGCCTTGTAGAAAGTTCGGGGACGATCCATCTCGTCCGTCGCGAAAAAGTCAGCTAAACTGACCGACATCGCATCAAGCACGCGCTTCAGAGCGCCGATCGATGGATTGGTGCCGTCCGATTCCATTAATGAGATGGTGGAATTGGTGATGCCGGCACGCTTGGCCAGCGCACGTTGAGAAATGCCAGCCTTCTCCCGCGCACGGCGTAGGCGCGATCCGATTTCCACTTCCGGCATCAAAACTACTCGTCCTGTTGCATATGTTTGATATATCGAACGTTTATCAGCGCATCCTATTGTAAATCAAGAATTTTCTGAAGGTCGGAAAACGTCTTGCGGGTTGCCTGAGTAAACGGTCAACATGTCGCTAAATTAGCGGATGATCAAATGAAGAGTCTTAATAACAGCGTTGCTCTTGATGCCTACTGGATGCCGTTTACTCCCAACAGGAAGTTCAAAGCGGCGCCTCGAATGCTGGTCGAAGCAACGGGGATGCACTATCGCAGCGACGACGGACGCGAGATTCTCGACGGGACGGCCGGCCTGTGGTGTGTCAACGCAGGACATGGCCGTAAGGAGATCGCCTCAGCAGTCGCCGCCCAGTTGGAAAGCCTGGATTACGCACCAAGCTTTCAGCTGGGCCATCCTCTCGCCTTCCGCTTTGCAGAACGCCTCTCCGAAATCGCGCCCCCCGGTCTCGACCGGATATTCTTCACCGGATCGGGCTCGGAATCCGTGGACACGGCGCTCAAGATCGCGCTCGCCTATCAGCGCGCGATCGGCCAAGGCACGCGCACTCGGCTGGTCGGGCGTGAGCGTGGCTATCACGGCGTGGGCTTTGGCGGCATTTCGGTAGGCGGCCTTGTCAATAATCGTCGCGCCTTCTCCACCCTGCATGGCGTTGACCACATGCGGCACACTCACGATCCCAGCCGCAACCTGTTGTGCAAGGGCCCGCCCGAACATGGCGCCGAGCTGGCTGACGATCTTGAGCGTCTCGTCCAGCTGCATGGGGCGGATACTATCGCGGCCGTCATCGTAGAACCCGTCGCTGGCTCGACAGGGGTGCTGCTGCCGCCGCAGGGTTATTTGAAGCGGCTGCGCGAGATAGCGACGCGGCATGGCATCCTCCTCATTTTCGACGAAGTGATTACCGGCTTCGGCCGTCTTGGTAGTCCCTTCGCGGCCCAGCACTTCGATGTCGTCCCCGATATTATCGCGACAGCAAAGGGGCTGACCAACGGCGCCATGCCAATGGGGGCCGTATTCACGTCGCGCGACGTGCATGATGCCCTGATGCAGGGGCCTGAAGCCGCGATCGAGCTTTTTCATGGGTACACCTATTCCGGTCACCCGGCTGCTTGCGCGGCGGGCCTTGCAAGCCTCGACATCTATCAGCGCGAAGGCCTTTTTAGCCGCGCTGCTGAGCTTGAAGAGCATTGGCAGCACAGCCTGCTGTCATTGCAGACCGCGCCGCACATCGCCGATATCCGGGCCATGGGCCTTATCGCGGCAATTGAACTTGCCCCTCGGCCAGATGATCCAGGATCACGCGGATTTGAAGCATTCGTGGACTGCTTCGAAAAGGGCCTTTTGGTCCGCGCAAATGGCGACACGATCGTGCTCTCACCCCCGCTTATTATCAGTCGTGACCAAATCGATAGTCTCACACAAACTTTGCTCGACGTACTTAAACGAACGGCTTGAGATCGTTCTGAAATTTGTTTCGCAGTTTTTTTGTTCTGAGAGGAAGTCGTTATGAATACTCATTCGTTTCTACGCCCAATCGCCGAGCCCCAACTCCTGGAGGGCGCGTTCAGCGAAGATCAACGGCAGCGGCTTTTTTCCGTTCTTCGCGAGCAAGGACCATGGACCACTATCCTTTCGCAGGAATTCAGTTCCCCTGAAGAGGTGATTGGTGCGACATCCGGAACACTCCCCAAAGGCTTCGTTCCCACATGGGACATGTTTTTGAGCCCTGTTTTCCGCGCCTTTCTCGGACGGGGCTATGCAAGCCTTTACCCCGAAATCGAGGACTGTTTCTATCACAGCAAGTTTCTTGAACTGGCCCGGGGTTATTGGGGTGCCAAATATGCAGCCCCCAACCTAATGCTTTGCAACATTCAGGGTCCGGCCGGTGCAGGTGGCCCGCCACATGTTGATGGCGCCGATTATCGTGGCGTGAACATTCAGAACACCCCGTCCTGGCTGATAGGCCTCATGACCAAATCCGGGTTGTTCCGCCATTGGCAGGTAAAGAAGACGCAGGTGCTGACCTGGTATTACAAGGGGCAGATCGGCGGCGGCTTTACCTATTGGCCGGATGGCCCGGACGGGCAGCCCAAGCAGCTTTATGCCCCGATGTGGGGCCGCGCCGCGGTGGTCGAGAATGAGGTCATGTATCACGGCGCGAATGCCTGTGGGCCGGAAGATATGCGCAAGCCGGAGGGCCTGGCGATCAATTCGGTGATCGCTGCAGATCCGAATTCGGATGGCTGGCAGGTCATGACCGATGGCAAGGTCGTCCAGCAGCTTCCCGCTGATGAAATCCGCATGCTGTTCCATTGGGGCGCGGATATGTACATGGATCTGGATGAGATGACGGTCGCGCTCGATCATAGCGATGATCTGTCGCATGAGCAGGTCTTCGACATCTTCCTCTCGGAACTGCGTGCTCGCGGCATAGCGTTCAAGACGCCGAGCGATCCGCTCCACGACCCTGAATTCATCCAGTTCCTCACGAGCGTATTCGAGCCAGGGCCACCCACGATCATGCCTGCAATATATGATCTGGCAGCGGCATAAGAGGGGTATGCATCATTCTGGCAGAAGAAAAACCTGATAGATGATCGCTGGATGTGCGCGCTTGCACGTCAGCATCTTCTGCCAGAACACATCACCTCGCAATTAATTGAACAAACCAAGGCAAAGAACTTGGCAGACGATATCGTTTTAAGAGGGAGGCATAACATGGCTATATATACCAGGCTTCGCGTTGGCTTATTATGTTCAGCGACACTGTTACCGCTCGCCATTCCGCAGAATGTGCAGGCGCAGGTTCAGGATCGCTCAGCTACGGCGCTCGACGCTAGCGATTCCCCTTCTGACGATATCGTGGTGACCGCCCAGCGCCGCGACGAGCGCGCGCAAGACGTGCCTATCGCCATCACGGCGTTTTCTCCCGAGCGCCTTCAGCAGCAAGGCGTGACGGAAGCGCAAAACCTGCAAGCCACCGTTCCTTCGCTGGTAGTGGGCAATAATGGCAATCCTTCGCGTGAGGCGCAGAGCTTCACGATACGCGGCCAGGGCGCCACCTTCCAAGCCTCGCCTGGTGTGGTGGTGTACCTGAACGAAGTACCGCTGCCCGCTCCGATTTCCACCCCTCAACAGGGCGGGCCGGGGAATTTCGTCGATCTGGAGAACGTGCAGGTTCTAAACGGGCCGCAGGGTACTTTGTTCGGACGTAACACCACAGGTGGCGCTGTTCTGCTCGTCCCGCACAAGCCGACCAATGATTTCGAAGGCTATGCTCAGGCGAAATTCGGTAATTACGACAACAAGCAACTGGAAGGCGCGATCAATGTGCCGGTCGTGGAGGACAAGGTTCTCCTGCGCGTCGCAGGCGCCTATCAGGACCGTGATGGCTACACCTATGACGTGGTCTGGGACAAGGATCGTGACAATACGCACTGGTATTCCGGACGCATCGGCCTGACGCTCAAGCCATTTGAAGGCTTTGAGAACTACACGATGGCCTACGGAGCCAAGTCGAGCAACAATGGCACCGGACTTGTCAACACTGGGTTTAACGTCGCAGCACTGTCGGATCCGTCACTCGGCTTTTGCTACGAAGGCCCGACAATCCCTGGACAAATCGCTTCATGTGACGTGTACCGTGCAGCCGCTGCCGATTCAGAAGCACGCGGGCCGCGACGGACGGCGCATGGCGTGGATTCCTATCAAAAGACGAAGACCTGGGGCATCACTAACACCTCTTCGCTCAATCTGAACGACGAACTTACGCTTCGCAATATCGTGAGCTACCAGCGTTTCACCTCAAACTACAGTATCGATAGCGACGGCAGCGTCCTCCAACAACAGGATGATGACCCACGCCGTTATCCCGCGCCGGGCCAGGCCACGCTGCCAGGCGATGGAACGCCGCTAATCTATGTTAACGCCACATCAGCCCGCGTTCCCAGAGATGATCTGAAAGTCTTCACCGAAGAACTGCAGTTGCAGGGCAATCTGTTCGACAATCAACTGACATTGACGACCGGCGCATTCCTCTACGATCAGCGTCCCGTCAGGGAGCAAGGCGCGGGCGCGATCGCCTTCTGCCCGGCTGCGTTCACCGGCTTCTGCCCAAGCTCTGACGCCAGGTTTTCGATCACCAACAGGTCAAAGGCACTCTACGCACAGGCAACGCTGGATTTCGGCTTGCTTGTACCGACCCTGGAAAATCTCAAGCTGACCGGTGGATATCGCCATACCTGGGATAAGGTAAGCGGGTCGGCCAATTTCTTCGGACCCAACCTCAATCCTACACCTCAGGCGCCTGGCGCCATTCTCTGCTCGGCCACGAACACCCCTGCGGTCGATCCAAGCGAATGCGAGTTCAACGCCGTCCTTAAGACCAATGCCCCTACCTGGACCATTGGGTTGGACTACCGGGCCTCTGACGCCTTGCTCCTCTACGCAAAGGTCAGCCGCGGCTACAAGGCGGGGGGCATCAATGCCAATGCCGTCTTCCCGACCACCCGAACATTCCCACCCGAATATGTCACATCCTATGAGGGCGGCTTTAAGTCGGACGTCCGGGTTGCGGGCATGCCACTTCGTTTGAACGCCACCTATTATTATCTGAAATACAAGGATATTCAGCGGGCCACGGGTGATTTCAATCCTGTGACGCAGGCAGCTGGCGCTCAAGTTCTGAAGGCCGACGCCCGCATCCAAGGCGTAGAGGCGGAAGCTTCGCTAAGGCCGTTCCCGGGCGTAGAGATCGGCGGCACATTCAGCTATACCGACGCCAAATACGAGCGTTACGAATATCAGCCGAATGTACCGGTGCAGGACTGTTCGGGCAACTTCATCAGCCCGCCCGGGACAGCCGACCT
>CAMPHJ010000038.1 GCA_946885845.1 uncultured Sphingobium sp. | reverse complement strand
GGAATGTCGAAGCTGACATCCTCCGGCAGCACCACCGGCAACTGCGCCTTGGGCACGCCCACCACGCCGCAATCTTCGCAATGGATGACCGGGATCGGCGTCCCCCAATAACGCTGGCGCGACACGCCCCAATCGCGCAGGCGGAACACGGTCGTGCCGGTCCCCCAACCGCCCTCTTCGGCGCGGCGGATGATTTCGGCCTTGGCATCCTCGACACTCATGCCGTTGAGGAAATCGGAGTTCACCAGGCGGCCCGGCCCGGCATAGGCCTCGTCGCCGATGCCCTTGTCCTCATCGCTCTCGGCAGCAACCACGCGCTCGACGGGCAGCATATATTTGCGCGCGAAATCCAGGTCGCGCTGGTCATGCCCCGGCACCGCCATGACGGCACCCGTGCCATAATCCATCAACACGAAGTTGGCGACGAACAGCGGAAGCTTGGCTCCGGTAAAGGGATGGATCACCGACCGTCCGGTGTCATAGCCCTTCTTCTCCTGCGTCTCGATCTCCGCAGCGGCAGTGCCGCTATGACGGCATTCCTCGGCAAATGCAGCCAGACCCTCATCCTTCGCCTCCAGCGCCAAAGCGATCGGATGATCCGCCGCAATCGCCGCAAAGCTCGCACCGAAGATGGTGTCGGGCCGAGTCGAAAAGACCTCCAGTTCCTCAATGCCGTCCACAGCCTCATCCAGCTTGAACCGGAACTGCAGGCCAACCGACTTGCCAATCCAGTTCTCCTGCATCAGCCGCACCTTCTCGGGCCACTGATCGAGCGTCTTCAGACCGCTGAGCAAATCGTCGGCAAATTGCGTGATCTTCAGGAACCACTGGCTAAGCTTCCGCTTCTCGACCGGCGCGCCCGATCGCCAGCCCTTGCCGTCGATCACCTGCTCATTGGCCAGCACGGTCATGTCGACCGGGTCCCAATTGACCGCGCTTTCCTTCCGGTAAACCAGCCCCGCTTCCATCATGTCCAGGAACAGCGCCTGCTCCTGCCCATAATAATCCGGCTCGCAGGTCGCGAGTTCGCGGCTCCAGTCCAGCGCAAAGCCCAGTTTCTTCAGCTGCGCCCGCATCGTCGCGATGTTGGATCGGGTCCAGTCGCCCGGATGCACCTTTTTTTCCATCGCGGCATTTTCCGCCGGCATGCCAAAGGCGTCCCAACCCATCGGATGCAGCACTTCATGCCCGGTCATCCGTCGGAACCGCGCCAGCACATCGCCCATCGAATAGTTGCGCACATGGCCGATATGGATGCGCCCGGACGGATAGGGGAACATCTCCAGCACGTAGGAACGTGGGCGGTCGCTCGTGTCCGACGCCTTGAACGTCTGCTTCTCGTCCCATACGGCCTGCCAGCGGGCATCGGCCTCAAGCGGGTTGAAGCGCCTTTGCATCTGTATCACGTCCTCAAAATGCATGCGGGCTGAGCTCTTCCAAGCCCAGCCCCCGGTTGTTCAAGAAATTGGAATAAAAGGAATAGCTTATCCCGTGATCGCCATACGGCGCAGGTCGCGGGCCTTGGTCAGGATGATCTCTTCCAGCTTCTGGACGGTAGCGGCCTGAACCGGCGCATCGACCCACTGGCCGCCCTGATTGACCTGACGGCTGGCGGCCACGCGCAGCGCATCGGCCCGCAGGTCCTGGTCCAGGATCGATACGGTCAGCTTCATGCGCTCATTGGGGCTGTTGGGATTGGCGTACCAGTCGGTGACGATCACCCCGCCGTTCGAATCCGTCTGGACCAGCGGCATGAAAGAAATCGTGTCCAGGGTCGCGCGCCACAAATAGCTGTTGACCCCGATCGTCGTGATCTTGGCCGCGGCAAGATCGGCCTTGGGCCTTTCCTTCGATCCACCGCCACAGGCGGCAAGCGGCAGAAGTGCGGCCAGCAGCAGACCGGCGGATAGAGAGGCAGGAAGGCGGCGGACCATCAGGAATGTCCCATATCTGAAGAAAAACGCCCAGCTTCTATAGAGGACCGGCGGCAATGGGCAAGGGGGGGGCAAGGGGGGCCGCTGACGCCCTCCTTCGATGCGACGGGCTGCGCGCGGAACGCCTGTGTGTTCCTTGCAACAGATTGCACAAAAAGGCGGCACACACTACCTATCGGGACGTTTCGCGTGTAGAACCTCAAAAAGGTCGGTGGGGAAGAGATTCGCGTCATGCGTGTGAATAGGGGATATATTGCATTGGCAGGCTCGGCGATCGCCGTGGCTGGCTTTATGCTGTCCCCCGCCATTGGCGCAGCGACCGACATTGTGCGCATGCGCGCCAACACGCCAGTCTCCCTCGGTGCACTTGGCAGCATTTCTTCCTTCACACCCACAACGAAGGATCCGCGACTCGCTGCCGCTTATGCCAGGATTGCCGCTTCGGCTGGTCGGCAGAGTTTTCGTTTCACCCCGACCAGCGGCTCGCTCAGCGGTCAGCGGTCGATCACTGTGATGGTGCGTGCAGGCGACGATGATCGCGTCACAGTCAGCCGTACGCTTGATTCGCTCAACATCGCTCCCGTAGCGTTCAGCCTCAACACCGCGCATAATTGGCGCAAGTTTGCCTTGCCCGAAACGATAGGCCGCAAGGAACTGGACCCGGTTGCGCTGGATCAGGTTGCCGGTGCAAAGAATTTCTCGCTGGATCAGGAACATAAGACCCGGTTCAGCACCAAGGTAATGATCGAAAATCGCCGTGAGCCGGGCGAAGCCGTTCGTAATCCGGCTGCGGAAAAGGATTATTCGCTGGATCTGGCCAGCTCCTATTCGCTGACGCGCAACCTCAACGTGACCGCTGGGCTGCGTTATAACAACAGCGTGATCGGCCGGTTGACCCCCATGACCGATGATCGGCAGGATAATCAGGCCGTCTATCTGGGTACGGTCTTCAAATTCTGATCCGCTGACCCTGCGTCGGCCCGATTTCCTACATTTCTGATCTCGCGCTAGGCTTGCGGTACTTATTGCAGTCTCAGCTTATCCCGCGACCACGGCGGACCAGCCCATCAATCGCGCCCCATCCCGAAGCGCCGAGCGCCTTCAACATCCTGCGATGACCGGTATTCACGCCCCCCAGCGCCATTACAGGCACTGACGACAGGCGCGCCAAAGCACCAAAGCGCACCCGCCCCAGCGCCTGCGCGCCAGGGTGCGACCGCGTGGCGAACAGCGGTGAAAGGAAAATCAGATCCGCCCCGCAACGCTGCGCCGCAGCCAACTCGCGCGCATCATGGGCGGCCATGCTGTGGATGAGGGCGCGATTCCCCCGTCCCCATGTCGGCCCATGCCACCCATCCGCTTTCCAGGCGATTGCCAGCCTTTCCGGTCCCGCGACCAGGATCATCAGCCGCCGCCGACGCGCTATCCGCGCCAACTGATCGAAAAGCATGCGCCGCTCCGCACGGGGGGTGCGATGATGGCGAAAAATGATCCCCGCCTGACCCCTCGGCAACCTTCCCACCGCCTCCAGCAACGCATCGCCGCCGACGCGTTCATCCGTCATCAGCCAATTGGAAGGCAGATTTTTGCGGTGGCGGCGCGTCATCACCCTCGCCTATAGCAGCCGCCATGACGACTGAAAGCATCGAAGCGGCCGAAAGGCTGAACGCCGTGCGCGACGCAGCGCAGCGCGCTGCCCGCCTGACGGGCCGCACCGCCAACGACATCAACCTGATCGCTGTATCGAAAATGCAGGAAGCCTCCGCTATCCGCCCTCTGATCATGGCGGGACAGCGCAGCTTCGGCGAAAATCGCGTGCAGGAAGCACAGGGCAAATGGCCGCTCCTGCGAACGGAAACGCCCGACATCACGCTGCATCTTGTGGGCCAGCTTCAATCGAACAAGGCAGCCGATGCCGTGGCCCTGTTCGATATCATCCACTCGCTGGACCGCCCTTCCCTGCTGACCGCGCTTGCCCGTGCGATGGATGCCGCCGACAAGCGGGTGCCCTGCTTCATCCAGGTCAATGTCGGTGCGGAAGGGCAAAAGGGCGGCTGCCCGATCGCTGACACCCCTGCCCTCATCCGTGCCGCGCGGGACGCTGGCATCCCGCTGCTCGGCCTGATGTGCGTGCCACCCGCCGATGTAGAGCCTGCTCCCTATTTCGCCCTGCTTGCCAAGATGGCGCGGGAAGAAGGACTGGACCGCCTGTCCATGGGCATGTCAGGTGATTTCGAAACGGCAATCATGCTGGGCGCGACCGACATCCGCGTCGGCACGGCCCTGTTCGGTGAACGCCCAACCGCCTGAGTCACAAAAAAGCCCGCTCCGCACGATCGCGGAGCGGGCCTGATGCCTGACGCGGCAGGTTAGAAGCTGCCGCGCAAGGTGATGCCGTACGTCCTTGGCTCACCCAGATAACCAGAGATCAGCTGGTTCGCCATCGGCGAAGGCGGCGTCAGCGCGAACTGGCCGGTGGTGGAGGTTCCGGGGCTGCTCGATTGCAGCGGGCTGCTGAACGCTACCTGGGTATAATCCTGATTAAAGATATTCTGCCCCCAGAATTCGACCGCCCAACGCTGCTGCGGCCCACGAATACCGACGCGCGCGTTAAAGACCGCATAGCCATCCTGCACCTTTTCGGGGAATAGGTCTGAACCGGTATTGAAATCGCTGGTCATGCGGCCATCGATGTAGAACAGCGCCGACAAACCGCTCGACCCCAGTTCAGGGGTCCATGCGGCGCTCACCGTCGTCACCAGCTCTGGCGCTTGCGAATTGATCTGGCCCGGCAGCAGCACCAGGCCCGACCGCCCGTCGCTTCCCTGATCCAGCGGAACGCTGCCGTCGGCGCTGCCAACCAGTCGGTTGGCGAACTTCGCCCGCGCATAGGTGAACCCGCCGGTCAGGCGAACATTGCGGACCGGCGACGCCGCCAGTTCCAGTTCCACGCCCTGGCTGATAAGGCCCGGCCCGACATCGTCATTGTCGCAGGTTCGCGCGATGGACAAATCGCTTTCGCAACCGTTGATATTCTGCACGATGAAGCTGGTGCCGTTGAACGTGTTCAGCTGGAAATTCTTGAACTCCTGCCGGAACGCGGCGATGTTCACGCTCCATTTCGGCTGCGTATATTTCAGGCCGATTTCAAAGGAATCCACCTTTTCAGCGGCAAATCGCAAACTGGTCACATCGGCGTTGCTGCGGGGCGAAAATACCGCGGGAACCGGATTGACGCCGGTGGTGCCAAGCTGGAACCGATCCAGATTATAGCCACCTGCCTTATACCCCTTGGAATAGCTGCCATAGACCAGCATTTCGTCCAGCGGCTTCCAGGACAGCACCGCCGTCCCCGAAAACTCACCATCGCTGATCCTGTCGTTCAGGTTCAGCGCGTTAAGGCCGGTCGAGCTGTTACCCAGGCAGCCAAGCGTCAATATGCCGCCCGCCAGCGCTGCGGCCGATCCCAGCGCCTGGGTGGTCGCCAATGTCGGCAGGCTGGACGCCTGCAACGCCGCGCAGGTCGCGTTATTATTGTTCAGATCGGCCGAGAAACGCTTGGTCTCATGCGTGTAACGCAGGCCCAGCGTCAGATCGAGCTGCTTGGTAATATGGATGATATTGTGCGTGAACAGCGCCCAGTTTTCGCTCTTCTGGCGATAGACGGAGCCGACGTCCCCGGTCCCCGACGGGATAGCGGCCAGCGCGCGCAATCCATCCCCCAGTCCGGTTGAGATCGCTCCCGCTTGCCCCGCGCCGACGGCGGGGGTCAGCGCTGCATTAAGCTGCGCCTGCGTCCCGGTGATCAACGCCTGCGTGGCCAGCCCGCTGCCACAGGCGGCGAGTTGTGGAGCGGTCAAATTGCTGTTGACCACCGCGCCCGCCATCAGGCGGCAAGCGGCAAAGCGACCATAATCCGCGCCAAAGACGATATTGTCCTCCAGCGTCAGCTTTTCATTCGCATAATAGCCGCCGACCAACCAATCGAGCACGTCGTTGAAGGCCGATCCCTGCGCGCGCAGTTCCTGGGTAAAGGTCTTGAACTGGCGATAAGTGTCGGGATCGCGATAGAGCAGGTCGGCCCCGCTATAATCATAATCGCCATAGTCCTGGCTCTTATAATCGCGATAGGCCGTGATGCTGGTCAGCTTCACCCCGTCCAGATCATAGTTGACCTCGCCTGACAGGCCCCAATCCTTGACCTTGCTGACATAGTTGCGCCCTTCGGTGATCGTCAGGTCGCGGTCATAGGGATCGGATGGAAAGACGCTGCCCTGCCCCGACAGGATGGCGGCGATGCGATTGAAAGGTGCGGTGGCATAACCACCGCCGGGCAGCGGTTGCCGTTCGCGCGTTTCGATATAAGCCGCGCCGCAACAGCTTTCATCGCGGTTGGTATAATCCCCGATCAGGCGGATGGAGAGCGCGTCATTGGGTTCAAACAGCGCCTGCCCGCGCAGAAAATAGCGGTCGCGGTCGTTCGTTTCACCGACCTTGTCTCCATTTGTGTCGACCAGGTCGAAAAAGCCGTCCCGTTTCGACCACACGCCGTCCAGGCTGAGCGCCAGGCTGTCGGTGACGGGGCCGGTGATGCGCCCTGCAAGCCGCCAAAAGTCATAATTGCCGTAAGTGACCTCAGCCTTGCCTCCCAGCTTGAATTCCGGGGCCTTGCTGATGATGTTGATCAGGCCTGCCGACGCGTTGCGTCCGAACAATGTTCCCTGCGGGCCACGCAGCACTTCAACCCGCTCAATCTCGCCCAGTTCATTAAGGCCTGCGCCAGTGCGGGAGCGATATACGCCGTCGATAAATACCGCGACGGAGCTTTCCAGCCCCGGATTGTCGCCGACCGTGCCGATGCCGCGCACGCGGGCCGAAGCATTGGCTTCCGATCCGGTAGAGGACACCAGCAGCGAAGGGGCCAGCTGGTTCAGGCTGCGAATGTCGCTCGCCCCGCTATTCTGCATGGCCTGCCCGCTTACGGCGGACACAGCGATCGGCACGTCCGACAAGGGACTGGCCCGGCGGGTCGCGGTGACGATGATCACGGCGCCATTGTCTTCGACGGCAGCCTGTTCCGCTGCTTCCTGTGCGTGAACGATGGAAAATGGGGCGGTCAAGGCCGCCAGTCCGACCGATAGCAGCCAGAAATTCTTGTTCATGACAGACCCTTTCTCTCCTGGAACGCATGGTATTTCCACGTCGTCACCCATGTATGATTATGCAGCTACGAACGGTCTAAGACAAGCAAAGCAAACCATTCTTCCCTTAATTGCTCACCAGCAGCCGAGCGCTCCTCTACAATCGATACAGTCAACAAGTTTAAACCAGGTTTCCGTAACGGTCCGCTATGCGAGCGGAAAGCGCAGCAATCGGTCGGCGAGCGGCACCAGCGCCGTCGCGCCCGGCCCCACGGCGCGGCGGATTTCTCCATGACTGGCATCCAGGCCGCCGGTCAACGTGCCCAAAGCGGGCAGAATCAGCTTGGACGACGACCCTACGAAACAACGCCGCGATACATGCCGACCGCGCAGCGACAGCCGGAGCTTTGGATGGAAATGGCCCGAAATTTCGGGACGCGTATCGGCGGGATCGGCTTCGTGCCGCAGCCAGATGCCATCCACCTCCGCTTCCGCCAGCCGCCGCCCGCCGGGGGTCGCCGTCATGCCGATATCATGATTGCCCGTGATCCAAACCCAGTCGACCTGTTCTGTCAGTGCCGCCAGCCGCGCCCGCGCTTTCGAAGGCAGCCGGGCCGGGCCATCCGCGTCGTGAAAGCTGTCGCCCAGCGACCAGACCGACTGCGCGCCGGTCCGCTCCACCAGCGCCGCGATCAGCTCTAGCGTGGCCTGGCTGTCGTGCGGCGGCAGGAACTGGCCGAACCGTCCGAACCAGCTGGCCTTTTCAAAATGGAGGTCGGCCACCAATAATGCGCGCTTTGCAGGCCAAAAGAGCGCCGCTTCGGGCAGCGCCAAAAAGTCGTGACCTGCGAACGAAAGGGGAACCATCGCCCGCCTATGCGCGCTTGCGCCGCGTCTTTCAAGAGGGCGAGGGAGCGGCTATGGGGCCGACATGCCCGCTCCCTTCACCATCGCCGCGCTTTACCGTTTCGCCACCTTTCCCGATCCTGACCGACTGGCGCGGGAATTGCGCGCTGTCTGCGCCGAATTACAGACCTGCGGCACGCTGATCATCGCGACCGAAGGGATTAACGGCACGGTCGCGGGCAGCGAAGACGCCATCGCCGCCCTGATCGCGCATATCCGCGCGTTTCCGGGCTGCGCGGATCTGGACGTCAAATATGCCACGGCAGCCGACGCGCCTTTTGCCCGCATGAAGGTGAAGGTGAAGCGTGAGATCGTGACGCTGGGCGCAGGGGAACTGGACCCCGCCAACCAGGCTGGCCACCATCTCGATCCCGATGCGTGGAACAGCTTGATCGCCGACCCCGACACCGTCGTCATCGACACCCGCAACGCTTATGAAGTGTCGGTAGGCAGCTTCGCAGGCGCGATCGATCCAGGCACCCGTTCCTTTGGCGACTTCCCCGCCTGGTTCGATGGTTTTGCGCAAAAGCTGCGGGACGAAGGCCGGACGCCAAAGATCGCGATGTTCTGCACCGGCGGCATTCGCTGCGAAAAATCAACGGCACTGGTCCGCGCGCGCGGCTTTGACGATGTCTATCATCTGCGCGGCGGCATTCTGCGTTATCTGGAGGAAATGCCGGAAAGCCAAAGCCGATGGCAGGGCGAATGCTATGTCTTCGATGAACGGGTGGCGGTGGGACACGGCCTGAAATCGGGTAGCCATGACCTCTGCCGCGCCTGCGGCCTTCCCCATCGCCGGGACGAAGATCATGCCTGCCCGGCACGCGACTGACTCTGCAATCAGTCCGTAAAACGATGCAGCGCTGATCCATGCGCCCGCAGCCAGGCCCTCGCCGGTCTGGGGTCCTCGCCCAATATGCGCTGATGGGCCGCATGAAAGGCCGGGCTGTGGTCCATATGCAGCAGATGCGCCAGTTCATGGGCGACGGTAGCCCTGCGCACGTCCGGCGGGCACAGGATCAGCCGCCAGCTGTAACGGATGCCGCCGCTGGCAGAACAACTGGCCCAGCGGCTGCGCGGGTCGCCAATGCCCACCGACGCGACGATCAGCCCATGATCCTGCGCCATGGCCAGCGTGTCGGTCTCCAGCACCGCCCTGGCCTGCACCTTGAGCCAACGAACCACCCGTTGCGGCACGGATTCAGCCGCGCCACCGAGCAGCAGCTGGTTGTCCTCAACCCGGATGCTGCGGGACGTTCCCGCCGTCCAGCAAATCCGCAGGTCGCGCCCTTCGAACGGAAATGTCACGCCGTCACCCAGCGTCACCAAGGCGGGTTGGGCAGCCAGTTGTGTCCGAACCCAGCCTTCATGCCCCTGCGCCCAGCCCAGCGCGCGCTTGACGTCGGCGCGAAGGGGCAGGGACAGCCGCAATTCACCCAGCGCCCGGTCGAGTGAGAGGCGGTAGGTTTTCGCCTTGGCCGACCGGCGGACCCGCACCGGCACCGTCACGCCATCGACCAGGATCGCGCCGTCAGATTTCGCGATCGACAAGATGGTTTTCCCAGTCGCCCGCATCCGCTTCGGCCACTGTCCAACCGCGCACCGACTGACGGGCGCGATGCACCGATTCCCTGTCGCCGCTGATCAGATAATGCCATTCCGGCAGCGGCTGTCCCTCTTCCCGCAGCCGATAGGCGCAGGTGCGCGGCAGCCAGCTCAATGTCTTCACCTTCTGCGGCGTCAGGCGGACGCAGTCAGGCACGAAGCGGCGGCGATCCTTGTAGTTGGAACAAAGCCCGCTGTGGCGGTCCAGCAGCTTGCAGGCCACATTGGTGGGGTAGATGCGACCGCTGTCCTCATCCTCGGCCTTGTGCAGGCAACATTTGCCGCAGCCGTCGCACAAAGCTTCCCACTGTGCCCGGTCCAGCTGATCAAGAGGCTTTTCCCAAAAATCCAACTGTCACTTGACCCATTTTTCCAGGAAAGCGAGCACTGCGTCCGGCCCTCCTTCATCCTTGTCCGCCGTTCGGGGATCGTCCACCGGGACCAGCGCCACCGGTTCTCCGTCCGGGCCGAATAGATAGGGCGTGCGGCTATGGCTGACCAGATAATCGCTCGCGCCCTTCGCCTCTTCCTTGCCATAGACGACGACGAAATCCTTCGCCACCTTGGCAATATCGTCCTTGCTGCCGGTCAGGCCCGTCAGGCGCGGATGAAAAGCGGCAACATAGGTTTTGATCACCCCTGGCGTGTCGCGTTCGGGATCCAGACTGATGAAGATCGGCTGGACCTTAACAGCCCGCGCTGGGTCCGCTTTTTCAAATCGGGTGAAGGCCTGCATGATGCGCTGCAAGTCCACGGGGCAGACGTCAGGACAATAGGTGTAACCGAAATAGACCAGGCGATAGCTGCCCTTGAAATCGTCCCAGCGGACTTTCGCCCCGTCCTGGTTGGTCAAGGTAAAGGGCGCGCCGATCCGCGCCCCGGCCAGATCGCCGGGCGCGCTCTGGCTGCTGTTGGAGGCATCTCCGCCCCCCATATTGCAGGCGGTCACTAGGACGCCAAGGGACAGGGCGAGCGGTAGAAGCGCTTTGTTCATGGCGCCGCCAGCCATGCCCTGCTATCCCTTATTTTGCAAATCCCAACGGGGCTATTACGACGATGACAGGATGTTTTTCGCATTGGATGGGCGTGGGCCGCGCAGCCGCCCTGGCGCTGGCGCTGCTTTCTCCGGTCGCCGCGCATGCGCAATTTTCCGACAATTACAATTTCCTCAAGGCCGTGAAGGATGCCGACGGCCAAAAGGTGACGGATCTGATCCAGAAACCCGGCTCCACGGTCATCAACAGCCGCGATGTCACCAGCGGCGAAACCGCGCTCCACCTGGTGATCGCGCGGCGGGACGCCACCTGGCTCGCATTCCTGCTGGGCAAGGGCGCCAATCCTGACATTGCCGACAGGGACGGCAACACCCCGCTGATGGATGCGGTGCAGACCCGGTTCGAAGATGGCGTTCGCACGCTGCTGACCCATGGCGCTCAGATCGACAAGACCAACAATAGTGGGGAAACGCCCCTGATCCGGGCAGTTCAGTTGCGCGATATCGGGCTGACCAGGCTACTGGTGGCTCAGGGCGCCAATCCCGACCGGCGCGACACTCTGGCAGGCATGTCAGCCCGCGATTATGCGAAGCGGGACGGCCGCACCGCCGGGCTTGAGGAAGCGTTAAGCGCCGCCACGAACAAGGCTGCGCCCAAGGGCCCGGTCCAAGGCCCGGTATTCTGACATTGGCCACAGCGACGGGCGCGACCGGCGGTCGCCCGTCGCCAATCGTTTCCGACCCCTTGTCCGCGCGCCCGCGTCTCACCATCTTATGCCTGTATCCGTTGCGCGACGAGGAAGGCGATGGACGGCAAACGCATCCAGATCGAAAAAGCCTGGGAACAGGCGCTCGGTAACATCTTCAAACCCTATACCGGTAGTGACCGCGACCCTGTGGCTCAGGCGATCGACGCCTTTGGCTCATCGCTGGGATCAAGCAGCTACGAAATTCGCAAGCATATGGCCCGCACGGCCGCGCGGCAGGGGTCGTCGACTCTTGGGCGATGCCTCGCCGACGAATATTGGGGCAAGCGCCTCTACTGATCCACCTTCACCAGCGAAGTTCAGTTGCGTGGTCCGGGTCGGCGATGGCGGTCAGCCTTCGCGCCGCACGGCGGGCAAAGCGTAACGTTTCCGCCTTGCGCCGCGCAGCCGCCAGCGGCTCGATCGGTGCCGGGCGGAGCAGTTCGGCATCATATTGATCGGCAACGATCAACCCGGTGCGATCCGGCCACAGCGCATCACTATCGAAGGGCGACAGATCGAAACCCGCTGGAACGGCCCAGAAGAACCGATCGCAAAAGTCGAAATATTCGGGCCACTTCATGTCACCCAACAGGTCTGCGCGGCTGCATTTTATTTCGACGATGGTGATCCGCCCTGCACTGTCGAGCGCCATGATGTCCGCTCGCCTGCCGTTGGGAAGCGGCACTTCCAATATCCCGCTCATGTCATGCCGGACAAACAGGCGCAAAGTGCCCCGCGCGACCGCAATCGCAGTGCCGTCGGTCAAGGGCGAGCAGCCATCGGTTGAGGAAGATGCCAATGCGGTCATCGCGGTATATTAGGGCATCGCGCGGAAAAGTGGGAACCGGTTTTCCGCGAAAAGCGATGCGACAACAAAGATATGAGCAAGCTGCGCGATTCACATATCGCGCGGCTTGCTCCAGAACATGGAGGGAACAAAAGAAAAGGCCGATTCGGCATGTCCCGAACCGGCCTGCTTCATCTCTGCTGCCCCGGATGGATCAGCGATAGAAAATATGATTGTCGATCGCAGCCAGCTTGGCCTTGCCCCAGCCGGGCGAAACACGGCGGGCGTGGAAAAAGAGAGCGCCTTCTGCCTGGCTGTCCCAGGCGTCTTCCATCGCGATCTGGGCGATGGCCACCGCGCGGCGCCAGCTCTGGCTTGCCGTCGGGATGGCGGGCATGCCGCGACCGCGCACAAAGCTGAACTGGCCGGGCTGATAAACGACGCCGCACAGGCTGCTGGCGAAACGACCCGACTTGGCGCGATTGATGATGACACGCGCCACGGCCAGCTGGCCTTCCAGGCTTTCGCCCTTCGATTCGAAATAAACCGCTCCGGCAAGGCACTTCATGTCGCCTTCCAGCGACTCTGCTTCACCCTGGGCGTTGACCATTGCGGCCAGATTATCCGCCTTGAAATCGGCGCTGTCGGAAAGGGGGGCCAGCGGCTGCGCGACTTCGCGCGGCGCGGCGAAAACGACGGCGGGCTTCGTGGCCACCGACGGAGCTGCATTCAGCTCTGAAATAGCTGGGATCATTTTGGCCGAAGGAGCTGCTTCACTGGCGCTCGACATATCGGCTGCGGTGACCGCCGCACTGGCGGACAAGGCAAATGCCGCGGCAATCGCGGCCTTCAAACGGTAACTCATTACTTCTCAAAAACGTGCGGTTCTTGGCCAGGGACGTCGCGTAAACCCCTACTCGCATCGACGTCAGGCCGCCCCCCGTCTGCGTGTTTACCGTGCCCGCCCCCCACGGGCGAAAACGGCAACCTGCGCGTTCAGCGTGCGGGGCCAGTGCCTTCCCGCGCGAAAAGAGTCAACGATCAGCAGATCGTTTCAGCGGCGAACCGTTCCGCTTCCGCGATATCGAGTTCAATGATCCACAGGTCGGGGTCCGATCGGCGGCGACGTGCAATATATTGCGACAGCGCTTCACCACCCTCTGCCGGATCGGGTCCGCAGCGCGCCAGGCGGTAGCCCCCATCCAGGTTGGGAACACGCTCGAAAAGACCCGATTCCCGTCCCTTTTCAACAGCCTGGACCAGGATGACGCCGCTAATTTCGTCCCCCTTCACCAATATCGTGGCAAATCCTCCGGCGGCTGCGGCACGACGAACCAGCACGCCGATCAGCATGGCGCTGGTCAGCCGGTCAGCCTGCATAGCCCGGCAATGATGATAGCGGGAATTGCGACCGCATGAATGTGCCGGTCCCGCGTCCCACTTCCTCCCCTTCCATGTCGATCAGGCTCGCTTCAGCGACAAAGACTCGGCGCTTGCCGCTGATCCATCGTCCTTCCGCGCGAATCCGGCCCGGCCCGATGGGGCGCGTAAACAGCAGATTGAACGCGGTGGTCAGCAGGAAACGATCACTGACCAGGCTGTTGGCGGCATAAAAGGCCGCATCGTCCAGCATCTTGAAATAGACCGTCCCATGGATTGCCCCGGCCGCATGGAACTGGCTTTCATCGACATCGAATTCGATCACCGAATGGCCCGCTTCGGTGATGACCAGCTCTGACCTGAACAATTGGTTGATCGGCGCCGACTGGTACAGATGTTCCAGAGCGCGGAAATGCGCCGCTTCGCCGCTGGGAATGGCCTCCCCGTCAGGCCGCGTCACGCGCTTCGCCCCCGGCCAGCAGCGCATGCAACGCTTCTGGTGAGTTGGCCCCGCGTAACCGGGCGACATGTCCTTCCTCCCTCAAATAACGCGACACGCGGGCCAGCGTCTTGAGATGTTCGGCACCGCTGTCGACTGGGGACAGAAGGGCAAAGACGATATCGACCGGCGCATCGTCAACGGCGTCGAACGGCATCACCGGGTCGAGCAGGGCAACCACGGCGCGCATCCGGTCAAGGCCGGGGATTTTCGCATGGGGGATGGCGACTCCGCCGCCAAAGCCGGTGGAGCCCAACCGTTCCCGTTCGAACAGGGCTTCGGCCACTGCCGAGGCATCCAGTCCATAAGCCGTCGCGGCAAGCTGCCCCACCTTTTGGAAAAGCGCTCTTTTGCCATTGACCGACAGGCTCGTGGCAAGCGCGTCAGGCGCGAGGATATCGGTGAAATGGACCATGACCAACCCGGAACAGCCGAGCCGCGCCCGGATTCATCAAATTGCGCGTTACTCGGGAATATGAAGCCCGGCCCCATAAGCCGCCCGCTGACCAAGGTCAACCGGCGGCCCAGGGCAGGGCCTGTTGGGTCAGACCTGCGGTTCGACCCATCCGATCGTGCCATCCTGGCGACGATACACCATATTATAGGCCGCCGTTCCTGCGTTGCGGAACAACAATGCATTCGTATTGCGCAGGTCCAGCATCATCACCGCGTCGGATACGCTGGCTTCCGGGATGTCCACGCGCGTTTCCGCCACGATCAGGGGTGCTTCGGCAGGTTCTTCCTCGATCTCTGCCCCAGCAAAGATCGTATAACCGGCCCCATCCAGACCGTTGAGCTCAAATCCGTTGGCGCGCTGGGCCTCGGCCGCGACTGCCTGCTGGTGCCGATCCTTCAGTCGGCGCAAATAACGGGTAAGTTGCCTTTCAATCCGCTCAGCGGCCTGGTCAAAGGCGGGATGGGCTTCCTGCGCTTCTCCTGAACCCTTCAGGATCAGGCCAGTCATGACATGGCAGACGATGTCGCAATGGAAGGCTCCATGGGGAGCAGGCCGGAATGTGACCTGAGCGGAAATCGTGCGGGCGAAATATTTCTCGGCCATCGTTTCGAGCCGGGTCCAGACATGCTGCTTCAGCGCGTCGCCTGTGTCGACCTGATGCCCGGAAACACGAATATCCATATATCATCTCCTTGTTCTTGCCGGGCCGCCGGACAGCAACCCGGTTGGCGGAAGCCAGGAGAGCGGGTTTTAAGACCCGGCCTTCAGGCTTCTTCCAGCCAGAGCGGCTTTGCGAGCGTCGCGATGAACGCTGCATGCCGTTCCAGTTCCGCCACGCTCGCCTGAAATATGCGCGCGGGGCGAACAGGGCGAACCGCGACAAGGGTCGCAAGTTCCACCTGAATAGCGTCATTCTCCTCCTGCTGTGCCAGGCCCAGGCCAATCTGACGGCCGCCCGTCAGTTCGATATAGAGTTGAGCCAGCAATTCGGCGTCGAGCAGAGCGCCATGCTTGATGCGGTGGCTGCGGTCGATGCCATAACGGCTGCACAGCGCGTCAAGGCTGTGCTTCGCGCCCGGATGCAGCTGGCGCGCAATGGCAACGGTGTCGATCATCCGGTGCAGGCCGATTTCGGGCAAACCGCACCGTTTCAACTCATGATTGAGGAAGCCGAAATCGAACCGGGCATTGTGGGCAACCAGATGGCTGTCCTCCAAAAAGGTCAGCAACTGCTCCGCCCCGGCCGAAAAAAGCGGCTTGTCCTTCAGGAAGACATCGGAAAGCCCGTGCACAGCCTCAGCCGCCGACGGCATCGGCCTTTGTGGATTATAATATGCGTGGAACGTGCGTCCGGTCGGCACGCGGTTGAGCAGTTCGATGCACCCGATTTCCACCAGGCGGTCACCTGAAGCGGGATCAAGCCCGGTCGTTTCGGTATCGAAAATAATTTCGCGCATTGGCCTCTTTTAACCGATTCTGGCCGGATTCCTCTTATCGGCCTGTCTTGGCCTCAAGGCAAGCGACCAAGCGACGCACTTGCGCCCGTGTGGACGCAAATGTCGTTCCGCTATTGATCACATGGTCGGCGCGGCGACGCTTTTCGGCGTCGGGCGTCTGAAGGTGCAGGATCCGGCGGAATTTCGCGACCGTCATGCCCGGCCGCGCCAGCACGCGCTTGCGTTGTTTCCAGGCTGGGGCCGTGACCACGATGACGCCCGCCACCTTCCTGTCATGATGCTTTTCGAACAACAGCGGTATGTCGAGCACGACGAAAGCACGCGCTCGATGACGGCGCATGAAAACGACACGCCTTTGCGCCACCACGGGATGGACGATCGCCTCCAGGGCCTTCAGCTCATGGGGATGCCCAAATACGGCCGCGCCCAGCTTGACCCGGTCGACGCCCGCGGGGCCGGTGGTGCCGGGAAAGCGCGCTTCGATCGCCGGGACCAGGTCGCCGCCAGGTCCCTGCAACCGATGCACCTCGGCATCGGCGTCGAACACCGGCACGCCTTCCCGCCGCAACATGCGCGCGACGGCTGACTTGCCCATGCCAATCGATCCAGTCAGTCCATAGATCTTCATAACTCAGGCGGCGAGGAGCAGGGCGCGCAATTCCTCATCCCTTTCGCGGGGCGCTTGCGCGTCAAAGAATATGTCGAATGCCAGCGCTGCCTGCCCGATCAACATCTCCAGGCCATCCAGCACTTTGAGGCCACGCGCCCGCGCGCCGGTCAGCAAAGCCGTCTCCAACGGCGCATAGACAATATCATACACGGTTGCCCCGGCCGCCAGGGGTTTCAGGTCAAGGTCCAGCGTCGGCTGCCCCACCATGCCCAGCGAACTGCTATTGACCAGCAGGTCGGCGGGCGGCAGCGCGTCGGTCATTCCAATGACCCGGCCCTGGATCCCGGCCCGGTCAAGCAGCGCCTGCCCCTTTGCAGCGTCCCTCGCCATGATGGTGATGTCGACAACGCCCAGACTCGTCAGCGCAAACAGGATCGCGCGGGCCGCACCGCCAGCGCCAACCAGCACGGCGCTCTCACCCTTCCATTTGTCCCGCAAAAGCGGCTGAAGGAACCCCCCCGCATCCGTGTTGGTCCCGATCAACGGTCCGCCGGTTTCACTGGCGATAGTGTTCATCGCGCCGATCCGTTCGCGCACCCCGCCTGGGTCGTCGGTAAAATCCATGACCGCAATCTTGTGCGGAATGGTGACGTTGCACCCCAGCCAGTCCGGGTCCGCCCTTCGCGCCAGGAAATAGGCGGCCAACCCTTCGCTCGTTACATGAGTCTTGCGATATTCCGCCTCGATCCCCAGGCATTCGAGCCAGAAATTGTGGATGAGGGGCGATTTGCTGTGCGCGATCGGATCACCGATCACTTCGGCATAAGGAAGCGTGTCAGTCATGACGGCAGAACGCCCCGTATCCGCAGAAAGTCAAGCAGGGGGAGCAGGGGCAGGCCCTGAATCGCGAACTGGCTGCCCTCAATCCGGCTGAACAGCTGCGCGCCGGGTCCTTCGATCCGATAGCAACCGACACACCAGCGGCATTGGTCCCATTCACTGTCCAGATAGGATGTAATGAAGGCATCGGACAGCGGTCGCACAGTCATGCGCACCCGTTCAATATGCCGCCAGATCGGCTCGCCGTTCATCACGATGACGGCGGCGCTGTGGAGGTGATGCACCTTTCCCGACAGCAGCTTCAATATCCGT
>CAMPHJ010000037.1 GCA_946885845.1 uncultured Sphingobium sp. | reverse complement strand
TCGCCGCTCGACCAGTTCAAGGCGGCCATGCTGCTGTCGATGGTGCGGTCGATTTATGATGTGCGGCGCGAACAGATACCGCCATTCCTGAACGAAGCGCTGGCGCGCGCCGTTCCGGCCTTGCTGGGCCTGACCCATGGCGACGGGGGCCTTGGCAGCTGGCAGGGCGCGGCGGCGATCGATCCGGCGGCAATGGAGGCGATCGTTCGCGCCAGCCGCGTGCGGGCGCGACCGCTGCGACAGGCGAACGACTGGGGCTATCAGCGCTTGGTCGCGGGCGCGACGATCGTCCAGGTCGACGCCGCGCCGCCGCCCGTCGCGCGGCTGGCGGCGGCGGGCTGCGCATCGACGGGCGCCATCGAGATCAGCGACGGGCCGCAACGGCTGATCGTCAATTGCGGCGGCGCGGCGCTGGGCGGGGCATGGATGCCCGCCGACCTGGCGCAGGGACTGCGCACCACCGCCGCGCATAGCACGATGGTGCTGAACGACAGCAATTCGACCGCGCTGCTGCCTGACGGGACTTTAGGACGCGGCGTGACCGAGGTGGAGCTGCACCGGCAGGAAACGGACAATGGCAGCCGGATCGAAATCAGCCATGACGGCTATGTCCGGCGCATGGGCTATGTCCACCGCCGCCTGCTGCTGTTGAGCGGGGATGGCAAGGAAATCCGTGGCGAGGACCTGCTGACGCCCGCAGTCAAGCGCCGCAAGCCGGTGAAACTGCCCGTCCAGCTGCGTTTTCACCTGGCGCCCGGCGTCGAGCCGACCTCCACCGCCGATGGCATGGGGGCATTGTTGCGCATCGATGATGGGGCAATGTGGCAGTTTCGCGCGAACGGGGGCAAGCTGGCGGTCGAAGACAGCCTGTGGACCGATCATGAAGGCCGACCGCATCCGACCCGGCAGCTGGTCATCACGGGCGAAGCGCTGCCGGGTGGTTCCACCATAGGCTGGCTGTTCAAGAAGGTCGGTTGAAGCGTGACCGTGCGCCTGCTGCGAAGGCAGGAGGCCAGTTCCAAGCCCAGACTGGGCTCCTGCCTTCGCAGGAGCACGTGGCACCGGGGGGGGCGATCAGGTTACATCGCCTTACGCAGCGCCACATGCCCCCTATCGCTTGCCGCAGCGGCCAAGCGGCACTAGAGGGCGGCGCAAGCCCGAAACGGCCACCGAACAGCAGGATTCTCGCCATGACCGACGTCACCATCAAACGCGCCCTCCTTTCCGTTTCAGACAAGTCCGGCCTGGTCGAACTGGGACAGGCGCTTGGCAAGCATGGCGTCGAACTGGTTTCCACCGGCGGCACGGCCAAGGCGCTGCGGGAGGCGGGGCTGGAGGTCAAGGACATCTCCGACCTGACCGGCTTCCCCGAAATGATGGATGGCCGGGTCAAGACGCTGCATCCAAAGGTGCATGGCGGCCTGCTCGCCGTCCGCGACAATCCCGGTCATGTCGCGTCGATGCAGGATCATGACATTGGCGCAATCGACCTGGTGGTGGTCAACCTCTACCCCTTCGCCGCCACCGTCGCCAAGGGCGCGGATCGCGAGGAGATTATCGAGAATATCGATATTGGCGGCCCTTCCATGGTCCGGTCGGCGGCCAAGAATCATGAAAGCGTCGCGATTGTCACCGATCCAGCCGACTATGTCCGCCTGATCGCGGAAATGCAGGAAAAGGGCGGCGCGACCAGCTATGATTTCCGCCGGATGCTGGCGGCCAAGGCCTATGCCGCCACCGCCGCCTATGATTCGATGATCGCCAGCTGGTTTGCCTTTGCCGATCAGGGGGCCGAGCTTCCCGAAACGCTGGCGGTGGCGAGCAAGCTGGGCGCAGTCCTGCGCTATGGCGAAAATCCGCATCAGTCGGCGGCGCTGTATCTGCCCGTCAGCGGCGGGGCGAACGGCATCGCCCAAGCCCGGCAAATCCAGGGCAAGGAACTGTCCTACAATAATTATAATGACGCCGACGCCGCGCTGGAACTGGTCAGCGAGTTTCGCGATGGGCCGCCGACCGTGGTGATCGTGAAGCACGCCAATCCCTGCGGCGTCGCCACCGGCAATACGCTGATCGAAGCCTATGAGGCCGCGCTGGCCTGTGACAGCGTATCGGCTTTTGGCGGTATCATCGCGGTCAATCGCCCGCTCGACGGGCCTACCGCCGAAGCGATCAGCGGCATTTTCACCGAAGTCGTCGCCGCGCCCGACGCGGACGACGATGCCAAGGCCATTTTCGCGAAAAAAAAGAACCTGCGCCTGCTGCTGACCGGCGACCTGCCCGATCCGACCCGCAACGGCCTTCAGATCAAGAGCATCGCCGGTGGCCTGCTGGTGCAGGGCCGCGACAATGGCCGGATCAGCCGCGACCAGTTGAAGGTCGTCACCAAGCGCGCGCCGACCGAACAGGAACTGACCGACTGCCTGTTCGCCTGGACCGTCGCCAAGCATGTGAAATCCAACGCAATCGTCTACGCCAAGGACAACAGCACCGCCGGTATTGGCGCTGGCCAGATGAACCGGCTGGAATCCGCCCGCATCGCGGCATGGAAGGCCAAGGATGCAGCGGACAAGGCAGGTTGGGACAAGGCCCGCACGATCGGGTCGGCAGTGGCGTCCGATGCATTCTTCCCCTTTGCCGACGGGCTGCTGACGGCGGTCGAGGCGGGCGCTACGGCGGTAATCCAGCCGGGCGGTTCGATCCGCGATGAAGAAGTGATCGCGGCAGCGGATGAAGCCGGTCTGGCGATGGTCTTCACCGGCATGCGCCACTTCCGCCACTGATCGGCGGAGATGACGGCAGAAAGGAGCGCAGCCTGCCCGGCGGCCCCATCTGCCTAACGCGGCGTTAACCAATCCTTAGATGATTTCCTTCACTCGGCATGATAGATGGATTTTATCGGGGGGCTTCAAATGCCGGGTATCGATCAGAATGTGGACGTCGCCATCATCGGCGCGGGTCCTGCCGGCCTTACCGCAGCCTATCTGCTGACGAAAAAAGGCTATTCGGTCGCGGTCATCGAAAAGGACCCCATTTATGTCGGCGGCATCAGCCGGACGGTCGAGCTGAACGGTTTCCGCTTCGACATTGGCGGTCACCGCTTCTTTTCGAAGTCGAAAGAGGTGGTCGACCTTTGGAATGAGATATTGCCCAACGATTTCATCCAGCGCCCGCGAATGAGCCGCATCTATTATGAGGGCAAATTCTACAGCTACCCCCTGCGCGCGTTCGAAGCCCTGCTGAATCTGGGCTTTTGGCGGTCGGCCCTGTGCATGGCTAGCTTCGCCAAGGCAAAGCTGTTCCCCAACCGCACCATCCGGTCTTTCCAGGATTGGACGGTGAACGCATTTGGCCACAAGCTTTTTTCGATTTTCTTCAAGACCTATACCGAAAAAGTATGGGGCATGCCCTGCGATGAAATGTCGGCGGACTGGGCGGCGCAGCGCATCAAGGGATTGTCGCTATGGGGCGCGGTCAAGGATGGGCTGAAACGCTCGCTGGGCCTCAACAAGCGTCCCAATGACGGGATGGAGACCAAGACGCTGCTGGAAAGCTTTCGCTATCCGCGCCTTGGCCCCGGCATGATGTGGGAAGCCGCGCGCGATTTCGTGGTGGCGGGCGGCAACCAGGTGCTGATGGCGCACGGCCTGCAACGGCTGGCACGTAATGACGCGTCGGGCCAGTGGCAGATGGTGGCCAACGGCCCCGATGGCGACATATTGCTGACGTCGACCCATGTGATCAGTTCCGCGCCGATGCGCGAACTCGCCGGGCGCATCCATCCGCTGCCAGCGACGCTGGGCAACGCGATGGAGCTGAAATATCGCGACTTTTTGACCGTCGCGCTGATGATCCGGTCGGAGGACCTGTTTCCCGACAACTGGATCTACATCCATGACAGCAAGGTCCAGGTCGGCCGCATCCAGAATTTCCGCAGTTGGTCGCCGGAAATGGTGCCCGACCCGACGCTGGCCTGCGTGGGGCTGGAATATTTCTGTTTTGAAGGCGATGGCCTTTGGTCGTCGAGCGACGCCGATCTGGTCGAACTGGCCAAGAAGGAAATGGCGTTGCTGGGCCTGTGCGATCCCGCCGATGTCGTAGGCGGCGCAGTGGTTCGGCAGGAAAAGGCCTATCCGGTCTATGACGATGATTATGCCGCCAACGTCCTGGCGATGCGCAGCGAATTGCAGCAGCTTTACCCGACGCTGCATCTGGTCGGCCGCAATGGCATGCACCGTTACAATAATCAGGATCATGCCATGATGACGGCGATGCTGACCGTCCGCAACATCGAGGCTGGCGAGACGATCTACGACATCTGGGCCGTGAACGAAGACGCCGAATATCATGAAGCTGGCGAAGAGGGGCAGGATATCGCCGGAGAACAGGCAGCCCTGTCCAGCCTGCGCAGCGTGCCGGGCCGCCTGAGGGCAGCCTGACGTCATGGGAGCACGCACGTCTGCAGTGGCGTCGATGACGGCGGGCGTGATCGCTCGTTTCACCTTCACCCGCTATCTGGTGGCCAGCGTCATCGCCCTGTGCGGCGACATGCTGCTGTTTCTGGGCCTGCTGAAGGCGGATGTGACGCCAGCGGCAGCGGGCTTTGCGGGCTATGCCGGGGGGCTACTGCTGCACTGGATGATCAGCATCCGTTTCGTGTTCACGCCGTCCGATCGCGCCACCCATGGACAGCGTCTGGGCTTTGTAGCCAGCGCGATCATCGGGCTGGCGATCACCACCGGGTTGATCAGCGGCCTCAGCGCAACCGGGCTGGCCCCCGCGCTGGCAAAGCTGGTCGCCGTGCCGGTCAGTTTCCTGGCTGTTTATGCGATCCGAAAATATGGCGTCTTTTCCGCTGCCTGACCAAAATCATGCCATTCCCGCAAAGAGCGGCCCGAACTTCACGCCCGGCATGTGGTGGGCGATGTTGGGCTGGCTGCTATGCTGCGCAGTCCTGCTATGGTTGTCGCGCCATGAGCTTGCATCGCTGACCTTTCGCGATCCTGACGATTCGATGCGGTTGCAGCAGGTGCGCGACTGGGTGGCGGGGCAGGGATTTTACGATGTCAGCCAGCATCGCGTTTTCCCGCCACAGGGCGGCCCGATGCACTGGTCGCGAATTGTCGATGTCCCGATCGCGGCGCTGATCCTGATATTGCGCCCCTTGCTGGGGACCGCCCTGGCTGAAACCGTGGCATGCGCGGCGATACCCCTGCTGTTGCTGGGTGCGCTTACCGCTGCGCTGTTTGCCGCAGTCCGTAGGGTTGCCGGGCCGTCGATCGGTTTGCTGGCGGCCGCCCTGCTGCTGATCACCCCAACCATATTGGTGCAGTTCGGACCGTTGCGGATCGATCACCATGGGTGGCAGATCGTGATGGCGACAATCGCGCTAGGCGGCGCGCTGGATTATCGCGCCGCGCGGGGCGGCATAATCGCCGCCATCGCCATGGCCATATGGTTGCAGATTTCGAGCGAGGGCCTGCCCTATGCCGCCCTGTTCGCCGCGATATTCGCGCTGTGGCAGTGGCGCGACCGGGGGCAGACGCCCCGCTTCATCGCTTACGCCGTAACGCTGGGGGGCGCTGCGCTGCCGCTGCTGGCGCTGCTGCGCGGCCCTGCGGCGCTGGTGCAGCAGCAATGCGATTCGCTGTCGGCTGCCTATCTCTGGCCGCTCGTCGCCTTCGCCATCGCTACGCCGGTCCTGTTCCGGGTGCTGCCCAAATCCGCCAGTGGGCGCTTCGCGGCAGCAGCGGCGGGCGCAGCGGCGGCAACGGCTATTTTCGCCTTTACCGGTGGCCCCTGCCTGACGGGCGATCCCTTCAAAGCGCTCGGCCCGCTGGCCTATAAGCTATGGTATCTGCATGTGATGGAAGGGCGACCCATATGGGAGCAGGCGATTTCGATGGTCGGCCTGATCCTGTTACCGCCGCTGGCGGGCCTGGTCGGAACGATCGCTGCGGGCCGTGCCGCCAAGGATCAGGGTGAAAGAGATCGCTGGATCATGATCGCGTTGCTGCTGATCGGATCGACCGGTGTCGCCGTGATGGTGATGCGCGCCATGTCGGTCGCGCATATCATGGCCCTGCCGGGCACTGCCTGGCTGATCGCACAGCTTTTCCGCCGAGCGCAAAGCCACAGCAGCGCAATCGTGCGGGTGCTGGGGTCGGCGGCGGTCGCGGTGCTCACGCCGACGGCCCTGTGCGCCCTGTGGGTGGCCATCACGCCGGAAAAGAAGGGCAACGACAGCCCGCCTGCTCAAGCAGCCGACTGCCGTGCCGGGGCGACCATCGCACCCTTGCGGCAGTTGCCTGCATCGACATTGTTCGCGCCGCTGGACATGGGTCCCGACATATTGATCCGCACGGCACATAATGTGACCGGCACTGCCCATCATCGCAACGCCGCCGGGATTACCGCTGTAGTCGAAGGCTTCACTGCGACGCCGGATCGGGCGCATGCCATTCTTGCCCGGCTGAACGGCGGGAAAGGTCCCGGCTATGTGATTACGTGCAAGGCTTTGAACGAATTTGAACATTATGCGCAAGATCATCGCCACAGCCTGGCCGCCGCGCTGGCCCGTGGTGCGCCGCCGTCCTGGCTGCATCAACTGCCAGCGCCGGAGCCGCTGCGCATCTACAAGGTCATGCCGGTGCGAAACTGAGCGCCGCGCCATTCATGCAATAGCGCTTGCCCGTCGGACGGGGGCCGTCGTCGAACACATGGCCCAGATGACCGCCGCAACGCGCGCAATGGACCTCTGTCCGTGGATAGCCCAGCTTGAAATCGCGCGACGTGCCCACGGCCTGACGGATGGGCGCCCAGAAACTGGGCCAGCCGGTGCCGCTGTCGAATTTGGTGGCGGAACGGAACAGCCGCTGCCCGCAGCCCGCGCAGGAGAAGATACCGTCACGATGCTCCTTGTCCAAGGGGCTGGTGAAGGGGCGTTCGGTCGCATGTTTGCGCAACACATTATAGGCGAGCGGGCTAAGCCGTTTGCGCCATTCAGCGTCGCTCAGGGAAAAGGGATAGGAGGCCGCGTTCCCCGCCCCCGACCGCCACAGGGTGATCGCCGCGACGCCATAAAGGCCGCCGTTCAGAAGTTGCCGCCGGTTCATCATACCGATCTACGCCGACGGGGCTGAGCGACGCCTGAACAGGCCACGACGGGACGCTCCACCAGATTTCAACACATGGCGGCGGAACAGCCACACCCCCAGGCGGATGATCAGCGCCACCCATATCGCCTGCCATATTATCGCCACCAGATGGGGCCAGATCGCCGCATCCTGCGCCGCCCGCGCGATCATTACGAAGGGCGAGGAAAAGGGAAATACCGCCGCAGCGATTTCAGACGGCGACCCCATATGGTCGACGGCATAGGTCGCGAAGAAGAATATGACCATCTGCGCCATGGTCACCGGCATGTTCAGCGTCTGCACTTCGCGTACGGTCGCCGCCTGCGCGCCGATCCCCAGGAACAGGGAGCCAAGCAGCGTATAGGCGGTGGAAAAATATACGACCCCCAACAGCAGGAAGACGGGCCAGCCCACAGCGGGGGTGGGCGGCATCATGTTCGGCCCGGCAAATGCCATCAGCGCGACGAACACGCCCGATCCCCAAAAGCAGATGCCGACAAAGCTCATCGCCAGCATCGCCATCAGCTTGCCAAGGAAAACGGCATCGATCGGCACGGCTGCAGCGAGGATTTCGATGATCTTGTTGGTTTTTTCCTCGACCAGATTGGACAGGACCATGCCCGCCAGCAACATGGTGAGCAGGAATATCAATATCTGCGCCGCCCGCCCGGTGAGCAGGCGGGATTGCGCATCCGCCCCAGCGCTGGCGGCAACGGGCCGCTTTTCGACCCGGACGTGGGGAAGCTGCTCTCCCGCCAGCGCGGCGCTGGCGATCAGGCCGATGTCGCCTTCCAGCCAGGCGAGGTCGCCCGCCTTGCCGGTCAGCACCGGACGTTCGATCGTGCCTGAAACCACGGCGATAAAGCGGGCGTCCCGCTGCGCCAGCAAAGCGCCAGGATCGCCAGCGGGGGCGCGGCGCAAACGGGGAAGATTGTCGTCGCCCAGTCGGTCGGCCAGCAGGCCGCGCGCCTTTTCCAGACGCACGGCATCGGCGGCGGGCATGGCCATCCCAACCGTCGGGCGAAGGCCCTCTGTCGTGATCTTTTCCCCCAAACCGCCAAAGGCCATGCCGATGACGACGGGAAATAGTGGCCCCAGCAGGAACAGGATGAAGGTTTTCGACAGGATGACCGCCGAAAAATCGCGCCGGGCGATGACCAGCGCTGCGCGAAGAATCTCGGTCATGGCGCGACCTCCTCCGTCTTGCCGTCGTCCATCTCGCGAGCGGCGGCGGCTCCGGCGATGGATACGAAGGCATCGTGCAGGCCGGGCCGTTCGATCGACAGGCTTTCAATGCCCGCCTGCCCGTCGAGCAGGGCATGCAGCAGCGGTTCTATGCCCTCGTCCGGCAGGTCGAAATGCCAGGCTCCGTCCTGTGCCAAGGCTTCGGTCGGAAGGGCGCGGCGCCACGCGCCGTCGCTTGCCCGCGTGCGCAGCCGCACCTGCGGACGCAACTGGTCACGCGCATCGGCGACCGATCCTTCGAACCGGATGCGCCCGCCAGCCACAATCGCGATCCGTTCGCACAATCGTTCGGCATGCGCGATGACATGGGTCGAAAACAGCACGGTGACGCCGCGTCGCGCCTGTTCGCGGATCAGCGCCTCCAGCTTGCCCTGATTGATGGCGTCGAGACCGGAAAAGGGTTCGTCCAGCACGATAAGGCGCGGTTCGTGCACGATGGTGCCGAACAACTGGACGGTTTGGGCCATGCCCTTGGACAATTGCCTGATCGGCTTGTCGATCGAAGCACCCATGCCATGATCCGTCAGCAAGGCGCGGGCGCGTTCCCGCCCGACCTTCAAAGGCAGGCCGCGCAATGCACCCATGAAGGCGATCGCTTCGGCCGCCTTCATGGAAGGATAGAGGCCGCGTTCTTCCGGGAGATAACCGACGGCGCGCGCCTGACGGAGCGGGATTGGATCGCCCAGCAACGTCCGGTGACCTTCGTCCGGGTCGATGATGCCCAGCAGGGTGCGCAATAACGTCGTCTTGCCCGCGCCATTGGGGCCAAGAACGCCGTATATCGATCCGGCGGGCACCGCTATGTCGATGCCATCGACCGCGCGGAAATCGCCGAATGCCTTGACAAGACCATGGCCTTCGACAGCATAGGTGGGGGACGGAGCCGGGGTGTCGCCGATCATCCGATCCTGATAGTCGCACGCCATGCCAACGCAAATGGAAACCTTGGAACAACGCCTGAAAGCGCAAGCGCGGCAGCTGGGCTTTGCGGCCTGCGCCATCGCGCGCGCCGACGCCGCGCCGCAAGCCGGGCAAAGGTTGCGCGAATGGCTGGATGCAGGGCGACATGGCGACATGCTGTGGATGGAGGATCGGGCCGAACAGCGCGCATCGCCTGCCGGATTATGGCCCGACGTGCGCAGCGTCATCATGCTGGGGATGAGCTATGCGCCTGGCCGCGACCCGCTGGCGCTGGCCGACATGGGCGATCGGGGGCGTATTTCCGTCTATGCGCAGGGTCGCGACTATCATGACGTCGTCAAAAAGGGGCTGAAGGCGCTGGCCCGCTGGCTGGTGGAACAACAGAGCGGCGCGCTCAAGGTCTTCGTCGATACAGCGCCGGTGATGGAAAAGCCGCTGGCGCAGGCGGCGGGCCTTGGCTGGCAGGGCAAGCACAGCAATCTGGTCAGCCGCGCCCATGGCAGCTGGCTGTTCCTGGGCGCGATCTATAGCGAGATCGCGCTGCAACCGGACGAGGCAGAAGGGGATCATTGCGGCAGTTGTTCCGCCTGCCAGACCGCATGTCCGACGGACGCCTTCCCAGCGCCCTATATCGTCGATGCGCGACGGTGCATTTCCTATCTGACCATCGAACATAAGGGGCCAATCCCGGTCGAATTGCGCAGCGGAATCGGGAACCGCATCTATGGTTGCGATGACTGTCTGGCCGTCTGCCCATGGAACAAGTTCGCCGACACGGCCGCCGCGAACAAGGCATTTGTTGGGCGGGCGGAACTGGCGGCTCCGGCATTGGCAGACCTGCTGACCCTGGACGATGCCGCATTTCGGGAGATTTTTTCAGGCTCCCCGATCAAGCGGATCGGACGCGACCGCATGGTGCGCAATGCCGCAATCGCCGCAGGAAACAGTCAGGACAAGGCGTTGTTGAACCAGCTCCAGCCGCTGACGAACGATGCCGATCCGGTCGTAGCCGAAGCAGCCGCCTGGGCGATTGACCGGCTGACCGCCATCCTGCCCTGAAGGGTCAGCGCTTTTGCAGCGCGGCGGCGCAACCAGCCGGGTCGACATCGGCCCCGACCGGGGTTCGCGCATCGACATGAGTGACGACCGGCTCCCTGCCCCGCGCCGGGGCGTAGAGATAGGCGTCTAGCACGCAACGACCGTTGGCAAACTGCAACTTGCGCATCGCACTTTCCCGGATATCAAGGCGCGGCGTCCCCAACATCTGCGTCAGACGGCGCGCGTCCATGCCCATCAACGGCCCCGACTTGGCGAAAGCGCTCGCGGGCGGGCCTGCGGGTGAGGGACGAGCGGGTCCGGGCGGGACGAGTCCTCCGCTACAGGCGGCAAGCGATAACGAGATGGTGGCGGCCAGAGCCAGCCGGGCGAGGGTCATGCGGCTTTCCTTCTGATGCCGTGCAGCACGTGCACCGCCATAGCCGCGCTCCAGATCGGCGCAAGCAGGTTGACCAGCGGCATGAGGAAGAGAAGCGCCGAAACGAGGCCCATGAGCCACCGGCTGAGGGGCGTAATGGATGGACGGTCGGGATGGCGTGGCTCTACCATGTCGGCGAGATCGCGGCCCAGCAGATAGGCGTTGAGCAGCAGGAACAATCCCACCGTGCCGACGCCCGTCGCAAGCAGGACGATATAGGCCGGGAGTGCAAACAGGTTCCAGCCGATCGTCCGGGCAATCGACATGAGGGCGAAGCGCAGGCTGCGCGCGAAGCCCACCGGCCTGGCCGTGGCAGCGGCGGTCGGGTAGCTTTCCCGCTCCACCGTCACGACGATATCATCTGCGAAAAAGCCCATGACCGCCATGGCGGCGGTGCGGAACAACAGCCAGCCAAGCGCGACCGCCCCCAGCGCCGTCGCCGCTGCCTCTGCCAGACCGCCGCCACCCCAACCGAAATAGACGCGGACCGCGTGCACCGCGCTCCACAATCCCAGCGCCGCCATGGCGAACAGCATCAGCGTGATCAGCAGGGTCTTGCCAAGCAGGCGTAGGGCGGCGCGATGAAAGATCGTCCGGAAGGCGCGCAATGCGGCAATGATAACCATGGCCGACCTATCCCGCTTCGTCGCGACCGCGTCAATCAGCGCCGTTGCGCGGGGCTGCGCCTCTCGATAGAGACTGCGGCCAAATCATTTCCTCTTTTCTCGATCATAAGGATGTCGCGTGACTGCTGCTCCCACGCTTGATGTTGTCGCCATCGGCAACGCCATTGTCGACGTGCTCGCCCCGAGCGATGACGCATTTCTGGCCGAACACGCCCTGACCAAGGGTGGCATGCAACTGATCGACGCTGCGACGGCGGAAAGCCTGTATGCGGACATGGCCGCTGGCAAGGAAATCAGCGGCGGGTCAGCCGCCAACACGCTGGCCGGGCTGGCGGCGCTGGGCAAAAAATGTGCCTTCATCGGGCAGGTATGCGACGACCAGCTGGGGGCGGTTTTCGCCCATGACGTGCGCGCGCTGGGTATCCGCTACGACACGCCTGCGGTGAGCGGCGACGTGCCGACCGCCCGATGCCTGATCCTGGTGACGCCCGATGCCCAGCGGACGATGAACACATTTCTGGGTGCGTCTCAATTCCTGCCGCAATCGGCGGTTGACATGGACCTGATCCGGTCGGCGTCGATCCTGTATCTGGAAGGCTATCTGTGGGATCCCGAACAGCCGCGCGCTGCCATGCGGGCCGCCATCGACGCCGCGCGTGGAGCAGGTCGGAAAGTCGCCTTCACACTGTCGGACAATTTCGTGATCTCTCGCCATCGCGATGATTTCATCGACCTGATCGACCAGGGGCTGATCGACATTCTCTTTTCCAATGAAGGCGAAATCCAGTCGCTGGCGCAGATCGATGATTTCGAAGGCGCGGTTGCAGCCATCGCGGCGCGCGTGCCGGTGCTGGTATCCACCCGCAGCGAAAAGGGCGCGATCGCGGTGGTCGATGGCATGCGTTATGAAACCCTGGCCGCTTCGGTCGACGCCGTTGTCGATACGACCGGCGCAGGAGACCTGTTCGCCGCCGGTTTCCTGGCCGGTCATCTGGAAGGGCTGGACATCGAAAAATGCCTGAAGCTGGGCGCTGCGGCGGCAGCCGAGGTCATTTCGCACTGGGGCGCGCGCCCGGAACAGGATTTGCAGGCGATCCGGGCGAAGACACTGGGTTAGAGCGGTTTTCGATCTGACAGAGCCAGATCGCCTGGGAATCGCCAAACCGGCGTCGGGGGGCCTGGTTTACGCTTTCTGGCTGCGGAACAGGGCGCGGTCGTCCGAGCCGAAGCCCCAGCGCCAGATGACCAGGCCATAGACGCCCAATATCGTCGCGATGCCAAAGACCAGCTCCATCCATTCGAATCTGGGGGGCAGCGCGACGAAGGCCCCACCAGCGGCACAGGCAGCCGCCGATGCGCCCAGCAGCGGCCAGCGCCAGGCATTGACCCGCGCGCCCAAGAGCCGGGCGAGCAAGCGCGCCTTCACCACGGCCCCGACGCCGAGCGCGATGCACAATGCCAGCGCAGGCGCGGCGGCGATCGCCACCTGCGACAGCCCCATGTCCCGCGCCGCAAGGATCAGGGCGAAGCTGAGCAAAGCCTGCAGGCCGATCATTATCAGCGATATCATCAGGTTGCGGTGCCGCGCGATATAGACCAGCGCGGATTCGCTGACGACGGCGGTGGCGGCGACGACTTCGGCCAGCAGCAGGAAGGCGAGCGCGCCCGTTCCGCCGACAAAATGCGGACCGACCAGACCCATCACCGCTTCGCCGGGGATGCCCAGCGCCAAAGCAATCCCCGCCTGGGCAGCAATGATCCAGAAGCCGACCTGACTCACCTGCCGCGCGATGGCCGTCAGATTGCCCTCCGCCAGATTGCGGGTGATCACGGGACCCAATATCGGGTCGAAACTGGTCTTGAGCTTTTGCGGCAGGGACGCGACCTGCTGCGCGACATAATAGACACCGACCGCCGCGGGGCTGACGAAAAGGCCCAATATCGCCAGATCCAGTCGGCGCGATCCCCATTCAATCCCGTCCGCCGCCGCCAGCGGCAGGTTGCGCCGGGCAAGCCGCCAAAGACGGCCAAAGTCGGGACGCCAGCCATAGGGGATGCCATAATGGCGGGTCATGGGAATGATGGATGCGACAAGCGCGGCGAACATCGACAGCACGTAGGAGAGAATGAGGCCGTCGCGGGTCGAATAAAAGGCGAAGGCGAACGCACCGATGCTGATCGCCCAGGGTTCTATGATCGACCGCGCGCGCACCGTCGCGCCGACGTCGAAACGATAGGCGCAGGCCGCCAGCGCCACATCCGAACCGGCCACCGCGATCACGATCAGCGCCAACAGCCGGTCCAGCCCGTTGATCGAACTGTTGGGGAACATGGCGGTGGGAAAGGCGACCAGCAGGCAAGCGGCGATCAGCGAGGCGCTCAATGTCACGACCATGGCGTCGGTCACGACATGGCTGTGCGGTCGTTCCGTTTGCGACAATGCGCCCGCCAGCCCACGTTTCAGCCCCAGCGTCGCAAGCTGTGCCGCAAATTCGACGACCAGCACGGCATAGGCGAAACGGCCCAGCGATTCAGCGCCATACCAGCGTCCCGCTATGAACAGGAAAGGCAGCCGCGCGGCCAAACGCAGCAGGAACCCGAACAGGTTGGTCCGGCCGCCCCTTGCCAGAGCTGCAATGTCATCCTGTTGCGCAGAAGGAGAATCCATTACCGGCAAAGAATAAGGATCCCCTCGTCGCTTCATGTCTGTTGCAGTTATGGTAAACGATAATCGAATATGGGGCGACGAGATTATTCGGGCCGCAACGGACGCGTGAGCAGTGCATCGATGACCTGAGCGAGCGGCGCAGCATCTTCGAGCAGGGCGCATACCGCTTCAACCACGGGCATGTCGACCCCGGCGGATCGCGCCGCATCGCGCAGCACGGGCGCGGTAAAGGCGCCCTCCGCCACGGTCCGCCGATTGCTTAGGAGTTCCGCCGCTGCGCGTCCTTCACCCAGCCCCTTGCCGAGCGAAAAATTGCGCGAGTTGGTCGAAGAGCAGGTGAGAACGAGGTCGCCCAGCCCCGATAGCCCGCCCAAGGTTTCAGCGCGCGCCCCCCGCGCGAGGCCAAAGCGCGTCATTTCGGCAAAACCGCGACTGATGAGAGCGGCGCGCGCATTGAGGCCAAGCCCCGCGCCATCCGCCACGCCGCATGCGATGGCGAGCACATTCTTGACCGCTCCGCCAATTTCCGCGCCGACGACATCGTCAGAAATATAGGGACGGAAGGCTGGGCGGGCGATGCGCGTGGCGATCCGTGCGGCAAGCCCGGCGTCGGCGCAGGCCAGCGTGATCGCGGTGGGCAGGCCCTTGGCAACCTCATGCGCGAAAGTAGGGCCTGACAGGACCGCGATCGGAGATGCGGGCTGCGCCTGTTCCGCCACTTCCGACATCAACAGGCCGGTGCCCGCCTCGATCCCCTTGGAACACAGGATCAGCGGCACTCCGGCTGGAGCGCCGCTAACGATGCCGCGCAGATGCTGGGCAGGGCAGACGATCAGCAGCATATCCCTGTCCGCCATGTCCGCCATGTCGCCGCTGGCGCGCAGAGACGGGTTGAGCGTGACGCCGGGAAGGTAGAGCGGGTTGATCCGGTCGCGATTGATCGCGTCCACCACATCCGTTTCGAACGCCCAGAGCCGGACATCCTGTCCCTCCGCCGACAATGTCTGGGCAAGGGCCGTGCCCCATGCCCCTGCGCCGATGACACCAGCCTTCATGCCTTCACCCCCGCGCCACGCGCCTTTTCCGCTCCTGGATCCAGTGGCCAGCGCGGTCGCGCGGGCACCGTCAGATCATCTACCAGCCCCGCCGCATAGCGTTCCGCCCCCGCCCATGCGATCATCGCCGCATTGTCGGTACACAGCCACAGCGGCGGCGCGACGAAAGGCAGGCCATGTTTACTGGCCAGCGTTTCCAGCGCGCTGCGAATCGACTGGTTGGCGGCGACCCCGCCCGCCACGACCAGCGCCGTGATGCCGCCATGACAGCCCAGTTGCTTTTCGGTGCGGTCGACCAGGCAGTCGATCACCGCCTGCTGAAAGCTCGCCGCGATGTCTTCGGTTGAATATTGACCCGATTGCGCTGCCCGCATCACCGCGCTTTTCAACCCTGCGAAGGAGAAATGCGGTTCCGCCGTCCCCACCAACGGACGGGGCAGCGGCACGGCCCTTGGGTCGCCCTTGGCCGCGGCCTGTTCAACGGCCGGTCCGCCGGGATAGCCAAGGCCCAGCAGCTTTGCGGTCTTGTCAAAAGCCTCCCCCGACGCATCGTCGATGGTGGTGGCCAGGCGGGCGTAGTCGCCGGGGCCGCGAACGAGAAGCAGCTGGCAATGGCCGCCCGACACCAGCAGCAGCAGATAGGGGAATTGCAGCGATGGATCGGCCAGGCGTGGCGACAGCGCATGGCCTTCCAGATGATTGACGGCAATCAGCGGCTTGCCCGCCGCATGAGCCAGCGCCTTGCCAGTGACCAGGCCGACCATAACCCCCCCGATCAGCCCCGGCCCGGCTGTCGCGGCGATCACATCGACGTCCGCCAGCGCCATATCCGCGTCGGCCAGAACGGCGGCGATCAGCGGGCTTAACGCCTCCACATGAGCGCGGGCGGCGATTTCGGGGACCACCCCGCCATAGGGACGATGCGCCTCTTCCTGCGTCGCGAGGCGGTGAGCCAATATCCTGCCATCCGCCGTCACCAACGCCGCCGCCGTTTCGTCGCAGCTTGATTCCAGGCCCAGGATGATCGTCATTGCAGCTTCCATCTAATGGCCACGGTCATTAGAGCAAGCAGGATATGACGCTGCCTTCTTTCCTTTCCGACCGCCCCCTGCGCCTTGGCACCAGAGGATCGCCCCTTGCCCTGGTTCAGGCGCGGATGACCGCACAAGCATTGTGCGCTCGCCACGGGTTGGCGCCCGACATGATCGAAACGGTCGTGGTGCAGACCAGCGGCGACCGCATTCAGGACCGCGCGCTAGCCGAAATTGGCGGCAAGGCTCTGTGGACCAAGGAGCTGGACCGAGCGCTGATGGCGGGCGAGATCGATTTTGCCGTCCATTCGATGAAGGATGTGGAGACGCTGCGTCCGCCAGCCATCCGTATCGCCGCCATGCTGCCCCGCGCCGACGTACGCGACCGGCTGGTCGGGGCCGGAAGTTTCGAGGCGCTGCCCAATAATCCGGTGGTGGGCAGCAGTTCGCCGCGCCGCGCCGCGCAGGTCAAGCGGCTGCGCCCCGATGCGAATGTGATCCTGTTTCGCGGCAATGTCGCCACGCGTCTGGCCAAGCTGGCATCGGGGGATGTGCATGCGACGCTATTGGCGGCGGCCGGGCTGGACCGTCTGGGACGATCCGATGTGGGCACGACCATATCGCTGGACGTCATGCTGCCCGCGCCATCCCAAGGCGCGGTGGGCATTGAGACGCTGAGCGACAACGACCAAATGCTGGCGCTGCTGGCTGCGATCAATGATGCCGACACCTATGACTGCGTGATGGCGGAACGGTCGGTGCTGAAAGGACTGGGCGGGACCTGTCATTCGCCGATTGCGGCGCTGGCGCAGATGCAAGGCAGTGAAATCACATTGCGCGCCGAGATACTGAGCGCGGACGGGCGCGAAGTGGTCAGCGACGGCTGCGTGCTGGCGCGCGGCGCGCTGGACGATGCGGAAAATCTTGGCCGGTCGCTGCTGCAACGCGCCAGCCCGGATCTGCGCGCCCTGTTCGAAACATGACGCCGGTCATCATCCTGCGGCCCGAACCGGGCGCTGGAGAAACCGCCGCCCGCGCCGAAAGGCTTGGCCTTGCCGTCTGTCTATGCCCCCTGTTCGAAGCGCGCGCGGTTGCGTGGGACGCGCCTGCCGCAGCGCAGTTCGACGCGCTGTTGCTGACCAGCGCGCAGGCCGCGCGACTGGCGGGGCCGCAACTGGCGGCCTACCGCAATCTTCCCGCTTATGCGGTCGGTGGCGCGACGGCCCGCGCGCTGACGGCGCAGGGATTTGATAGGGTGGTTTCCGGCGATCAGGATGGCAATGCCATCGCCGCCCGGATCGCGGCGGATGGTCACCGCCGGGTGCTGCATCTGGGCGGGCGAACCGTTGCTGCCATCGCCCAGGGGCCGCTCTCCATCCAGCGGACCATCATCTATGAGATGGTGGGGCGTGCAGGAACTGAGCTGGGAAAGCTGTTGCAACCGGGCGCAGTACTGCTGATCCATTCGCCGCGCGCAGGGCAGAAGGTCGCTGATCTGGTCCCGCTAAACCAGCGTGACCAGCTTCATATCGTTGCGATCAGCCCCGCCGCCCTGTCGGCATGTGGTGATGGTTGGGCAAGCGCGCTGGCTCTCGATCGCCCGGATGACGACAGGATGCTGGCCCTCGCCGCCCGATTGTGCGAATGATCCCGCACCATGGAAGAAACTCTGTCGATGAGCGATGAAGGCGGGGCGGCGAACGCCCGGGCAAATCCGCCGCCTACGCGCCCGCGCGCCCGGTGGCTGATGCTGGCGCTGCTGCTGGCCTTCATAATCGGTGTCGTCATCACTTTGCTGGCCATGCCCCACCTGCAAAGGCGCTGGGGCGGCGCGCAGCCGATCGCTTCTGCACCAGACCCCTATCTTCGCGGGACCGCGGCTCCCGGCATTGCCCCGCGCGCGCTGCCGAATGACGCAGCGCAGATGCTCGATGGGCGGGTGGTGCAGTTGGAACAGCGGCTCAACCGCATCACCGTCGAAGCGCAGGCCGCGTCCAGCAATGCGGCCCGCGCCGAAGGGCTGCTGATCGCCTTTGCTGCCCG
>CAMPHJ010000036.1 GCA_946885845.1 uncultured Sphingobium sp. | reverse complement strand
CCTCCCAGCAGCCGACCGGCAGCTTTCCATGGACCTGGGTCGCAGCAGCGCTCGCCCTGCTGATCGCGGCAATCGGCGCAGCCCGTCTTCTCCGCCGGAAAGGGTCCGACGATATAGACGCGCCGAGTGCCGAAGCGGAAGAAGCGACAATCGCGCCAGCGGTAGCCAAACCCCAGCCCGCACCTGCCCCAAAGACGCCACCACAACGGCCAACCCCCGCCCCGCCCACCGGTCCGCGTCCGTGGATCGACCTGACCATGGAGGTGCGCAGCGCCCGCCTCTCGCTGATGGGGGCGACCATCGATTATGTGTTGACCCTGCACAATCGCGGTGACGGCCCGGCGGAGGACATTCTGATCCGCACCCTCATCGCCAACGCCGACAGCGGACAACAGGCGGCGCTTCAGCAGTTTTTCGCCGGCGCGACCGGCCTGCCGACCCACTCCGTCGTTTCCGTCATGGCGGGCGAAAGCCACAGCCTGAAAGGGGAACTGCGGCTGCTGCCGGACCAGATATCCCCCGTACGGATGGAAGGCCGCGCCTTGCTGATCCCTCTGGCGGCGTTCGACGTGCAATATCGCTGGACCGGGGAGCAGGGCGCTCCGGGTTCCGGCCGGACGGGACGAGCATTCATCATCGGGCAGGAAAAATCCCCGCCTGCCGACCGGCTGGCGCCTTTCAGGGCAGACCTTGGCCCACGCCAATTCCCTACGCCGGGAAGCCGGGCGACCGCGCTCACGCTCACCAACTGAACAAGGCGGGCGGGAGAAGCCCCTTCCCACCGACCGCGCCCGCTCCTTGGAGCGCGCTGCGTTTAACCGGACGCAGGTTGCGCGCTCCAGTTTTTTGTTGTCGCATCGTTTTAAGCGCAAAACCGGTTCCCACTTTGACGCACGATGCTTTAGAAAGATCAGAACGGCACTCACAGAGGGGCGGCATGGATATATTGGTTTCCACCAGCTGGTTGGCGGCAGAGCTTGGCGAAAGCGACCTGCGCATCATCGACGCCAGCCTGTTCCTGCCGGGCGATGCGCGCGACCCGCGCGCCGAATTCGAACAAGCGCATATTCCCGAAGCCCGTTTTCTGGATCTGCCAAGCCTGTGCGATGCGGACGACCCCCGACCCGGCATGCTGCCCAGCGACGATTTCATGACCGAACGCTGCCGTGCGCTCGGCATCGACAGCAACAGCCGCATCGTCGTCTATGACAACAGCCCGACACATAGCGCGGCGCGCGGCTGGTGGATGATGCGCCTTTATGGCGTAGGCGCGTCCGCTTCGATTCTGGACGGCGGCCTGTCCAAATGGCTGGCAGAAGGAAGGCCGGTCGAAAGCGGCTGGCCCGTCGTCCCACGCGGAAACGCCGTCGCCCGCCGGGCCGAAGGGCAGGTGCGGACCAAGGAAGACCTGCTCGCCAACCTGCAGGGCGGACCGGCGCAGATCGTCGACGCGCGCAGCGCGGCCCGCTTTTCCGGGGAGGACAAGGAACCGCGTCCGGGCATGGCGTCTGGCCATATCCCCGGCGCGCGCAACATCCCCTCGTCCACCCTCTTCACATCCGACAACCGTATGAAGACTGGCGATGAACTGCGCCGTCTTTTCATCGATGCGGGCGTCGATTTCGACCGTCCCCTTATCACCAGCTGCGGCAGCGGGGTGACGGCTGCCATCCTGCTCGCGGGACTGGAGATGCTGGGGAAGACCGACGTCACCCTTTATGACGGCAGCTGGTCCGAATGGGGTCTCGACCCCGCCACGCCCAAGGCGGTGGGACCGGCATGAGCGGCGGGGATGGCGGCAAGGATGGACGGCGACCGCTGACGAAGCTGGTGCAGGCCGGTCGCAAGGCCGAATGGACCGGCATGCCCGGTCAGCCCGGCGCTATCGTCAACCCGCCGGTCTGGCGCGCGTCGACCATCCTCTATGACGATGTCGCCCATCTGCGCAGCGCAGCGGGGGCCAGCACGCACGAGCGGCTATTTTACGGGCGAAAGGGCACGCCGACGGCCTGGAGCCTGGCCGATGCCCTGACGGAGATGGAGCCGGGCGCGGAAGGCACCATGCTTTTCCCCTCCGGCGTGGCGGCAATCGCTTGCGCCCTGATGGCCGTGCTGAAACCGGGCGACCAGTTGCTGGTGGCCGACAGCGCCTATGACCCCACGCGCAATTTCTGCGAACAGATGCTGCGCCCGCTGGGCATAGAAACCGTCTATTATGATCCGACGATCGGCGCGCGCATCGCCGACCTCATCACCGGATCGACCCGCGCCATCTTTCTCGAAAGCCCCGGCAGCCTCACTTTCGAAGTGCAGGACATTCCCGCCATCACGACCCTCGCCAGGGAAAGGGGCATCGTCACCCTGCTCGACAACACATGGGCGACGCCGCTCTTTTTCCCGGCGCTTTCCCATGGCGTCGATATCTCCATTCTGGCCTGCACCAAATATATTGTCGGCCACAGCGATGTGATGATGGGGTCCGTCACCGCAACCCCCGCCCTGTTTCCCGCCATTCGCCGGTCGGCCTATCTGTTCGGACAGATGACCAGCCCGGATGACGCATGGCTGGCTTCGCGCGGCCTGCGGACCTTGGGCGTGCGCCTCCGCCAGCATCAGGACAGCGCGCTGACGGTCGCCAACTGGCTGGCGGACCAGCCCGACGTCGCACGCGTCCTCCACCCCGCCCTGCCGTCCTGCCCCGGTCATGATATCTGGCGGCGGGATTTCTCCGGCTCCAGCGGTCTGTTCAGCTTCGTTCTCAAAGGTGGCGACGAACAGGCGCGTGCCGCGCTGATCGATGGCCTCGCCCATTTCGGCATCGGCTACAGCTGGGGCGGCTTTGAAAGCCTGGCACTGCCGGTCGATCCGGCGCGCCATCGCACCGCCACCCGATGGCAAGCGGAAGGCCCCGTCGTGCGCCTCAACATCGGGCTGGAGGATCCAGCGGACCTCATCGCCGACCTGGATCAGGGCCTCGCCCGCTTTCGCGCGGTGCGCGGATGATGGCGGGGCTGCCCGACCTGCTGGCGCTGCTGCCCGGTGATCCGGCAATCGTGAATCCTTTGGTGGCGGTGGCGCTGGCGACGCTGGTCTATCTGGCCGCCGATGGCTTGGCTCACATCACCGCCGCCCGTCTCCGCCGCCGCGTCACGCCGCTGGGCGAAGCGCTGGACGGGCATCTTCGCCCGATATTGCGCCATGCCCTGGCTGGCGGCCTGCTGGCAACCTGCGTGGCGCTATGGCCAGCGGACGGGCTGGCCCATCTGATCCTGGGCGCGGCGCTGGCGCTGACCATGGCGCTGCTGGCCTGGCACATATTGCGCAGCCTCGCCATTCCTCAACTGGCCGTCATCCCGCTGGTCCTGCTGCTGTTCGTCATGGTCCTGTCGGGCAGCAGCGGCGGCTTTGCCCCGGTCGCGGACATGCTGGACGAAATCGGCATCGACCTTGGCAAGCGCCGCATCACCCTGCTCGGCATATTCAGCATGGCGGCGATCTGCGTCGCCCTGTTCGCGGCGGTGCGCCTGACCAACCGGCTGGTGGCGCGCAGCATCGCCCATACCAGCGGACTGGACCCCACGCAAAAGCTGCTGGCGCAAAAGCTGGGCGCGATCGGCGCGATCGTCGTCGCCTTTTTCGTGGGCATCGACCTTCTGGGCATCGACCTCACCGCCTTCACCGTCTTTTCGGGCGCGCTGGGGCTTGCGGTCGGCTTTGGCCTGCAAAAGACGTTCGGCAACCTGATCGCGGGCATCATCCTGCTGATGGACCGTTCCATCAAGCCGGGGGACATCATCGTCGTCGGCGAAAGCTTTGGCTGGGTGAACAAGATCGGCGTGCGCGCTGTGTCGGTGATCACGCGCGACGGCAAGGAACATCTGATCCCGAACGAAAATCTGATGACGCAGGAGGTTGAAAACTGGTCCTATTCCGACCGCAATGTCCGCGTGCGGATTCCCGTGGGCGTCGGTTACGACAGCGATCTTCAGCTTGCCCAGCAGCTCATGCTCCGCGCCGCGCAGGAAAGCCCGCGCGTGCTGCGCAATCCCAAGCCCAATGTCTGGCTGACCGCCTTTGGCGAAAACCGCGTCGAACATGACATTTTGGTGTGGATCAGCGATCCTGAAAGCGGCGTCGGCAACGTCAAGTCCGACGTCCTGAACCGGCTGTGGCTGCTGTTCAGGGACAATGGCATCACCATCCCCTATCCGCAGCGCGTCCTGCACCATGCCGATGGCGCGGCAAGGCCGGATGAGCGGGTCTGATCAATCCATCGCCGCACCGTCTTCCTCCGGTGCTTTACGGGTCGCCCGATCCGCCTTGCTGCTCTATATGTAGCGCATGTCGCCCGTGCTGCTCCTCATCTTCCTCGCCACCATCGCTGCGATGGAGGGCTTCGCCTATGTCATGCACCGCTGGGTGATGCATGGCCCCGGCTGGTTCCTGCATGCCAGCCATCATCGGCCGCGCAACGGCATGTGGGAAGCGAACGACCTTTATTTCGTGATCTTCGCCATGCCGTCCATCCTGCTGCTGCTGGGCGGAGTGCAATGGGACTGGGGGGACTGGGCGACGGCCTGTGGCGCGGGGATCGCGGCCTATGGCCTCATCTACCTCGGCTTCCACGACATCATCGTCCACCGCCGAATGGCGCACCGCTATGTACCGCGTTCCAACTATATGAAGCGGATCGTGCAGGCCCATCGCCTGCATCATGCGGTCGGAACCCGGCTGGGATGTGTCAGCTTCGGCTTCCTCGTCGCCCCGCCCCCGGAACAGCTGAAACGCGAACTGACCCGCAGTGGAGCGGCGATCCGAAAAGCGCCTGACTACGAAAAGACCGAAGCCTAACGCGCCCAGCGCGCCCAGATCGCCGTGGGCAGCAACAATCCCCGCGCCTCTTCCCGCACGACCAGTTCGCCCGCCTCGACCGTGCCGGGCAGATCGGCAAAGGCCTGCCTGACCAGCTCACCGATCGCGATCGCCGACATGCGCACGGCATAGACCGTCAGGAACAGAAAGCGGCTGTCGGCGTCCAAAAGCTGGCGGCAATTGGCGATCAGGCCCGGCAAATCCTCTTCCAGCCGCCAAACCTCCCCATCGGGGCCACGCCCATATTTGGGCGGGTCCAACAGTATGCCGTCATAGCGCCGCCCGCGCCGCACTTCACGGCTAACAAACTTCGCCGCATCGTCGATAATCCAGCGAACGGGCCGGTCATCCAACCCGGATGCAACCGCATTATCGCGGGCCTGCGCCACCGATTTCTTCGACGCATCGACATGCACCATCTGCGCGCCCGCCGCCGCCATCGCCAGCGTACCGACGCCAGTATAGCCAAACAGGTTCATGACCTGCGGATCGGGTTTGTCCGCGACCTGTTCACGCATCCAATTCCACACCGGCGCCATGTCGGGAAAGAAGCCCAGATGGCGAAAGGGCGTGCAACTCGCCTGGAAGGTCACCTCATTCCAACGGAGCGGCCAACCATGCTGCGGCACCGGCTGACTATGGACCCAGCGGCCGCCGCCATCCTCGTCCGACCCCGGAACGAACTCGCCATCGGCGCGCCAGTTGGCCTCCGCCGGAGCCCACATCGCCTGCGGCTCAGGCCGGATGAAGCGAAAGCGGCCGTAGCGTTCCAGCTTGCGGCCATGCCCCGAATCGATCAGCCCATAATCGGGCCAAGGCTCGCCAATGAGTGTCTGCAGATTCATGCGCGCGGCGTGGCGCGCTCCGCGACATAGGCGGTCACGGCCTCAAAGGTCGCGGGCAGCTTGGCACAAGCCTCCTCGCGCGAAAACAGGTCGCCCATGCGCGGCGGCAACGGCGGACGGATGCCCATCGCCCGCTCGACCGCATCGCGGAACTTGGCGGGGTGCGCCGTCGCCAGCGTGACCACGGGAATGCTTGGGTCCAGCTCCATCGTGCGCGCGGCGGCCAGGCCGATGGCGGTATGCGGGTCGATCACCTGCCCCGCAGCGTCAAATGCCCAGCGTATGGCCATGTTCATGCCATCGCCATCGACACGCGCCGATGCGAACAGCTCGCCCGCGCCAGCGCGCTGGGCGTTGGTCAGGCGCATCGCGCGGCTGGTTTCAAACCCCTTCATCTGTTCCGCCAGCGCCCGGCCGTCGCGCCCGCCCGCGACGAACAGCAGGCGTTCGAAATTGGAACTGATCTGGATATCCATGCTGGGCGTCGCGGTCTGCACAACCTGGCCCTGGCTATAGTCGCCCTCTGCCAGCGCGCGATGCAATATGTCGTTGACGTTGGTCGCAACCATCAGCTTTGCAACCGGCAGACCCATGCGCGCCGCGACATAGCCAGCGAACACGTCGCCGAAATTGCCGGTCGGCACGGAAAAGGCCACGGGCCGCTCCGGCGCGCCCAGGCGGACAGCGGCGTAGAAATAATAGACGACCTGCGCCATCAACCGCGCCCAGTTGATGCTGTTCACGGCGGACAGGTTGAACCGTTTGGAAAAGGCGGCGTCGTTGAACATCGCCTTCACCAGCGCCTGCGCATCGTCGAAACTGCCTTCGATGGCGATATTATAGACATTGGGCGCGCGCACGGTCGTCATCTGCCTACGCTGAACGTCGGATACCCTGCCTTCAGGATGCAACATGAAGATGTCGATCTTCTCGCGACCGGCGACCGCGTCAATCGCGGCGGACCCCGTGTCGCCAGAGGTCGCGCCGACAATCGTCAGGTGATCGTCGCGACGAGACAGGAATCGTTCGAACAACTGGCCCAGCAGTTGCAGGGCGACATCCTTGAACGCCAGCGTCGGGCCGTGGAACAGTTCCAGCAGCCAGTTGCGGTGGTCGAGCTGGACCAGAGGCGTCACCGCCTGATGGCTGAACCGTCCGTAAGCGGCGGTGCACAGTTCGCGCAGTTCCTCTTCGCTCAGCGATCCGGCGACAAAGGGAGCCATGACGCGCACGGCGGTTTCGACATAGGACAGCCCCGCAAGCGCGCGAATATCGTCCGCTGAAAAGCTCGGCCAGCTTTCAGGGACGTACAGCCCGCCGTCGGGCGCCAGCCCTGCCAGCGTCACATCTTCGAAACCCCGCGCAGGCGCGCTTCCCCTGGTGCTCACATATTGCATGATGGGAAAGCGCGGTAGCGAGGCAGCGGCCATGGGGCAAGCGTTTACGACGGACGGGACGGCGGGACGCGCTTGCGCAGCGCCAGCAGGTAGATGACCACAGCCACCGCAGCGAAGAAGAACCATTGCACCGCATAGGCCAGATGGTTGTTGGGAACATCAGCCGCGCTGGGTGGGGCCACCGCCTTCAGGCCTGCGGGCGGCTGCTGCGCGATCAGCATTGGCCGCAGGGGCGACGCACTTCCACCCGTTCGGGACAGAAGCGACCGATGATCAGGCTCCTGCGAAATCCAGCCGCGTACCTGGCCTCCGGTCCAATCCGGCTTCAGGTCCGGCTTTTGCCCGACGCCGATCGCCACCAGTGCTCCAGGGCCTTCGGCGCCGGTCGCGCACTCGGCCAGATAACGGTAGCCAGTCGACCCGTCAGCGGCGCGACCTGCTTCCGTGCGCCATCCGGTCACGCGAATACAGTGCACAGAAGACCGGCGAAACAGCAGATCGGGGTGGACCGGCGCCATGGCTGGATAGCTGATGGATGGCTTGGTCGGGTTTGCCGCCGCCAGGGCCAGCATCGCTTCCTTTTCGCCGCGTCGCTGCAATTGCCACACGCCCAGGGCAATCATGACCGCAATGGCTGCCGCCACGATCAGGGTCGGGATGACAGGTAAGCGCATCCGGGTCATGACCGCATATCCTTCACCAGCTGCCCTTCGCGAGCCTTGTTGCGATATTCCAGCGTCAGGAGCGCGCCCTTCGCGATCCGCAGGCTTCCGACAACCGCCGCCACCGTGATCGGCGTCCACAGCAGCATATGAACCCAGAGCGGCGGGTGAAACGTCAGCTCCACATAAAGCGCCAACGCTACCATTACCGCGCCCACGATCAGGGTCAGGAATGCCGCTGGTCCATCGCCCACATTGAACTGGCCATAGTCCAGGTCGCATTGGCGACAATGGGACGAAAATCCGATCAGCCCGGCGAACAGCGTCGTCGCTCCGCAACGGGGACAGCGTCCGCGCGATGCCGCCATGATCAGTGGAAGGGATGGATGTGCTACCGGTTCTGACGATGTCATGGCGCAGCCATAGCCGGGGCCGCCCTAAAAGAAAACGGCCGGTATGACCCGGCCGTTCGTTCACTTTATTGCCGTCGGGATCAGCCGCCGTGAATAGGCGCGCCCCAGCCGCCCCATACATAGATGGCGACGAACAGGAACAGCCAGACCACGTCGACGAAGTGCCAGTACCAGGCCGCAGCTTCGAACCCGAAATGCTGGCGCGGGGTGAAGTGGCCCTGATAGACGCGGATCAGGTTGACGATCAGGAAGATGGTCCCAACCAGAACGTGGAAGCCGTGGAAGCCGGTCGCCATGTAGAAGGCCGAGCTATAGGGGCTGCCGCCGAACGGGAACGGCGCGTGCGCATATTCATAGGCCTGGATCGATGAGAAGAGCAGGCCCAGGATGACGGTCAGCCACAGCCCCTTCTTCAACCCGTCGCGGTCGCCATGGATCAGCGCATGGTGCGCCCAGGTGATGGTCGTGCCCGAACATAGCAGGATCAGCGTGTTGAGCAGCGGCAGCTCGAACGCGTTCATGACCTCGACGCCCTTGGACGGGAACATGCCTTCGATCGGCGCCAGCTGGCTGGGGAAAAGCGAGAAGTCGAAAAAGGCCCAGAACCAGCCCGCGAAGAACATCACTTCCGAAGCGATGAACAGGATCATGCCATAGCGCAGGTGCAGCTGGACCACCGGAGTATGGTCGCCCGCATGCGCTTCGTCGATCACATTCGCCCACCAGCTGTACATGGTGAACAGCACGCCTGCCAGGCCGATGAAGAACACCCAGCCACCGCCCGCAGGCATGGCATCGGGGTGCATCCACATGATCGCGCCAAGGGCCATTACCAGCGCCGACATCGACCCGAAAAACGGCCAGATGCTGGGCGGAAGAATGTGATAATCGTGGTTCTTGGCGCCTGCCATGACGTGCTCTTCCCTGTTCGCAGTTCGCGTTATCGTGGTTGCCTTAGCTTGGCTTCTTGTCCTGCTCAACAGGATAGAAGGTGTAGCTCAGCGTAATTTCCTGCGTGTCCCGATTGTTCGGGTCCGCCAGAATCTTCGGATCGACATAATAGAGGACGGGCATCCTCACCTCTTCACCCGGCTTCAACGTCTGCTGGGTAAAGCAGAAACACTGGATCTTGGTGAAATGCGCGCCCGCCTGCGTCGGCGTCACATTGAAACTGGCCGTGCCGGTCACTGGCTTGTCCGACATGTTCTTCGCGATGAATATCGCCATGTCGCGCGCGCCCACGGTGACGGTGTCGGTCCGATGCTCCGGGTAAAACTGCCAGGGCATGCCGGGCTGGACATTGGAATCGAAACGAATCGACATATTATGGCCAACCGCCGCGCGGACGTTGATGTCACCCGATGCCCGTTGGGTCGTGCCGCCAAAACCGGTCTGCTGGCAGAATATGCGGTACAGCGGCACCGACGCAAAGCCCAGTCCCAACATGGCCACGCCGACCGCCGCCATCGTGACCAGCGTGCGCCGATTGCGGCGGTCCCGATCGAATGGAGAAGGTGGCAGGCTCGCGGCCATCACTGCGCCCCGCCGATCTTGGCGATGGTGATCGCGTAGAACAATATGACCAACGCCCCCAGCAGCACGCCGGTCAGGATCGCGCGGGATTTCTGGCGGCTGCGCACCTGTTCGTCTTCCTCAGGCGTCATGACAGCAACCAGCGATCAGCGACGACTGCGCCGAACAGGACGAAAAGATAGATGATCGAATATTTGAACAGCCGCCGTTCGGGCTTCATCCGGCTGGGATCGGTTTCGCGATGGCGCAGCACCTGGAACGCGAACAGGACAAACAGCGCCGTGCCCGCCAGCGCCGTCACGCCATAGATCAGGCCCGTGAGTTTCAGCAGCACCGGCGCCATGGCCGCCGCCGCCATGATGGCGGTGTAGAACCATATCTGCCGCCGCGTCGCGACCTCCCCGGACACAACCGGCAGCATCGGAATGTTCGCCGCCGCATAATCCGTCTTCACGAACAGCGCGAGCGCCCAGAAATGCGGCGGAGTCCAGAAAAAAATCAGCATAAACAACGCGATAGGCAGCGCCGTAATGTCGCCCGTAACGGCAGCCCAGCCAATAACAGGCGGAAATGCCCCCGCCGCACCACCAATAACAATATTCTGTGTCGTACGCGGCTTCAGCCAGATCGTGTAGACAAAAACGTAAAAAAGAATCGACACCGCCAAAACCGCAGCGGCCAGCCAATTGGTCGCGACGCCCATCAGCAGCACCGAAAAAAAGGAAAGGCCAACCCCAAAATGCAGCGCGGACTGCCGATCCATGCGCCCGGCAGGAAGCGGCCTGCCCGCCGTCCGCTTCATCTTCGCGTCGATATCTGCTTCATACCACTGATTGAGCGCGGCAGCAGCACCTGCGCCAATCGCGATGCACAGGATCGCCGTAAAGGCCAAAATGGGATGTAGACGCCCAGGAGCCGCCAACAGACCGGACAGGCCGGTGAAAACTACGAGAGTCATCACTCGTGGCTTCGTCAATGCGACGAAGTCCCGCCAATGTGCGGGAATTGCCGGAGCGGTGCTCCTGTCCAAGAACGGCGAACTTGCCATATGCTCCTCATGCGGCAGCCCGGCGCGATATCATGCGCCGGGTCTGCTCATTAGGGTAGGCGATCAGCGCCTCCCATGCCTTCCTCAAGAAGGCTCTGCCCTTCCGGTCAGTCGACGACCGGCAGTGTTTCGAACTGATGGAACGGCGGCGGGCTGGACAGGGTCCATTCCAGTGTCGTCGCTCCTTCACCCCAGGGGTTACCTTCTGCCTTGCGGCCAGCCGCAAGCGACCAGATCAAATTGACGAAGAAGATCAGCATGCCTGCAGCCATGATCTCGTAACCGTGGCTAGCGACCTTGTTCCAGTAGGCAAAGGCTTCTGGATAGTCGGGATAACGGCGCGGCATACCTGACAGGCCCAGGAAGTGCATCGGGAAGAACAGCAGGTTCACGCCGATAAAGAACACCCAGAAATGCAACTGGCCGAGAAACTCGTTATACATGCGGCCCGACATTTTCGGGAACCAGTAATAGAAGCCTGCGAACAGGCCGAACACGGCACCCAGCGAAAGCACATAATGGAAATGTGCCACGACATAGTAAGTGTCGTGCAGCACGTCATCGACGCCACCGTTCGCCAGAACAACGCCGGTCACGCCGCCTACCGTGAAGAGGAAGATGAAGCCAAGCGCCCAGACCATCGGGGTCTTGAAGCTGATCGAGCCACCCCAGATGGTTGCGATCCACGAGAAAATCTTGATTCCCGTCGGAACCGCGATGACCATCGTTGCTGCGGTGAAATACATCTTCACATTCACCGACATGCCCGTGGTGAACATGTGGTGCGCCCAGACGACGAAGCCGACGACACCAATAGCGACCATGGCGTATGCCATGCCCAGATAGCCGAACACAGGCTTGCGGCTGAAAGTCGATACGATCTGACTGATAATGCCGAAGCCCGGCAAAATCATGATATACACTTCGGGGTGGCCGAAGAACCAGAAGAGATGCTGATACAGTTCCGGATCACCGCCGCCAGCGGCATCATAAAAAGTCGTACCGAAATTGCGATCGGTCAACAGCATGGTAATCGCCGCGGCCAGAACCGGAAGGGCGAGCAGCAGCAGGAATGCGGTGACCAGCACTGACCAGACGAACAGCGGCATCTTGTGCAGGGTCATGCCCGGCGCGCGCATGTTGAGAATGGTCGTGATGAAGTTGATCGCGCCCAGGATCGAGCTGGCGCCCGCGATGTGCAGCGACAGGATCGCCATGTCGACGGCCGGTCCCGCGGAACCACTGGTCGACAGTGGCGCGTAAACAGTCCACCCGGTGCCTGCGCCATTGCCGGTGCCGCCAGGAACAAAGGTCGAGCCGAGCAGCAGCGCAAAGGCAGGGATGAGCAGCCAGAAGCTGATATTATTCATGCGCGGGAAGGCCATGTCGGGAGCACCGATCATGATGGGCACGAACCAGTTGCCGAAGCCACCGATCATCGCGGGCATAACCATGAAGAAAACCATGATAAGACCGTGGGCGGTGATCAGGACGTTCCAGAGGTGGTACGCCTGGTCCAGCGTGGCCGAAGGGCCGTCGCTGAACTGTGCCCAGGTCTGGAGATACTGGATTCCCGGCTGTGCCAGTTCAGCGCGCATCAGGCCCGAAATCGCGCCGCCGATGATACCGGCGATGATCGCGAAGATCAGGTAGAGAGTGCCGATATCCTTGTGGTTCGTGGACATGAACCAGCGTTGGAAGAAGGCAGGCTTGTGATCGGCGTCATGATGATCATGAGCATGATCGCCGTGATGATCTGCGGTAATGGTTGTCATGGCGTCTATGCCCTTACATCAAAGCTTTTCGGCGGGGGCGGCGGCAGGCGCTGCGGCAGCGGCGGTGACCGCCGCGTCAGCGTCGCGCAGCTTGCCGCCCTGCGAGAGAACCCACTGGTCGAACTGAGCGGGAGGCAGCGCCTCGATCGCGATCGGCATGAAAGCATGGCGCGCGCCGCAAAGTTCAGAGCATTGCCCATAGTAGACGCCCGGCTTTTCAATGGTGAACGTCTTTTCATTGAGACGGCCCGGCACCGCGTCCATCTTCACCCAGAGCGAGGGGATTGCGAAGGCGTGAATCACGTCCGCGCCGGTGATGATCAGCTTGATCGGACGGCCCGCAGGCAGGATCATGCGGTTGTCGGGGGCGAGAAGATAGGGCTCGCCATTCGCCTCGGCTTTTTCCTTAGGGAGCATGTTGGAAACATATTCCGGAATGCCATTGTCAGGATATTCATAGCCCCAATACCACTGATAGCCCGTGACCTTGACGGTGACCGCATCCTTGGGCGCGGGCTTGTACTGGTCAGCCAGAAGGCCGATCGACGGCACCGCGATCACCAGCAGGATCACGACCGGCACCACGGTCCAGATCACTTCGATCAACGTGTTGTGCGAGGTTTTCGACGGGGTCGGATTGGCGCTGCGGCGGAAACGCCACATGACATAGAGCATCAGGACCAGGACCAGGACCGAGATGATCGTGATCAGCGGCAGCAGCAGCACGTCATGCAACCAGCGGGCAGTGTGGCCGGTCGGGCTGAACTGTTCCTGCAGCGAGATTTCGCCGGGGCTGGGCATGCCGACGCCAGGGGTCGGCTTCATCCGGGGCGGCGCGGCAACAGTGGCCGTCGGCGCGGCGTCGGCTGCCGGAGCCGTCGCATTCACGCTCGATTCGGCCGGTGCGGCGGCGTTGTCCGCAGGCGCAGCCGCAACGGCTGCATTGTCCTGCGCGAACGCCTGACTGTTCAGCACCGCAGCCGGCGCAAAGGCCAGCAACCCGGCGAGAACGAGCGATTTCACCATTTTCATAAGCGTCTTCTTACCCCGTAACCCCTTTGAGCCGCTGCAACGAGGACGCGCGCATACACGTATCCCTCGCCCGGTCGGTCTGCCGCGGCTTATAGGCATGGTTTTTTCCTGCCTCAAGCGGGGACGCACAGATTTTCTTCGCTGTTGCAACGCCCCCCTCGTCCGCCTATCTCGCACCTCGCGCGCAGGGGCGCGCTCATGGGCCTGTCCCATGGGTGATTAGGGATGTGCCGATCGCCTGTTTCAAAGGTGGCGGTACGCGCGAATGGATCCAGGATTTAAATGACCGACGAGGAAGTTTTAGCGGAGTTCAGGGCGGCCGGGGCGCTGCTGGAAGGACATTTCATCCTGTCCTCAGGCCGTCGCAGCGCCAATTATCTGCAATGCGCACGCGTATTGATGAACGCCGAACGGGCGGGCAAGCTGGCCCGCGCGATGGTGCAGCAACTGTCCCGCGAGTTGCGGCAGGAAATCGACCTCGTCGTTTCCCCGGCGATGGGCGGCCTGATCATCGGGCATGAAGTCGGGCGCGCCCTGGACAAGGATGCCGTGTTCCTGGAACGTCCCGAAGGCACGTTCGAACTGCGCCGCGGCTTCAGCATCACGCCGGGGCAAAAGGTGTTGATGGTCGAGGATGTCGTCACCACCGGACTGTCTTCGCGTCAGGCCATTGATGCCGTGACCAAGGAAGGCGGGATCGTCGTGGCGGAGGCAGCGCTGGTCGACCGGTCCGCCGGCGAAGTCGATCTGGGCGTTCCTTTCTACCCGCTCGTCAGCATCAACTTCCCGGTATATGAGGAAGATGAAGTGCCGCCTGAACTGGCAGCGATCCCCGCTATCAAGCCTGGAAGCCGGAAGCAGTAAATCCGATGCCGCAGCCCGCCGCTCCCCTGCGTCTTGGGGTCAACATCGACCATGTCGCGACCATCCGCAATGCGCGCGGCGGCATGCACCCTGACCCGGTCAAGGCGGCCCTGATGGCGGTCGATGCGGGCGCCGACGGCATTACCGCCCATCTGCGCGAAGATCGCAGGCACATTCGCGACGAAGACATCGTCGCGCTGATGGCTGCCCTGACGGTCCCGTTGAACCTGGAGATGGCGGCGACCGAAGAAATGCTGCGGATCGCGCTAAGGCATCGGCCCCACGCCGCATGCATTGTCCCGGAAAAGCGGGAAGAACGCACGACCGAGGGAGGGTTGGACGCTGCCGGGCAGATGGAGGCGCTCCAGCCCATCGTCGCGGCACTGGGCGAAGCGGGAATCCGTGTGAGCCTGTTCATCGAACCGGACGCGGCGCAGGTCGATGCTGCCATCCGCCTGGGCGCCCCCGTGGTGGAATTCCATACCGGGCGTTACGCCCACCTGTCAGGCGCGGCGCGTGCAGAGGAACTGCGCAGGATCAGCGATGCCGCCGCCCTTGCCGCGAAAAACGGGATAGAACCGCACGCCGGTCATGGCCTGACCTATGACAATGTCGGTCCGATTGCGGCGATACCGCAGGTCGCGGAACTGAATATCGGTCATTTCCTGATCGGCGAAGCGATCTTTGGCGGCCTGGCCGAAACTATCACGGAAATGCGTCGCCAGATGGACCTGGCGCGTTGATCATCGGCCTGGGATCCGACCTTTGCAACATAGAGCGGATCCAAAATTCGCTGGACCGTTATGGCGAACGGTTCGAACGCCGCGTGTTCACCGATATTGAGCGGGCCAAGGCAGAGCAGCGTCCCTTCACCAAGGCGGGAACGCTGGCCAAGCGCTTCGCCGCCAAGGAAGCCTTTTCGAAAGCGGTGGGCACCGGCTTCAACAGCGGCGTGTTCATGAAGGATATCGGCGTCGTCAACCGTCCGGGCGGCGCGCCGACGCTGGAACTGACCGGCGGCGCACTGGCGCGGCTTCACGCCATGATCCCCGCAGGCCACGACCCCATGATCCATCTGACGCTGACCGACGATCATCCTTGGGCGCAAGCCTTCGTCATCATTGAAGCATTGCCGCGATAATGATGCCCCCCACATCCGAGAAGCCATCCATGACGGCAGCAGACATGAGTGAAAAGGATTCCTCGCCCGCCGAAGAACAGGCCGTCGCCCCGCCCAAAGCGGAGAAACCGACCATCAATTGGTGGCAGGAGGTCAAGAGCATCGCGTTGCTGATCCTGGCGGTGCTGGCGTTTCACAGCTTCGTCGCCAAGCCATTTTATATTCCCAGCGAATCCATGATGCCCGTGCTGCTGAAGGGCGACCGGCTGGTGGTGAGCAAATTTCCCTATGGCTGGTCCTATGTATCGCCCAGTTTCCATCCGCTGCCCTTTATCAAGGGGCGGATTTTTGGACGCCTGCCCGAACGGGGTGACATTGTCATCGTATCGCCCCGGCACCGGCGCGAGGATTATATCAAGCGGGTGATCGGCCTGCCGGGCGACATATTGGAGGTGCGCGGTGGCCAGGTGATCCTGAACGGCGTACCCGTGCCACAGAAGCCGTTGAAGCCGATCCGTATTCCGATCGACGGCAATGCCCCCTGCCCGCCCATACAGTTTCCGGGCGCCGCGGTCGAAGGACGCGACGGCAAAGGCTATTGCCAGCTGCCCGTGCGGCAGGAAACGCTGCCCAATGGCCGCACCTATGTCACCGTCGACATGGGGCCGAGCTCGCTCGACTGGTATGGTCCGGTTCGCATTCCGTCCAACCATGTCTTCCTGATGGGCGATAATCGGGACAATAGCGCCGACAGCCGCGCACCGCTGGAAGAAAATGGGCTGGGCGGTCCGGTGCCGTGGGAAGCCATCGGCGGACGTGCGGAATTCATCACCTTCTCGCTGGACGGCGATTCAAGCTGGAATCCGCAGACCTGGCTGCATGCGCTGCGCAGCGATCGCGCCGGGAACAGCCTGCGCCCACGGAGCGTTACAGCCGCGAAATAAATTTACCCAGGGAGCGCGGGTTGAGCGGTAAACAAGAGATCCATCTGGAACAACCCGGTCCCAGCGAACTGCGCAGTCCGCTCGTCCAACATGAATTCATCCGCGCGGGCACATGGATCGCCCTGGTGGTCGCGGTGGCGCTGGTGGCATTGCTGGCCCAGCCGATCATGCTGATCATGGGCGCGCTGGTGCTTGCGACCATGATGGACGGTGGAGCACGACTGCTGGGCCGCGTCCTGCCGATCAAGCGGGGATGGCGGCTGGCCATCGTCCTGATCGCAGCGGTCGCTTTCCTCGTCTACACATTCTACCTGACCGGCGCGAGCCTGACCGCGCAGGCGCAGGCCATGCGCCAGATCATAGAGGCGCAGGTCAATCGCGTCGGCGGATGGCTACAGCAGCTTGGGGTAACGGCCACCGCCAACGACCTGAAGGGATTCGCCAGCCAGGCGTTGAGTTCACTGGGCCGGGTCACGGCGGCGGTCGGCACGATGTTCGGTGCGCTGACCAGCGCCGTCATGATGCTGGTGCTGGCAATCTTTATCGCGATCGAACCCAAGCTCTATGAACGCGGCGTCGCCTGGATGTTGCCGATGAACAAGCGCGCCCGCTTTTACTCTGTGGCGGACAAGATGGGCTGGACGCTGCGTCGGCTCATGTTCGGGCGGCTGATCGGCATGACGGTGGAAGGCGTAGGGACGTGGCTGCTGCTGTGGGCGGGCGGCGTTCCCATGGCCGGGCTGCTAGGCATATTGACCGGACTTTTTGCGTTCCTGCCCAATATCGGTGCGATCATATCGGGCGTGCTGATCATCATCGTCGGCTTTTCCGCGGGCACGGATGTCGGCCTCTACGCCTTTTTCGTCTATGCGGTCGTGCAGCTGATCGACGGATATCTGATCGTGCCGATGGTGGCGAAGCGCGCTACCGACCTTGCCCCGGCCCTGGTGCTGGCAATGCAGATCCTGTTCGGCACATTGTTCGGCATATTGGGCCTGTTCCTGGCCGACCCGATCCTGGCGATGATCAAAGTCTATCTGGAAGAACGGTCCAAGTCGTTGGAGCGGGATGCCATTCCCGCCGACATGCCGCTGCCACAATAAAAAGGGCCCGGAAACGGGCCCTTTCATCTGCAATGCTGCGGCGGTCAGTTGCCGGGCATGGGCGGCGGAGTAGCGCCCTGCTGCATCATCTGCTGCATCTGCATGATTTCCGCCTTCGACTTGAAATCGTGCAGCTGGACATCGAACACCAGGACAGAGTTCGCCGGGATGGGACCTGCCGCCTGCTCGCCATAACCAAGCTGCGGCGGGATCCAGAGGCGATATTTGCCGCCCTTCTTCATCTTTTGCAGGCCTTCGGAAAAGCCCGGCACGACGCCATCGACCGGCATGGCGGTCTGGGGGTTTTCATCGAAGACCGTGCCGTCCAGCAACGTGCCCTTGTAGCCGACCAGCGCGACATCCGTCGTGGTCGGGCTTGGCCCCTCACCTTCCTCAATCACCTTGAACTGAAGGCCCGATTCGGTGGTGACGACACCATCGCTGTGGGCGTTGTGCGCAAGATAGCTGGAAGGCGAAGGCTCAAGCCCGCGTTGCCCCGCCCATGCAAGTCCGCCGGCGGCGACCGCTACGGCCGCGACACCGATCCAGAGCCGCGTCAGCGACCCCTTGGCGATGGGACGAAGGGGAACAGCCGTCGTGGACATGAGCGAACGCCTCGCAGTTGGTGCGGGTAATCAGCAGGAAAAGCCATCCGGGCGTTGTGCCCGGAAAGACTTCTTAACGGACGCCGTCGCGCTCGGCGCGCTTGCGGTCCATCTTGCGAGCGCGGCGAACGGCTGCAGCCTTTTCACGGGCGCGCTTTTCCGACGGCTTCTCGTAGTGACGGCGCAGCTTCATCTCGCGAT
>CAMPHJ010000035.1 GCA_946885845.1 uncultured Sphingobium sp. | reverse complement strand
ATGGTCGGGGAGACAGGATTCGAACCTGCGACATCCTGCTCCCAAAGCAGGCGCGCTACCAGACTGCGCTACTCCCCGACGTGGGCGCCTTAGCGGTGAAGTTGGGCTGCCGTCAATCAAACACCGCTAGCAAAAGTCACGGGCGGGCAACTTTTTGCTTTGGCGAACCGACAACCCCTCAAAGCGACGCAGCGCCCAGCGATCTTTCCCCGCAAAACCCGCCCCAACGAAAAAGGGCGGACCGTTTCCGGCCCGCCCTTCGAAAATCTCGCTGACGCGAAGATTATTCGGCAGCGTTCGCAGCAGCGTTCGCGGCGTTGTCAGCAGCGTTGTCGGCTGCGTTGGCAGCGTTGTCGGCCGCGTTAGCAGCGTTCTCGACGACGTTTTCGACAACAGCGTTCGAAGCGTTCGCGGTTTCGTTTGCAGGCTTCTCACCGCAAGCGGCGAGGGCCATCAGGCCGGCCGAAGCGAAAACAACAGCGATCTTCTTCATTGTGTACGGCTCCCATAGCATATTGCCGCGTCGGTACGTCTAGTGACGTCACCTACGCGAGCGACCCGCATTAACGTGTGCGTTGCACAAATCAATGCTTTTCTGTGTCGGTGAACCGATGGAATCACGCGACCGGATGTTGTCTACTATAAAAGTCCACTTATTGGCTAGAGAATCCAGCGTCCTCACGCCGGGCCATCGCCGCTGCGACACGTGACTTTTTTGCAGGGATGGGCAGGGCGCGCGAATCACCTTGAATGGGTCCGGCGCATGGGATCGGCGCGTTGGGGCAGGGCGACTGCGCACCCCGGCAAAAGCGCAACTGGCGGCAACGGTCGGATTTTCTGCAGGGATGATGGGTGCCCCCGGCACCGCCCATTTGCCAATGCGTCCCGCCTTCGCTAACTCCGGCCCGAATTCCCTGTCTTATCCTTCGGAGCTGCTTCAGCCATGTCCGCCTCGTCCCAATACGCTTTCGTCATGAAGAACATGACCAAGAGCTTTCCCGGCGCTCAAAAGCCGGTGCTCAGTGGCATCAACCTGCAATTTTATCGCGGGGCCAAGATCGGCATCGTCGGTCCCAACGGCGCGGGTAAATCCACGCTGATCAAGATCATGGCCGGGATTGACAAGGATTTTACCGGCGAAGCATGGCCGGGCGAAAATGTCAGCGTCGGCTATCTGGCGCAGGAACCGCAGCTTGATCCGACCAAGACGGTGCTGGAAAACGTCAAGGACGGCGCGCGGGAAACCGCGGACAAGCTGGATCGCTTTAACGAAATCAGCATGATCATGGCCGATCCGCCGGAAGACGTCGATTTTGACGCGCTGATGGAGGAAATGGGCACCCTGCAGGAACAGATCGACGCCGTCGATGGCTGGACGCTCGACAACCAGCTTGAAATCGCGATGGAAGCACTGCGTTGCCCGCCTTCGGACTGGCCGGTGGACAGCCTGTCGGGCGGTGAAAAGCGCCGCATCGCGCTTACCCGGCTGCTGATCCAGAAACCGGACATCCTGCTGCTCGACGAACCGACCAACCATCTGGATGCCGAAAGCGTCGAATGGCTGGAAAACCATCTGAAGGAATATGCGGGCGCGGTGCTGATGATCACCCATGACCGCTATTTCCTCGACAATGTGGTCGGCTGGATCCTCGAACTCGATCGCGGGAAATATTTTCCCTACGAAGGCAACTACTCCACCTATCTGGAAAAGAAATCCAAGCGGATGGAGCAGGAAGACCGGGAAGCCACTGGCCGTCAAAAGGCGATCAACGACGAACTGGAATGGATTCGTGCCGGCGTCAAAGGCCGCCAGACCAAGTCCAAGGCGCGTATCAAGAAGTTTGAGGAACTGGTGTCCGGTCAGGAAAACCGCTCCCCCGGCAAGGCGCAGATCGTCATTCAGGTGCCGGAACGTCTGGGCGGCAAGGTGATCGAATTCAAGAACATCTCTAAAGCCTATGGCGACAAGCTGCTGTTTGAGGACCTGTCCTTCCTGTTGCCGCCGGGCGGCATCGTCGGCGTCATCGGGCCGAACGGCGCGGGTAAATCGACCCTGTTCAAGATCATCACCGGTCAGGAACAGCCCGATTCGGGTGAAGTCGATATCGGTTCGACCGTGCGCCTGGGCTATGTTGACCAGAGCCGCGATCATCTCGACCCGTCGAAAAACGTCTGGGAAGAAGTGTCCGACGGCCTCGATTATGTGAAGGTCAACGGCCACGACATGTCGACCCGTGCCTATGTCGGCGCCTTCAACTTCAAGGGGCAGGACCAGCAAAAAAATGTCGGCAAGCTGTCAGGCGGTGAACGCAATCGCGTCCACATCGCCAAGATGCTGAAAAAGGGCGGCAACGTTCTCCTGCTCGACGAACCGACCAACGATCTTGACGTGGAAACGCTGGCGGCGCTGGAAGAAGCGATTGAAAATTTCGCGGGCTGCGCCGTGGTCATCAGCCATGACCGATTCTTCCTCGATCGCCTGGCGACCCACATTCTGGCGTTCGAAGGCGACAGCCACGTCGAATGGTTCGAAGGCAATTTCGGCATGTATGAAGAAGACAAGCGCCGCCGCCTGGGCGACGCCGCCGACCGCCCGACGCGCCTTGCCTATAAAAAGCTGACCCGCTGATCGGGGGCGGGGCAGCCAGCGATTGCATATCTTGCAAGAGCGGCCTCTTCGTTCGCACTTGCGAAATGCCATGCTGCACCGCACATAGGGGGTGCCTTTCAGGCATCCTCTCCTAAAACTTTCCGGCCGGTCCTTTGGGATCGGCCTTTTTTTGTGCGGGTCAGGAAAGCTACTGCCTCGCAATAGCAACCAAATCTTACTTAGTAGAAACCCTCACAAATTCGCTCATTCCTTCAGGGTTTCCCTCCCCAACCTCAATCCGCAGTACCTCCGCACCACCCGGCCCATCATGCGCCAACCGAACAAATTCACCCACAGCAACCACCGATCCTTCGACCCAAACCTCAACGCTGCCATCAATTCGATTACGAACCCATCCAGCAAGCCCTAACCCGCGCGCCGTCTGCACAGCCCAGTTACGGTAAAACACCCCCTGCACCCGCCCCATGATCACAAGATGCCGGGCGATCAGCGTCATCAGTGCACCCGCTTGATCCAAGCCTGCCCATTCTCACGAGTCTCCACGATAAAATTGGGAATCGCCTGAACCAGATCGGAAAGTCGCTTGAATCCATAGTTACGGACGTCAAAGCTGGACCGGTTGCCCACGCGCTGGCCCACTGGACCCAGGGCCGCAAAGCCATTCTCGTCACGCTTGGCAGTATCATAGGCTTCGATGAGAAGCCTCACTACCTCCTCATCTACCTTCTTGACGCCCGACTTGCTCTGATCGACCGCCGCCAATGTTTCTGCAGCGCCGGGAAGAATGTCCACGGCAGGGATGGATAAGGAACGTGCCAGCGCGGCAACGTCGATGAATCGGGTACATGCTCGCCGAAATCCTTCAGGCGTCTTGTCCGACCCAAAACCATAGACAGCGATCCCCTGCTGCCGAATGCGGGTGACGAGCGGCGTAAAATCACTGTCGCTGGACATAAGGCCAAAGCCCGTGACGCGTCCGCCCGCCATCAGGTCCATGGCGTCGATCGTCATCTTCATGTCAGTTGCGTTCTTGCCTTTGGTCAGGTCGAACTGCTGCTGCGTTTCGATTGCCTGGGTTATAGCCTGACGCGCCCATCCTTTAAGGGAGGGCTTGCTCCAGTTACCATAGGCGCGACGGATGTTGACCGTGCCCAACTCGGCCAGAACTGTCAGGACGGGATCAAAATGGTCGGCGGAAGCATTGTCGGCGTCGATCAGCAAGGCAACATTACCGCTGGGGATCGCCGACGACATCAGGCTGATTCCAGCGTCGCCGGGTGGAATTCGCCGCTTTGTTGATCCAGCAGATGCAACTGACCGTCGGAAATGGCGAAGAAAGCGCCGACCAACTTCAACGCACCGTTACGTTCCTTCGACCGCACGCAGGGGAAGGTCCGTAAATTGGCCAGGCTGACCTTCACGCCTTCCTGCTCCATAGCCCGATGGGCATCCCGCCCAAGATCATCGCCAAAGCGGCTGATGACATTTTCACGGGCTTCGTCCAGCATGTCGATCCAATTATGGATGAATCCGCCTTCACCCGGAGGCGCGTCCCTCAACTCCTGGCTCAGCGCGGCTTTGCAGCCGCCGCACTTGCCGTGGCCCATGACCACGATTTCGCCGACATTGAGCACTTGAACGGCAAATTCGAGCGCCGCCGACACACCGTGATGACCCGGATTGGTTTCAAACGGAGGAACCAACGCGGCCACGTTGCGGACCACAAATATCTCACCAGGCGAGGTATCGAAAATCTGGGCGGGATCGACGCGGCTATCGGAACAGGCAATCACCATGACGCGCGGGCTCTGCCCCTCGCTTAGCTCATCCCATCGTCCACGCTGCTGCGTCCATCCCGTATTGCGAAAACGGCGATAGCCCTGAAGCATGTCTGCAAAATCGGTCATGGCTAAGTCTCTGCCGGACAAAGTGGGGGCTGGCAAGAGCGTGCTTGCAGCGCTATCTGGGGCGCATGAACGATGTCGCCCCGATCGCCGCCGGACCCGCTCAAGCCGGCCTGAAGCCCGAGCGAGTCCGCAAACCGGACTGGATCCGCGTCAAGGCTCCGACCAGCCCTGGCTATCATGAAACGCGCAAGTTGATGCGTGAAAAGGGGCTTGCCACGGTATGCGAAGAAGCGGCCTGCCCCAACATTGGGGAGTGCTGGACCAAGAAGCATGCCACCGTCATGATCTTGGGTGATGTTTGCACAAGGGCCTGTGCATTCTGTAACGTCAAAACCGGGATGCCGCGCAAGGTCGATGCCAGCGAGCCTCAGAATCTGGCGGATGCCTGCGCGGAAATGGGACTGGAACATATCGTCATCACATCGGTCGACCGAGATGACCTGCCCGACGGTGGTGCGTCGCAGTTTGTGAAGGTGATCGAGGCGCTGCGTCGGACGACGCCTGGCACGACGATTGAAATTCTGACGCCGGATTTCCGCAACAAGCATGAGCGCGCGATAGAAATGATCGTTGCGGCTCGGCCGGATGTTTATAATCATAATCTGGAGACGGTCCCCCGGCTCTATCCAACGATCCGCCCTGGGGCGCGATATTACGCCTCGCTGCGGCTACTGGAGTCAGTGAAAAAACTGGATCCGTCAATTTTCACTAAGTCCGGTGTCATGCTGGGCTTGGGGGAAGAGCGGTTGGAAGTGCATCAGGTTATGGATGATATGCGATCCGCGGACATCGATTTTCTGACCATGGGGCAATATCTTCAGCCTACGCCCAAACATGCCAAGGTGATGGAATTTGTCACTCCGGCGGCATTCAACGCCTATGCTGCGATCGCACGGGCCAAGGGGTTTTTGCAGGTGGCGTCGAGTCCGCTGACGCGGTCCAGCTATCATGCCGACAAGGATTTCGCTGAAATGCGGGCATCGCGTGCCGCGCAATTGGCAAAAGTGGCTCCCTGATCTTCATGCCGAAGCATCACGAAACGCGGCCACTGCCCTACACGCCTGACCAGATGTTCAATTTGGTTTCCGACGTCGCCGCCTACCCCGAATTTCTGCCATGGATCAGCGCGATTCGGGTCCGGTCCGACAATGATTCCGAAATGATTGCGGACATGATCGTAGGGTTCAAAGGCATCAAGGAAAGCTTTTCATCCCGCGTCCACAAACACCGCCCGGATTTCGTCCGCGTAGATTATCTGGACGGACCGTTAAAGCACCTGCACAATGAGTGGCGATTTCGCGATGACGGAAACGGCGGAACGCTCGTAGATTTTGAGGTAGAGTTCGAATTCAAGAACCGCCTGTTCGAAATGCTGGCAGGCCAGATGTTCGACAAGGCCTTGCGTAAGATGATCGGCGCGTTCGAGCTTCGCGCGGCGGAACTTTACACCGAATCGGGCAGCAGAAGTTCAAGCGCGCAAAGCGCAGCCTGAAGCCGTACGCCGCCGCGACCGCTATCTTCAAAGTGACGCATGTCCGCGACAACGGTGTCGGGGCTAGCACCCCTTTCTGCGCGAGCGAATACCACGGTTCCAACGGGCTTCTGCTCCGAACCGCCACCGGGCCCCGCGATTCCGGTGATGGCGACCGCTACGCTGGCATGGCTTTTGATCAGTGCACCTTGGGCCATCGCCCACGCGGTTGCGATGGAAACCGCTCCGAACGTTTCAAGCACATCATGCGAAACCTTTAAAAGCTCGTTCTTCATCTCATTGGAATAGGTGACGAAGCCGGCCTCAAATACTTCGGACGAACCAACAATTTCGGTCAGTGCTGCCGATACCAGGCCGCCTGTACAGCTTTCCGCGACAGCAACGGTGCGGCCCGCACGACGGTTGGCAATGATGACGCGCTCGGCCAGTTCGACCAGCGGCGAAGGAAGGATGCTATCAGGCATGATGGGTCAGGATAGCGCGGGTAGGGCCAAGGTGGCAACCGCCTGTGCCGCTATGCCTTCCCGACGCCCGGCGAAGCCTAAGCGCTCTGTGGTGGTGGCCTTGACGCTGACCCGGTCCAGGGAAACTTGCAGTATCTCAGCGAGGCGCGCGCGGATATTATCTCTATGCGGTCCGATCTTGGGTGCCTCGCATATAATGGTCAGGTCGACATGTTCTATTCGCCCCCCCCGATCCGCGACCCGTTCGGCGGAATATTTCAAAAATCGGGAAGACGCCGCACCCCGCCACTGCGGGTCAGAAGGCGGAAAATGGCTGCCGATGTCCCCTTCGGCCAACGCGCCCAGCAGCGCATCGACTATTGCATGGATGGCGACGTCCGCGTCGCTGTGCCCGGCGAGGCCGTGGTCATGTTCAATGCGCACTCCGCCCAGCCATAGATCTTCCCCGGCGGCGAGGCGGTGCACGTCATAGCCCATTCCGACGCGCACCGTGTGCTGGGCGGAAAGCCGTGCCTCTGCCCTGACGAAATCCTGTGGATATGTCAATTTCTCCAGCCTTTCATCACCGTCGACAAGGATGACGTCATGGCCCATTTCTTGCAACATCTGGGCGTCGTCCGTCGCCTCTTGACTGGCACCCCAAACCCGGTGAGCAGCAAGAATGGAATCGAAGTGGAAGGCTTGCGGCGTCTGCACACGGAACAGGGCGGATCGATCGATGACTTCACCGGCGTGGCAGTCGCGGCCTTTAACCAGAGTATCCGCGACGGGTAGCGCGGGGATCGCGCCTTCGGCCTGATCAAGTGCGGACAGGAGGCGATCGATGACGTCGCCCGGCAGGAACGGGCGGGCCGCGTCGTGGATGAGGACGCGACTGGCTCCTCCCATCGCAGCGATGGCTTCGAGTCCCGCACGAACCGACTCTCTGCGAGTGTCGGCGCCCTCGACAAAGGCCGCGACCGCGCGGTTGGGCAACAGGCCCCCAGCGACAGATTCTTGCCCCCTGCTGACCACCAACACAATCGCTTCAATTGCGTTATGTGCCGCCAGCGCATCGAAGGCGTAAGCCAGCACCGGCTTGCCCGCGACTTCGCGAAACTGTTTAGGCAGATCACCACCGGCGCGACTTCCCTGACCCGCCGCCACCAGCAACGCCACGACGCCATACCTGCTCTTAATCATGACGGGGCATTTAGCGGAGGGGCTGGCGGATCACCAGAGCTCGCTTTGCTTGCCGCGGACATGCATTTCGGTTAAGGCTGCCTGTTTTTTAGACAGGCATGGTGATGCGCAGACTTTCTCCTATTTCGGTCGGCCCGTCGACTATCGACATGCCGGTGATCCTGGCCCCTATGACGGGGGTCACCGACATGCCGTTTCGCACTTTGGTGCGCCGTTACGGTTCCGGGCTCAACGTGACGGAGATGATTGCGACCGCTGCCATGATCCGCGAGACCCGGCAGTCGCTGCAGAAGGCGGCATGGCATCCGGTGGAAGAGCCGGTTTCGATGCAGCTTGCCGGATGTTCTCCCACTGAAATGGCCGAGGCCGCAAAGCTTAATGCTGACAGGGGCGCGGCAATTATCGACATCAACATGGGCTGCCCCGTGAAAAAGGTCGTGAATGGCGACGCGGGCAGCGCATTGATGCGCGACCTTCCTTTGGCCGCTGCGCTGATTGAAGCGACCGTAAAAGCGGTGGACGTTCCTGTCACCGTCAAAATGCGAATGGGTTGGGATCATGCCAGTCTTAATGCGCCCGAACTTGCGCGAATCGCTGAAGATCTAGGCGCGAAGATGATCACCGTGCATGGTCGAACCCGCTGCCAGATGTACAAGGGTAGCGCTGACTGGGCGTTTGTTCGCAACGTCAAGCAAGCGGTCAGGCTGCCCGTCATCGTCAATGGCGACATCTGCTCCATTGAAGATGCTGACGCGGCGCTGAACCAAAGCGGAGCCGATGGCGTCATGATCGGTCGCGGCGCTTATGGACGTCCATGGCTAATCGGGCAGGTGATGCACTGGCTCCGCACCGGCCAAAGGCGTGCCGATCCTTCCATCGCCGAACAATATTCTGTGATCACAGAACATTATCGTGCAATGCTGGACCATTACGACAGGCCGACTGGGGTTAATATGGCCCGCAAGCATATCGGCTGGTATACCAAGGGACTTGCCGGATCAGCCGAGTTTCGCAATGCCGTCAATCAGGAGCCGGATGGCGATGTCGTTCTGGAAATGCTGGCCCGGTTCTACGAGCCGTTTATTGCGCAAGAAGGAACGGCCGACACACGCGAGGCAGCATGACGGCGGCGGTGCCCACGATCCCGCCGCTTCATGCGCAGCCGGAGGGGCCATCCCTGGCGGATCTGATGACTGCCCTCCCAGTGGCGACGCTGGTTATCGCACCGGACAACATCATATCCGATGCTAATGTCTGGTCCGAAACGCTGCTGAACATGGCTAGGTCGGCCATTGTTGGAAGTGACATCACCCGCACGATCAGGATGGCGGAGGCGGGGGGGCGCTTTGATATCTGGCATAGCAACAAGCCCATCGCGGCTTACGATATCAAAGTTCATGCAGGGCGCACCGCCGAGATGGAAGTGGACCTCATGATCGCGCCGATCATCGACCATGACGGATGGCGGATCGTTTCCATCCATGCACAGAGCCATGCTCGCAAAATCGGCCATAGGAGCACAACCGGCGGTGCTCGTTCGGCCATAGGAGCTGCGGCTATCCTGGCGCATGAGATCAAAAATCCACTGTCGGGTATCCGCGGGGCGGCGCAATTGTTGGAGTCGGGGAATGAAGGCTATGATACGACGCTGACTCAGTTAATCTGTAACGAGGTTGACCGCATCGCTGCGCTGATCGACCGGATGCAGGATTTTACCACTGACCGGACACTGGAGTGTCGATCGGGGAATATCTATCCGTTGATTGATCGCGCGGCCAACATCGCGGCGGCTGGATTTGCAAAAGATGTACGTATAATAAGGCGTTATGATCCTTCTCTACCGTTTGCGGTGATCAATGACGATGCGTTGGTGCAAGTCATGATCAACCTGATCAAGAACGCAACCGAAGCGTTGGAGGATGTCGATGGCGGATGGATCCGGGTAGAAACAGCCTTCCGTCACGGCGTGTCGGTTGTGTTGGAGGAAGGGAAGGGCAGTGCTGTCCTGCCAATTGAAATACTGATCGTGGATAACGGCCCAGGCGTGCCGGACCATATCCTCGATCACCTGTTCAATCCGTTCATCACTGGCAAGCGAGATGGCCAGGGGCTAGGGCTGGCGCTGGTCGACAAGCTGGTGCGCGATATGAACGGTTTTGTTCAATATTCGCGCGATCGGGCTGCGGGGGAATCGACCTTCCGCATCCTGCTGCCAATGGGGATGGGATGATGAGCGCGACGGGCGCGGTTTTGGTGGTGGACGATGATCCAGCCATTTGCGTTGTAGTCGGAGAGGCGCTTCGGCGGCAGGGGCACGAGGTCAAGACCGCCTCTTCGATCAAGGAGAGGGGGGCGCTGCTGGAAAGCTTCACTCCTGACGTGCTGATTACTGACGTAATGTTGCCCGATGGTGACGGGCTTGATGGGGTCGCCGAGATATTGGAACGAAGGCCTGATCTCAGCGTGATCGTGCTGTCGGCGCAAAACACATTGAATACCGCGATCCGGGCAACGGAGAAGGGAGCATTTGAGTATCTGCCAAAGCCGTTCGACCTCAATGAACTGGCTCGGGCGGTCGGAGATGCGCTGGGCACTGGGAAGGCGCAGGACAGTGGCGAAACGGACATGGGATTGCCCCACGACGGGCTGCCGCTGGTGGGGCGATCGCCTGCGATGCAAGAGGTTTATCGCACTATCGCGCGGGTCCTGTCGAACGACTTGAGCATATTGGTGCTGGGAGAGTCCGGTACGGGCAAGGAACTGGTTGCCGAAGCCATTCATAGTTTGGGCCAGCGTAGGACCAAGCCTTTCATCGCGATCAATATGGCAGCCATCCCGCGCGAGTTGATTGAAGCTGAACTGTTCGGTTATGAAAAAGGTGCATTTACCGGAGCGCAGGCGCGCGCGGCCGGGAAATTCGAGCAGGCGCAAGGTGGGACGCTATTTCTGGACGAAATAGGCGACATGCCGATGGAGGCGCAGACGCGGCTGCTGCGGGTGCTTCAATCGGGCGAAGTGACAACAGTGGGCGGATCAAAGCCGGTCCGTGTCAATGTCCGCATCATCGCTGCGACGAACAAGGATCTGCCCAAACTGATTGAGGAAGGCCGCTTTAGGCAGGACCTCTATTACCGACTGAATGTCGTGCCAATATCCCTTCCGGCGCTGCGGGAGCGACGGGAAGATGTCGTCATGCTGGCGCGGCACTTCCTTGAACGCGCGGCGCTGGAAGGGTTGCCCCGCAAAGCACTGTCCGATGACGCCGCCCAGTTGCTCATGGCTTACCACTGGCCGGGCAACGTCCGTGAGCTGCAGAATATGATGCAGCGGTTGGCGGTGCTGAGCCGGGAAAACGTGATTGCTGCGGATGTGCTGCGTAATAGCTTGCCGATGGATATGGTGCCTGCGGATTATACCGCGCCGACCGACCAGTTGAGCCGTGCGGTGCGCGAATGGGTGAAGCGTCAATTGGGGATTGGTTTTGGCCAGCTTAATCGAACGCTGCACGACGACCTGCTCGCCCTGATTGAACCGATCTTGTTGCAGGAAACGCTGGCAAGCGTCGATGGCAATCAGATTCGTGCCGCCGGCCTGCTGGGAATCAATCGCAACACGCTCCGCAAGAAGCTTACCGATTATGGTCTGGATCCGCTCCAGTTGCGCGTGGTGGATTGACGACCGTGGGACAAAGCGATCGGGCTGTCCGGCAAGAGGATATGTCGGGTCGATTACTGTGTTTGATCGAGCACGGCGTTGTTGTAACAATGCCACTATGGAAGGCGCAGTGACTCTCCCCAGACGGGGTCGGACGTGGAAGAAGCTTGTTCCACCATTCCTGCGCCGTCGATTGGCTCCTTTGGTCGAAACAGCAACGCTGCTGCTGTTCGTGGGAACCGCTGGACTCACCTATTTTCTGCTGTCCGGGCAGGGGCAGTCCTACACGCTGCTCACGCCGCCGATCGTGGCGCTACTGCTAGTCTGCAATCTGGTTCCGGCCATCGCTCTGCTGGTTCTGCTCGGGCGGCGCGTCGCCCGTCGGCGCGCGGCGCAGTCAGCGATTGGCAGCGATGGACAGTTGCATGTGCGGTTGGTGGCGATCTTTTCACTGGTTGCTAGCGTCCCGATGCTGCTGGTCGTGATCTTTGCTTCGCTGCTGTTCCAATATGGTGTGCAATTCTGGTTTTCTGACAGCGCGCGGGGCATGTTGCAGAATGCCAGCGACTTAGCGCACGGTTATTATGAGCAGAATCTCCGCGAGGTGGGTGACGAAACCGTCACCATGGCGAGCGACCTGCGCGACTATTTGTCCCAATCGAAGGTTTCGAGTCCGCGTTTCGCCGAGGGATTCATTTATCAGGTTGTGACCCGAAAGCTCAACCGGTCCGCCATCATCGAAGTTGGTGATGATGGCGTTGCACGCACGGCTGCTACGGTAGACCCGGAAAGTCGCCCCGCGTCCGAAATGCTGTCGGATGATGTCGTCCGGCGGCTGGCATCGGGAGAGAACGTCGTTGTCGCGACCAAGCCCACCCAGATTGAGGCGGTAACGCTGCTTTATCCAGGCGCGAAAATTTATCTGTATGCCACGCGGGATTCAGGGTCCACGGCGTTCAGTAATGTTGAGCGAGCTCAGAAAGTGTTGGCGGACTATGACATATTCGCTGCTCAATCCCGTGCGTTGCAACTGCGATTCAACGTGGCGCTCTTTGTCGGGTCGTTGTTGCTCGTCGGCATAGCGGTCTATATCGCGCTGGCCGTTGCCGACTGGATGGTTCGGCCTGTCAACGAATTGGTGACAGCTGCACGACGGATCACGGCGGGCGACCTATCAGCGCGCGTTACCAGTCCGCAATCGCGCGATGAGATTGGCACGCTGGCATCGGCTTTCAATCGGATGACGCAGCGGCTGGAGGCGCAGACGGGCGCTCTGGTGGCCGCAAACAGCCAATTGGACGAACGTCGGGCCTTCATTGAGGCGATCCTGTCTGGCGTATCGGCCGGTGTGTTGTCGGTCGATCATGACGGCGTCATCCTGCTACTCAACAGTTCGGCAGCCGCGATTCTGGTGCGGGAGGGGGATGATCCGGTGGGCCGTCCGCTGAATGAAGTTTCGCCCGAATTGGGCGCGCTTATCACGTCGGGAGAAGATGCCGGCGTCGTTCAGACAAGGGTCTATGGCGAAACGCGGACCTTGGCCGTCAAATTTTCTCAAGATGCGTCGCGGCACATCCTGACCTTCGACGACATCACGCAGCAGCTTTCGGATCAACGGCGTGCCGCATGGTCCGACGTTGCGCGCCGGATCGCGCATGAGATCAAGAACCCGCTGACGCCGATCCAACTCGCCGCCGAACGTCTCCAGCGCCGCTATGCTGACGAAGTGACCAGCGACAAGAGTACCTTCACCCGCCTGACCGGAACGATCGTACGGCAGGTTGGCGACCTGCGGCGCATCGTGGACGAATTTTCTTCTTTTGCGCGTATGCCAAAGCCTGTTTTTCGGCGCGAAGCGGTGGGCGACATTGCGCGCCATGCACTTTTTCTGCATGAGGTAGCGCATCCCAGCATCAATTTTGAATTCAGCACGGACATACCGGATGTCGAACTGGTGTGCGATCGGCGCCAATTGGGACAGGCGCTGACCAACATCGTCAAGAATGCGGTGGAAGCTATTGAACCCAAGCCCGATCCGGCGACGGGCGAACCGCGAGGGCATGTCAGCATGTGGATGAGCCGACAGGATGCCCATTTGCTGATTGAGGTACGCGACGACGGCATCGGACTGCCACCGGAACGCGAGAGGGTGCTGGAACCTTATATGACCACGCGCACAAAAGGTACGGGTCTAGGGCTGGCGATCGTCAAGAAGATCGTTGAGGAACATATGGGCGAGATCCGTCTGGATGATGCAAACGGCGGCGGAACCTTGGTCGCTCTTCGTTTCCCCATCGGGGCGCTTGAAAAATTGGAAGAAGGGCAGGCCTTGACCATGCCCAAAGGAAAAGTGACGGCCAATGGCGCTTGATATTCTGGTAGTCGATGACGAGGAAGACATTCGCGATCTGGTCGCGGGTGTTTTGGAGGATGAGGGTTTCACCACTCGCACTGCCGCAAACAGCGACAGTGCGATCGAGGCGCTGGACGCACGGCGTCCTTCTTTGGTGCTGCTGGATGTGTGGCTTCAGGGGTCGAAGCTAGACGGCTTGGAATTGCTGGAGGAAATTAAACGGCGCGATGCCACCATACCCATTCTGATGATCTCCGGACATGGTAATATCGACACGGCCGTCGCGGCGATCCGAAAAGGGGCGGCTGATTTCATCGAAAAGCCGTTCGAGGCGGACCGACTGCTTCATCTTGTGTCACGCGCGACGGAAACCGAGAGGCTACGACGCGAAAATCAGGTATTGCGCGCCCGATTTGGCCAGGACGACGAACTGACCGGCACTTCGGCCGCGATTAATGCCGTGCGCGCGACGATCAAGAAGGTTGCGGGCACCGGGAGCCGCGTTCTCATCTCAGGCTCTGCAGGTGTCGGAAAGGAAGTAGCAGCGCGCATGCTTCACAGTTGGAGTGGGCGGGCGGACGCTCCTTTCATCGTCGTAGCGGCAGCACGGATGGACCCTGACCGGGTTGAGGAGGAATTGTTCGGCGTCGAGGACCCCAGCGGGTTGGTACGGCCGGGCTATTTGGAACAGTCGCATGGCGGCACGCTCTATCTGGATGAAATAGCAGACATGCCGCTTACTACGCAGGGCAAGATTCTGCGCGTCCTGACGGATCAAAGCTTCACACGGGTCGGCGGGCAACGGCTGGTCAAGGTCGATGTTCGTGTCATTTCCTCCTCCGCCCGCGACCTGGCAATAGAGATAGAGGAACGGCGGTTCCGTGAGGATTTGTTCTATCGTCTCAATGTCGTGCCGCTTGTCATTCCGTCTCTGTCTGAACGAAGGGACGATATTCCACCGCTTGTTGAACATTATTTGGCCCGGTTTGCCGCTGACCGCCGCGTCCCCGCACCAGAAATCGCCAGCGACGCCATGGCCGCGCTTCAGGCGAATGAATGGCCCGGCAATGTCCGCCAGCTTCGCAACGTTATCGAACGCACAATGATCCTCGCACCTGGCGAACGAATTGGCCGGATCGAACTCGATATGCTGCCCAGTGAATTGACAAACAATGGCGGCGGGGAAGGGATGGGGCAGTCCGCCATCATGGGCGCCCCACTTCGCGAGGCGCGCGAGAGTTTTGAGCGAGAATATCTGCGCATCCAGATCAGGCGCTTTTCAGGAAACATCTCGCGCACGGCGACATTCATCGGGATGGAGCGGTCCGCTCTGCATCGCAAGCTAAAGCTGTTGGGCATTACGGATGGCAAGGATAATTGACACTTTGGGATCAGGTATCGCACATCAGAGGCATGGACGCCCCTTCGCAATTGCGGTAGGTTCCGCAGGCTACCGACAGGCGGGAGCAGGCAAGACACCCTGCCCAGGGGTGCGAGAGCGGGTAACGTCCCGCCAATAAGGAATGGCAACCACCATGGCCGATAAGATGAACAATCTTCAGGATATTTTCCTGAACAACCTGCGCAAGACAAAGACTCCGGTCACCATGTTCCTGGTGAAGGGTGTGAAGCTGCAGGGCATTATCACTTGGTTTGACAATTTTTCTGTGCTGCTGCGCCGCGATGGTCAGTCGCAACTAGTCTACAAGCACGCGATCTCTACCGTCATGCCCGCACAGTCCATGGACCTGACGGACTTGCGAAAGATCGGCGACGGAAACGGCAAAGGCAAGTTGCTGCAAGAAATCTTTTTGAACGCAGTGCGCAAATCGGGCAGCCCTGTCACCATGTTCCTGGTGAACGGCGTGATGTTGCAGGGTGAGATTGCGGCCTTTGATCTGTTCTGCATGTTGTTGGAACGCGACGGTATGGTCCAACTGGTTTACAAGCACGCGATCTCCACGGTTCAGCCCTTGCAGGCGCTTGACCTGAGCGGTGAAGGCGAGGATGACGATTGAACGCTGTTGGCCATTTGTCCTTTGTTCGTGCGGTCCAAGCGCGCAGCTGTTTGAGGCGCTAGGCGAACATGGCTGTCTTCAATCGCGACTCCGATGATGAAGTATCGCGCGGTGCGCGCGCAATCATTGTGCGCGCGGAAGTGCACGGTGCCGAAAGGCGTGACAGCGAAGCACGACTAGAGGAGGCGAAGGGCCTGGCTCTCGCCATTGGTATCGATGTGCGCGCGGCTCAGGCTTTCCGTGTACGAGATCGAAAACCTGCGACTCTGTTTGGCAGTGGGCAGGTCGACCAGATTGCGGCACTTGCCGAGGCTGAGGAAGCAGAGCTTGTCATCATCGACAATGCGCTCAGCCCAGTCCAGCAGAGCAATCTGGAAAAAGCCACATCCACAAAGGTAATCGACCGAACCGGTCTGATCCTGGAAATATTCGGTGAACGGGCAGCAACCAATGAGGGACGACTCCAGGTTGAGTTGGCTCACCTAGATTATCAGGCGGGTCGACTTGTCCGTAGCTGGACTCACCTGGAAAGGCAGCGGGGCGGCTTCGGCTTTCTAGGCGGCCCTGGTGAAACCCAGATTGAGGCTGACCGCCGGATGATCCGGGACCGAATGGCCAAGATTCGCCGCGAACTGGATCAGGTTACGCGTACCCGCAGTCTCCACCGCGCCCGGCGGCAGCGCGCTCCATGGCCCGTGATCGCTCTGGTCGGCTATACCAATGCGGGTAAATCCACGCTGTTCAACCGGATGACGGGCGCAGACGTCATGGCGGAAGACTTACTGTTCGCGACCTTGGACCCCACCATGAGGCAGATTGCGCTGCCGGGATTGGACAAAGCGATCCTGTCTGACACGGTTGGGTTCGTCTCCGATCTCCCTACCCAGTTGATCGCAGCTTTCCGGGCCACTTTGGAAGAAGTTCTGTCGGCCGACCTCATCATCCACGTCCGTGACATCGCCCACCCCGATAGCGAAGCGCAGCGTGACGATGTCATGGATGTACTTAGTGAGATGGGCGTCGCCGGCGAAGTCGCGCTGGAAGGAGACGGGGAAGATGCGCCGCCGATCATCGAAGCATGGAACAAGCTGGACCTGCTGGACGATGATGCTGCGGAGCGGGTGCGCGAACTAGCAGAGCGTCGGGGCGACGTGATGCTGCTGTCCGCAATAACCGGGCAGGGGGTCGATGGGCTGCAACGGGTGATTAGCGCCCAGTTGACCTCGGGCGCGCAAATCCATCAACTACGCTTGCCCCTTTCCGACGGCGCGGCGATAGCATGGCTGCACGAACATGGCGAGGTGATAGGCAGCACTGCGGAAGACGGGGAGATGCAGATTGAAGTCCGCCTTTCTGATTCCGCTCTCACCCGGTTCATGAAGCGTGGTCGAACTGAAGTCTGATTGGCTTTCGGCTTCGCTCTCATGCGGATCATGGGGATTGAAACAGTCGCGGACAGCCGAATTACAACCGATCATGCTGCCGCTTGGCTTGTTTCCACAAAGCTTCTTTCTCGCCCAAAGTAAGATCGAGGAAATCGCCTCCAGCCATGGATTCCATTGCGCGGAACCGACCTTCGAACTTCGCCGTTGCCGCACGTAGGGCGACTTCGGCATCTACCTTCAGATGGCGCGCGAGGTTCACGACGGCAAAGAGAAGGTCCCCGATTTCGTCTTGATGCTCCTCTGGAGTTGTGGCGTCGCGGACTTCCTGCAACTCTTCCTCGATCTTGGCAATGACGCCATCCATGTCAGGCCAGTCGAAGCTGGTGCGTGCGGCGCGCTTTTGTATCTTTTCGGCGCGAAGTAATGCGGGCAGAGCTTTGGCCACACCGGCCAGAGCGCTGCTGTCGTCATCTTTACCAGCGCGTTCGGCGGCTTTGATATCCTCCCAGCGGATATGGCCGTTCTCACGATCCGTATCGTTGCCAAATATGTGAGGGTGCCGTCGAACCATCTTTTCGACGATGCCGTCGATTACATCCTGGAGTATGAAATGTCCGGCCTGTTCGGCAATATGGCTGTGAAACACGACCTGGAGCAGCAGATCGCCCAATTCGTCCTGGAGCGCGGTCATATCATTGCGTTCGATAGCGTCAGCGACTTCATAGGCTTCTTCGATCGTGTAAGGTGCGATGCTGGTAAAATCCTGTTTGATGTCCCAGGAGCAACCTGTTTCCGGGTTCCGCAATCTGGCCATGACTTTGGCGAGTGGCATGATGTCGGCGGGGGTTGGGTTGGCGTTGGAAACCATGAATGATCCTGAGAAATGAATGAGTTTGAACAGGGCGGGTTTCAGGGCGGTTTCGATTTGAAGCGCGACATCCATGGGATGCGTAGCATTTCATCCAGGGTGGGGCGAGCCCCACCCTGGATGGCAAAATTCATTGGGCCTTAAGAAGGGTGATTTGCTCTCCCAGAACCTCCTGCGGGGTGCGATAGTTCAGGCACTTGCGAGGAGTGCTGTTGATGCGATCAGCAATCGCCTTGATTTCCTTATCCGAGAGCAACGCCAAGTCCGTATCAGACGGTAGGAAGCGCCGTACACGCCCGTTGCTGTTTTCCACGCTGCCCTTTTGCCAGGGCGCCGATGGCTGACAGAAATAGCTCGTCATCGCGAGTTTCTCCTGGAGTATCGCAAAGGCGGCAAATTCGGTTCCCCGGTCAAAGGTAATGCTCTGACGCAGGGAAGGGGGCAGGATATGCAAGTGATGCTGAATTCCCGCCATGATGCCGGCGGAATGCCGACTGGGATTGCGGGTGAGGATGGTAAAGCGACTGCGGCGCTCGACCAGCGAGGTGAGGTTGGCTTTGCCATATTCCAACCTGAAGATCATGAGGTCGCCTTCCCAATGACCAAAGCCACTGCGATTACCCATTTCGGGAGGGCGTTCGCCAATTGTGTTGACCAAGGGGATATGCAGACCGCGGGGCTTACGCGAATAGCGTTGCCGTCGAGATCGACGCGCAACAGGCAGATGACGCCACAGGCCCTGGCTTCGTCCGTCCGGCCCATAGACGAACTGGTAAATGGTCTCGTGACAGACGGCTTCATGATTACCGCGATGGCGTCGAAGATATCCCGCAATCTGCTCTGGCGACCAGGCTGCTGACAAGCGGTCGGCGATATAGGCGGCAAGCTCTGGCTTTCGGGCGATCTTGCCGCCGCGCACCCGGCGTCTGTCCCCCATTGTTTGTGCGGCGGTCGGAAAATAGCCGCGAAAAATTGGCTCTTCATCGAGGTGCCGGTTACGTTTGATCTCGCGATAGATGGTCGAACGATGTCGCTCCAGCGCCACTGCTATCTGCTGCACGGACCGCCCGGTTGCAGCCAGTTGATAAATCTGCCGCCGCTCGTCCAAACCCAGATGCTGATAGCCGTTCATCCTTTGCCTTCCTGGAAAGGGGTTCAAGCCCCTATAAATCCTAGGATTTCGCACTTCGAAATAGAATCCACCCACATACACGTAATGTTCGGACCGGTTAGAAAAGACACTATCTGTCCCGGATAGAAATGACACCAT
>CAMPHJ010000034.1 GCA_946885845.1 uncultured Sphingobium sp. | reverse complement strand
GCGCGCTTTCAGGATAATGCGCTGGTCACGGGGCCGCCATTCATTCGCTTTTACGCTGGCGCGCCCTTGGTGGGCAGGGAGGGCGTGCCGTTGGGCGCGCTGTGTGTGATCGATGATCAGCCACGTCAGGATCTGACCCCGCTTCAGCGTCAGGGGCTTGCTCTGCTGGCCCGCCATGTGATGGTCGAACTGGAAGGGCGCAGGCGGGATCAGGATGTGATCGCCCGGCAGATCAAGGACGCCGAAGTGGTGGCGCAAAGCGACCGGCTGTTTCGCACCCTGGCCGATACGATGCCGCAAATGGTCTGGTCCACGTTGGCGGACGGCTATCATGACTATTATAATGCGCGCTGGTACGAATATACCGGCGTGCCGGATGGATCGACGGATGGCGACCGTTGGAATGGCATGTTCCATGTAGATGACCGGGAACGAGCCTGGGCATGCTGGCGTCACTCGCTTGAGACAGGCGAGCCCTATGATGTCGAATATCGATTGAGGCATCGCAGCGGTGAATATCGCTGGACGCTGGGACGCGCCCTGCCGATCCTGGATGCGGAAGGCCGGGTCACGCGATGGATCGGCACCTGCACCGAAATTCACGAACAGAAGCTGATGTTGGAAGAGCGTGAGATTATTGCGCATGAATTGTCCCATCGCATCAAGAATATCTTTTCGGTGATTTCCGGCCTGATTGGCCTGTCGGCCCGCGCTCATCCGCAGATTAGCGATGTTGCCGATGATCTGCGTGACCGGATCATGGCGCTTGGCCGCGCCCATGATTTCGTGCGGCCTCATGGTAATGACGGTGGAGCCACCGCGCTGGAGGGCGGGCTGCGCGGCATATTGGATCAGATTTTCGCGCCTTATCAGGATCCGGCTCGGACCCGCATTATCTTTTCGGGTGAAGATCCGGCAATCGACGATCGGTCTGCGACCCCGCTGGCGCTATTGTTCCACGAACTTGCCACCAATGCGGCAAAATATGGCGCTTTGTCCGTCCCGGAGGGGCGCGTCGATATCGTCGTTGAACGCCAGGACGGCGACGTTCATATCATCTGGCGAGAGAAAGGCGGCCCGTCCGTCACACCCGCCAGTGCCGAAGGCTTTGGCAGCCGCTTGATGCAGCTTAGCGTCGAACGTCAGTTGGGCGGTGATATGGTGCGGGACTGGCGACCGGAAGGTTTGACGATCAGGCTGCGGATCCCGTTCCATTCCATGAGCCGGGCAGCGGCCGGAAAGGCGTAAAGCCGACAATCTCTGCGGCTTCCAGCGCTGCGCTGTCATCGGCGATAAGCTGCAGCGTGGCGGTGATGCTGTCGGCGCGGAAAGGTTTGGCGATGACGCCCAGCGCCGCTTCCGCTGCAGCGCCGATCTGTGCGGGATTGGCGGTTATGTAGATAACCTGGACGCCGAACTGGCTGGCCAGTTCCATGCCAATGCCAGGGCCGGTCGGGCCATCACGCAGGTTCAGGTCGACGAGCGCGATGTCGCAGCCCGCCGCCGCCGCCAGAGCAGCTTCCCGGTCGGCAGCGATGGCGCCTACCTTGAACCCAGCATCTTCAACGATCTGTTCGATTTCCAGTGCGACGAAAATTTCGTCTTCGATGATCAGGACAGTCTTGTTCATGTCTTTGCCAGAGGCCCCCGGAGGCGTTAAATGCGCAAGGACAGCTCTGGTTCCCCGCTTGATCCAGAATGCCGCCTTCGGTTGTGCCATTGGGCTAGGGTGCTGGATTGGAATCGGTAGTCCACAGGGTTTCGAATTTTGTCCCCTGCATCAACAGGACGCTCGCGGGATAGCCGTCCTCACCAGCTTTGCGGGCGGTCCCGGTCGCACTGTCGACAGCGGCCTGCTGAGTGGCGAAGGGGCCATAATAGCGGTTGTCGAGATTGATCTTCCATTCGCCCTCATGTTCAAGGACGATGTAACGTGCATGGGGTAGGGACATGGGTCAAATAACCTCCGTATTATAATGGTGCCAAGCCAGGATGGCGGCCGCGCCGCGATGGGGTCGCCATCTTTCCGCGACCTCGCGGGTCTGGCGTTCACTGGGCCGGCCCGGCAAGCCCAGGATGCGACCGACCTCGATCTGCACCGCCAGGTCGCCGGCTGGCCAGATGTCCGGTCGTCCTTCGGCGAATAGCAGGTAGATTTCCGCTGACCAGCGCCCAATACCCTTGATGCGTGTCAGCAACTCAATCGCTTCCTCATCATCTTCGGGCAGGGCGTGAAGGTCGATAGCGCCGCTGGTCACCATTTCGGCAAGGCTGCGGGCATAGCCCTGCTTCTGCCGCGACAGGCCGCAGCTTCGCAACGCGTCGAAATCCCGTTCCAGCAGGACGTCCGGCACGCAGCCTTCGCCCAGTTCCGCTTCCAGCTTGCGCCATACGGCGGCGGCGGCGGCGACGCTGACCTGTTGCCCGACGATGGTGCGCAGCAATGTTTCATATCCTGGTTCCCGCACCCTGGGCTGGGGATAGCCCACGCGCCCTATGGCCGCGGCAAAACCGGGTTCGAGCGCCGCGATTGCGTCCAGGCTTTCACGCAACCTTTCTGCTGTCGTCACCATCGCACTGACCTTCCCGCTCTTGATTTATTGGCGACCCAGCCTATGAGCGGCGAGGAAGTTTTAGGGGATTTGAGTACATGCCCAAGCTGATTGTGGTCAACCGATCAGGTGAAGAACAGGCCGTTGAGGGCGACACTGGCCTGTCCGTGATGGAGGTCATTCGCGACAATGGCTTTGACGAGTTGTTGGCGCTCTGCGGTGGCTGCTGTTCCTGCGCGACCTGCCATGTCTATGTCGATCCCGCATTTGCAGGCAAGCTGCCGGAAATCGGTGAGGATGAAAATGATCTGCTGGACAGTTCCGACCATCGCAACGAAACCAGCCGCCTGTCCTGTCAGCTCACGCTGAACGATGATCTGGATGGCCTGCGCGTCACCATCGCGCCGGAAGACTGATACCGCCTGCAAAAGCGCCTATCGGCTGACGCGCAGCGTCGCCGTTGGCGCTTCAGTGGTCAGTGGCGTGATCTTCCACAATATCCGCTTTCCTTGAGCCACGGTCTGCGCGCCGTCTTCCTGATTCTGGCTGACAATCTCTGCGTCGGTCGTCAGCGTAAAGACGCCGTCCAGCGCCTTGGCCGCGTCGTTGCCAGACCCGCCCTGCGCCATGGGCGGTGCGCTCTGGTCGAAATTGCTGGAATATCCCGGCGCTTTCACGCGCACCCGGTCGTCGCCGCGCAGTTCGACGGCGACAAATGGCAAAATGATCTTTGCATCGCTGTTGAATGGGAACAGGAAGCTGTGGGTTAACCGCCCGCTGATCGCATAATCGATCTCGAAACGGTTACGCCCCATATAGCGCACCGAACGAAATCCCTTTTCCTTTGAAAGGGCAGCGGCGATTCCCCGCATCTGCGTTTCGTCGCCATGCGCATTGCTGGCGTCAAACCGCTCCTCCTGCCCCGTCGTGAATGCGGCCTTTGTATAGGCGCTGTCTTTCGGTTGGGGTTCTGTTTCTTCCCCCGGAGTGGCAGGAGAGGACTCCAGCCCCTTCATGTCCGACGCGAGTATTTCACCCTTGTAGGTGAAGCTGAACTGGCGATCGGCCCGGATGTCCAGCGTCGATTCGAACTTGCCCGGCGTCACCAGGCAGGCGGACAGCGCCAGAAGAGCAGCCATTGCGCCCAAGGAGCGGAAAAGAACAGCCATTGAAAACCCCCATCTCCATGGTCCCGGCGGCGTCGCGCGCCAATCGCCCGCGCCGCTGCCAGAACCAGCCTATTGTTGTTAGTGCGTTTTCGAAGCCGGGGGAATCACCTAGTGGAATGGCTCTATCGACTGGCCGTCGCATAAAGTGCGATGGCCGCGGCATTGGATACGTTCAGGCTTTCCATGCGTGGGCTGATCGGCAGCTTTGCCAGTATATCGCAGTGGTTCATACTGTTATGGCGAAGCCCTTCACCCTCTGCGCCGAGCACCAGCGCTACCCGCGATTCGCCGATCGCCTCGCCCAGGGTCGTGTCTGCCTCTCCATCTAGGCCGATGCGCCAATAGCCAGCTTCCGCGATTTCATCCAGCGCGCGGGCCAGGTTCACGACACGCACCCATGGCATGATTTCCAGCGCGCCAGAGGCCGCGCGCGCGAGCACCCCCGATTCGGGCGGTGCATGCCGATCCTGAGTCACGATGCAGAGCGCGTCAAAGGCGGCGGCCGAACGCAATATCGCCCCGACATTATGAGGATCGGTCACCTGGTCGAGCACCAGAACCGGGCGACGGTCATCCTGCCCTGCCTCCAGCGCGTCGCCCAGCCAGACATCGTCCAACGGCTCGACTTCCGCCACAATGCCCTGATGTGGCGCGTCGGATGGCACCATGCGCCCCAGGTCAGCGACATCGGCATAGACGATGGGCAGCACCGGCGGCAGGTCCAGCGCGTTGAGCGCCTCACGCGTGCCCCAGATCTTGCGAACGGTGCGGTTGGGATTGGCAAGCGCCGCGATCACGGCATGGCGACCGTAAAAGCGGGGGAAGTTGCCCTTGGGCTTGGAGGTTCGATGTCCTTTTTTCATGGACCGCTCTTTTCACATCGGACCATTGACAGGCAAGCGTCCTTTCGCCATTGAGCGCGCCTCCAGCGCGGTGACATCATCTTTGTCTACCGTGTCAGGGCACTGGACAGGTGGCCGAGTGGTTAAAGGCAGCAGACTGTAAATCTGCCGGGGTTTCCCCTACGTTGGTTCGAACCCAACCCTGTCCACCACCCTTGCGGATGCGCCGCCTCTTTCGGGTTTCCGGCTTGCGCATCCTTCTTCCGAGCCCGCCTGTATAAGGAACGCTGATATGGCGTGGCTCATCCTTGGCGTCGCTGTGATATCCGAAATCTGCTGGGCGCTCAGCCTGAAATGGGCGGCCACGATCGCGACGTGGCAGGCGTCGGTCGTGCCGATCAGCCTCAGCTTCCTCAACATGGGCTTGCTGGCGTTGGCGATGAGGGGCCTGCCCGCTGGCACGGCCTATGCCGTGTGGACCGGCCTGGGCGCTGTGGGTGTCATCATTGGCGGGGTGATTCTGTTCGGCGACAGGGTAACGGCGGTTCAGGCCGCTTTCATGGCGCTGACGGTCGTGGGCGTCGTTGGGACCAAGTTGTTCGCCTCTGCATAAGTGGTCATGCCGCACTTGCAGCAAAGGGCTGACCCTGCGCTGTTCTCCTGCTAAGGGCCCCGCATGTTGAACCTGAAAGACATCACCGTGCGCCTGGGTGGCCGCACCATTCTCGACCGCGCGAGCGCCGCTTTGCCGCCGCGCAGCCGCGTCGGGCTGATCGGCCGCAATGGCGCGGGCAAATCGACGCTGATGAAGGTGATGATCGGCCAACTCGACCCGGATGAGGGCAGTTGCGACATGCCCCGCGACACGCGGCTTGGCTATATCGCGCAGGAAGCGCCCACCGGCACCGCAACACCATTCGACACGGTGCTTGCCGCCGATGGTGAGCGCGCGACCTTGCTGGCCGAATCGGAACATACCGAGGACCCGGATCGGCTGGGCCATATCTATGAGCGGCTGAATGCCATTGACGCTTATACCGCCCCGGCGCGGGCGGCGCGCATTCTGGTCGGCCTGGGCTTTGACGAGGAAATGCAGGGGCGACCCCTCGACAGCTATTCAGGCGGTTGGAAGATGCGGGTCGCGCTTGCCGCGTTGCTCTTTTCGGAACCTGACCTGCTGCTGCTTGACGAACCTTCCAACCATCTCGACCTGGAAGCGACGCTGTGGCTTGAAAATTTCCTGAAGGCCTATCGTGGCACGGTGGTGGTGATCAGCCACGAACGGGACCTGCTCAACAATGTCGTCGATTATATCCTGCACCTGGAAGGGGGAAAGATCACCCTTTACCCCGGCGGCTATGACGCATTCGAACGGCAACGCGCCGAACGGCTGGCCCAGCTGGAATCCGCGCGCGTCAAGCAGCAGGCGGAGCGGGAAAAGCTGCAGGACTATGTCGCCCGCAACTCGGCGCGCGCATCGACCGCAAAGCAGGCTCAGTCTCGCGCCAAGGCGCTGGCGCGGATGCAGCCGATTGCCGCCGCGATCGAGGATCCCAGCCTGGCTTTTGCCTTCCCCAGCCCGCCCGAATTGCGCCCGCCGCTGATCACCATGGATATGGCGTCGGTCGGCTATGGCGACACGCCCGTGCTGAAGCGAGTGAATTTGCGCATCGATCCGGACGACCGGCTGGCGCTGCTAGGTCGCAACGGCAACGGCAAGACGACGCTCGCCCGGCTGATCGCCGCCCAACTCGCACCCATGGAAGGGGCGATGGCCAGTTCGTCCAAGATGAACGTCGGTTATTTCACACAATATCAGGTGGAGGAACTGGACATCACGGACACGCCGCTGGACCATATGACGCGGGTGATGAAGGGCGCGACCCCCGGCGCGGTGCGCGCGCAACTTGGCCGCTTCGGTTTTTCGGGCGAGCGCGCGACGCAGAAGGTGGGCAGCCTTTCAGGGGGAGAGCGGGCGCGGCTTGCGCTGGCGCTGATCACCCGCGACGCGCCGCACCTCCTGATCCTGGACGAACCGACCAATCATCTGGACGTCGATAGTCGGGAGGCGCTGGTCCACGCGCTGAACGATTATTCAGGCGCGGTGGTGATCGTCAGCCACGACCGCCACATGATCGAACTTGTGGCCGACCGGCTGGTGCTGGTCGATGGCGGAACGGCGCAGGAATTTGCGGGCAGCCTGGACGATTATACCAGCATCGTGCTGCGCAAGGCGGACGGCAACGGCGGCGGGGGAGGCGACGCGCCCAAGGCCGACCGGAAGGCGGAAAAGCGCAACGCTGCGGAATGGCGCGAAAAGCAGAAGGGCCTGAAGGCTGCGGTCAGCAAGGCGGAAAAGGAGATGGCGTCTCTGGCCGCCGAACGCAGCCGGATCGACCAGGCGCTGTTCGACCCCAAGGGTGCATCGGGTGCCGAAGCAAAGATGACGATGACCGATCTGATGGTGAAACGGGCGGCTGTCGACAAAAAGCTGGGAGCGATTGAGGAAAGCTGGATCGAAGCGAGCGCCGCGCTGGAAGCGCATTAAAGCGCTTTTCCCCCGCTCGAAGGCTAGGGCTTGAGCGGCCCGCTCTCATAAGGGTGGGGGAGATTCTTGCGGAACTGCGCCCTGGGTCGTTAGCGGCCCTTCAATTCCGTCGCCCGTCCGCATCCGTGTGACGATGTTCCACGTTGCAATGAACAGGGCTGCGATTACCGGCCCGATGACGATGCCGTTGATGCCGAACATGTCTATCCCGCCCAGCGTGGAGATCAGCACGACATAATCGGGTAGGCGCGTATCCCGTCCGACCAGGATCGGCCGCAGCAGATTGTCGACCAGGCCGATCACGAACACACCGCAAGCGATCAATATCACGCCTTTGATGATCGCTCCGGTCGCCAGCAGGTAAAGTGCGACCGGCACCCACACCAGCCCGGTGCCGACGGCCGGGATCAGCGAGAAACAGCCCATCAGCACGCCCCAGAGCAAGGGAGCCGGTATTCCCAGCGCCCAGAACACCGTGCCGCCTATCATCCCCTGGACGATGGCGACGACGATGCTGCCCTTGATGGTCGCGCGGGTAACGACGACGAACTGCTGCATGAGCGCGCGCCTGTGCGTTAAACGGAGCGGCGCGGCCCGATCAAGCCGGACCGCCAGCGACGGCCCGTCGCGCAACAGGAAGAAGGTGAGGTAGAGCGTAACGCTGAGCGCTACGAAGAAACTGAACGCGCTCTGGCCGATCTGGAACAATTGCGCAGCGACCGCGCGGAAACTGGTGGCTATGCCCGCGCTCAACATTTCCCGTACGGCGGCGAAATTGGTGATGCCCAGCCGTGCCAGGAATGCAGAAGCCCAATCGGGAAGGCGGGCCTGAAATTGGGCAAAGACCTGAGCGATGTTGATTTCGCCCGACTCTACTCGACCGTAGAACAGGGTCGCTTCCTGCACCAGCGCGACGCCCAGGATGATGGCGGGCAGGATCACCACGGCAATGATCAGCAAAAGCGTAAGCCCGGCTGCGCTGTTGGGGCGGCCCGGCATTTTTTCCAGCAGATTCTGGTTGAACGGCGAGAACAGGATTGCAGCGATCACCCCCCACAGGATCGCCGCAAAAAAAGGTTCCACCACCAGGGCGAACGCGATCGAAACGACCAGTACGAAGCCCAGAAAGACCCCATCTTCGATACGGACGTTCTGCGGCTTGTGGTTCATGCTAGCGGTTTGGCAGAAGTCGGGCCGCAAATCCATGCGCAGCTGACGTTACTGAGCGCGGGCATTGAATTGAAAGGTGACAGCCACGCGCGGGGCCAGACCGCCGCTGCTTTCGCCGTTGCCCACGCCAAAGGGCAGGCGGGCAATGCTGGCCGATCCTGCGACCTTGCGGCTGTCGCCGGTCCCGGAAAGGGTGAAGCGGATGGATTGCGGGCGGCTGGCCCCCTTTAGGCTGAGCGTGCCCGCCGCGCGATAGCTGTCTCGTCCTGTCCTTTCCGCTCCCTTGGCGGTGAAGATGGCCCTGGGGTGGGCGGCGGTGTCGAAAAATTCTTCGCCCGCCAGCATCCCGTCCTGATAGGCGTCACCCACGGTGGCGCTGGCAAGATCGATCTCCACGCGGATATCGGCGCTGTCCGGGCGATCAGGGTCCATGACGATCTTCGCGGTCCAGCGGGAAAATCCACCGCTGATCGTTTCGCCGCTATTATTGACCGAAAATCCGACGCGTCCGCCGGGCTGCACCGTCCATCCTGGTGGCGGTGCGATTGCTTCTTCTGCCTGCGCCGGTGCGTCGTCAGGGGCGACCGCAGTTTCGACCACATTGGCGACGCCAATGTTGGTGGGCGAGGGCGGGGCGATTTCGTCCTGCGTCGCGGGCGCAGCGGGTTGCGGTCGGGCGACCTCCGCAACCCGCTCCGGCAGGATCGCTTTCCCCAGCAACAGCCCCACCAGCATCAGGCCGGGCAGCGCCACCAGCAGCATGGGCGATCGCGCGGGCATCATCCGCCATATCAGTCCATCGCGCAGCATCATGTGGTGGCGAATTGCACCTGCAACGTGCAGCAGGAAAAGGGCGATGCCCAACCACGCCAGCAGCCCATGTCCCCCTTCGGCCCATTGATGCGCGTCAGCGGGCAGGGGAAGATGGGGGATCGGGATGCTGCCGAACAACAAGGTCGGCACCTTGACCCGCGCCGTAGATACCAGCGCCCAGCCCGTGAGCGGCGCGCCCAGCATGAACAGGTACAGCCCGCCATACACAGCGCTGGCGAGTGCGCCTTGCCAGCCGCTTTCGATCCGAGGGGGCCGTGGTTTCCAGAAGCGCACGGCCAGGCGGATCACCGTCAGGACAAGAATGCTGATCCCCACCGACTTATGCAGCTGATACAGCGAGAAACCCCGCGCGCCGAGATCTTCCAAGGCCCATCCGACGCTGATCTGGAAGGCGAGCAGGGCGGCGATCGTCCAGTGCAGGAAGATGGCGATCAGGCTGTAGCGGCGCATGGTATCTCCGGCTGGGGAACGGGTGCGAAACTATTGGGCGTCCTGCCCAAAGTCCATTGCCGCCGATGGAAACGCTGGGTTGATCAACTTGGCTTCAATCCCGTGGGCTGTGTCAAAAAGGTCGCAGTGCGGTCAATTTTCCCCGGCTCATTGAATCCGGGCCTGCACAGGCTAAGACACATAAAAAATAGCGCATTGGAAGAACAGGACATGGCCAAACCAGAAGCTTGGCGTCTGACCCCGGAAGCGTACAGCTTCATCACCACGCTCGATACGCGCTTTCAGGATATCGACACGATGGGCCACATCAACAATGTGGCGATATCCGGCATATTCGAAACCGCGCGAATCCGTTTCCACCACCATCTGGGCCGCCATCCGCAGGAACAGGGTGTGCGCTGGCTGGTCGCGGCTGTTTCCCTCAATTTCGTGGAAGAGTCGCATTTTCCCTACCCGTTCGAAGTGCATTGCGGGATCGGCCATATTGGCCGCACCAGCTGGACGGTCAGCTCCGCCGCATTCCAAAAGGGCGTGTGCGTCGCGACCTGCGATACGACGGTCGTCACCCATGGGGCGGAAGGGCGCCGCGTGATCGATGAAAGCCTGCGTGAGGCAATGGAACAGAATTTCCTGCGTCAGCCCGACTGAGTCGAAAGGGGTCAGGCGAAGCCGTCCATCCGCCGCGACCATTGGAAGGCGATGACTGCGGCCTTGGCGGGCTGGATCATGAATAGGGCCAGGATCACCGCCAGACAGGGCCATAAAGCAGCTTGCACCCCCAACGGAATGGCAAGCGCGCTGTTCACTTCGATCATCAGCGGCACCAATATGTGGCCCAACAGCAAAATGACGATATAGGCGGGGAAGTCGTCCGCCCGGGATTTGTCCCAACTTGCGCCGCAATGGTCGCAGCAGGGTGACGGTTTAAGGAAATGGCTGAACATCCGGCCTTCGCCGCACGCAGGACAGCGGCCACGTAGCGCCAGCGCCAGTGCGGGACGCAAGGGGCGGTCGAGATTGCTGGCCGGGGGCGTATCGTTCATGGATCGCGTCTATGATCCACTGCCAGGCGCGGCGCAACTGGAACGATAATCGCCTCGCTGCCCTTTCGCCCGCGCGAAAGGCTGTTAAGACGCGACGATGCGCCTGCCGGGTCCCACCGAAGCCTTTGTCCTGTTCGACGATGCGCGGGAGCGCAACGCTGCTCCCGCCCGGCTGTATCGCGACCCCGTGTCGATCATCGCCGCTTATCGGCTGGAAGAAGTGCAACCCGCGCTTGATCGCATCGCTGAAGCAGGGGAGGCCGGTCTCCACGCCGCCGGTTATATGAGCTACGAGGCAGGGCTCGCGCTGGAAGACCGGCTCGTTCCCCTGGCCAGGCGACATCACATCCGTCCGGGATCGGCGCCACTCCTGTGGTTCGGCCTGTTCGACGGCCTGAGGTTCATCAAACCCGAAGCGGTGCAGGCGCTGCTGCCCGATCCGTCCGGGGTGCGGATCGAACCGCTGCGGCCCTTGATCCAGGAAGACGCCTATTACGCTGCATTCGACCGGGTGCAGGAATATATCCGCGCGGGTGACATCTATCAGGTGAACCTGACCTTCCCCTGCGCCACGCGCTTTCACGGCGACCTCATGGCCCTTTATGCCGCTGTCCGGCCGCGCCAGCGTGCGGGCTATGGTGGCGTGATCCGCACGGGCAGTCATGACATCCTCTCCTTCTCGCCCGAACTGTTCTTCACTTGCGTGCGCGGCCAGTTGACGGCGCGCCCGATGAAGGGGACGGCGGTCCGCAGCGCGGATGCCCGACGCGATGTGATGCTGGCTCGCGAACTGGAATCCGACCCGAAGCAGCGTGCCGAAAATTTGATGATCGTCGATCTTCTGCGCAACGATCTGTCCCGCGTGTCGCGCGCGGGAACGGTGACGGTCCCGGACCTTTTCCATGTGGAAAGCTATCCTACCGTCCACCAGATGGTGTCGACGATACGCGCCCGCCTTCTTCCCGGCCTGTCGCCTGTGGACGTGCTCCGGGTGCTCTTTCCATGCGGATCGATCACCGGCGCGCCCAAGGTCCGGGCGATGGAGATCATTGGCGAGGTCGAACCCTTCCCCCGCGGTGTCTATACCGGGGCCGTGGGGTGGATCGATCCCGATGGGGATGCCGCCTTCAATGTTGCCATCCGCACGATTTGCGTCGAAGAAGGAAGACCGGAAGGGCTTTTGGGGCTGGGGTCGGGGATCATCGCGGATTCCGACGCAGCGTCGGAATGGGCGGAATGCCTGGCCAAGGGCCGCTTTCTGGCGGGAGCTTGATTTTGGGCTACAGGGGGCTTGAATAGTTTCGATGTCGGTGGCTGACGGACGGTTCGACCTGCTGGAAACCATGGCTTTCGACCCGGTCGATGGCATCAGGTTGCTGGAATTGCATCTGGAACGGTTGAGGGCCAGCGCGACGGCGCTGGATTTCGCTTTCGACCGGCACGATGTCCGCAACGAACTGCAGGCCGCGACCTTTCGCCTGCGGGAACGCAGCCGTCTGCGGTTGCTGGTGTCGCGCCGTGGATCAACGGCGATCGAGGTGCGCGAACATCGCACCTGGCCGAATGCGATCATGCAGGTGGCGCTGGTGTCCCGGAACGCCGGCGCTCATGACCCGCGCCTGTTGCATAAAACGACGGATCGTTCGCTGTATCGCGACATTTTGAGCCATGGCGGCACCTATGAAGTGCTGATAACCGATTCCGAAGGCTTCCTGACCGAAGGCTGCTTTTCCTCCATCTTTGTCGAGCGTGGCGACAAGCTGGTTACGCCACCCTTGTCCCGCGGCCTCCTGCCCGGCGTGTTGCGCCGCAGTCTGATCGAGATGGGCGAAGCGGTGGAAGGCGACTTGCGGCCGAGCGATCTGAGCAAAGGCTTCTTCATCGGCAACGCCGCACGTGGGATGGTGGCCGCTTCGCTCGTCAAATAGGCTATTTGGCCCGCCGCAGATCGCATTGGCCAACTGGCGGTTGCCCCGTCCTTCATACCGCTTTAAGGAGCCTCGCGTCCGCTTTGCGCGGGCATGAGGATATTTCAGAAAGAGTGTTACGATGAGCCAGACTTCCGCTGCCCTCGGTCGCATCCAGCCGTCCGCCACCCTGGCGATGAGCGCGCGCGTGAATGCCCTTAAAGCCGAAGGCGTGGACGTGATTGGCCTGTCCGCGGGCGAACCGGATTTCGATACCCCCGATTTCGTCAAAGAGGCTGGCATCGCCGCCATCCGCAAGAACCTGACCCGCTATACCGATGTGGACGGCACCGCCGAATTGAAGGACGCGGTTGCGTTCAAGTTCAAGCGCGACAATGGCCTGACCTACAAGCGCAGCCAGGTCAGCGTGAATTCCGGCGGCAAGCACACATTGTTCAACGCGCTGGTCGCGACGGTGGATGCTGGCGACGAAGTCATCATCCCCGCGCCTTATTGGGTCAGCTATCCCGATATCGTGAACTTCGCTGGCGGCACGCCGGTGTTCATCGAGGCCCCCGCCAGCCAAGGTTACAAGATCACGGCGGCGCAGCTTGATGCTGCGATCACTGCAAAGACGAAGTGGGTCATCCTGAACTCACCCTCCAACCCTTCGGGCGCCGCCTATTCGGCAAGCGAGCTCCAGCAGCTGGGTGAAGTGCTGCTGCGCCATCCCCATGTGCTGGTGATGACCGACGACATGTATGAACATGTCTGGTACGCGCCCACCCCGTTCGCCACTGTCGCGCAGGTATGCCCGGATCTGTATGATCGCACCCTGACGGTGAATGGTTGTTCGAAGGCCTTTTCCATGACCGGCTGGCGCATCGGCTTTGCCGGTGGTCCTGAATGGATGATCAAGGCGATGGGCAAGCTTCAGTCGCAATCGACCAGCAACCCCTGTTCCATCAGCCAGGCTGCCGCAGTCGCCGCGCTGACCGGCGAGCAGGACTTTCTGGTAGGACGGAACGCGGCTTTCCAGAAGCGCCGCGACCTTGTCGTTTCCATGCTGAACGACGCGCCCGGTCTTAATTGCCCGACGCCAGAAGGCGCATTCTACGTCTATCCCGACGCAAGTGGCGTCATGGGCAAAATGACCCCGAAGGGGCAGCTGATCGACAGTGATGAAACGCTGATCGGCTATTTCCTCGACGAAGCGAAGGTCGCTGCTGTTCATGGTGCCGCCTTCGGCCTCTCGCCTGCGTTCCGCATCAGCTATGCGACGTCGGAAGAGGTTTTGGCCAAGGCCTGCACACGCATCCAGGAAGCCTGCGCGGCGCTGAAATAAGCAGGTTCCCTCCCGGTTCGAAGACGGGGGCCAGCCATGGCTGGTATCGGGGCTAGCGGCAGGCGCGCATCACCGCCTGCCGCCTCTTGCTCTCAATAAGCGTCGGAAACGAATTTTCGTGCTCGCTACTCTTGCAGGGCAGGTGTCGCGACTTATATCCCGTTTCAATATGAAACTTGTAAGTCAGATGCTTCCGTTAACCCACGGCTAAGCAGGCGACTGCTAATCATCGCCCTTTCCGGGGCCAGGATGGAAGGAAGAAGGCCATGGCGGCATTCTTGAAGTCTGACCTTTTTCTCCGCTTTTTCGGCGGGTTCATACTCGGCTCTGTAGGCATGTTCGCGCTCCATCCCAGTGAGCCGCCTGCCTTGGTCAGCCCGGCCATGGCTGCGTCTGGTGACGCCGCGCCAGCCGATAGCCAATCCAATGCGGCGCTCTGACGGCATAGGCCTTGCTGTCCTTGCGGCTCTTGTGGTCGCATCCCCTCTGCGTGCTGAGCGACCGGTGCTTGCACCGGTGCCCAGCGTGGATGCTTCATCCCGCCAGGCCCGCGAAACTGCCATTTTTGCGGGTGGCTGCTTCTGGGGCGTGGAGGGCGTTTTTTCGCACGTGAAGGGCGTCCATTCGGTTGTTTCCGGGTTCGCGGGCGGGCCCAAGGGGCGCAAGGTGAATTACGGGCAGGTCACCAAGGGCGATACGGGCTTCGCCGAATCCGTGCGCGTGACCTATGATCCCGCGCAGGTCAGCTATGCGACGCTGTTGCGCGTCTTCTTTTCCGTGATCGCCGATCCCACCACGCTCAACCATCAGGGTCCCGATCGCGGCACCCATTATCGCAGCGCACTTTTCCCGCTGAATGCTGGGCAGGACAAGGCGGCGCGCGCTTATCTGGCACAATTGGGCAAGGCAAAACTGTGGCGTGACCCCATCGTCACCCGTGTTGAACGATTTACGGGCTTTCAGGCGGCGGACGCCTATCACCAGGATTTCATGTCCAAAAATCCCCGCCACCCCTATATTCAGCGCTGGGATGCCCCGAAACTCGCCGCGTTCAAGGCGATGTTTCCTTCACGGTATCGGCCAAAGCCAGTCAGCTGAACGGGGCTGGCATCAGTAATCGCGCCCTGCATAAAAATGAGGCGATTCTACCCGCTGCTCATCGCCGATAAAGCCAGCCCACACGCCACCAGGTCGCCAGATGCCTTCCATTTGGCGGCGCGCATCCTGCTCGGTGATGTGCAGTACATCGCGCTGGTAACGATAGAGGAACGCCGACACGCGGAAGTTGGCGATGCAATGGATATGGATCGATTCGCCTTCAAAGTCGCGCATGGTTGCAGCGAACTGCGCAAAGTCTGCCTCCGCCGGGGCATCGAACGCGACGGGAATATGGATGTAGGTCATTCCCAGCGCGCCGACCGTTCCCGCTTCATCGGGTAGGGCTTTTTCATGGCTGTGCAGTCCCAGGTTCACGACATGGGTGACGCCTAGCGCCTTTATGGCTGCGATCTGGGCTTCGCTGGGCTGGCCGGAGGTTGTGACCCGATCGTCCATGCGCCGCCACATGAAGATGTCCGCAGGATCGTTCCGATACAGATCCTCGCCCATGTTGCCACTCCCGCTGGTGATCGGCCCCGTCATCCGCGACTATCCCGCAACCGACGGCATTCGTAAATAGCGCGCAACGCAATCGGGCGGAGCCTGGTGCCAGACCCCGCCCGCTAAATGCGTCAGTCGTGACGACGGCTTATTTCGGGGCCAGCACCATCAGCATCTGGCGGCCTTCCATACGGGGATAGGCTTCGACCTTGGCGATTTCGCCTACATTTTCGGCTACGCGCTGCAGCAGTTGCATGCCAAGCTGCTGATGCGACAATTCACGACCGCGAAAACGCAGGGTGATCTTCACCTTGTCGCCGTCGCCGATGAAATCATGGACCTTCTTCATCTTCGTATCATAGTCATGATCGTCGATGTTCGGACGCATTTTGATTTCTTTGAGTTCCTGCGTCTTCTGGGTCTTGCGCGCGATATTCGCCTTCTTCTGGGCTTCGTATTTGAACTTGCCGATGTCCAGAAACTTACAGACCGGCGGATCGGCGGTCGGCGATACTTCGACCAGGTCCAGCCCGATCTCGTAAGCGCGCTCCATGGCTTCCTGCGTAAACATCACGCCCAGATTTTCGCCTTCGTCGTCGATCACGCGCACCTTGGGTACGGTGATAAACTCATTGTAACGGGGACCGGACTTAGGCGGCGGCGCCAGCGGGCGGCGCATCATTGGGGGACGTATAGCGGCTTCTCCTATTGTTGCTTACAAAACGGCTCTGGCGGCCTTTAGCGCAAAGCCGAAAGGGGCGGCAAGTCCGCAGTTGCGGATTCACCGGCCCCATGTGGCATTGCTGCCTCAGCGCATATCGGGGGCCTGGCTTTCCTTTGCAAGGCGTTCGACCACATCCTGTATCGAAAGGACGCTTTGCCCATCCTTGCCCAGTTCGCGCAGCGCCACCGTGCCTTCGTCGGCTTCGCGGCGGCCAACGACCAGCAAATTGGGCACTTTCGCCAGGCTATGTTCACGCACCTTATAGTTGATTTTCTCGTTACGCAGATCGACTTCGGCCCGGATTCCGGCGGCCCGCAACTGCTCGACCAGCTGCTGTGCATAGCTGTCGGCGTCCGATACGATGGTCGCGACCACCGCCTGGACCGGGGCCAGCCATAGCGGAAATTTGCCCGCATAATGTTCGATCAAGATGCCGATGAAGCGCTCATAGGACCCGAAGATCGCGCGATGGAGCATGACCGGCCGATGCCGTTCGCCATCTTCGCCCACATAGGATGCGTCGAGTCGTTCCGGTAGAACGCGGTCCGACTGGATGGTGCCGACCTGCCATGTCCGACCGATGGCGTCGGTCAGATGCCATTCGAGCTTTGGCGCATAGAAGGCGCCTTCGCCCGGTAGTTCTTCCCAGCCATATTCTGGGGTGTTGAGGCCAGCGGCGGCAACGGCGTCGCGCAACTCATTCTCTGCCTTGTCCCACATCTCATCGCTGCCGAAGCGCTTTTCCGGGCGCAGCGCCAGCTTGATCGAATAGGTGAAGCCGAAATCATTGTAGATGCGGTCGGCGAGCGCGCAGAATGCCCGCACTTCCTCGACAATCTGGTCCTCGCGGCAAAAGATGTGCGCGTCGTCCTGCGTGAACTGGCGCACACGCATCAGGCCGTGCAGCGCGCCGTGCGGCTCGTTGCGATGGCAGCAGCCATTTTCGTAGAAACGCAGCGGCAGGTCGCGATAGCTCTTGATCCCCTGGCGGAAGATCAGGACATGCGCGGGGCAGTTCATGGGTTTCAGCGCCATCCAGTCGGCGCTGTCGGACACCAGCGGCCCATCATCCTCTGCGTTCGGCACTTCGTCGGGGATGACGAACATATTCTCGCGATATTTGCCCCAATGGCCGGACTGCTCCCACTGGCGAGCGTCCATCACCTGCGGCGTCTTGACCTCGCGATAGCCCGCCGCGTCGATCGCGCGACGCATATAGGCTTCCAGCTCGCGCCAGATCAGATAGCCTTTGGGATGCCAGAAGACGCTGCCATGCGCTTCCTGCTGAAGGTGAAACAGGTCCATCTCCGCGCCCAGCTTGCGATGGTCGCGCTTGCCTGCCTCCTCCAGCCGCGTCAGATGCTCGGCCAACTGCTTCTTGTTGAGCCAGCCGGTGCCGTAGATGCGCGAAAGCATCGCATTCTTCTGGTCGCCGCGCCAATAGGCACCCGACACGCGGGTCAATTTGAACGCCGCCGGATCGAGCTTGCCCGTCGAGGCCAGATGCGGCCCCCGGCACATATCCAGCCAATCGCCGCCTGACCGGTATACGGTCAGTTCCTCGCCCTCCGGCAGTTCGGCGGCCCACTTGGCCTTGAAAGTCTCGCCCTCGGCCCGCCAGCGCGCAATCAGGTCATCGCGCTGCCACACCTCGCGCTGCAGCGGTTTGTCGGCAGCGATGATGTCCCGCATCTTCGCCTCGATGGCAGGCAGGTCCTCTTCGGTGAAGGGCCGGTCCTTCGGTGCGAAATCATAATAAAAGCCGTCGTCGGTCGAAGGCCCGAATGTGATTTGCGTGCCCGGAAACAATGCCTGCACCGCTTCGGCCAATATGTGCGCAAAGTCGTGCCGCGCCAGTTCCAGCGCGTCGGCTTCATCCTTTGACGTTACCAGCGCCAGCTGCGCGTCCTGCTCCAGCGGCCGCGTAATGTCGCGCAGCTCGCCATCGACTCGCGCCGCGATGGCGGCCTTTGCCAGGCCCGGCCCGATCGCCGCCGCAATGTCCGCCGGGGTAGTGCCGGGCGCGACTTCGCGCACGGAACCGTCGGGCAGGGTGATCTTGAGCATGGCGGACAAGGGGCAGTCTTTCTGTAACTGAGGTGGAGCGGCGCAAAATTCCGCGCTTTCCCCATAAATGGGCAGCCCTCGCTGTCAATAGAAGCAGGCGTTGACGCAGCCTCTCCGCCAAGCGGGTTCAGATCACCAGCAACCGCGCCTGATCGTCGGTCGCTTGCAGAAAAGACACTGGCCCGCCAATGCCCACGCCCTTGGGAAGGTCATCGGCAGTGAGCTGGCAGAGGGCCAGCCCGCTTTGGCAGGCGGTGAGCACGACGCCAAGGCTCAATGCCTCGTCGATCAGTGTCGCAAGGGTGGGCAGGCCCGCTGCTTGATGGTTTGCATCTTGCGGTGCGCTGATCGGGGGCTTCAACAGCCCCACCGCATCGAGTTGGAAGAACAGGCTCGCCTGGCCGCCCAGAGCTGCTTGAGCGCAGGCCAGCACTAGGGAACCCCGCAGCCGTTCGGCATCCCCAGTCGTGACTAGGACCTTCAGGTCGCGCATAATATGGCGGCGCATCCAGGACAGGCGGGGTCCTTGGCGATGCTGACTGTGCGGAAACGCATGGACAAAAGGTCGGCGATCATCAGCTTGCCCACCATGGTCGCGCCAAATGGCACCAGGGCACGGATGACTTCCAACGCCGCCATGCTGCCAATGATGCCCGTCAGCGCGCCGATTACACCGGTTTGCGCGCAATTGCGTTCCGGCGCGTCTTCCGGGTTGCCGACCAGGCAGCGATAGCAGGGCTGGTCTGGCTCCCATCCGCGATAGGTGGCCAATTGCCCTTCAAACGGCCCCACCGCCGCCGACACCAGCGGAATACGGAGCCGCTGAGAGGCATCCGCCACAGCAAGCCGCGTGGCGAAACTGTCGCAGCCATCCAGCACCACGTCAGCGTCGCGTAGCATTAGTGCAGCGTTTTCAGCATCGATCCGTGCATTGATGGGGATCAGCTTCACGTCCGGGTTGATCCGCGCCACGGCTGTCATAGCGCATTCCGCCTTCGGTGCGCCGATATCGATGGTGCCGAACAATATCTGACGCTGCAGGTTGGACAGCGCGACATGGTCATCGTCGATGACCCGGATCGTGCCGACCCCTGCCGCCGCCAGATAGAGGATTGCCGGGCTACCGATCCCGCCCGCGCCGATCACCGCGACATCTGCCGACAACAGCCGCGCCTGTCCCGCCCCGCCAATTTCCTT
>CAMPHJ010000033.1 GCA_946885845.1 uncultured Sphingobium sp. | reverse complement strand
GTATGGAAAAGGGCGACGTCCACTACCGCTTCGTCATCGATAACGCATCGCTGCGTAAATTGTAACTGACAATTTGGACGGCGATTATTTATGATAGACTGATGTGATCAATAGTTCTTATATCTAATATCAGTAGATACATAAATGGGGGAAGATAAATATGGCTATTTCACTTATTCGGACTTTAATGGGAAGCGCGGCTCTGGTGGGCTGTGCCAGCGGAGCGCTGGCGCAGACACCGCCACCCACGAATGCGCTCGCCGCTTCTACCGAAGGAACTGGCCTTTCGGAGATCATTGTCACAGCACGCCGCCGGGCCGAGCGACTGCAGACCGTTCCCATTTCTGCCAGCGCGTTTGATGCCAACTCGCTCGCGCAACGGAACATCAGCAACACGCAGGACCTGCTGGGTCAAGTGCCCTCGCTCGTCGTGGGTGGTTCGGGTCAGCAACGCAGCACTGAAAACGTCACCATCCGCGGACAGGGTGCGACCTTCAATGCGGCACCGGGCGTGGTGCTATATTCAGCCGAGGTTCCGCTCATCGCGGACCAGCGCAACAATGCGCAAAATGGCGGCGGCCTGAATTATTACGACCTGTCCAGCTTGCAGGTGTTGCGCGGACCGCAGGGCACGCTGTTCGGCCGTAACACAACCGGCGGCGCGGTCTTGTTCGAGCCCCAGCGCCCGACCGATCGGTTCGAAGGCTATGGCCAGATTCAATATGGCAATTACAACTCGGTCGAGTTGCGCGGTGCTCTCAACGTGCCGATTGTCGAGGACACTCTGCTGCTGCGCGTCGCGGGCATCTACCAGAAGCGTGATGGCTTTACGCATGAACTCACCACAGACACCGACTTGGACAATCGCAACCGCTATTCATTCCGCGCCGGGTTGACCTGGCGGCCGGCGCCCGGCATCGAGAATTATCTGCTCGCAACCCTTGCGCGCGTCCAAGAACATGGCACGGGAACGGTGCTTAACGCTGTTCCGGCCGGCGTCGATCCACAGACGGGCACGCCCTACAGCACATATCTGGAGCAGCAGATCGATCGCGGTATCCGCTCAGTCGCGCTCAGCCCGCTGCGCTTCAGCGAGCGGACGCGCTATTTCTCCGTGACGGACATCTTCTCGGCGGAGCTTACCGACACGCTGACCTTCCGCAATATCGCCAATTATCAGCATCTAAAGAACAGTGCTCCTTTTGACGGCGACGGCATCCCTGACGATCACCGCTTCCCATTGTCCACGAACGGAGGGGGCTCGATTGGCGCTCAGGAAATTGATCCGGGCCAGCTTGCAGATTATAATTACTACACCGATGCCCGGCAATATTCGTTCGAGCCTCAGCTTCAGGGCAAGCTGGGAGGGGGGGCGCTCAACTATACCGTGGGCGCCTATTACGAAAATGTTAAACCGACGGGCCCGCAGCTGGTTGCGGCGTATAATCCGACCCGAAGAGGTCAGCGTTCAAACAGTAAGGCGCTGTATGCGCAGGCAACATTCTCCTTCGGCAGCCTTTCGGATAGTCTTCAGGGGCTGCGGTTGACCGCTGGCTACCGTTATACGTGGGATAGTCTGACCGCTTTTTCAAACTTTCAGCTGCCCGGCGCCCCGGTCACCTCGGCGAGCGCGAAATCCAAAGCGCCGAACTGGACGATCGGGCTTGATTATGATGTCGTGCAAAATGTGCTGCTCTATGCCAAGGTAAGTCGCGGCTATAAAACGGGGGGGATCGGCACCGGGACACCGGCACCCGAACAGCGCGCTTTCCGGCCTGAATTCGTTACCTCCTATGAAGGCGGTATAAAGGCCGATTGGCATCTCGGCGGTATACCGATCCGAACCAATCTGGATTACTACTACACGGATTATAAGGATCTACAGAGGACCGGAGGGACCTCATACATCTATAACGGTCAGCAGGTTTTCGGCGCGCTGACGAGCAACGCTGGCAAAGCGCATATCCAAGGGTTCGAATTTGAGGGCGAGGTGCGGCCAGCGCGATGGCTCACGCTGTCGGGGACCTATTCGCACACCGCTGCAAAATACGATGAATACACCGCGCCGTCCCTGTTCCCCAACGGCATTCCTGCCTTTGGTCTGGCTCCGGGCTTCGACTGCGGCGTCGGCGTTCCGTTCAACACCGCCACGGGCCAGTGCGTCCTTAACGAGATACCGTTCCAATTCACACCGAAGAACCAGTTCAGTGTTTCCGGTCGGGTCGATCTTCCATTCGATGAGTCGGTCGGGAAGGTCAGCATTTCCGCTACTTATGCCTATATCGACGCACAATATACGGCACCGTCGAAGGCACCCGTCGATGAGCCCTTTGCCTATATCGGCGGCAATTGTCCCCGTCTGCAGTCAGGGCCTTATGCCGGCGCCGTTCAGTGCGGGCCGGGAGATGGCTATGGCCTGCTCAGCTTGAACGTACAGTGGCAGAATGTCGCCGGATCGAATTTCGATCTTAGCGCCTTCGCGACCAATCTGACTAATGAGAAGTATATCATCAGCAGCCAGGGCGCTTCATTTCAGAGCGGGTTCAACTCCTACATCTATGGTGAACCCAGAATGTATGGTCTTTCGCTTCGGTATCATTTCGGCAGCTAACTGAGTGAGCGTCATCACTGCCCCAGCAGTAATGACGCCAAAGTGACAACCAGCCTGCGGTGAGTTTCGACTTGCCAAGGACAAACGAATAAAGCGGGAAGTGACGAATGACAGCATTGGCGGGCAAAAAGGCCATTGTAACAGGCGCGGCGCGGGGCATCGGCGCTGCGATTGCGGAGCGATTTGCCGCTGAGGGAGCATCGGTCATTCTCGCGGATCGCGACGAAAGCGTGAAGTCCGTCGCCGCAAGGCTCGGACAGATGGCGATGTGCACGGATGTATCGAAAAAGACTGAGATTGACGCGTTATTCGCGCAGGCAGAAGCGGCTTGGGGCGGGCTTGATATCCTCGTGAACAACGCAGGTATCCTTCACAAGGCGGAACTTGACGATGTTACCGAGGAAGCCTTTGACCAGGTAATGGTGGTCAACGTGAAAGCCGCGTTTCTGTCGACCCAGCATGCCGCCAGGATGATGGGGCGCGGGGGATCGATCATCAACATGTCGTCGATCAACGCTGAACTCGCCATACCCAATCAGATACCCTATGCCGTCTCCAAAGGCGCCATCAAGCAACTTACCAACGTAACGGCCATTGCGCTTGCGCCCCGCGGCATCCGCGTCAACGCCATCGGTCCTGGTACGATCCTGACCGATATGGCCCAGAGCATCATGGCAGACAGCGGGACGAAGTATAGCATTCTCAGCCGCACACCATTGGGACGCCTGGGCAAAGCAGACGAGATTGCGAATGTTGCAACATTCCTCGCGAGTGATCAATCTTCCTACATCACCGGTCAGACGATCTACGCTGACGGCGGCAGGCAGGGGCTGAACTATACTGTGTCCGTATCGCCCCACGAAATGTAGCAGGGGTAGATCGCCACGTGGTATCGTCCAACTCGGTGGTTAGCCTCAATGAAAATCCGATAGAAATTTTTAAGGCAGACCGGACATGAATAAGCAAACTACTCAGCACATGGTCCCTGCGGACAGCCGAAGCCTGCCCGTTGCGGACAGTCCGGAACTGGACGAGGTGCTGAAGGCTGCCAATCTTCAGACGGTGCGCATCCCAAGTCGAAGAGCTATTGTCAGAATAGAAACGGTCGCGCCGCAGGGCAGGGGCCATTCCGGTTCGTCGACATGTGGAACGAGATGCAGTCGCCCGTTCACGATGATTATTACCTGAAGTACTCAAATCACGTGTCTCTGCTCGCCAGGTAAATGGATGATCTTCGGACAATTTAATTTACCTGGCGATTCCAGGGAAGCTGCTGTGAATGTTTTACAAGAATTGGAAAGATCAAGATAATGGGCAATCCTGCAACGAATGCTGCAAACGATATTGCAGCGCATCTGCATCCATTTACAAATTTGGCGATGCATCGAGAAACCGGGCCGCTGACCATCGCTCGTGGCGACGGCGTCTTTGTGGAAGACGATCAGGGGAATCGCTACCTTGAAGCCGTTTCGGGACTGTGGTGCGCCACTCTCGGATTCAGCAATGCCCGTCTTGCTAAGGCCGGGTACGAAGCTTTGCAGCAACTGCCTACCTACCACACGTTTGGCGGGCGCTCGAATCCCGCTGCAACCGCACTCGCCCAGAAGCTGCTCTCGATCGCGCCCGTGCCGATGTCGAAAGTATTCTTCGCAAATAGCGGCTCGGAAGCGAATGATACGGCGGTGAAACTGGTCTGGTATTATCATAATGCCATCGGCAAGCCCGACAAGAAGAAGATCATTGCGCGTCAAAACGCTTATCATGGCGTGACGGTGGCGTCGGCCAGCTTGTGCGGCCTCATCAACAACCACCGCGATTTTGATCTGCCGATCAGCAATATATTGCACACGGACTGCCCCCATCACTTTCGCTACGCCCAACCGGGAGAAAGTGAAGAGGACTTCGCTACCCGACTGGCTGACAACCTCGAAAAGATGATCCTTAAGGAAGGCCCGGAAACGGTCGGCGCATTCATTGCAGAACCCGTCATGGGCGCGGGGGGCGTTCTCATCCCACCGGTTACCTACTTCGAGAAAGTTCAAAAGGTGTTGGCGAAATACGATATATTGCTCATCGCCGACGAAGTTGTGTGCGGCTATGGCCGAACCGGTGAGATGTATGGGTCGAATACCTACGGCCTGAAACCGGACATTCTGACCACCGCGAAGGGCCTGTCGTCAGGCTATGCGCCGATTTCGGCGGTTATGATCAATGAAAAGGTGTATTCAGCCGTCGCTGCCAACAGCGGTAACATCGGTATATTTGGTCATGGTTTCACCTATTCGGGTCATCCGGTTAGCTCCGCGATAGCACTGGAGACGTTGAAGGTTTACGAAGAAGAAAATGTTCTTGGTCATGTGAAGTCCATATCTCCGCAATTCCTGGCCGCGCTACGCAGCTATGAAGGCCGAAAATATGTCGGAGAGGTGCGCGCGGTGGGCCTTGTCGGCGCCATCGACTTATACGCTGACCCTGCAGGGCGTGTTGCCTTTGACCCCTCAGTCAAGGCCGGGCCTCGCCTCGCCGAAATAGGGATGGAGCAAGGGCTCATCGTCCGGGCACTGGGGGATACGATCATTTTCTGCCCACCGCTCATCATCACGTCTGAAGAGTTGGACGATCTCTTTGCGCGATTTGCCCGCACCATGGACCTGTTCGTAAAAAGCTTCGCGTAAGACCAGCTTCCGATGAGGAACTGATGCTTTGGCGCTGCGGCATGAGCGCTGTTCTGATGTATTTTTCCAGGCAAGGGCGATTGCGCCACGCCGCAGTCGCACAAGGACGATGAATGCAATGACAGAGAGTGCAAGCGCAGATCAATCGGGCATTGTATGGGGCAAGCGCCGAACAGGAATGCTCATTCGTGCCACAGTTGCGCAAAATGTAGGGACAGGATGTGCGTTCGGCGGGCTCGGTCTCAGCGTCCTGGCTCTGCAACAGCGGTACGACGCGTCTCTGGGGGCCGCAGCGATCGGCTTGTCGATTACTGTGCTTTCCATGATGGCGCTTGGTCCGCTGATTGCCGGGTTGATTGCCCGATGCGGCCTTCGATTTGTGATGTCGGCCGGTGTCCTGACGTCAGCCATCGGCTATGTTGCCTTAGCCTATGCCCCCTCCCTTCCGCTGGCCCTTACAGCATGCGCTTTGCTGATCGGGCCGGGGGGCGCAATGTTCGCTGTCATGCCACCCGCGGTTCTTGCAAGCGGATGGTGCCGGGAGGCTCGCGGCAGGGCGATGGGGTTCGTTTACCTCCCGATCGTGGCAATGTTGCTGCCGCTATTTGGAGTGACGATTATTCAGCATTATGGCTTGGCGAGTTTTTACCTGTCACTCGCTGCGGCGCATCTGCTATTGTTTCCCCTAATGCTCGGAGTGATCGAAGCGCCAACTGAAGCCCCGCATCAGCAGGATTCATCAGGCGACAAAGCATCTACCAGCGCGACGCGCCGTATAATCCAAAGTCGCATTTTCTGGCTGATGGCGCTTTCGAACGGCGTTCTCAGCGGGACCGCCATCGTCGGCGCCGCCCATATGCTGCCGATCTTCACCGAATATGGCCAGACCATGCAGGCGGGGGCGACACTGCTCACCTTTGCAAACATAGCGAGTATTCTCGGCACGCTGCTCGCGGGCTATGCCTGCGATCGCATTGGTTCAGCGAGGACGCTTGGAGTAATTGCGCTGGCATGGGCGCTGGCATGGGCGCTTATCGCAGTCACGGGGTGGTTGCCTATCCTGGCAACCTCAGCGATCCTCATAGGTATTTGCAACGCGGCCGTTTTTCCGCCTGTCAGCACCTTGTCGGTCCAGGTCTTCGGCATGGGCGCATTACCAAGGGTCCTGGGGCTGCTGAGCATTTTTACGCTTCCCTTTACATTCCTGATGCCGCCTGTCGTCGGCCATTTTCACGATATCTTTGATAGCTACAGACCTGTATTCATTGCGCTGATAGTTGCGTGTCTTGTCCCGGCCACAGCATATCTTTGGATAAGCTGGCATCTTTCGCGCCCGAGACGGAGCAGCCCAGTGAACTCGGGCGCTGCTCTGCTGCCATCAAGCTCAGCCTGATGTTACTTGCTCGCCTACGATATAGCTCGTTCGCGTTTCTGCGGTGACTTCCGATAAATATTCCGAAAGATTGAGGATAGCATATGTCTGATTCCCCTACGCGCGCATGGACAGATTTTATCGATCGCGTTTCGTTCGATGATCTGCCCTCTGATGTGGTCCGTCAGACGAAGCTTTATATTCTCGACACGATTGGTTGCGCACTTGGCGGATATGCAATCGAATCCGGCAAGAATGTAATAGAGGCTGGCCTTGAGTTGGGTGGGCCTGGGCAGGCCACGGTCCTTGGCAGCGGCGACAAGCTTCATGTCTCCAATGCCGCTTATGTGAACGGAAAATTGTCTAATTTGCTCGACGCAGACGAGATATTCTACAGCACTAAACATATTGGCGGAATTCCGCTCTTCCCCTCATTAAGCTTGGGCGAACACTCCCACGCAAGTGGCAAAGAGGTGATCGCAGCTGTCGCTTTGGCCTATGATTTTGCGGCGCGGGTGGGCTTTTGTGGCTCCATCTTCAAGAATGATCCCGAAAAGGGGTTCATGGCTAGCGGCGGCGGCACAATGGCCTTCGGTACATTTTCGGCGGCCGTGTCTGCGGCCAAGATGCTAAAGCTGAAACGGAACCAGATCGTTGATGCCTTGACGCTAGCCGCCCATTTCGCGCCAGGCGCGATGGAAAGCAAGTTCGCCTTTGCACATTCCTCTACCAAATATGGCGACATGGGCTGGTTCTGTCATTCAGGCGTGATCGCCGGCTTGCTGGCGCGTCACGGTTATCCCGGGGATCCAACGATATTGGACGGACCGGCTGGCCTTCACAAGATGACAGGGGCGCTCGATTTCGATTACGACAGCTTCACTGCGGATCTTGGCGATCAGTGGTATATACTTGACGCCGGTTTCAAGCCTTATCCCACCTGCCGCTGGTTCCACACGGGGATCAAGCTGCTCGAAGACATCATGCGCGAGCGGCGGCTTACACCAGGAGATATTGACAAGATTACGGTGGCCACGACGCCGATGGTGGTGGGCTTGCCATCCTACGCTGCGGCAAACAACTGGGCAGACGTGGACAACAAGGACGCCTCGTTGTCGCAGTTCAGCATCACCTATGCGCTGGCCTGTACCGCCTATGGCATTGCGCCCGGCCCGGACTGGGCGATGCCGCAAACATTGAACGATCCCGCGATCGGGAATTTCACGAAACGGATAACTCAGGTGGCGCATCCCGAAGCGATGCCGGCATGGTCCGCTTATGAGGGTCATCCCGGCAAGATGCATTGCCATGCGCCGACATCGATCGAACTGGTTACCAAGCAAGGCACCTTCAACGCTGAATCATGGGACTTGCCAGGTGATAGCTGGAACCCCGCGACCAGGATGAGCGAGGAAGACATTGCCATCAAATTCGCGCTCAATGTCCGTTCTGTTTTGAGTAGCAAAGAGGTCGAGCGGCTAATTGAAACTGTTCAGCGGATGGAGATGCTGGATGATATCGGTGAATTGATGGCGCTAACAGCGAAATTGCGCGTGCACACCTGAGAATTGGCTTTTTACCCGCGACAGTACAAGTGAGCCCATCCGGCGAATGGAGGACCGTCCCGAACTCGTCGAGGTGCCTGTAAAAGGGGTGCGAGCTACATATCCTGCGATATCAGCATGGCGGTGGGCAAACCGTCGCATGAAATATCGCCTTGGCTACATGGATCGACTTAAAAGAGGCGAAATGAAACCAATGTAAGTTAACACGGCTCAGTATCCGTCAAAAGGCGACGTCGGACAATCTGTTGGCATACGGTCTGCAAATTCAGTATTGGTGTCTGCCGGAAAAGCTCAACAAAGCATCGCTTTCTATCATTGGAGAAAATCCCATGCCGGGGCATAAGATCAAACGCAAAATAGGATTGTCATTGCTGACCGCATCAGTTGCATCGACCTCATCTGCCGAGCGACTGAAATGGGTTGATGCCTACCAGTCAAGTCCGGCGGATTATGACCTGAAGTTGCCTCCGAATATCGACATGCCGGAACCAGCGAAGTCGTTCCTCACCGAGCGTCCACCTGTCACAGGAACGATCCGATTCCGGTTTGCCGTGGCCGCAGGTGGGAAGCAGGTGCGGATCAGGGTTTCCAATGAGGAAAACTCATCACCGCTCTCGCTCGACGCCTTGTCAGTGGGACTGGCAGGCGAAGCTTTTGATATGGTTGCGGGGTCGGTACTGCCACTGACGTTCGGCGGTAAGGTCAGCGTGGTGGTGCCCGCTGGAGCGCCATTGTTGAGCGATCCGATTGATCTGCCAGTATCCAGAGATACTGTTTTAATCGTGAGCACGAAGCTTACACAGCCGCTTCAGCTTAATCCGTTCGGTTCAGTGCTGATGAGCGTCGCACCTGGGGATCAGACACTTAGCGATCATATGGAGGACGCCGAATATTTGCCCGGACGGCCCCTGATCAGTGGAGCAATGGTGTTGTCCGCCGATCCTCAGCGCATTATCGTCGCGCTTGGAGACTCGATCACAGACGGCGACCGCAGCACTGGAGCAGAGGCCCGTGGCTGGCCAGAAGAACTGGCACGCCGTCTTGATAGCAGCAAGACGGGTGCATCCGCTATTGTCCTGAATGCCGGGATCGGCGGCAACAGGGTGCTGACAGCAGGCGCTGGACAGGCTGCAATCGCTCGTTTGGACCGCGACGTCCTGAGGATAGAAGGTGTAACGCACATTATTCTGCTGGCAGGTATCAACGACATCGGGCGATCTGGAAAGACAATGTACGGTGAAAATCCCCCGTTGGATGTCGCAGATCTCATTTCAGGCTATCGCCAAATCATCGCGCGCGCGCATATAAAGGGCATCAAAGTCGTCATCGGCACCCTCATGGCATTCACCGGTGCTCCTTACTTCACGCCGGAGAAGGAGGCGATCCGCCAAGCCGCCAACAAGTGGATTCGAACCTCCAAAGAACCTGATGCCGTTATAGACTTCGATGAGGCAACCCGCGATCCTAGGAATCCTGCGTATTTTCGCGAGGATCTTCATTTGGGCGACCACCTTCATCCCAATGCGGCCGGGTATAAGGTCATGGCGGATGCGATACCATTGCAAATATTGGATTAAGTCGCCGCAGCCAAATAGAAATGCTACGCTGTTGATTGCCACTGATAAGTGATCCAGGCAGGGTACAAAATTTCCACTGAGAGTTGGCTCTGACTCCTATGTGGAATGGCCCGGTTAGCAAGGTAATCTTTGCGTAATTTCCCTTGGACGGTGCACTCAAATGTCCGGCCTATGATTACGGTCCTTGACCGCTGGTCACAATGAGATACTCGGTGTCGATTGGAGAACTGCGGATGTACGGTGCCCTTGCGCGATACTCATTCTAAGATCGGTCACTTGAAACATAATTGTCGCAATTGATGGGATGACATGTGGACCAAAACTATGGCAACATCAAAAATTCGAATTTCAATATTCTGATAAAGAGGAAAGAAGGTCCATGAGCAACACTGCCTTATATTATGTCAAACTGATCGTCGGCGATCCGGAGGCGTTGGCCCCCTTTTATGCTGAGGTGCTCGGAATGAAAGAGATCCGGCGTATCGATGAGCCCACGCATAAGAACCCGCATCTGGAAATATATATGTCCGCAGGAGCTACCGCGCAGTTGGTTCTGATGCAGTATCTGAACCGGCCGACCCCGGCGCCGGGTGAGGCACGGGTCGCATTCACGGTAAAGAGCGTGGACGACGCGGTAGCAGCGGCGCTCGCTGGAGGCGGCACTACCGTTCTCGCAGCCGAGACGCTGGAACAGTATAATTTCCGCTGGGCGACCATTGCCGACCCTGAAGGTCACATGATCGAGCTGATGCAATTCGATCTGTAATCTCGATATTCGCAAAACGGTATCAAGAACAACTGTCCCCAATCCTCCAGTAGAATGATGACAAGGCGATTGAAACCATGAGCAAGGCCTCCATATATTATTTCAAGCTTGTCGTTCGCGATTCAGAGGCGCTGGCGCGCTTTTATAATGAGGTGTTTGGACTGATAGAGGTCCGGCGTTTCGATGCGCTTGCCTATGATGATCCGCACCTGGAGATTTTCCTCGCGGCAGGACCTGAAGAAGGCGCAAATCAGATTGCGCTGTTGCACTATGTCAACAAGCCTGCACCGCCCCCGGGCGAGGCATCGATCGCGCTGATGGTGGACGATGTGGACGCTGCCGTGGCCGCTGCACTGGCCGCAGGCGGCACCAGCGTCAGAGCAGCCCAGACGCTGGAAGAACATAACTTCCGCTACGCAATAATCGCAGACCCCGAAGGTCATAGCATTGAGGTCATGCAGTCGGGCGTCGTTTGATCGGTGCATATGAAGCAGCAGGGGGCATGGGCATAAAGCATGCCCCCTTCGTTTGAGATTCGGCTTGGTTTGTCTGAGCAGGGTGGATCGGGCTGCGGGCGCGATGCATATTCAAGCACCGTTGTTTGAGCGGCAGTGCGGGGCATCGTGACGGTATGTCTCGTCGCGGCGATGACGTTTTTCACGATTGGCCGTCACCTCAAGCGGAACGTGGAAGCGGGGCGGGTGCCACACGCTCCGGCTTTAGGCCCGCTTAATCCGACATGATGAGCGACGACAGGCTGCTAACTGATTTCAAACATAAAGATCTGGAGTGACCGATGAGCAACGTGACAGAAGAAACGCTCCGAATATCGCCTGAAGTGCTCAAGGAAAAATACCGCATCGAACGCGACAAGCGGCTTCGGCCCGATGGTCCGGATCAGTATATCGACCTCAGCGGCGTGTTTAAGGATCATGACAAGGATCCCTATGTGGAGCCCGGCTTCACGCGCCCTGCGATAGTCGAGGAGGCCGAGGTCGCGATCATCGGCGGCGGCTTCGGTGGCCTGCTGACCGCTGCGCGCTTACGGCAGCAGGGAGTCGAGGATTTCCGCATCGTCGAGCGCGGCGGCGACTTCGGCGGCACCTGGTATTGGAACCGCTATCCGGGCGCGGCGTGCGATATCGAAAGCTATATCTACCTGCCGCTGCTCGAAGAGACCGGCTACATCCCGACCGAGAAATACGCCAAGGCTCCGGAGATCTTCGCTTATTGCCAGCTGCTCGGCCGCCATTACGACTTGTACGACCGCGCCTTGTTCCAGACGCAGGTGATGGAGGTCCGCTGGGACGAGGCGCGGGCGCGCTGGCTGGTCCGCACCGACCATGATGACGTGCTGGCGGCGCGCTTCCTCGTCATCGCGGGCGGGATCATGCACAAGGCCAAACTGCCCGGCATTCCGGGGATCGAGACGTTCAAGGGCCACAGCTTTCACACCAGCCGCTGGGACTATGACTATACCGGCGGCAGCCCCACCGAACCCATGGACCGGCTGGCCGACAAGCGCGTCGGCATCATCGGCACAGGCGCGACGGCGGTGCAGGCGGTGCCCAATCTCGCGCGTGATGCCGAGCATCTCTACGTCTTCCAGCGTACGCCGTCCGGCGTGGGTGAGCGGAACAATCGGCCAACCGATCCGGAATGGGTCAAGTCGCTTCAGCCGGGATGGCAGCAGCGCCGGATCGAGAATTTCGAGACGCTCGTCAGCGGCCAGCCGGCGGATGAAGATCTCATTGACGACGGCTGGACGCACATCTCAGGCGGCATAAACTTCGAAGGCGGAGCCGAGGGCGATGACCAGGCCGAACTGGCCGACCTCGCCCGGATGGAGGCGATCCGCGCGCGGGTCGACCAGATCGTGCGTGATCCCGCCACAGCAGAGGCGCTCAAGCCATGGTACAACACGATGTGCAAGCGTCCCTGTTTCCACGACGAATATCTCCAGAGCTTCAACCGCCCGAACGTCACGCTGGTCGATACCGACGGCAAAGGTGTCGAGCGGATCACCGAGAATAGCGTGGTGGTGAACGGCGTCGATTATCCCGTCGATTGCCTGATCTACGCGTCCGGATTTGAAGTATCGACCGGCTATGCCCGCAAGCTCGGCTTCGAACTTTATGGCCGGGGCGGACAGGCCCTGACCGAAGCCTGGAGTGAAGGCGCGGCGACTCTGCACGGCATGTATGCAAGGGGGTTCCCCAACTTGCTGATGAGCAGCCTGATCCAGGGCGGCACCGGCGCCAACGTCGTTCCCATCCTCGACCAGGTCGCGATCCAGACCGCTTATACGATCAAGCGGCTGATCGACCAAAACGCGCGGGCGTTCGAACCGACCGAGGAAGCCCAGCAGCAATGGCTCGATGTGCTCTTCTCTCACATGATGGGGAGCGCCAAGTTCGCTACCGAGTGCACGCCAGGTTTCTACAATAACGAAGGATCGTTCGGGGATCCGCGCATGGCGCGCAACGCGCCGTTCGCTGGCGGCACCCTCGCCTATTTCGATGTTCTCGCGAAATGGCGTGAGACGGACGCCCTCGATGGTCTCGAAATATCGAAGGACTAAGCGGATGCGGGAAGGGGGCGAACTCTGTGGAGGGCTCCGCAATCCTTCGTTCGGTCGGCGAGCGCGGGACGTGCGCAGGCACGACATAGAGAAGGCGGGCGCTGGCCCGCCTTCTTCATCTTTGGCCCCGGCGTGGTCGATGCGGACAGACGGCCACTGCATCCTGCGTCCAAGGTGACGACGTTACTGACGTATGGGTGACGCCGGAGATGGGGCAACTCGGATTCGCCGCGCGTCGGCTTGATCAGTACAGTCCATTTCTCCGTCTACTCGCAAAGTGGTTCGGGTCCTCAGGCTGCGGCGCGGTAGTGATCGCCAGATCGCAACACTGCAAAATGATCCGTGCGTCCTTATTGGCGATCGCAACGATGATTTCATGGGGGTTGGGCGACTACAGCAGGCTCTTAATGCCGGTTGATCCAGACGATCTGCGCGTTGGTGAATTCGCGAACACCGAAGTGCGACAGCTCACGACCATAGCCGCTCTTCTTCACGCCGCCGATTGGAGTGCGCGGGTCGGAAGCGGCGAAGCCGTTGATGAACACGCCCCCGCTTTCGATACGGCGAGCATATTTTCGCGCCTTTGCGACGTCCGCCGTCCAGATCGCTCCCGAGAGGCCGAACTCGCTTTGGTTAGCGAGACGGATCGCGTCTTCGGCATCCTTCGCGATGGTAATCGAGGCGACCGGACCGAACGTCTCCTCCTCAAACGCTGCCATGCCTGGCTCGACGCCCGACAGGATCACCGGCTTGAAGAAGGCCGTGCCATCGGCAGCATCTTGCGGTCCGCCCTCAAGTAGGACCTTGGCGCCTTTCTCGACCGTGCGCCTGACCTGGTCGGTGAGCTCCGCCCGCAGGTCGATACGCGCCATCGGGCCGATGTAGGTATCTTCCTCCTCCGGGTTGCCCACCTTGAGATCTTTCACAGCGGCGACGAAGCGCGTGGAGAATTCCTCTGCGATCGACTCTTCCACGATGATGCGCTTGGCGGCGATGCAGATTTGACCGGAATTCTGGAAACGGGCAAGCACGGCGGCGGGGACGGCGCGATCGAGGTCGGCGTCGGCGAGGACGATGAACGGATCGGAACCACCCAGCTCGAGCAGGGTCTTCTTGATCGCGCGACCTGCCTGCGACGCAACCGCGGAACCCGCGCGCACGCTGCCGGTGAGGGAGACCGCAGCAACCCGATCGTCGCTGATGATCGCTTCGATGTCCTCTTGGGCGACGTTCAGGACCGAGATCAGGCCTTTGGGCACACCAGCCTCCTCGAAGACCGACGCGACATTGTAGGCGGTCGCTATACAGTTCGGCGCGTGCTTCAGGATGAACGCGTTGCCCGCAAGAACGACCGGAACAATGCCGCGCATGGCCTGCCAGAACGGGAAATTCCACGGCATGATGCCGAGGATCGAACCGAGCGGCAGATAGGAAACATAAGCGGCCTGCCCCTCAATCTCGGTGGGCTCATCGTCGAGCAGCGAAGCGCCTTTGGCGGCTGCCCACTCACACAGCGTTGCGCACTTTTCGATCTCGGCCTTCGCCTGCGTGATCGGCTTGCCCATTTCACGGGTCATGGTAATCGCGAATTCATCGGTTCGCTTGCGCAGGACATCGGCGAGCTTGCCGAAGAGCCTCCCCCGTTCCGCCGGCTCCACGTCTCGCCAGATCCTGAACGCAGCGATCGACTGGTCCAGCAGGATCTGAACCTCATCGGCGGTCTGGTGGGGATAGCGAGTGAGCACTTCACCTGTAGCCGGGTTGATCGCGGCTGACTCATTCGGGGCTACTTTGGACTGAGCCATCTCTGCTTTCCTTCTGGCGTTCGCAGCAAATTGCCGCGGAATCGATGAGTAGTCTATGGACCTTCTCGGCGCGCAAGACAGAGCTGGTTTAGCCTCCGCCGCTTCGATCATCCGCCTTCTATATTCAGGCTTAACTAGCGGTCAAGCGGATTGACGGACAACTATCGAAGCCCTAGGTCGTTTAGGCGAGGTGCCTTGCGCCTCAGGTATCAATCGTTCAGCCGCACGCCGCAGTTGCTTCGGGCGCCACATAGCTGGGCTGGCTTCAGCAAAGCGCTCGTGCATTCGCTGTATGGGCCCGATCGCCCGTTCAAATAAGAAAAGGATCCAAGAGTGACTGATTTGTTCAAGGACGCAGGACCGCAGTTTGAAAAGGGCCTCGTAATCCGCAAGGCGGTGCTGGGCGATGCCTATGTGGAAAATTCGCTGAACGCCGCGACATCCTTCAACATGGAAATCCAGAAGCTCGCGACGGAATATTGCTGGGGCGACATCTGGTCGCGTCCGGGCATTGATCGCAAGGCACGCAGCATGGTCAACTTGGCCATGCTTACGGCGCTGAACCGTCACCACGAATTCAAGGTCCATGTCCGCGGCGCCATCAACAACGGCGTGACCGCGGACGAGATCAAGGAAATCCTCCTCCAGAGCGCGATCTATGTCGGTCTGCCGGCATCGCTCGAACATTTCCGTCTCGCCGCCGAGGTGCTCGTTGAGATGGGCTTGATCAGCAATGACTGATAGCCAAAAAATCGCAGCACCCGCGGTCGTCGGATTTGTCGGACTGGGCGCGATGGGCCTGCCCATGGCGACGCGCCTCATCAAGGCAGGCTATCTGGTCCAGGGTTTCGACCTATCCGAAGGCGCCCGCAAGAAGCTTGAGGAAACCGGTGGCAGGGCATGCGAAAGGGCGGAGCTGACAGCGCATAGGGCACAAGCCGTCATTACGATGCTGCCGAACTCAGCGATCGTGAACGAGGTGGCACTGGGCTCGCTGGCCGACCATCTGGACGGCGCGGTGCTGATCGACATGTCTTCGTCAAGTCCCACCGACACTCGTAAACTCGGCAAGGAACTCGACAAGCGCGGGTTGCAGATGGTCGACGCCCCGGTTTCCGGTGGCGTTAAACGTGCAGCCGAAGGCTCTTTGGCGATCATGGTTGGCGGCGATACCGCACATGTGGCTCGCGTAAGACCCGTCCTGGAAGCTTTGGGCCAATCCATCTTCGAGACAGGGCCGCTCGGTTCAGGTCACGCCATGAAGGCATTGAACAATTTTGTGTCGGCTGCCGGCCTGACAGCCACGTGCGAGGCGATCGTAGTCGGTAAGAAGTTCGGACTCGACCCCGAGCAGATGGTCGACATTCTCAACGCCTCCACCGGGCGCAACAACAGCACCGAGAACAAGATCAAGCCCTTCATCCTGTCAGGCACCTACCAAGGCGGTTTCTCGCTCGCACTGATGGCGAAGGATCTCGGCGTCGCGGCCGGTTTGTCGGACGCAATGGAGTCCCGCTCGCCCACTTTGCACCTCATGGCTTCGCTCTGGGCCGCCGCTCGAGAGCAGCTTCAGGATGGTGCCGATCATACTGAGATCAATCGGTACTTGGCGACACTCAAGGGCTGACCGGCAACCGAGTGATGAACGTTGACTGTTCAACAGCAGATGGTGCATCGGCATTTATCGGATTGTCTGCAACTATGGCGTGAAGGAAGAGGGGAAAGCCGTGGCGGAGCCTAAGACGTTTTTCGGGAGTGGCGCTCCCCGTCGGGTTGAGCCTATACCGGTACGCCGGCAAGTCGAGGATGCGCTCCGGGACGCGATTGTGACTGGTCATTATCCGCCGGGCACGCACCTGTCTGACCGCGCCCTTATGGAGACGTTTGGAACTAGCAGGCAGATCATCCGGGAGGCAATCCGGCTGCTGGAGGCGGAGGGCCTGGTCGAGCAGCGTCCGCACCGCGGGCCGATTGTTGCGATGTTGACAGCCGACGAAGCCGAGGACGTCTACGCAGTTCGCGCCCAGCTTGAGGGCTTGGTGGTACATGAGTTCGCGCGCAAAGCGATCGAAAGCGATCGAGCGGCGCTGCGCGCAGTGTTCGAAAGGCTCTCTCGCTCAGGGGCAACCGACAACAAAGAGGCGCTCTTGGCCATCAAGCAGCAGATCTACGATGTCCTGCTCGTCGGTTGTGGGAACAGCTACGCGTCACAGATGCTGACGACGATCCTTCATCGCATTCGACAGCTTCGCGCTTACTCGCTTTCGGCACCGGGGCGGATCAAGCATACGATCGAAGAGGTTCGTGCGATCGTCGATGCGATCGAACGCAGGGATGCTGAAGGCGCCGCCGCTGCGTGCCGACTGCATGTGCAAAAAGCGGCCGAGGCTGCACTTCCTATTTTGCGGGCTCAGGAAACAGAGCAAGCGAGGTAGTCCGACTGGAAAAGGCGGACCTGGACTTGTACCGGTTTTGTGCCGGTCACCTATCTCGTTAAGCCACGTTGGCTTCGGAGGCGAGCGGGCTGATGCCGCCTAGATATGAATGGCGGCGACGGGTGTCGTAGAAACCATTGATGTACTGGAATATGGCAGCTTTCGCCTGATGCCGCGTTGGCCAGCGCTGCCGCTAGATGAGTTCCGCTTTCAGGGATTTGAAAAACGTCTCGACGGAGGCATTGTCGTAACAATTACCCTTGCCGATCATCGATGGACGCAGGCCATAGGCTGATGCTGAGGCTATACTGTTCCCGGATACGCCCTCATGAGGCGCCGATGCCTGCTGTCATCTCTTGTTCCAATCTTATTTCGGTAATTCGACATCCTCGTTTCCATCAAATAGCGCGCGTAGCCGGCCGGTGCCACTTGCACTTCTCCGAGTTGCACATCGAGCCTGTCTCGCCCAGACGACCATCGATCTCGTGTGGAATAGAAATTTCTACTATATGATTATATGCAATAATATTTTCATGTAAGAGGCAACCTACCCGGTGTTCCTTGCACCTTACTCGATTGATCTAATCAATAAGTGGACCTTACCAAAGGCGGGTGTCGATGCAGCATATCGCCCATCGCGGACGATATTACCATCGTGCCATGGTAAAGTGATTGAATGCGGCGGCAGCCTGCCGATAATATGAAATCCATTCCATCAAATATGTTGACAGAACTTAAATTTCATTATATGATAATCTGGTATAAAAGTGGGAGAGGGTTTATGAGATTGCGTACTAGCATCTTATGCGCTGCCGCGGCTGGCGCGTTGCTGCCGACTTTTGCAATGGCTGAGCCAATATCTTCGAGTACGGAGAGCGGGGCTCCAGAAGGCCAAGCAGCTACCGCAGCTGAAAATTCCCGCCCGTCTAGTGCAGACATCATCGTGACGGCGAACAGGAGGTCGGAGAGGCTTCAGGACGTTCCGATCACCGTCACCGCCGTCGCTGGCGAGACGCTACGCGAGCGCGGCGTCAAGAATCCGGAAGATCTGAGCCGCATTTCGCCCAGCCTCGTTACCCAGAATAACGCAGCGAATGCCCAAGGGACCAACTTTTCGATACGTGGCGTCGGCACCTCCAGCTTCCAGAGGTCAGTTGAGCCCAGCGTCGCTGTCGTCCTGGACGATGTGACCCTGATCCGTTCGGAACTGGGTGTCATTAATTTCACCGATCTTGCTCAGGTCGAAGTCCTGAACGGACCGCAAGGCTTTCTATTTGGCAAGAATGCATCCGCGGGACTTATCAACATCCGAACCAATGATCCGGTGATCGGGACCAATTCTGGCCGCATCTTTTCGGAATATGGCCAACTGGATAACGCCAACGACACATCATTATTCCGTGTGCAGGGCATAGCCAACCTGGCGCTGTCTGACGACGCGGCGGCAAGAATCAACGGCTTCTACGTCAAGAATTCATCGCTTCAGAAGAATGTCGTGCCCAATTCCGACTTCGATGGTGGCCTGCGGCAGGTCGGCGGATCTGCGAAGCTGTTGTGGAAGCCTACGGACCGCCTGACCGTGCTGCTGGCGGGCGACTATCTGGATTCCCGCGGTGCGGGTGGCGGCGTCGCGAGTTTCCGCAGTGTCGCGTCCGCCAGTCCTCTGGCTCAATTGCTTCCCACGCTCGGCATCACGCCCGGCACCAACAATTCCAAGAGCGCCTATGATGGACCGACCTTCTACAACCTAAAGGTCGGCGGGGTTCAAGCCAAGATTTCCTATGAACTGGATAGCGGCCTGACTATCACGAACATCGCGGCCTACCGTGGGTTCAAGACGTCCCAGCAGTTTGACGCCGACTATAGCCCTCTGCCCCTGGTACAGGTATTCGGCGGCGGCATCACTACCGATCAATTTTCCAACGAACTGCGCCTCGCTTCCCCCGCGGGAGGAAAATTCGACTATCAGGCCGGACTGTTTCTGCTCAAGGCGCGAGTGCGGGAGGACAATCTGCTCGCGGCATCTTTGGGTCAAACGCCACCCCCAGGCTTCACGACCGTGCTGGGAAGCGATAGCTTCTGGCGCCAGAAGCTTGGCAGTTATGCCGTCTATGGCCAGGGCACCTATCGCTTCACGGACAGGCTGCGCCTGACCGCAGGCGCTCGCCTGACCCATGAAACCATCAATATGCGCTATGAAAATACTGCGGGCGGTGGCGCGTTATCCTTGTATCCGGTCGCTCCTGACCGCCAGCAGGCCCGTAGTGAAACCAACTTTTCGGGGCGCGCAACGCTGCAATATGACTTGAACAACGACTGGATGATCTATGGCACCGCCGCGCGCGGATATAAGGGGCCAGGTTATGCGCAATATTCCTTCTCCTACGTGCGGCCCGAAATTTCGACCCATTTCGAAATCGGGTCGAAGGCCCAGTTTTTCGATCGCAAGTTGACGGTCAACCTGTCAGCATACAATACGGACTTTAAGGATTTCCAGGCCCAGAGCATCGATTTCACGACGCTGTCGTTCCTGTTGCAGAATGCGGGTAAGTTGCGCACGCGGGGCGCGGAAATACAGGTCATCGCACGGCCGACATCCCGCCTTACGTTCAACGCCAGCGTCGCCTATACAGATGCCCGCTTCATCTCCTTCAAGGGGGACACCTGCTATGTGGGACAAGTCGATTGCGTGAATGGCGCGACCGACTCCTCTGGTCGTAGACTGCCGAACGCGCCAAAGTGGAAAGCAATCGCAGACATAAGCTACGAACAACCATTGGGTGACAATTTCGCCGCCATCTTCAATGTTGGCGTGACATCCCAATCCTCCTATAATTTCCTGTCGAACGCAGATCCCAGTTCGATACAGAAGGGCTATACGGCGCTCGATCTGGGCGTTACCCTGACCCCGACCGCGCGCAATTGGAGCCTCCGCGCTTTCTGCCGCAACTGTACCGACCGCCGCTACGTCGCTACAGTTCAGGGCCATCCGTTTTTCGCTAGCGACTATATCCAGAACTTGAGCTATGGGGGCTTCCGCCAACTTGGCCTTGCGATCGACGTGGGCTTCTAAGCCTCAAGCGCGATTGAACAATTATTATTTATGACCTGCCAGAGCGCGGCGTGCCAGATGGCCGCCGCGCTCTTTTGCTTTTACTCGGTCGCATGCCCATAAGCGGGATTGAACGAACTCGCTGACGCTCGACTAACGCCTTCGGGCTGGCGGTAATGGTCCCTGTGGGAGAAGTTGATTGCTTAGACCCAGGAGTTTGTCCCATGGCAGAAGATCTGTTCAAAGACCTTGGGGAAGGCTGTGTCATGCTGGCCGACCGGACCTACGACGGCAATGCCATGCGCGCTACTCTCGCAGCGCGTGGTGCCTGGGCCTGTATCAAACCCATGTCGAACCGCAAGCCTATCTTACCGAAGCGTTGGGTTGGCGATCCGGTAAAGCTTGCCGCGACCCACGTTCCAGAAAATGTAGCCTTTGCCACCGAGCCAGCTTCGGCTCTGGCGGGCAAACCCATGGTTGCCGGTAAAGCGGAGGAGATCGCTAATGCTCTTGCTCCCGATGTCTGGCTGCGCCTCTCCGTCCGCGAAGGCACCAAAGGCGCACAGATTCACGACTGCGCTGTACTGTGAACTCGCCGACCTCGAAGCTGATGAATATGATGAAATGAAGTCGGGGTTTGGACCCGCGGCTTCTGATCCGCCGCAATATAGGCGAGGGCGATCTTGCATTTTTCACAACTTGGTGCCCGCAGGGACAGGCATCCAGGCGCTCGCTTCCGTCGAGGTCGTGGCTGGGCAATCGAGACAGCTTCGAGGCCGCCAAGAACGAGCTTGGCCTCGATCACGACGAAATCCGGTCATGTCATGGCTGGCATCGCCACGTCTCGCTCGTGATGCTCGCCTTCTTTGGGTCATGATGCGATGCCTGGTCCAGGGTGGCCACCCCGGACCAGGTGGAAGGGGTCGGATCGCGATTATGCCGGTCGCTGAGGGACCGAGCCAGAGTGGGCTCTCCCTTTCTTTTCCGTCAGGCCC
>CAMPHJ010000032.1 GCA_946885845.1 uncultured Sphingobium sp. | reverse complement strand
GACCGCTAGGTCCGCGCTCGACAAGGCCCGTGAGGAGTTAGGGACATGAACGCCATCACTGGAATCCCACAGGGAACCGACCTGCGCGCGGAAATCGACCGGCTGCGCAAGGAACGCAACGCCGTCATCCTTGGCCATTATTACCAGAAGCCGGAAATTCAGGATTTGTCGGATTTCGTGGGCGACTCCCTAGAGCTTTCGCGCAAGGCGGCGGAGACCGATGCGGAGGTCATCGCTTTCTGCGGCGTGCGGTTCATGGCCGAGACCGCGAAGATATTGAGCCCGGAAAAGATCGTTGTGCTGCCCGACATGGACGCAGGCTGCTCGCTGGAGGATAGCTGTCCTCCAGCCCAGTTCAAGGCGTTCCGCGAGGCGCATCCCGATCATATCGCGCTCAGCTACATCAACTGTTCCGCCGAGGTGAAGGCGCTGTCCGACATCATCGTCACCAGTTCTTCGGCGGAAATGATCCTGAGCCAGATCCCGCGCGACCAAAAGATCATCTTTGGTCCCGACAAGCATCTGGGCGGCTATCTGAAGCGCAAGTTCAACCGCGACATGCTGCTATGGCCTGGCGTCTGCATCGTGCATGAGGCGTTCAGCGAGACGGAGTTGCTGAAGCTGAAGGCCCAGCATCCCGAAGCGCCCATCGCCGCGCATCCTGAATGCCCGCCCTATATCGTCGATCATGCCGACTATGTCGGGTCGACCAGCGGCATCCTGCAATATGCCAAGACGATGCCTGGCGACACATTGATCGTCGCGACCGAGCCGCACATCATTCACCAGATGCGCAAGTCCGTGCCGGACAAGAATTTCATCGGCGCGCCCGGAGCGGACGGCAACTGCAACTGCAACATCTGCCCCTATATGGCGCTCAATACGATGGAAAAGCTGTATTTGTCGCTCCGCGATCTGCAGCCGCGCATCGAGATGGAGGAAGGGCTGCGCCTTGCCGCGAAGAAGAGCCTCGACCGGATGCTGGAGATGGCGAGCGGTACGGTGGGCAAGGGCGACGTGGGCAATCGCTGATCTGCCTTGAGCAACAGCTAAAGACGTTCGGGCTGAGCTTTCGAAGTTCCTTCCTTCGTAAAGAAGCAGGACCCTTCGACAGGCCCAGGGCGAGCGGATGTTCAATATGGATGCCGAGGGACCCATGACCTTTACCTTGCCTGGCTTCGACCTTGACGCCTTCATCGCCTCAACGCTTGCCGAAGACCTTGGCCCCGATGGTCGCGATGTCACCAGTGAGGCGGTGATCCCGGCTGACGCGATTTTTGACGGCGTGATGGACAGCCGCGACGCGGTGACGCTGGCGGGTCTTCCCATCGCCGCAGCCTTCTTCCGCGCGCTCGACCCGGATGTGGAGATCGTGCTGCTGAAGCAGGACGGTGAAAGCGTCGCTCCCGGCACCGACATCATGCGCATCCGGGGCAAGGCGCGCGCCATGCTGACGGCGGAGCGGTCCGCGCTCAATACGGTCCAGCACCTGACAGGGATCGCCACAATGACCCGCGCCTATGTCGATGCGGTCATGGGCACGGGTGCGACCCTGCTCGATACGCGCAAGACCATACCTGGCCTGCGCATGCTGGAAAAATATGCGACGCGGCAGGGCGGTGCGACCAATCATCGCATGGGCCTGTGGGATGCGGCGATGATCAAGGACAATCATGTTGCGGTCGCAGGCTCCATCGAGGAAGCCGTGCGCCGCGCCACCGCCGCTGGCATCAAGAGCATCATCGTAGAAGTGGATCGCGTCGACCAGATCGAACCTGCGCTTGCCGCCGGGGCCACTCATTTGCTGCTGGACAATATGGACGCGCCCACCCTGCGCGGCGCGGTCGCGCTGGTCGGGGGGCGGGCGCCGACCGAAGCGTCAGGTGGCGTTACGCTCCAGACCATCCGAGCCAAGGCCGAAACCGGCGTCACCTATATCAGCGTCGGTCGGTTGACCCAGTCGGCGCCCGCTGCGGACATCGGCCTGGACTTCGCCTTTGCGTGAAGGCAGTTGCTGGTGGCATCGATCATGATGTGCAGGATTCCCGCCAAAATTGGGGGCTGGGCTCCTGCCTTTGTAGGAGCGCCGATCGGATTTGCGTGGGATAGACCTCAAATGGCTGGTGGCTCTTTTGATGCTGAGCAGCCCTGTTCCGGTGCTGGCGCAGGCGGCCTATTGCTCGGTTTCCAGTCAACCGCCGCGCCCCCGGCCTGAACTGCCGTCCCACAGCGAGCCGCGCCGGATGTTGCCCGCCGCCGGTTATACGCTCGCGCTCAGCTGGTCGCCGCAATATTGCGCTACTGCGCGCGGGGCGGACAGCGCCTTTCAGTGCGGTGGTCGCAATGGCCAGTTCGGGTTCGTGCTGCACGGCCTTTGGCCCGAAGGCGCAGGGCGGGACTGGCCGCAATATTGCCGCCCGGCCCAGCTACTGCCGCGCGCGGTCATCCGTCAGAATCTTTGCACGACCCCTTCGGTCCAGTTGCTCCAGCATGAGTGGGCAAAGCATGGGACCTGCATGACGACGCGGCCCGAACTCTATTTCAATCTGGGGCGCGCCTTTCATGAGGCGATCCGTTATCCGAACATGACGGTGTTGGCCCGCCGACAAGGCCTGACCGCAGGACAGTTGGCCGCGGAATTCGCCCGCCTCAATAAAGGGCTGAAGCCTCACATGATCCGGGTGAAGACCGCGCGCGGCGGCTGGCTGAGCGAGGTGAGGCTCTGCATGGATCGGGCGATGGACTATGCCCGTTGCCCCAGTAGTCAGCGCGGCGCACCGGACGGCGCGCGCCTGCGCATTCAGCCGGGACCTAATATATTGCCGGCAAAAAGGCGCGCCGCACCGTCGCCCCGACCGGCGTTGAAGCTGGATCTTGATCCCAACGCCCCGGCTCCGGCAAATTAGCGACCGCTATCCGTCAATCGTCGCAGTCGATGGGTGATGCCGGTCCAGATGTTTGCGGATGATCCGCAGGTTTTTGGTGTTGGATTTGTAAAGGAAATCGAAAATATCCCCGGCGAATGGGATTGCGCCCACCAGCGTATCGACGCCGACATTGGCGGCCATGCGCGTCAGCTGCCATTTCGACATGCCCAGGTTTCGTGCTTCCCATATGATCCATCCGCCCATCGCCGCCGTGGCAAAGTCGCCGATGATCGGGATCAGGCCCACCAGACTGTCCAGGCCTACGCGCCGGTTGGTGCCGGGAATGACGAACAGTCCTTCCAGCATGGCTTCCATCGCTTCGATCCTCCGCCGGATCGACGCGGGGTCGCGGCCAAAGCCGGGCAGGTCGCGCACCATGCGGTCGAACTGATCTTGCGATAATGGCATCAACGTTCCTCCTGCCGCCTTAATTGGGGCTGGGGAACAGGTGGTTCAATGGGTGACGGGCACGGGGCGACGGCATGAATCCGGTGAGCCGCCGCGTCACCAGCGACCAGCGCACCGGCGCGCCCAATGCGATATAGCCATTATGCGCCTGCATCATCGCTTCGGCCTGCGCCACTCGTGCCATGCGTTCGGCGGCGCTGGTCGCCAGGCCTGCCGCCTGTAACTGTGCGTCCGCTTGGGCAGAACAATGCACTTTCCGCGCGCAGCCGATCCGGCCAAGATACCATAGGGCGCTATCATAAGCCGCTACCTCATCCACCAGCCGCAGGTCGGCGTCATCCTTCAGGCCCACCCGGTCGGCACCCAGCCCAATCAGCCCAAGATTATGGCGGATCAGCGCGAATAGCGTCGTTGCGCCCGGCCCCTTTGGCAAGGCGACCTTGAGCATAGGTGGGTCGCCATTTTCACTGCGCCATCGTGCTATCGCGGCCCGCCCCTGCGCCCGCCTGTCCTCCAGCGACAGTTGCGCCCAGGCCGGACGGGCAGGCGGCGCGGGAAGGTCCATCTGCGCTGGAACAATCTGTTCGGTGACGGCCCACCCGCCCAGCGGAAACAGGTTGGGCAACTGGCTGCGATCGATCGTCATGTTGATCGCCTGCCTTACATCGTCATCGTCCAGCAGCTTGCCCTTTCCAGTTACCGCCAACCCCAGCAACCCCTGGACTGGATCGATTCGAACTGCGTCCTTGTCGACGCCGGCGGGCAGCAGCAGCGGAAGGTCCGCGAATCGTCCGCCCAGCACCATAGCCGTCATATTCTCACGAAAGCGGATGATGGCCATTTCCGCCCGTTCCGCCCGCACTATGCGGGTTCGCCAGGGGGCGGGCGCCCCTTCCTCCTCTTCGTCATCGGATGTCGGATCGACCGGCTTCAGCAACAGCGCCTTGCCCCAGGATGTCGCGGCATATGGTCCGGTTCCGCCTTCCCGTGACAGGATGGCCATTTGCGGCTGGGCCAGCATCTGTAGCAAATAAGGGCGCGGCGCGGTCAAGCGGATCTCGATCACCTCGCCGGTCATTGGGACCACCGCCTCCACCACATCCAGCGGTCCTTCGGGGTCCAGCCGTCGCAGCGTATCGATGCGCGCGCTCAGCAATCGTGCCACCTCGCTGGCGGTCACCTTGTCGCCATCCGGCCAGACTGCGCGGCGCAGGCGGAAGATATAGCTGCGACCGTCATCCTCCACGATCCAGCGCTGCGCCAGCGCGGGCAATATGTCGCCGCTCGCGTCGAAAGCCACCAGTCCCTGCGCTGTCGATTCCAGCATCAGTTTCGCCGCCGGTGCGGGCAGATGATCCAGTGGCTTGGCCAGTTCCGTTCGCGCGCCGATGACGCTGACGATCACAGGCCCGCTCGCCTTTTGCGAGCATGAGCCCAGCATCACTGCGCCCAACGCCATAGCGCCCGACATCAGGCAGGTCAGGATCGGACGGGCTGGGGAAGCAGGCATGGTCATGGCGGGCACCAAGAGTAACCCGGCTGCGCGTCGCCGCCAACCCAATGCCGCGCGCTTATCTGTCGCATCGCTTCTTTCATAACGACCGTCGAACCTGTCCCATCCCGGAACAGCATTTTGTTAACCACGAGTTCGCATTGGCCGGGTCGATATGCGCGCCTATGCCGCCTGCCATGCGTATATTGTCCACGACCCTGCTCGTCTTCGCCGCCGTCGGTGCTACCGCTCTGGCGCAAGGCCGCCCGACCCCGTTTACCGTGGAGGAAAGCGGTCAGGGCTATGCTTCGCTGAAGGACGCGGTGGCGGCGATTGGTGGAGGGCGGGGGACCGTGCTGATCGCGCCGGGCACCTACGCCCAGTGCGCCGTGCAGGACGCTGGGGAGGTTTCCTTTCGCGCGCGCACGCCCGGAACCGTCATACTGGACGGCATGCCGTGCGAGGGTAAGGCAGCTCTGGTCCTGCGCGGCCGATCGACCAGCGTCGATGGCATTGTCTTTCAGAATCTGCGCGTTCCCGATGGCAACGGGGCGGGTATCAGGCTGGAAAGCGGCAACCTGACCGTCACCAACAGCATGTTCCGTAACAGCGAAGAAGGCATATTGAGCGGCGACGCGCCGCAGGGCAGTGTCACCATCGACCGTTCGACCTTCCGCCATCTGGGCCGCTGCGACCGCGATCTGGACTGCGCACATGGCGTCTATATCGGTCGCTATGGCAGCCTGACCGTGACTCGTTCGCGGTTCGATCAGGGCGATGGCGGGCATTATCTGAAGACCCGCACGGCCCGCGTGACCATCACCGGCAACAGCTTCGATGACAGCGCCGGTCGCTTGACCAACTATATGATTGACCTGTCCAATGGCGCCAGTGGCGAAATCAGCCGCAACGAAATGGTGCAGGGCAAGGACAAGGATAATCACAGCGCGTTCATCACCGTCGCCCCGGAAGGACGGGAAAATGACAGCAGCGGTCTGTCGATCCTGAATAACAGCGCTTCCTTTGTTCCCGGTCTGCAGCGCAACAGCAGCTTTGTCGCCAATTTCACCGACGACGCGGTGCGGATTGGAGCCAACCGCCTGGCCAGTGGTATCAAGCTGACGGATCGCCGCTGAACAGCGGCTGATCATTCGGGTCAGGCTTGCGGGAAGCGGAGGATCGCTTGCATCCCCGGCGGGTCCGCGCGAAAGTGGGGAATGCGCACCACCTACGGCTCGGCCACTGTCCGCCTATATCATCTGAGCGATTCTCAGGAGGGCGGCGGCGTTGAAACATTGTTCTATGGGTCGATGGATGAAGCCTTGCGCATCGCCGCGCAGCAGTCGCAGGATATTCAGGATGGCCTGTTCCTGTCCACCGACAATGACGTCATTGCCTATCTGGATTTGATCGATGAGTGATCAGCCATAAAAAAAGGGACGTCCGTCAGGACGCCCCTTTCTTATTCAGTGCTGGGCTTCTGATTAGAAGCGATAGCCCAGGATCAGAGCGGCCTGATGACGCTCCGGCTTGGAACCGGCAACGCGCTCGTAGCTCGAATAGCGATATTCGGCGCGAGCGATGAAGCCCTGAACCGTGGTTTCGACGCCTGCGCCCAGACGGTAGCCGTCCAGCTTGACATTGTCGTCGGAATCAACGGCGCTTTCGAGACGCGCATTGGTGTAGCCGCCCTTGGCGTACAGCAGGACGTTGGGGAGGACTTCGCCACCGACGCGGACGCCAGCATAGAGGTCACGGTCCGTGCGAGCCAGACCTTCCTTGACGTCGGAGTCGGAATATTCGCCTTCAAGGCCGAATACTGCGCCGTTGACGTTGATGTCATAACCGATCACGCCGCCGTACATCAGGGCGCTGTCATGGTTGTCGGCAGTGAAGTCGAAATGGTCAAGACCAACGACGCCGCCGATATAGGGGCCCGAAAAGGGGATGGCGTCCTGCGCCATGGCAGGGGTGGCAACGCTGGCGAACAGCAGCGCCGATGCGATAAGCTTTTTCATAGTGGGTTCTCCTTCTGAGTTCGTTTTCCCACGAACGCGTGCCCTTTAGATATGTTCACCTGCAACAGTAAAGGCGCGAAAACATCGACTTGCCGCATCGCACACACTGCTGTGGCAATCGTGCATCACATCTTGACATTGTGGTCCTGCGTTCCAACGGGCGGCGGCGTCGAGCAATTTTTGTCACTGCCGTGTCGAGTTTCCCCCGATCAGCCGTCTGAAAAGCCGAAGGGAGCATGGCCCCGGCGATAATCCTCAGGCAGCATGTCGCGCCCGATCGGCGGGGCTGATCTGGCGAGGCACTGGCTGCGGTGGCAAAGGCGACATGAGATCCCTACCGGCGTAGGTTCGGATGGGGGCAAATTCTGTGCGTAGGCCAGGCGGTGCGCATGCTCCGCCGCGCACAGAAGGGCGACCGCGCGCTCGATACGCGGTGTTCCCCAGCCTCCGCCGCCTGCCGTCACCGTGCGGGCGATGGAAAAGAAACGCTGGCCGTCGGGTAGTTCGAGCCATTGGGTCACCACCTCGCGAGGGCGACCGAACAACTGGTGCACCGACCAGAGTGGGCATGATCCACCATGCCGCGCAAAGGGGAAGCCTGCGCCGTCCAGCAATTTGCTGACATTTCCCGCCGGATCGATCCTGAGAAAAAAGAAGGGGATGCGTTGCTGCCCTGGCTTTTGCAGGCTGGTCAGCCGGTGCGCGACCTGCTCAAAGCTGGTCCCGAATTGGCGGGCAAGTGCTTCCACATCATAACGTCGCGCCTCAACCGCCTTAGCGAAAGCAGCATAGGGCAGGCGGATCGATGCCGCGCCATAGCTGGCAAGCGCCCGCCGCGTGAGCCGCCGCCCGCTGTCGCTGATGAACTGGCCATCCTTTAGCAGCGCGTCGATATTGCCGCGCATCTCAAGATAGGCGATTTGCAGCGCCAGTTGAAAGCTGCTGCTCGCTTCATCCAGAGCGTCATCGATCAGGACCGCGTCGCGATGCCGGTCCAGCCGACGCATCGACCCCGCCATAACGTCGGACGGCAACCGCCTGACGCGCAATCCATGCCTGTCCTGGAGCCATGCCGCCATGCCGCCCGCCTGATCGATCTCAACTGCCAGCCTTTCGCCGACATCGTCTAGCAGTGGGAAATTGTTGCGCCGCGCCGCGATGAAGCGCCGCGTTTCGGCTACTGGATCGGGCGCGTCGGGTGTGTCGCCTGTTGCCCCGGTTCCTCGGTCAGCCAGGGTCAGCTGCTCCTCGCGATAGGCGGTGTGCAGCCGTAGAAGCGCTTCGGTAAAGCCGGGATAGTTGATTGCGACATCCTGCATCGCCAGCGCGGGTAGGTCGATGTCGGCAAACATTGCTTCCTTCAGCACCGCTTGCAGTCGCGCTGTCTGTTCGGCGCCGCCGTCGCCCGCCAGTTCGCTCATGTCCATGCGATAGGTGCGGGCCAGTCGCAGCAGCATATCCGCGGTCAGCGGCCGCTGGTTCCGTTCCAGCAGGGCAACATAAGATGCCGATATTTCGAGGTCGGTCGCCATGTCGGACTGCGTCAGGCCCAGCTCGCGCCGTAACCGCCGCAGCCGTGGACCCATATAGACTGGACGATCCTTCGCCATCTTCTTGCTCCTGTGCAGCTCTTTACAACTTTACAGCGCAAGGTTGTCAACTTCTACAACTGAACTTCGAACCCTCTGCCGTTGAGCACGAAGCACGGTTAGGCCGGTCGCAATCAGTTCAGAGGGATGCGCATATGAGCTATTTGCAAGAGATCGCGAAGGCGGACGCCACCATTGGCGAACAGGGGCATTGGCAGGGCATTGCGGCCGAGCCGGTCGCCCGCATGCGCCTGCAGAACCGTTTTCACACCGGGCTTGATATTGCGCGCCACACCGCGACCGTCATGCGCCGCGACATGGCCGCCTATGACGCCGATCCCGCCAACTACACTCAGTCGCTGGGCTGCTGGCACGGCTTTATCGGCCAGCAGAAGATGATCAGCATCAAAAAGCATTTCGGCACGACCAAGGGCCGCTATCTGTACCTGTCCGGCTGGATGGTTGCGGCCCTGCGGAGCGAATTCGGGCCGTTGCCTGACCAGTCGATGCACGAAAAGACCAGCGTTCCCGCTTTGATCGAGGAGCTTTACACCTTTTTGCGCCAGGCGGACGCACGCGAACTGGGTATGATGTTCCGCGACCTCGACAAGGCGCGGGACGAGGGCAATGACGTTGAGGTGCAGCGACTGGCCAACGCCATCGACCAGTATGAAACCCACGTCGTCCCGATCATCGCGGACATCGATGCGGGTTTTGGCAATGCCGAGGCGACCTATCTGCTCGCGCGCAAATTCATTGAGGCCGGGGCCTGCTGCATCCAGATCGAAAATCAGGTTTCGGACGAAAAACAGTGCGGCCATCAGGACGGAAAGGTCACCGTGCCGCATGAAGACTTTTTGGCGAAGATCCGGGCGGTTCGCTACGCCTTCCTGGAACTGGGGGTCGATGATGGCATCATCGTCGCGCGTACCGATTCGCTGGGCGCTGGCCTGACCAAGCAAATTGCCTACAGCCGCGAGGAAGGCGATCTGGGCGATCAATATAATAGTTTCCTTGATGTCGAGGAGGTCGCCGATATTGCCAGCCTGCGCGGTGATGTCGTGCTGGGGCGGGGTGGCAGGCTGTTCCGCCCGAAACGCCTGCCGTCCAACCTGTTCCAGTTTCGTCCTGGCACGGGCGAGGACCGCGTCGTGCTGGACTGCGTCACGTCGCTTCAGAATGGGGCGGACCTGCTGTGGATCGAAACGGAAAAGCCGCATATCGACCAGATTGCCGGCATGGTCGACCGCATCCGCGCGGTCATTCCCGATGCCAAGCTGGTCTATAATAATTCGCCCAGCTTCAACTGGACGCTCAATTTCCGTCAGCAGGTATTCGACCGCTGGCAGGCTGAGGGCAGGGACGTCAGCGCCTATGACCGCGCCAGGTTGATGAGCGCTGATTATGACGCGACCGATCTGGGGCAAGAGGCTGATGAAAAGATCCGCACGTTCCAGAAGGACGCGGCGGCACGCGCTGGCATCTTCCATCACCTGATCACGTTGCCGACCTATCACACGGCGGCGCTGAGCACCGACAATCTGGCTCGTGAATATTTCGGTGAAGCAGGCATGCTGGGCTATGTCGAAGGCGTGCAACGCAAGGAAATCCGGCAGGGCATCGCCTGTGTGAAGCACCAGAACATGGCTGGCAGCGACATGGGCGATGATCACAAGGAATATTTCGCCGGTGAAGCCGCACTAAAGGCGGGCGGATCACATAATACGATGAACCAGTTTGCGGCCTGAAGAATGAAGGAAGGAGGACGAAAATGACTGAACCTGCAAGGTCCCGCGCGGTCTTCTCGACCGAGGATTTCTCTTTGCTGAAGACGGCTGTGGCCGATTATATGCAGAAGGTGAAGGACACACCGGAGTCGGTGAAGTTCGCCAATCTTTATCACCGGCTCGGTCGTCTGCGCTGATTGCCTATATCGATGACAGAAAGCCCGTCGCGGAGGATTTGCGGCGGGCTTTTGTCAATTCCAGTCATTGGCGCATCCAAGGTCGCTTTGCGCTTTCACCCGGACCGCCGGACGCTTATCCTGAGGGCGCAAGATCCCACGGGAGAGCCGCCGATGGCCTATACGCTGATCACCGCAAACCGGAACTATTCCAGCTGGTCGCTCCGCCCTTGGGTCTTGATGAAGGCGCTCGGCATTCCCTTCAAGGACCGGATCGAACCCTTTGTCGCTGCTGAAAATCACGCCATCTTTCGCGATTTTTCGCCTACGGGGCAGGTCCCCGTGTTGATCGAGGGCGATCGCACGCTGTGGGATTCGCTGGGCATCACCCTTTATCTGGCGGACCGCCATGCGGGCGTGTGGCCGCAGGACGGAGCTGCGCGCGGCTGGGCACAGTGCGCCGTCGCCGAAATGCATTCGGGATTTGCCGCCCTGCGTAATGATTGCCCGATGAACGTTGGCGTGCGGGTCGACCAGCACATGCCTTCGACCGCGCTCAACCGCAATATCGCCCGCCTGCGGGAATTGTGGGAGGAGGGGCTCTCCAGCTTTGGCGGCCCATATCTGGCCGGATCGACTTTTACCGCAGCCGACGCCTTTTACGCTCCCGTCGTCTTCCGGGTGCGCACCTATGGGCTGGATGTAGGGCCGATGGCGCAGCGCTGGATCGACCATATGCTGGCCCTTCCCGCGATGCGCGAATGGGAAGCGGCGGCGCTTTCCGAAACCTGGCGAGAGGAGAGCCATGAGGCGGAGGTTGGCGCAGCCGGGCGCATCACCCAGGATGATCGCGCGGCCTAGCGCCGACTATCGGGGCGAACAGCAAATATTGCCGCCCTTCCCTCTTTCGCCCGGCCCGCTCTGGGGCTAGGGGGAAGATGTTATGGTCAAGCCCCGCACGCTGTACGAGAAGATCTGGGACGCGCACGTCGTTGAACGTCGCCCGGATGGAACCTGCCTCATCTATATTGATCGGCATCTTATTCACGAGGTGACGAGTCCGCAGGCGTTTGAAGGCCTGCGCGTTGCCGGGCGCAAGGTGCGCCGTCCCGACCTGACGCTGGCGGTGCCGGATCACAACCTGCCGACCACACCCCGCCGTGACGCGCAGGGGCAGCGTATCCCGATTGCCGATCCCGAAAGCGCGCAGCAGCTCGCTGCGCTGGAACGCAATGCGCCGGAATTTGGCGTGCGGCTGATTGGCGACGCCGATCTGGAACAGGGCATCGTCCATGTGGTCGGCCCGGAACAGGGTTTTACCCTGCCGGGGACGACGCTGGTCTGCGGGGACAGCCACACCAGCTCACATGGCGCTCTGGGCGCACTGGCGTTCGGCATCGGCACGTCCGAAGTCGAACATGTGCTGGCTACGCAGACGCTGCTGCTGAAGCAATCGAAGACGATGGAAGTCGTGGTCGAAGGCGAACTGGGCTTCGGCGTCACGGCCAAGGATGTCGCGCTGGCGATCTGTGGCCGCATCGGCACGGCCGGCGGCACCGGCTATGTCATGGAATATCGCGGCTCCGTTTTCCGTGACATGTCGATTGAAGGTCGTCTGACCGTCGCCAACATGTCGATCGAGGCGGGCGCGCGCTCCGGGCTGTTCGCGCCGGATGAAAAGACCGTTGCTTACCTGAAGGGCCGCCCGCTCGCGCCCAAGGGCGCGGCATGGGACGCCGCCGTGGCCTATTGGAAGACGCTGCACAGCGATGAAGGCGCTACCTTTGACAAGAGCATTGTCATCAATGCCGCCGATATCGTGCCCAACGTTACCTGGGGCACCAGCCCGGAAGACGTCGTGCCGGTGACGGGTGTCGTCCCCGATCCCGAAAGCTTCGCGGACGCTTCCAAGCGTGCCGCCGCGCAAAAATCGCTCGACTATATGGGTCTGACCGCTGGTCAGCGGATGGAGGATGTGTCGGTCGAACATATCTTCATCGGCAGCTGCACCAACAGCCGGATAGAGGATCTGCGCGCCGCCGCCGCCTTGCTGAAGGGCAAGCATGTCGCCAGCGGCATCAAGCAGGCGCTGGTCGTACCCGGATCTGGCCTGGTGAAGCAACAGGCGGAAGCCGAAGGGCTGGACCGCATCTTCCTGGCGGCAGGGTTCGAATGGCGGGAACCGGGCTGTTCGGCCTGCCTGGGCATGAACCCTGACAAAGTGCCAGCCGGCGAACGCTGCGCTTCCACCAGCAACCGCAACTTCATGGGTCGGCAAGGTCCCGGATCGCGGACCCATCTGGTATCGCCCGCCATGGCCGCCGCCGCCGCCATTACCGGTCATCTGACCGATGTGCGGGAACTGCTCAATGAAAAGAGGGGAGAGGTGGTCGCATGAAGAAGGTATTCTGGTTGTTGGCGCTTGGCGCGCTGGCAAGCGCCGCCATGGCAGCAAGCCTGGGGCGGGCGGAAGATAGTTCGGGTTCTGAAACCCGGCAGGCGCACTGATGGACAAGCTGACTGTCGTTGAAGGACGGGCCTATCCGTTCGGGATGAAGAATGTCGACACCGACATCGTCATCCCCGCCCATTGGCTGAAGACCATTTCCCGTTCCGGCCTTGGCAAGGGCGCGTTCGAAGTGCTGCGCAAGGAACCGGGCAATGTGTTTGACGACCCGGAATATGCGGGCAGCCCGATCCTGATTGCAGGCGATAATTTCGGCTGCGGGTCCAGCCGCGAACATGCCGCCTGGGCGCTGGCTGACCTGGGCGTCAAGGTCGTGATCGCGCCCAGCTTTTCCGATATTTTTTCGGGTAATGCTTTCAAGAATGGCATCCTGACCGTTGTCCTGCCGCAGGAAGCGATCGACCGGCTGATGGACGTGGCCCGGACGGACCCGGTCCATGTCGACCTGGAGCAACAGACCGTGACCACGCAGTTCCAGGACCGCTTTGCGTTCGAGATTGATCCTTTCCGCAAACATTGCCTGCTCGGCGGTCTCGATGAGATCGGCCTGACGCTGGGGCAGGCGGACGCGATCGGCCAGTTCGAGGCAAAAGATGCGGGGGCTCGCCCCTGGTTGGTCCCTGCCGTTGCGTAACCGTCCCGATCTTCCTATTTCAAACGAACTTCTTCCTTAATTCTGCAAGGCGCTGGCATGACGACTTTCAATGACCGTGAAAAAGCCTTCGAAAATATGTATGCGCATGATCAGGAGATGCAGTTTCGCATCCAGGCGCGGCGCAACCGGCTGCTGGGCGAATGGGCCGCTGCCCGGATGGGGCTGACGCCCGAAGAAACCGACGCCTATGCAAAGGCTGTAGTGCAGGCCGACTTTGAAGAAGCAGGCGATGAGGACGTGATTCGCAAGCTGTTGGGTGACATGACCCAGGCGGGAGTGGATATTGCGGAAGCCGATGTGCGCGCTGCTTTGGAAGAGCAGCAGGTCGCCGCCCGTCGTCAGTTCATCGAAGCGCAATAAGCACAGGACAGATTTTCCATGCCGATGGCTGCGGACGAAATCGCTGACATGATCCGGGCTGCCATTCCCGATGCGCAGGTCGAAATCACCGACCTTGCCGGTGATGGCGATCACTATGCAGCGCGGGTCGTGTCGGAAAGTTTCCGGGGCATGAGCCGCGTCGCCCAGCAACGGGCCGTCTATTCGGCGCTTGGCGGGCGGATGGGCGGCGTGCTCCATGCCTTGCAACTGACCACGGCCGTTCCCAATTAACGGCCTGTAATTTTATCAGCGACCGGGCCGACCGGCGCGTGACAAGAATGGATCGACCATGACCGACGCCGTGCACCAGCGGATTGCCGATATCGTGAACAGCAATGATGTGGTGCTGTTCATGAAGGGCACGCCCCTGTTCCCGCAATGTGGCTTTTCCAGCCGTGCCATCGCCATATTGGATCATCTGGGCGTTGGTTATGAAACGGTCGATGTGCTTCAGGACCAGCTCATCCGACAGGGGATCAAGGGCTTTTCCGACTGGCCGACGATCCCGCAGCTTTATGTAAAGGGTGAATTTGTCGGCGGGAGCGACATCATGATGGAGATGTATGAAGCAGGTGAGCTTCAGCAGCTGATGTCCGAACAGGGGGTTGCCCCTGCCAACTGATCGGCGGGGGATTACAACCGGCTGCGTTCCCTTCGCTGCGGCGTCAGATTGCTACGATTTCGGGCAAGATGGCATCCAGCAACAGCATACCCGCCGGTTTCACCCGCAGCAGCGGCCCATTGCTGTCCAGCAGGTCCAGCGCACATAAGCGGGTCACCGCGCCGTCGTCGACCAGTTCGCCGATCTTTAGTCCTGACAGCCGCGCAATCCGGCTGAGGTCAATGCCTTCGCCCAGACGCAGCCCCATCAACAGTGCCTCGCGCGCTCTGTCTGCTGGCTCCAGCACATCTTCGCGCTGTAGGCCATGGCCATTGCGGTTCACGGCGCCGATCCAGTTTTCCGGTTTTTTGTGGCGCAGCGTGGCGATCCCTGATCGCCGTCCATGCGCGCCCGGACCGATCCCGGCATAGTCGCCATAGCGCCAATAGGTCAGGTTGTGACGGCTTTCCTGCCCCGGCCGGGCGTGATTGCTGATCTCATAGGCGGGCAAACCAGCCGCTTCTGTCATGGCCTGCGTCACTTCGTACAGCGTCGCCCCGTGGTCGGGGTCCGCCGGGGTCAGCTGGCCCTGCGCCACCAAAGTCGCGAACCTTGTGCCCGGTTCGATGGTCAGCTGGTAGAGGGAAAGGTGGCCAGTGCCAAAGGACAGGCCGCGCGCCAGTTCCTTTTCCCAATCACTTTCGCTCTGGCCCGGCCGAGCGTAGATGAGGTCGAAGTTGACGCGGTCGAACACCGACTGCGCCACATCCAGCGCAGCCAGTCCTTCGTGCACATCATGTGCCCGGCCAAGGAAATGAAGCGCTTCGTCATCCAGCGACTGAAGGCCCAGTGACACACGGTTCACGCCTGCGGCCGCGATGTCGGCGAATCGTGCTGCTTCCACCGAGCTTGGGTTTGCTTCCAGCGTGATTTCAATGTCCGCCACCGGCTTCCAATAGCGGGTGGCGGCATCGATCAACGCGGCTACGATTTCAGGCGGCATCAGCGATGGCGTGCCTCCGCCGAAAAAGATTGAGCCTAGCGTCCGCCCATCATTCAGCGCCGCCTCGTGGGCCAGATCGATCAGCAGCGCGTCGCGCCAGGCCCGCATATCGATTTCCGCCCGGACATGGCTGTTGAAATCGCAATAGGGGCACTTCGACACGCAGAATGGCCAATGGATGTACAGGGCCATCGGTTCTGGGGCCATCACTACGGGAGCTGGCGCGGGATTTTGCAGGCGCAGGGACATGGGCGGAGGCGTTCCTATACGGCTTTGACCCGCGCGGCCAGCGTTCGCCCGTAAATCAGAGAACCGCCGCCACCATCTGAGCGAAGGCGTCGGCGCGGTGGCTCATCGCGTGCTTCTGTTCCGGTTCCATTTCGCCAAAGCTCACCGTGTGGCCATTTGGTTGGAAAATGGCGTCATAGCCGAACCCCTTGGTTCCACGCGGGGGCCAGCTGATCGTCCCGTCGACGCGCCCTTCAAACACTTCGACATGGCCATCGGGCCAGGCAAGAGCCAGCGCGCAGACGAAGTGCGCGTCATGGCCGACATCGGGTCCCTTGGCCTGGATCGCGTCCCATACCAGCTGCATGGCGAGACCGAAATCCTTGTCCTCGCCTGCCCAGCGCGCGGAAAAAATGCCTGGATCACCGTTAAGCGCCTCTACGCACAGGCCGCTGTCGTCGGCCAGCGCTGGCAGGCCGGACAGGTCGGCCGCCTGCATCGCCTTCAGCTCCGCATTGGCGATGAAGGTCGTGCCGGTCTCGTCGGGTTCGGGCAGGTCCAGCTCTGCTGCCGACACCGTTTCGATGCCAAAGCGTGCCAGCAATTCGCCGATTTCCCGCACCTTGCCGGGATTGTGGCTCGCTATTACCAGCTTGCCGGGACCCAGTTTGCGGATTGCCTGTTCCTGTCCGAACTCGTCGCTCATGCTTTACCCCACTCCGTTCGTTTCGAACGTAGACGAGAAACGCACAAGTTGCGCTATCATCTTACTACAGCCGAAACGAACGGGAGCCTTTTCCTTTTATCGACCCGTGGCCTTGTCCTGCGCCGCGAAAATTTGTGCGCAGCCGATGCGGGCGAGGCGCAGCAGACGCAGCAGCTCTTCCTCATCATAGGCCGCGCCTTCGGCCGTCGCCTGCACTTCGGCGAACTTGCCGTCGCCCGTCAGAATCAGGTTGGCGTCAGTCTCCGCATTGCTGTCCTCGGCATAGTCGAGGTCGAGGACGGGGGTGCCATTGTAGATGCCACAGCTGATCGCAGCGACCTTCTGCAAGATTGGGTCTTCTTGCAAAGCGCCCGATGCGATCAGCTTGTCGATGGCGATACGCAAAGCCACCCAGCTGCCGGAAATCGCCGCCGTGCGCGTGCCGCCATCCGCCTGGATCACGTCGCAATCGACCACAATCTGCCGCTCACCCAGTTTCTGAAGGTCGACCACGGTGCGCAGCGACCGGCCGATCAGGCGCTGGATTTCCTGCGTCCGGCCCGACTGCTTGCCCTTGGCCGCTTCACGGCTGCCGCGGGTATGAGTGGCGCGGGGCAGCATGCCATATTCCGCCGTGACCCATCCCGAACCCTTGCCGCGAAGGAAAGGCGGTACTTTTTCCTCGACCGAAGCGGTGCACAGCACGCGCGTATCGCCGAAGCTGATCAGGCAGCTGCCCTCGGCATGGATGGTGAAGCCGGGCTCCATGGTGATGTCGCGCATCTGGTCGGGCGCGCGGCCGGAAGGACGCATAAATTTTCTACTCCGAAACGTTCAATCGGGGGGACTTAGCGCCCGGCGTGCCCTCATGCCAGTGGCGATCCGCCAGAAAAATGATAGGAAGCGGTCATGCAATTGCGATGGATGATGATTTCAGGTTGCGCAGCGCTCCTTTCCGGCTGTGCTACGGACAAGGCGGAGCTGGAAAAGCCGGTAGCCGTGGGCGACACGATTCGTTTCTCCGCAGGTCCCTGTTTTGGCGTTTGCCCAGCCTATACGTTGAGCGTAACCCCCGATGGGTCGGGCCTGCTGGAGCCGGAGCGGTTTACCGCGGTGCCTGGTCCTACGCGCTTCACCGTCACGCCCGCGCAATATCGCCGGTTTCGTGCGGCGCTCAATCAGTTTCGCCCGCCCGCAGGTACGGCCAAACGTATCGGCCACGGCGAAAATTGCGTCCGCTTTGCCACCGACATGGCAGGTTACCGATTTGAGTGGGTGAGGGGGGATAGGCCGCCCACGCGGCTGGAGTTCCAGTCCGGTTGCATGGACGCAACATATGGAAAGCTGCGCGCCACGATTTCGGCCATTCCCCGGATGCTGCAGATCGAGCCCATGGTAAAGCCTTCCGCCAGGCGTTAGCGCATTGGCTTGAGTGCTGACCCTTGCTTGCCTAGATAGGGACCTATGCCGGTCACGCCGATCACCGAATTGAACGAACGGGCGCGCGACGTCTTTCGGCTCGTGGTCGAAAGCTATCTGGGCACGGGCCTGCCGGTGGGATCGCGCACGATCAGCAAATTGGCGTCGCTCAGCCTGTCGCCGGCATCCATCCGCAACGTGATGCAGGATTTGGAAGAGCTTGGCCTGCTCGCCGCGCCGCATACCTCTGCGGGGCGGATGCCGACCGAAACAGGGCTGCGCCTCTTCGTCGATGGCATGATGCAGGCGGCGGAACCTTCGATGGAGGAACGGCGCGCGATCGAAGCCGGTATCGGCGAAGGCGGCCCGATCGAAGAGGCGCTGTCGGCCGCCACCGCCGCGCTTTCGGGCCTGTCCGCGTGCGCGGGTATCGTCATGGTGCCCAAGCGGGAGCCGCTCCTGCGCCAGTTCGGTTTCGTGCCCCTGAACGGGCTTCAGGCGCTGGCCGTGCTGGTGGGCCAGGATGGGTCCATCGAAAATCGTGTGCTCGACTTGCCTGCGGGGGTGACGCCGATGATGTTGAATGAAGCGGCGAACTTCATGTCGGCGCGCTTTGGCGGCATGACCTTGCGCGACGCGGGCGACGCGTTGCAGCGGGAGATGGACAATGAACGCAGCGCACTCCAGGGCGCGGCGCGGGAACTGGTTGAGCGGGGAATCGCGGTCTGGTCGCATGACGCCGACGATCGTCCTGTCCTGATCGTGCGGGGGCAGGCAAATCTGCTGGATGACGGCACCGCCGCCGACCTGGAACGGGTGCGCCAGTTGCTGGAGCAGTTGGAGGGCAAGCAGGAAATTTCACGGCTGTTGGAAAGCGCTCTGGCGGGCAGTGCGACGAAAATCTTCATCGGTTCGGAAAACAAGCTCTTTTCCCTGTCCGGTTCTTCGGTCATAGCCGCCCCCTACAGAGGGGCCGATGGCCGCGTCGTCGGCGTAGTCGGGGTAATCGGCCCCACGCGCTTGAACTATGCGCGGGTGATCCCCATGGTGGACTTCACCGCGCAGACCTTGTCGAGATTGATGAGATGATTGAAGAAACACAGAATATCGAAAATAGCGAAATCGTGGACGAACTTCCCGAAGATGCGGCGCCCGCGGGCGATGCCGCGGCTGAACGGATCGCAGCGCTGGAAGCCGAACTGGCGGCGGCGAAGCAGGAAGTTCTCTACGCTCATGCCGAAACGCAGAATGTCCGGCGGCGGCTTGAAAAGGAGCTGGCCGACACGCGCGCCTACGCCGCGACCGCTTTTGCGCGGGACATGCTGTCGGTTGCCGACAATCTGGGCCGCGCGCTGCAGGCAATTCCGGCGGATTTGCGGGAAGATGACAAGTTCAAGGGGCTGGTCGCTGGCTTGGAAGCTACCGGGCGGGAGTTGGACAGCATCTTTGCGCGGAACGGCATTGAAAAGCTGGTTTCGGTCGGCCAGCCGCTCGACCCCAATCTGCATCAGGCGATGATGGAAACCCCATCGGATGATGCGGAACCGGGTACGGTCCTGCTGGAAATGCAGGCGGGCTACATGATTAAGGATCGACTGTTGCGGCCCGCGCTGGTCAGCGTTGCGAAAAAGCCTGACTGAAGCGGCGATCTGCCTGAATATATGAGAAGCCCGCCGGACAGCTTTCGGCGGGCTTTTTCATGGCCGATGGCGCGCGATTGGCACTGGGCTTGAAAGGGAAGCTCCGGCTCCCCAGACCTGTATGACGCCGTTGCGCTGATCCGGCATGCGGCTGGCTAGACAAAAAGGCTCCCCCGCATGATCCTGACCGCCAATGTCGCGACCAAGAATGGCAGCCGCTATCTCCAGCAACTCTGCAAACATTGGAGCCACAAATTCGAAACTGACTTCGACACCCAACAAGGCGTGATTGCGTTTCCGATGGGGCCGATCCGCATGACCGCAGCGGATGATGACTTGGCGGTGACCATCGAACCGCAGGACGGCGTCGATGTCGAAAATTTCAAACAAGTTGTAGCCGACCACCTCAACCGTTTCGCTTTTCGCGAAGCCCCGCTGGCGTTTGATTGGCGGTGAAGAGAGAAACCTAAGGCGCAACAAATCTCATTATTTTTGCGGGATGCGTCGGGCGCTGGCGAGGTGATGGGCATGGGTGATGGCAACGGCGAGGGCGTCCGATGCGTCGGGTCCGGCGATCTTCGCGCCGGGGAGCAGCCGGGCCACCATCGCGTGGACCTGATCCTTTGAGGCATTGCCGACACCGACCACGGATTTCTTGACCAGCCGGGCCGCATATTCGCCTACCTCCATGCCGGATCGCGATGCGGCGAGCAGGACGACGCCGCGGGCCTGACCCAGTTTCAGGGTCGATTGCGGGTTCACATTGACGAACACCTCTTCGACCGCCGCGCCGTTGGGCTGATGTTCCAGGATCAGGTCGGCCAGCGCCAGGTCCAGCGCCAGCAGGCGTGACGCCAGCGCCATCGCCGCGTCGGTCTTGATCTGTCCATTGGCGATGTGAGTCAGGCGATTGCCGTCCGCCGCGATCAATCCCCAGCCAGTGGTGCCAAGACCAGGGTCAAGGCCCAGGATGATCACGAGCGGACGACGGGCATTTTAACCCAGCTTTTCCATGACCTCGTCGGACACGTCATAATTGCCCCACACAGTCTGGACGTCGTCATCATCTTCCAGCGTGTCGACCAGCTTCATTAGGGTTGCGGCGTTGCTTTCGTCGACGTCGACGCTGGTCTGCGGCTTCCAGGCGAGCTTTGCGCCGTCCGCCGGACCCAGATTGGACTCCAGTGCCTTGGCGACTTCGTGCAGCGCGTCCATGGCGGTCCAGATTTCATGTTCGTCTTCGTTCGACGACACATCTTCCGCGCCTGCTTCCAAGGCTGCTTCGAAAATCGCGTCGGCATCGCCCGCACCTGCCGGATAGGTGATCAGGCCCATGCGATCAAAGCCGTGGCTGACCGCGCCGGACGCGCCCAGATTGCCGCCATTTTTGGAAAAGGCGGTGCGCACATTGGTGGCAGTGCGGTTGCGGTTGTCGGTCAGCGCCTCGACAATGATGGCGACGCCGCCGGGGCCGTAGCCCTCATAGCGCACTTCTTCGTAATTCTCGCCTTCGCCCTTCGACGCCTTGTCGATCGCGCGCTGGATATTGTCCTTGGGCATGGACTGCGCCTTGGCCGCGTTGACCGCAAGCCGCAGGCGGGGGTTCATGTCCGGGTCGGGCAGACCCATCTTCGCCGCCACGGTGATTTCGCGGCTGAGCTTGGAGAACATCGACGAACGCTTTTTGTCCTGAGCGCCCTTGCGATGCATGATGTTCTTGAATTTGCTATGGCCGGCCACGGCCTGCTCCTAAACTTATCTGTGATGCCAAGCGCGCTCTCTAGCGGTCGTCCCGGCCAAGCGCAACTAGACCAGGATCGCCGTGCCCGACGCGGAAACCATCAGCATCGATCCGTTGGAACCCAGTACTTCATAGTCCAGGTCCACGCCCACCACGGCGTTGGCGCCCAGCGTCGCCGCGCGCATCCGCATTTCGCCAATCGCCTGTTCGCGGGCGCGCTGCAGGACATCCTCATAAGCGCCCGACCGACCGCCGACGATGTCGCGTACGCTGGCGAACAAATCGCGGAACAGATTTGCCCCCACGATCACTTCGCCAGTGACGATGCCCAGATATTCCTTCGCCGGTCGGCCTTCCAGACGGCTGGTGGTGCTGACGATAATCTCGGACATGCAGTGCCT
>CAMPHJ010000031.1 GCA_946885845.1 uncultured Sphingobium sp. | reverse complement strand
AAATGCGTGCGGTGGCCGTGCGGGTCAACGACGTGGCGGCGGCGGGCGGCTTTGTCCTGCCGGGCGATACCGTCGACGTATTCGTAACGCGCACATTGCGCGACGAGATGGGCGGCGGCGATCAACAGATTACCGACGTCCTGCTGCAAAGCACACGCGTCATCGCCATCGACCAGAACGCCAATGAAAGTTCGAAAGACCCCGCGATCGGCAAGACCGCCACGCTGGAGGTCAATCAGGTTGACGCGCAAAAGCTGGTCCTGGGTCAACAGGTCGGCCAGTTGACGCTGGTCCTGCGGAACGTGACGGATGAGCCCAACCCGGCGGTGCAGACCGTGGGGACGGAGGATCTGCGCGACGGCGCCTATGTGGGCGGCTTTGCAGGGCCGCGGTCCCGCGTTGCCGACCTGAACTATCTGCCGCCACCAGCGACGCGCGTCGCCCGGCGGCCTGTTCCCCGGAATGTCAAGGTCCTGCCCGCGACAGCATCTGTAGAGATTGTGCGCGGCGTGACTGGCACCAGCTATGAGGTGAAGCGCTATGGTTCCCGCTAACACAGCAGGCAGGCTGGCGCTGGGGGCGGCGCTGGCAGTGGCAGCCGCGATGCCCGCAATCCCCGCCGCCGCGCAGATCGCTTCGCTATCCACCAGCAATGTGGACCATGCCGGGCAGCTGGATGTGCCGCTGAACAAAAGCCAGGTGCTGACGGTCGACCGGCCCTTTGCCAAGGCGTTGGTGGGTAATCAGGAAGTCGCCGACATCCTGCCCATGACCAACCGTTCAATCTATGTATTGGGCAAGAAGGTCGGGACGACCAGCCTGACACTGTATGACGGCCGCAACATGTTGATCGCGGTGGTCGATGTGGCGGTCGGGCCGGATGTCGTGACGTTGAAACGGCAATTGTCCGAATTGATCCCCGGCGAACCGATCGGCGCGCGCATTTCCAACGATGCGGTGGTGCTGACCGGTACGGTGTCCAGCGCCGCGGCGGTGGATCGCGCGGTTCAGGTCGCGCGCACCTATGCAGGTGGCGAGGACAAGGTCGTCAACATGCTGTCCATCGGCGCGTCGCAGCAGGTGATGCTGGAAGTGCGCTTTTCCGAAGTGAACCGGCAGGCGGCGAAGCAGATCGGGTTGAACCACAGCTTTGTCGGCAACAAGACCGCAGGCAGCATCGGCAATCTGGCGGGTGACTCCATCGTTCCGACGAATAATGGGGGCACGCCAACCATTTTGCTGGACGGCCTGACCGATGCTTTTGGCGTGGGCACATGGTCGTTCAAGCTGGGCAGCCTTAACATCTTTTCCGCGCTGGACGCGCTGGAGCGCAAGGGGCTGGTGAAGACGCTGGCCGAACCGACGCTGGTCGCCCTGTCGGGTGAGACGGCATCGTTCCTGGCGGGCGGGGAATTTCCTATCCCCGTGCTACAGGGCGGCGGCAGCGGAAGCGGGGGCGGAGCCGGGGGCGGCAACAATGGCATCACCATCGAATTCAAGCCCTTCGGTGTCAGCCTGGGCTTTACGCCCACGGTGCTGGCGGACGGCATCATCAACCTGGTCGTGGAACCAGAGGTCAGCTCCATCGACCCGTCCGCTTCGGTAACGGTCAACGGGCTGGTCATCCCCGGCCTGCTGACCCGTCGGGCCAAGACGGTGGTGGAATTGCGCGACGGGCAATCCTTTGCCGTGGCGGGGCTGTTGCGCAACGATTTCCAGGATACGGTGCGGCAATTGCCGATATTGGGATCGATCCCGATCATCGGTTCGCTGTTCCGGTCAACCGGCTTTCAAAAGCAGGAAACGGAACTGGTCATGATCGTGACGCCGCGCCTGGTAAAGCCGATGCAGGCCGCGGACGTGCGGTTGCCGACCGACCGGGTGGGCAATCCCAACGAACTGGACCTGTTCCTGATGGGGCGGACCGACAAGGCGGTCGGGATCAACCCGCTTAACCCCAATGCGATGCCGCCGGAAAAGGGGCCGACCGCTCCCGCCCCGGCTGCGGCTCCGGCTTCTGGCGTGCCCGAAGCGGCTGCTCCAGCTCCGGCTGGCGCGACGCAGAGCGGATATGAATTGTGAGCGGGAGAGCGACCATGCGGAAATTGTCACTGGCCACGGCGCTGATCGCGCCCGCGCTGGCAGGCTGCACCGCCAACGACCCGACCTTTGGCGGGGCGGTGCGCAACAATTATGCGATGCAGGTGATCAATCCCGACCCGCAATATGAAGGCGCTCTGGTCGAAGGCGGCGACGGCGCCCGCAGCGCGGCAGCGGTGGAACGCTATCGCACCGACAAGGTGAAGAAACCAGAGTCGATTCGCAGCACGCAGCGGAGTGGCGGCGGAAGCGGTTCGGGCGGCGGATCGAACTGAATCGGGGAGAAAGTGACGTCATGTCTGCCCGTCTGAAAAGCTTGTTATGGTCCACCAGCGGTGCGGTAGCACCGACCGTTGCCCTCTCGCTTTTTGGTCTAATCGCGGCAGGAGGGATCGCGTTCGATTATGCCCGGGTAGCAAGTCTCGATTCCGAACTGCAGGGAGCGGCTGACCAAGCTGCGCTGGCAGCCGCAAGCCAATTGGATGGGACGAGCACAGCGATCACGCGGGCGACGAGCGCGGCCCAGGGTTTGGTGGTGAATCTGACCCGGTTCGCAAACGATGGCGCATCGTCGGGTCGAACGGTCACGGTGCCCACCGCAAATCTGACTTTCTATTCTACATATGATCCTGATACGGATATAGGGACTGCAACAACGTCCGCATCTGCGGCTCGGTTCGTTCAGGTGTCGGTAGCGACGCGGGAGGCGGTATATGCTCTGACGCCAATCGTGCAGCTATTTCGTTCCGGCGCAATCGGGGGATTAGCGACCGCAGGCGTGGGTTCGTCGGTTTGCAAGGTGCCTCCGCTGATGCTGTGCATACCATCGGAAAATTTCCCAACTGCGGGAGATATCGGTGACGGTTTGCGCTTGCAGCCCGGACCCCAGACTGGTGCTTGGGTGCCAGGGGATTATGGTTACCTAGATTTTGGAAATGGTGCCAGTGGCCTCGCCACTAATCTTGGTGCAAATAACGAAACCAACGGGTGCTTCGACAACTCGGGCGGATTGCAGACCGAGCCTGGCAACAAGGCGAGCGTAACCAAGGCGCTCAATACCCGTTTTGACTTATATGAGCCGAGCGCAGGCACCTGCGACGCCGCTAGTGGCGACTATTGTCCTGCTGAAAATGTCCGCAAGGATTTTGCCAAGAAGGAACAAGTTGAGTTCAAAAATGTGAGCGCCTCGGATCCCGTACCGGTAAACCCCGGTTGTGGAGCGACAGCCGGAACAGGGGCAAGTGGGCCTTCCGTAGCTGTCACGGACTTCGAGCAGTATCCGGGGGCCAAGGGATTTACTCGCGATACTTGCCACATCAATGGGAGCTGCACCACGAATTTCGGTAATGGAACTTGGGATGTCGCCGACTATTTCGCTGCCAATCACCCTAGCGATGCCGTGCCAACCGGATCAGCCGCTACCCGATACAATGTGTATCAATGGGAACTGCAGGCGGCTTTTAAAAGCACGCGCCTAGCTTCTAAGCTCCTCAACCCTGGAGACTCGCCTGCCACAAAAACGACAGGCCCCTCGTCTAACCCGAAAACCGACTATGCATTCACTAATTACTGTGCCTATCCGCAGCCAAAAAATGGCACCGCCGTGCCCGCAAGCTCCACTCAAAAGGACCGACGCGTCCTGACGGTGGCTGCGGTGGATTGTGCCGGCCTCAACGGTAAGGGGGCAGTGAAAGTCAAGCAATGGGTGGACGTATTTCTTGTCGAACCGTCCACAGATCGCACCTCGCCGTACTCTACGGGCAAGAGCCAAATTTATGTCGAGATCATAGGAAAAGCCACCAAGCCCGGGGGTGAGAACGCCTTTCAATATTACGGCCGGAACCGGCCCTACTTGTTAAAATGATGAAATATCGTTCTTTGTTCAACGCCCGTGATGGAAGTGCGGCGGCGGAAATGGCATTGGTGGCCCCCATGCTAATCACTCTCATGTTCGGGAGCTTTGAGCTGGGCAACTATTTCATGAGCGAGCATGCTGTAGCGAAAGCCGTACGGGACGGCGCTCGCTTCGCTGGCCGTCTTCCTGCATCCATCTATAGCTGCCCGGTCGCTGGAGTGGATGGATCGGCTGGCAGCTTCGTGGCCTCCGGCGCGAGCGCGGTGGCGCAAACCCAGATCAAGAATGTGACGCGAACCGGCAGCATTGACGGCTCAGCTACGCCACGTCTGTCCTATTGGACTTCTGCACAGGAAGCCGCTGCCTTGCCCGGTGGCAGTCCGATCACCCTTACGGTGACTTGTCGATTGGCCACTACGTTCACCGGCGTATTCTCAGGAATTGATGGCAATGTTCCCGTGGTTACCGTCTCAGCGAATGTTCGTTATCCTTCGCTCCTAGGCCAGATGGGACTGTCAAGTATCAATCTCCGACTGCAGTCGGAGTCGCAAACAGCGGTGATGGGGATATGACGGCGCTGGCATCCCTTTTCAGCGATCGGAAGGGCAGTTCAGCCGCTGAATTTGCCATAGTGCTGCCGTTGCTGCTCATCTTTCTGCTTGGCATTATCGACGTAGGCCGGTTGCTCTGGACCGTGAACCGCATCGAGAAGGCGACCCAGATGGGAGTGCGTTTTGCGATCGTTACCGACCCAGTTCCTAGCGAGCTTCGAACGCTATCAGCTGTTGGGCTAACAGATTCGAACGGACATGTTCTCACAAACGGTGATTTACTGACCGATTATGTGATGGCGAAAGCCACTTATAGCGGGACGGCTGGCACGATTGCGCCGACATGTGCTGGCAACTGCACGGCCCTTGGCAGTGCGAACACACCGTCATTCGATGCGATTTACGACCGGGTAAAAGCCTTCTTCCCTGAACTGGCTCGAACGAGCCTAGATGTGAGCTATTCCAATTCGGGACTCGGCTATGCGGGGGATCCGGGCGGGCAGGACTTCTTCCCTATCGTTACCGTATCAGCGCGTGACGTAACGTTTAAACCGATCAGTCTCGCATTATTCAACAGCAGCTTCACGCTCGCCCCCATCAGTGCCGCCCTTACGATGGAAGACGGCCAGGGCTCGCAGTCAAATTGAGGAACAAGATCTTGGGCATCGTGACGAACACAGCGGAAACGGCCGAGAACTGGACCCTCGATATCGGGGATGAAGGCATTCACCTGATCCTGTCGGAGCAGGAAGTGGCCGCGTCCGATATATTGGGTGACCGTCTGAGCGGGCATTCGCTGACGCTGGCCATGTTGCCCGCCAGCGCCGCTTTGCCGGGGCAGTTGGTTGCGGAAGCCAAGGCGATCATTCTGGAAGTGCAGCCCGACGATGCAGCGTCGATGGCGCGGCTGGCTGGCCTTCGCGCGGGTAATCCGGCACTGCTGATCGTCGCGGCGGTGCGCAATGCCGAAATTCCGCTGGTCCGGGCGCTGCTGAAAAGCGGGATCGATGACGTGCTGGCGCTGCCGCTGCAAACCACAGAACTGTCTGCGATATTGGAAGACCTGCGCGGGCGGATTGCCGCGACCAGCGTCAAGGATGTGAAAAGCGGCAAGCTGGTGTCGATCATCAAGAGCGTGGGCGGGGTTGGTGCGACCACGATCGCGACCCAGACCGCAAGCCTGCACGCCAGGTCCGTGAAGCAGGGGCAGGGTGAAGTCTGCCTGTTCGACTTTGACATTCAGTTTGGCAATGCCGGGACGTTCCTGGGCATATCGTCGCCGCTGACTTTGGCGGACCTGTTGCAAGGCGGTAGCCGCATCGACGGCGAACTGCTGCGCAGCGTGACGGTTCAGACCGCCACGGGCCTGCGCGTCGTGACGGCTCCGTCCGAAATCATGCCGATGGAGGCGGTGAATGCCGATCAGGTGTTCCGGGTGATCGAACTGGCGCAGCGGAACTTCGATACCATTTACCTCGATTTGCCGGGTAACTGGACCAACTGGTCCATGTCGCTAGTGGCGCGGTCGGAAGCGATATTCCTGGTGGTGGAACTGACTATCGCCAGCCTGCGTCAGGCGCGCCGCCAGATCGCTCTGCTGCGCAGCCAGGATATCGATCCCGCGCGTATCCATGTGATCGCCAATCGGGTCGAAAAAAAGCTGTTCCGCGCGATCGGGCTGGAGGATGCGGCGGCCGCGCTGGATCATCCGGTCAACCTTAGCATCGCCAATGATTTTCCCCTGGTCAGCTCCGCGCTCGACCAGGGCGTGCTGATCCATGAGTTGAAGGCGCGGAGCCGCATCTGCAAGGACATGCAGGACATTGTCGATTGCTGCCTTGAAGCGGTTCCGGCCCAGCGGCAGGCGGAGAAGGGCTGATGTGGCAGATCCGAAAAGGCGACAACCGCTTTGCTGATCCTCGCGATGATGTGGGGCCGACCGAAACGGAACTGGTCCATTGGGAAGAGGACCGGCACACTGAACTGAAGGTCGCGCTGCACCAGAAGCTGATCGACATCATCAACCTGTCCGCGCTGGAAAACATGTCGCGCGCGCAGGTCGAAGTGGAAGTGGGCGAGATCGTCCACGAACAGCTGGCCCTGCAAAAACACGCGCTGAACCTGGAGGAACGCCGACGGCTGGTGTCCGATATTCTGGACGAGCTGTTGGGTCTGGGGCCGCTTGAGCCGCTGCTGAAAGACAATAGCATCACCGACATATTGGTGAACGGGCACAAGATTGTATTTGTGGAGCGCAATGGGCGGCTGGTGGAAACGGCGGCGCGGTTCAAGGATGAAAAGCATTTGCTGCGTATCATCCAGAAAATCGTGGCGGCGGTCGGGCGGCGGATTGATGAGGCGTCGCCCTTTGTCGATGCGCGCCTGGCCGACGGGTCACGCGTCAACGCGGTGGTGCCACCGCTGGCGGTCGACGGTTCGCTGCTGTCCATCCGTAAATTCGCAAAAGTGCCGATCAGCATGGCGCGGCTGGGCGAACTGGGCAGCGTGCCAGCGGCCATGGCGCAGGTATTGGGCGCGGTCGTGGCGTCGCGGCGCAACGTTCTGATTTCGGGCGGCACGGGTTCGGGCAAGACCACGCTGCTCAACGCCATGTCTGCCAGCATCGATGAAGCCGAGCGGATCGTCACGATCGAGGATTCTGCCGAGCTTCAACTTCAGCAGCGGCACGTGGTGCGGCTGGAAACCCGGCCTCCCAATATTGAAGGCCGGGGGGAAGTGACCCAGCGCGACCTGGTCAAGAATGCGCTGCGGATGCGGCCCGATCGCATCATCGTGGGCGAAGTGCGCGCCGGGGAGGCATTTGACATGCTGCAGGCGATGAACACCGGGCATGACGGGTCGATGACGACGGTTCACGCCAACACGCCGCGCGACGCCCTGTCCCGCGTGGAGCAGATGATCGGCATGAGCGGCATAGATATTTCGCCCCGGTCGGCGCGGGCGCAGATCGCATCGGCGCTGAACGTCGTCGTACAGGTGGGCCGCCTGTCGGATGGGCGCCGCCGCCTGCTGAGCATTTCCGAAATCACCGGCATGGAGGGCGAGGTCATCACCATGCAGGAAATCTTCCGCTTCAAGATGACCGGGCGCGAGGAAGATGGCATGGTTCGCGGACATTTCGAAGCGACCGGAATCAGGCCCAAATTCATGGGCGACCTGGCCGACCGGGGCATATATCTGCCTGCTGAACTGTTCCGTCCTGACGCGGTGGTGCAGTGATGAACCCGCTTTACATCCGCATCCTTGTCCTGATCCTGCTGTTTGCGGCGGTGGTCCTGACGATCGAGGGCATTACCGGCTGGTTGAGGGGCCGCGCGGGCAAGGAACATGTGCTGAACCGCAGGCTCAAGATGATCGCCGCGGGTTATGAGCGCAGCACAGTGCTGTCGAAGTTGCGGCGCAATGACGATGCACTGAATTTCAGTCGGGACAGCCTGTTCGGTCGCATAGGCTTGTCCGTGGTCCATGCATTGCATGGTGCGGGGTTGAGCGTGCCTGCGCGCACCATCCTGACGATCATGACGATCGCTACCGGCCTGTTGTTCGTCCTGGTCCTCATCGGTGGGGTCATGGCGGGATATGGAATGACCGCTGGAATGGTCGTCATGGCTGCGGCTTTTGCCGGTTCGCTGGGCCTGATCCTGCCAATCATGGTGCTCGGCCGCATGAGCCAGCGGCGGCGCAAGAAGATGGAGGAGCAATTTCCCGTCGCTCTGGATACCTTCGTCCGCGGGCTGCGAGCGGGTCACCCCATTGCGGCGGCGCTGGACCTGCTGACCAAGGAGATGAAGGACCCCATAGGCAGCGAATTCGGCATCGTGGTGGACGAGGTCACTTACGGATCGGACCTGCGCGACGCATTGCAGCGCATGGCCGAACGGTGGGACATGAACGAAATGCACATGTTCGTCATATCACTGTCCGTTCAGGCGGAAACAGGCGGCAACCTGGCCGAGATCCTTGAAAATCTGTCTGCCGTCGTCCGTGAACGGGCCAGCCTGTTCATGAAGGTGCGTGCGCTGAGTTCGGAAGGCCGAATGACCGCAGTGATGCTGACCGCGCTGCCCATCCTGGCCTTTGTCGCGCTGTTCCTGATCAATCCGGCTTTCTACCTGGACATTGCGCAAGACCCCATGTTCATTTTCGGCTTTTCCGGGCTGATCATCCTCTACATCATCGGCTTTGTGACGATACGTCGCATGGTTGACCTGAAAGTGTGACCTGATGCTGGACCTAGGCCTAATATCGCAGCTTCGACCGGTGTTGCTGGTCCTGCTGTTCGTCGGGATTGTCGCCATCGTCTATGGCGTGTCGGAAATGGTGACCCGCAACGCCAGGGTGCGCAGCCGACTGGATATTGTCGGCGAAGCGTCATCAGCCGTTGAAGGCAGCGGCCAGAGCCTGCGGAACGAACGCAATGCAGGCGAATGGAAAAAGCTGGTCGACCGGATCGAAAAGCTGGGCATCTCGCTGGCCGATACCAAGAATGACAGCCTGCGCCGCCGCCTGATCGCAGCCGGTTATCCATCGCCCGAAGCCCCCAAGGTTTTTACCTTCATTCGCCTGGTGCTGACATTGGCGTTGCCTGCGATGCTGCTGATGCTCTCTTTGAGCAAAGCCGAGCCGCCTAGCGCATTGAAGCTCTATTTCATGGCCTCCATCGCCGCCGTCCTGGGGCTGTATCTGCCGAACCTCTTCATTTCGGCCAAGGCAGCCAGGCGGCAGGAGGCGATCGTCCACGGATTTCCCGATGCGCTGGACCTGATGCTGGTGTGCGTTGAGGCTGGATTGGGTCTGGAAGCCGCGATGGACCGGGTAGGCCGGGAGCTTGCCCTTTCACATCCGCTGGTTTCCGCGACGCTGGGCAAGGTTGTGCTGGAACTGCGTGCGGGCCGAAGCCGTGGAGACGCGCTGCGCCGTATGGCGGATGACGTGGATGTCGATGAAATCCGGTCCTTTGCCACATTGCTGATCCAATCCGATCAGTTGGGTTCCAGCGTGGGGCAGACGTTGCGGATCTATGCAGCGGAAATGCGGGAAAAACGGCGGATGCGGGCCGAGGAAAAGGCGCATCGATTGCCGGTACTGCTGTCGGTGCCGCTGGTCGCTTGCATGCTGCCAGTGATGATCGGCGTGCTGATGTTGCCGGCGGTCGTGCGCGTGGTGCGCGATATCCTGCCGGTCATGACGAGATAGAAGGGGGACGGTGGCATGAACAGGAAGGCAATGCTAATCGCGCTGGTCATCGCGACCGCTGCTTGTGGCCCCGCTGCAAAGAAGGTGGCCATTCAGCCAATTAACAATGATGCGGCCATGGCGGCGCAGGACGCTCTGGTGCGCGGCGACATTCTGTTTTCGCGGGGCGAACATGCGCTGGCGCTGGACGCCTATAGAAGGGGGATGCGCAAGGACCCTGCCAATGCGCACGCGTTGAATGGGGTCGCTATCAGCTATGCGGCGATGGGGCGGCATGACCTGGCGAGGGAGTTTTTCGAACTGGCACTGGCGCGCGCGCCGGGGGACGAGCGTATCCATCGCAATTTTGCGCGCAGTTTGAGGGCTGAAGGACGGCGAGGCGAAGCCGATGCGCTGATGGCTCAGTTGAATGGCGATGGGGAGACGATTCTGGCGGCGCGCGCCCGACCGACGCTGGCGCAACTGGCCGCAGGACGTTCTGCCGTTCCGAACGCCGTTCCTGAGCGGCTTGCAAGCGCCGGGCTGGAACGTGTTTCGATGGGGCAGGTGCGGCTGCGGACGTCGGTTGCGGCAGCGTTTCCAGGGACAATGATTCCGCGCCTGAGCACGACTATCGTCACGGTGAGCGATGCAGGCAAAGGGGCAGCTACCGTGGCGCTGACGCGCCAGCTTACAGCGCCGATCGTTTCTGCCGCTGGGGACCGGGATGTGCGGCCAGATTGCGCGTCCGAAGGCGGCAAGGCCCAGATCGTCGGGGATCGGGAAGAAGCATCCGGCAAATGTCCCAGCCTCGCTGGCACGGGTGGCCGAGGCGACAAACTGTTCCAGCAGCTGTGGAAATGGGGCAGGAGCCTGGGATGAGCTTTGCCCTGCTGCTGTCGGCGGCGGCGCCCTTGGCGGGCCTGGCCAATCCGGCACCCCCGGTCGACTATGCGCGGATGATCGACGATGCGATCGACGGTAACCGAATATTGCAGGCCGAAACCATGCTGACCCAATGGCGCAGCACATCGGAGCCTGGAGCGCGCCCGGTCGAGATCGCCACGGCGCGGCTGGCGCTGGCCAAGGGAGATGCGCAGGAGGCGGAAACACGCTTCGCCGCGATCAGCAATGCGGGATCGGATGATTGTCGGGTGGACGAGGGGCTGGGTATCGCCAGATTGCGTCTGGGTCGGCCGGGGCAGTCGTTGACGCCGCTCAGCCGCGCCGTCGATAGCTGTCCTGGGCGCTGGCGGGCGTGGAGCGCGCTTGCCGTGGCCTACGATGAGGCGCAATCCTGGTCGTTGAGCGCCGCCGCCTATGAACGGGCGTTCCAGCTGACGGACAGGCCTGCGCAAGTCCTCAACAATTACGGCATGTCGCTGATTGCGCAAGGCAAGGCGGATCAGGCGATGGCCATATTCGACAATGCGCGAAAGATTGCGCCGGATGATGCAAGGATCATCGCCAACGCAGATGCCGCCTATGTCATGGCCGGGCAGGGCATAAGTCGCCGACCCGCCGATGACGCGGACAGCTGGGCAAAGCGGCTTACCAACGCGGGGCAGGTCGCCCTTCGCATCGGAAATGCGGCAAAGGCGCGCGCCTATCTAAGTCAGGCGATGACGCAATCCGAACAGTTCATGCCTGAAGCCGCCACCGCACTCGCAACGATCGGACCAGAAAAGCCATGATCAATGATCTGATACTATTGGCCCTGACCCTGTTGCTCGCCGCCGCCGCGATCGAGGACATGGCGCGGCTCAGGATTTCCAACATCATCCCGATCGCTGTTTTGGGTCTGTTCGTGCCTTGGGTCGCGGTGGTGGGCTGGGACAATGATGTCTGGCAGAATGTCACCCTGTTCCTTGCCGTTTTCGCGCTCGGCGCCGGTCTGTTCGCGATGCAGTGGATGGGGGGAGGCGATGTCAAGCTGCTGGCGGCTTGTGCCTTGTGGTTCGACTGGAATGCAGCATTGCCCTGGTTTGTCTATGTGACGATGGGCGGGGGTGTCCTGGCGCTTGTCATCATCGCCGTGCGCCGGATGGTGCCGCGGGCGACGCGCGACAATTCCTCACTGGCGATCTTTGCTGCGAAGGGTCCCATTCCCTATGGCGTGGCCATAGCACTGGGCACTATGATGGCGCTCTATATGGTCGGGCCGAACCCCAGTGGGGTTGCCCATATGCCAGCGTTCGTAAAGCCGCTTCGTTAAAGCGGCAAGGCAAGGCGCTTGCGATTGCTGGCCCTTCGCTTTCCCCTAAATCCGGCCGACGGCTGGCATTTCGTTGTCGACCGACAGCATGATGATGATCAGTTCGGATCGTGATTTGATCCCGAGCTTTTGGAAGATGCTGTGCAGGTGGACCTTCACTGTTCCTTCGGTGAGGCCGCAGCGAGCCGCGATTTCCCGGTTGCGAAGGCCGGCGCGGATCAGACCGGAAATTTCCAGCTCCCGATCCGTCAGCGCCGCCAGGACATTCACGTCATTGGCTGGCGTGGAGATGCTGTGCACCAATGCCTGCTCCATCACGAAGGGAGCGATGCTCTTGTTGCCCTTCAACACCTGATCGATGCAATCCAGAAGGTCGTTGGGGTCGCTGTCCTTCAGCACCACGCCATCAATCCCCAGTTTGATCGCTTCGAGCGTCTGTTCGGGGCGGATATGGACCGTCATGAAAATCACCGGGACCGCGCTGCCGCTGCCGCGTATGGCCGAAAGCACCGCAAGGCCGCCGCCGTCCTTCATGCTGACGTCCAGGATCAGGAGGTCGGGTTGCCGGGTCTGTATCTGGCTGACGGCCTCTTCAACCGATCGCGCGCAGAAGATGACGTCATGGCCATGAGAGCTTAAAAACTGCGCCATACCATCGAGGAAGATCGGATGATCATCGACTATTGCAATCTGGGCCATCATGCTGAGAACCTTGGTAAAGATGAGGGTAATCTGATCGAAATTAGTGAATTGATGCTTAAATTATGAAAATAGGCAGTCCCGCCTATCTTCGTCAGTCGCTTCATGATCGATTGGGACTGCAATTCGAAATCACCGGTATAGCTTTCGCGCGACCGGGGAAGATTGCCGGGATTGTCCTTGAGCGCGATCAGTATCTCTTCGTCCGCCTGCGCTAGCGAAATGACGATGTGGCGGGCGGCGGCGTGTTTGACGGCGTTGGCCGTTGCTTCGCGGATCAGGAATTCGACCTCGGTCGCCGTCTCGGATGATACGGTGATCGCGCGGTCGCCGGGGTTGAGCCGACATTCAACGCCCCATTGCAAGGCTATGAAACGGCAGCATCGTTCCACCTGTTCGCCAAGATCGACCTTGCCGCCACTGGCGGCTGCATTGGATGCCAACAAGCGGCGCAGGTGGGCCTGTTCGGCGGTGACAAGTTCCTCCATCGCGCGAAGCTCTGCCAGCTGGTCCGGCGCGTCCACGGCAGAAAGGCCGCGAATGGTGGTGACTAGCCGTACGCGCAGGGCGGCAAGCGTCTGCAGCACGCTGTCGTGCAGGTCGTGGCTAAGCGCGAGCCGCGCTTCGGCAAAGGTGCGATCGCGCCATGCAAGGAAGAAGAAATGGCGTTCGAGGAACAGCTCCAAACCTTCCTGGATACGCAAGGATCGCAACAGGGCGGCCGGGGACCAGCCGTGCCGCGCCCCGATGAAGATGCGGCCGCGCAGTTCGCCTGACTGGATGTGAAAGCTGGTCCCCTGGCCCGGCCCAAACACATCCAGCACCGCCTCCGTCATGTCCGGCGCGTTATCGCTACGGAAAATCCCCAGGCGATTGCGCAGGAGTACGCGCCTGGACTGGCTGGCGTACAGAAAGGGCGCGTCGCGCGGTGCGATGCCCAGCAGGCTATCGACCTGTTTATCGGGCAGCGAGAGGGTGCGCGGCCCTTCCGCATCAATGACTTCGCAATGGGCGGTCCCATGGTCAGCCATCTGCCAGACGAAAGCGCAGTAGCGAGCGGCCATCAGGTTGAACACCTGTTCGACGACGAAGGCCGCGAGCGACTTCTGCAGGGACACGCCCACGCCTTGCAACCGTTCGGACCAACTGATCAGGCGCTTTTCAAGGATCGACATGCTGAGCATCGCCGCCGCAATCGTGCAGCCGATCAGGACGGTGATGCCGTCGATTGCCCGGTCGACCGCCGCCACTGAACGTGTCGAGGCCCAGGCTTCGTAATGGCTTCGCGCCAGGAAAGTCAGCATCAGACAGAGCGCCAACACGATGATGGAGCCACGCCCGAAGCGGTCGGATGCGGACCACGCGACGAAGAACAGACAGGCCAGTGCCGCAATCTGAAGCGGCGGGCACAGGACGATGGCGGTAAGAAACACGATGAGGTCGACGAACAGCGATATGGGCCGCAGCAATAGTCCCAGCGGCGGGCTGGCCAGATGCTGGGCTATGCTGGCCAGCGTCCATAGCCAGACGCCGGTCTGCAGACCCAGGGTTGTACGCGCGAAATCCGGCTCGCCGCTGAACATGGCTTCGATCTGCCAGGTCGCGGCAAATGCAAAGGCAACGCGGGATATGGCAAAACCCAGCGTCGGTGAACGACCCAACCAAAGCACGAGGCGATCCATCGCGATGGATGTCGCCCGTGGCATATTCAACATGGTGATATGTCCCCCGACAACCCCTGCATGACTTGACCATGCGCAGAAGCCGAAATCAACTGATATCCGAATGAAGGGCAGGGCGGTGAGGCAGATGGCGTTGCGGCGGTGGCGGATGTAAGGAGGGCGCATGCCGACGCTGATTACATCCGCCCTGGTTTGCGCCGTGCGGCACCATGGCGAACATGGGGCGATCGCCAGACTGCTGACGCCCGACCACGGGTTACAGGCCGGTTATGTGCGCGGGGGGCGGTCGCGGGCGATGCGCCCGGTGCTGTTGCCGGGCAACAGCGTGAAGGCCGAATTCCGGGCACGGACCGAAGATCAGCTGGCGGGGCTTGGCGTTGAACTGGAGCATAGCCGCGCGCCATTGCTGTCGGAACCCCTGCCCGCCGCAGCGATCGATTGGGCCTGCGCGCTGACCGCGGCGGCTTTGTCCGAAGGCACGCCTTGCCCGGCGCTCTATCAGGCCCTCGACGGTGTGCTGGGCGCAGTGGAGGCTGCGCCTGCCGCACGGGGCTGGGCAGCGGCGCTGGTGCGTTACGAACTGCTGTTGCTGGCAGAGTTGGGGTTTGGGCTTGACCTTGGCCGATGCGCGGCGACGGGCGGCAGCGATGATCTGGCCTTTGTCAGCCCGCGTAGTGCCGCCGCTGTCAGCCGGGCGGGGGCGATAGGGTATGAAAGCCGATTGCTGCCGTTGCCCGCTTTTTTGCTGGAAGGGGGGGCTGGCGAATGGGGGGCGATCCTGGATGGCTTGCGTCTGACCGGCTTCTTCCTTGAACGGTCGATATTGACGGATCGACGCGCCGACGTGCTGGCCGCGCGCGAGCGGTTGGTGGAAAGGCTGGGGCGGGCCGTGGGATAAGGTCGCGCCAAATCACGCCTTGCGTGCGGCGGCCGCATCTTGCAATGGCGGGCCGACTGTCCGCCACCGCGCGGACGATGTGATTTTGGATGAGGTTGGACATGTTGATCGCCCTTTTTCCCGGAGACGGTATCGGCCCGGAAATCATCGCGCAGGCGAAGCGCGTGCTGGACGCGCTGGGTATTGACGGTGTGACCTATGAGGAAGGCCTGGTCGGCGGCGCGGCCTACAAGGCAGTCGGCCACCCGCTGCCACCCGAAACGCTGGAACTGGCCAGACGCGCCGACGCCATATTGTTCGGCGCAGTGGGCGACCCTGATTGCGACTCGCTGGAACGGCATTTGCGGCCTGAGCAGGCCATTCTGGGCCTGCGCAAGGCGATGGGCCTGTTTTCCAACCTGCGCCCGGCAAAGGTCTTTCCCGAACTGGCCGACGCCTCTGCACTGAAGAAGGAAGTGGCGAGCGCCATCGACCTGCTGATCGTGCGGGAGACCAATGGCGACGTCTATTTCGGCGAAAAGGGGATGCGCAAGACAGCCGACGGCCTGCGCGAAGGCTATGACATCATGTCCTATAATGAGGAACAGGTGCGCAAGATCGCGCATCAGGGCTTCCAGGCGGCGCGTGCACGGCGGGGCAAGCTGTGTTCGGTGGACAAGGCCAATGTGCTGGAAACCAGCCAGCTGTGGCGTGACGTGATGATCGAGGTTTCGGCGGAATATCCCGACGTCGCGTTGACCCATATGTATGTCGATAACGCCGCGATGCAGTTGGTGCGCGATCCCGGCCAGTTCGACGTGATCGTCACCGGCAATATGTTCGGCGACATCCTGTCGGATCAGGCGAGCATGTGCGTCGGGTCGATCGGCATGCTGGCGTCGGCGACGCTCAACGACAGCAATCAGGGGCTATACGAACCGATCCACGGTTCCGCGCCTGACATCGCGGGTCAGGGCAAGGCCAATCCGCTGGCTACGATCCTGTCGGTTGCCATGATGCTGCGTTATTCGTTGAACCTGCCGGAACAGGCCGACCGCATAGAAGCAGCGGTTGCCAAGGCGCTTGCCAATGGTGCGCGCAGTCCCGATCTGGGCGGAACGATGACCACGGTCGAAATGGGCGACGCGGTTCTGGCCGCACTGGCTTGAGGATTTGACGACATGAAGCGCAAGAGCGGGCAGGACCCGGAAATCACCAAGAACTGGCGTCCTGCGACCCTGGCCGTGCGTGGTGGCAGCGCGCGTAGTGAATGGGGTGAAACGTCCGAGGCGCTGTTCCTGACGAGTGGCTATAGCTACGACCGTGCGGAAGATGCTGCGATGCGCTTCGCCGGTGAGCAGCAGGGCATGACCTATAGCCGCCTTCAAAACCCCACGGTCGAGATGCTGGAAAAGCGCATCGCCCTGCTGGAAGGCGCAGAGGCGTGCCGCGCGACCGCAACGGGCATGGCGGCGATGACGGCGGCGCTGCTGTGCCAGCTGTCGGCGGGTGATCATGTCGTGGCTGGCAAGGCGCTGTTTGGGTCCTGTCGCTGGCTGACCGATACGCTGCTGCCCAAGTTCGGGATCGAGGCGACCACCGTCGATGCGACCGACAATGCGGCGTGGGAAGCGGCGATCAGACCCAACACCAAGGTCTTCTTCTTCGAAACGCCCGCCAATCCGACGATGGACGTGGTGGATCTGGAAGCGGTATGCGGCATCGCAAAGAAGCATGGCATTGTCAGTGTGGTCGACAATGCCTTCGCCACGCCCGCGCTCCAGCGGCCGATGGATTTCGGCGCCGACGTCGTCGCCTATAGCGCGACCAAGATGATGGACGGACAGGGCCGCGTGCTGGCGGGCGCCATTTGCGGCACGGAAGATTTCATCATCAACACGCTGCTGCCGTTCCACCGCAACACCGGACCGACGCTGAGCGCGTTCAATGCCTGGGTGGTGCTGAAAGGCCTGGAGACACTGGACCTGCGCATCCGACGCCAGAGTGAAAATGCGATCAAGGTGGCAAAGTTTCTGGAAGGCCGGGTAGCCAAGGTGCTGTATCCGGGGCTGGAAAGTCATCCGCAGCACGCGCTTGCGATGAAGCAGATGGACATGGCCGGGCCAATCTTTTCGCTTTACGTCGGTGGCGGGCGCAAGGAAGCGCATGGCCTGCTCAACGGCCTCGAACTGGTCGACATCAGCAATAATATCGGGGATTCCCGGTCGCTGATGACCCATCCTGCATCGACCACCCATTTCGGCATGGCGGAAGCGGCGCGGCTGGAAGTCGGCATCACCGAGGATATGCTGCGCCTGAATGTCGGGCTGGAAGATCCCGACGATGTGATTGATGATCTGGATCGCGCCCTTAAGGCGATAGGGCGTTGACGGACGAGGGATGAAAGGCGCATTCCTTTGATCGTGAACGCGCTTTTCCCCTTTCATGCCACGACCCGTGCCATCAACGTGCATGTGGCGGTGACTTTCCTGCCTGAACAATCCGAGCCGGATCGCGGCCGGTGGTTTTGGGCCTATCATATCCGCATCGAAAATGACGGGGATCAGCCGATCCAGTTGCTGACGCGCCACTGGATCATCACAGACGGACGCGGCACGCAGCATCGCGTCGATGGTGACGGCGTCGTGGGCGAACAGCCGGTGGTGCAGCCGGGGAAAAGCTATGACTATGTGTCGGGCTGCCCGCTCAATACGCCCACAGGCTCCATGCGCGGCCATTATCATATGATCGGCGCCAGCGGGGAAACGTTCGACATCGCGATCCCGCATTTCGCGCTGATAGCACCGGCGGTGGCCGAATGAAGCGCACCCATTTGCCGCTTAACGGGCTGCGCGTTCTGGATGCAGCCGCCCGCCACCTGTCTTTCACCCGCGCCGCCGATGAATTGGCGGTGACGCCCGCCGCCGTCGGGCAGCAAATTCGTGCTCTGGAAGATTTGCTGGGCGTTGTGCTGTTCCGCCGCACGCCCAAGGGGCTGGAACTGACGCCGGAGACCGAAGGGGGGCTGGCGGCGCTGCGCGCGGGTTTCCTTCAATTTGAAGAAGCGGTTCGCGCGATGCAGGCGGGGCAGTCCAGTTCCTCGCTCACCATCGCCGCACCGCGCGACCTTACCGCCCGATGGCTCCAGCCGCGTCTCGCCGCCTATGCCGCCAGTCAGCCCGACATCAGATTTTCGCTGGTCTCCGCCGATGACAGCCTGGATTTCACCGAAGCCAATCTCGACCTGGCGCTACGTTTGGCGGAAGGGCCAGGCGAGCATGAGGGCGTAAGGCTGGGCGAAGCGGCATTCGTGACCGTGGACCGCCCTGAAGGCGGCTCCAGGCATCGTATAGAATGGCCCGGCTGCCCCAACAGGGCGGAGCCTGCGATGATCCGTCTTGCCGATGCTGGGCTGGCGATCGACGCCGCCGCCAATGGTTTTGGCCATGCCACGGTGCCTGTGCTCCTCGCGCAGGCGGACATCGATGCCGGGCGCGTGAAAGCTGTCGGAGATCCGCAGCCATCCCCGCTGGCCTATTGGCTGATCGCCCCGTTGCCCCAATGGCGGCAAAAGAAGGTCAAGGCCCTGGTCGAGGCACTAGCTGGCTGAGGCGAAGTGTCGCACGTCAGTATCCGTTGCATTTTGGTAACCTGATCCGGTGCATGATGCTGGAACCATAATGCTGGGGAAGAACTGCTCTTGTCCATTCATCCTATCAGGGCCTGCCTTTGTCTTAGCATCGCTCTGCTGCCGGGTTGGGTAATTTCCGCACAGGCGCAGGCACCCTACATCCCGGACGTGACGGAAGCGCGTGAGAAGGAATGGCGTGCATTGGTGGCCACGGCGCAGGCGGCTTATGCTTCAGGGCGAGCGGCGGACGGCGTAGACCCTGCGCGCAAGGCGCTGGCGCTGTCCGAGGACCTGTTCGGACCGGATGATCCCCGTGCGCTGATTTCGGCAAATGACCTGGCGCTGCAACTGGAAGCGATGGGCCGTTTTCAAGAATCGGAGCAGCTGTTGAGGCGCGTTTTCGACAGCTATACGCGCACGCGCGGCGAAGATGATCCGAGTTGCCAGATGGCGCTTGAAAATCTGGTGGATTTCTACCTTGCGCGAAAACGGTTTGATGCCGCCCGACCCCTGGTGGAATATGCGTTGGCGACCTTTCGCCGCACTACAGGGGGCCGTAGCGAGCGGAGCATGCGCATGGAAGCTATCCTGGCGTCCTTGCCGACGGAAAAGCCTGCCGCTGCCGTAGCGGAGCAACCGGCGGATATGCCCGAGCGCTAATCGCGATTGGGCGTTACTACCAAAAGGTATAAACCTTGGGGTTAATTGCCAACGGTTCGGTGATCGCTATTCATGAACCTCAGCGGAGGGGGTGCCATTTTCCCATAGGTTAGCGCTAACCCATGTGGTCGGCGCGATGGAGAGAACGGAAACAGCTCCGTGGAAGCCTATGGGTCGCATCATGGGGCGGGCGATCGGTCTTGGGACCGGTCGCCCGTTTTTTTTGTCGATCGACCGTCGGACTTCGAGCGCTGCTACCGCCGTAACGGCTCTTCAACCCTTCCGAGTCGCGGAAGGAGGCGCGGAATTTTGTTAACCATAATCAAGGGCGGGCATAGAGTATAAGATATAGATGCAACTATAGTCCTATATCCTATGTAATATCCTATAAGTTACTTTTTGGCCTTTGTTCGTTGAAAATGGTTAATAATATTGAAATTCTCGTGACTAACTTCGGTCAAGGAATAATATCAGCCATAGGGTCAGGTAAAAAATAAATTATGGCTTAATCCGGGGCGGTCGAAACCTGTTTCAGGTTCCGTCGGCGGAAGGCGCAGGCAAGGGGCAATAGCTGATCCGCTAATGCCAGCTGTTGAACAGGTTGAAGCTTTCGAGCGCGTCTAGCTCGGAAGGTGCTCCCGTGCGCTCTTCTTCCAGGCCGTCCCTTGGTGACAGGTTGGGATGGAACAATGGATTTCGATCGGGACTGGAATAACGATGTGGCCGCTGGCCGCCAGCAGGCGCAGGACCCCGAACTTGCCGCGATGGCTGCGCGGGTGAGGGGTGCGCCGCACCAGCCTGGCACTATGCATACCGTCACGCCCGACGCGAATGGTGTTGTGGTCCTTCCCGCCGGAACGGATATCAACCAGATCGCGGTTTCCGGTCGCAATCTTGTCGTGTCGCTGCCCGATGGAACCCAGTTGGTTATCCTGGAGGGTGCCGTCGCCGTGCCGCGCCTTGTCGTCGGGGATGTCGAAATTCCATCGGTGAACCTTGCCGCGCTGCTGATCGGCGAAGAGCCTCAGCCAGCCGCCGGTCCCCCGCGCAGCTCTGGTGGTAACTTCCTGGCCGACGATGGTGCCATTGGCGACCCGTTCGGCTTGGGAGACCTTCTGCCACCCACCGAGTTGCAATTTACCCAGCCGGAAGAGCGAGAAATCCTGCCGATTGCGCCCGAAGAAGACAACCCGCTTACAATCAGTGTGATCGGGGACGGTGGGCCACTGACGGTGGATGATAGTGCGCTCGGTGTCGGTTCGACCCAAGGCTTTGGTGGCGCCTTCACGACATCAGGCGTGGGGACGGTCACCTATTCGCTTACGGCGACCGCCGGCGCGTCGGGTCTGGTGGACACCATCACGGGCGAGGCAGTGAACCTCGTTCAAAATGGTGCAGTCGTGGAAGGGCGCACGGCCGGTTCGAACCTGTTGGTCTTTACCCTGAGCGTGGACAGCGCCGGGAATGTCACCCTGGATCAGAGCCGGGCGGTAGTTCACTCGGATACCAGCAATCCCAATGACTCGGTGACCCTCTCAGCCGCGGACCTGGTAACGTTGACGGCAACCATTACCAATAGCAGTGGCCAGCAACAGTCGGCCGCCCTCAATATCGGACAGAATCTCCAGTTCCTCGACGACGCGCCGCAGGCGGTGGATGACGTGGGTGGCACGCTGACCGAGGATGTGGCGGGCAGCCTGTCGGGCAATGTGCTGACCAATGATGTGGCGGGTGCCGATACGCCCAGCAGCTTTGTCGCCTGGGGGGCGGACGCGGCAGCGGTGGCGGAACTGAACAGCTATGGCACGCTGACGCAGAACAGCGATGGCAGCTGGAGCTATGTGCTCGACAACAGCCGAGCGGCGACGCAGGCGCTGGGGAGCGGGTTCAGCAAGGACTTCACGCTCAACTACAGCATGCAGGACGCCGACGGCGATCCGTCGCCCGCGAGCCTGACGATCACGGTGAAGGGCGCGGCGGACGGCGCGAGCGTGGTGACGGCGGCGGCGACGGGTCCCGACGCGACCGTCCATGAGGCGGGCCTGCCGAGCGGCACGGCCAATGACGGCAGCCATGTGACCATGGGCAGCTTCACGGTGAGCGCGACCGACGGGATCGCGAACATCGTGGTGGGTGGCGTGGTGTTCACCCTGGCGCAGATGCAGGCGTTCGGCACGACCAATGGGGTTGTGAACACGGGCGAGGGGACGCTGCGCCTGACCGGCTACAATGCGGGGACGGGCGCGGTGAGCTACAGCTATACGCTGAGCGCGACGATCGACAATGACAGCAAGCCAGGGGCGACGCTCACCGAGTTTGACGACAGCGTCGCGCTGAGCGTCAACGGCATCAGCGG
>CAMPHJ010000030.1 GCA_946885845.1 uncultured Sphingobium sp. | reverse complement strand
TGCTCCGACCAGACCTGCGAAGGCTTCGGCCCAGCCCCACGCTCCGGTCGGGCTTGCGAAAGTGTCGACCCGCCCCCGCCGCTGCGGTCATCGGCATCTTCTGAACCCGACTTCCGCCGGTCACTGGTTCCGCCCGATTGCCTCTGCACAGGCACTTCGCCCTTGCCGGTCGCGGAAGCCGTCTTTTTGCGGGCGGGTCCACGATATTCACCGGCGGGCCTGCTCATCACCTTGCGCAGCGCCTTTTCCAGCTCCGACCGGAGCAGCGAGAAGTCGCGCTCCACGCCGTCGTTGCGCCCGATCAGCACATGATCCGCGCCAGCCACGCCATGGATGGGGAGGAGTTCCCGCGCCAGAACGCGAAAACGGCGCTTCATCCGGTTACGAACGACAGCGCCGCCAATCTTTTTCGTGACCGTGATGCCGATACGCATCGCCGGGTCGCCATCGCCACGTTCGCGCACCAGCAGGACAAAGCCCGGCATCGGCGCGCGCCGTCCACGATTCGCCGCCAGGAAATCAGCGCGCCGGCCAATAACAGCAGGCGCGCGTGTCGGCGGCGCGTCGTTCAGGCGCTCAGGCTCTTGCGGCCACGGGCGCGACGGGCGCGCAGCACGTTGCGGCCACCGGGGGTCGCCATGCGAGCGCGGAAACCGTGACGGCGCTTCCGAACCAGATTGCTCGGCTGATAGGTGCGCTTCATCGTTCATTCCTCAAAGCAAACGTAAAAATCGGGCGTGACAAAAAAGGGCCGCAACGGGGCGACCGCATGTCAGGGGGCGTCCGATAGGCAAAAGGCGTCCTTGAGTCAATGGCGCTGGCGGGGGCGGCAGTCGCTTTTCGCAAGGCTCCCAGGGACAGCCATTTGCCGCCCCCTTATTCCTTCCGCGCCACCTCGATCGCCTTTTTCAGCGCGTCATATCCGACCGCGCCGTTCAGCACCTGGTTCCCGACGACGAAGGTCGGCGTGCCGCTGGCCTGCAGCCTTTGCGCCAGCGCGATGTTCGACTGGATTTCGGCGTCATATTTGTTGCTGGCCATGGCCGCCTCCGCCTCCGCCCGGCCGATGCCGACGCTGACCGCCGCCTTCAAGATGGATTCGCGCGTCACCTTGCCTTCTTCATAAAGGGCGCGATGGAACGGCATATATCGCCCCTTGTCCGCCGCCAGCAGCGAAACCTTGGCCGCGTCGCCACTGTCGTCGGACAGGATCGGCAGTTCGCGATAGACGATTTTCAGCCCCTTATCCTCGTTCACCAGCCGAGTGAGGTGGGGGAGGGACGCACGGCAATAACCGCAGGCATAGTCGAAAAATTCGACCAGCGTGACATCGCCCTGGGCCGCGCCTTCCCACGCCCCGGCATAGGGGGTTTCGATTGCCTGGCGGCTGGCGTCGATATTGTTCGCCATCCGCTTGGCTTGCAGCCTGTCCACCGCTTCGGGAATGATTTCGGGATGTTCCAGAATATAGTTGCGCACAACCTGTTCGATCGCGGCCTTGTCGGTTGAACTTATGCTCTGGCCATTCTGCATGGCCAGCGAAGTGCCCGCAGCAGCGGCAAGGAAGGCCAGGGCGCCAAGGATCATCTGCATCGTCCTGTTGGAAAGGGCGGCACGGAAACCCGGCCGGGCTGGTTGCGTCATCTTTTCTTTCGCTTTTGTTCGACGGCCGCGCGTGAAACCATGGCGATATCCTGCGCGCGCAGATAGTCAACCGTGCCGGGCTTCAACCCCTGCATGGCCGCATCCGCACTGCGCAGCGCCATCTGGTGTTCGCCCATCATCGCATAGCGTTCGGCGGTCGCCAGCGCGGCGCGCGGTATGTCGCCGCGCCGTTCATAGACAATGCCCAACTGATACCAGGCGAACGGATTTTCCCGATCCCGCGCCACGGCAATACGCAGGACCTGCTCGGCCTCGGCGAAATTCCGTTCATCTTCGGTCGCGATCAGGGCATGGGCCAACAATGTCCCGATCAGCGGCTGGTTGGTCGCCTTCACCGCTTCGCGCAAAGGCGGGATCGCGTCGGCGGGCTTGCCGCTTTCCAGCAATATCTGGCCCTTCAGCTCCAGAAAATAGGGATCATGCGGCGCCGCCCGCAGCAATGCCGCCACTTCGGCCATCGCCTTGTCGGGGTAGGCGCTTTTGTGCCAGGCATAGGCGCGGGCATAATGCGCCGGGATCGACTGGTCGCTTTCGGGATATTTGATCAAAGTCTGCCTGGGTTCGGACACATAGCCGACCAGCTTGGCCCTGATCCGTTCGAACCGCGCCTCCAGCCCAGGGTCGACGGGCTTGTCCCACGCCGGATCGACCGTGTAGACTTCCCGCAGCACATTGATGCGTTCGCCCGATAGCGGATGGGTGCGCCCATAACTGTCATCCTGCGGGATGGCGAGCCGATATTCCTGGTTCTGCAGCTTCTTGAAAAATTCCAGGCTGCCCTTGCCCGACACGCCTGCCGTGCTCAGATAACGCGCTCCGGCAAGGTCGGCCGAACTTTCCTGCGCGCGCGAAAAGGCAAGGAATTTGCTCATCGCCGCCTGCTGGCCCATGCCCAAGATGCCCATGCCCGCTTCCGCCCCGCCAGCGGCGATCGCCGCCGCGCCCAGCACCAGGCTGAGCAGGGTTATGCCGGTGGCCGCCTTCATTCCTTCGGACGACCGGATGACGTGCCCGCCCTCGATATGGCCCAGCTCGTGCGCGACGACGCCCTGCAACTGGTTCACATTGTCGGCAGCGGCGATCAGGCCGCTATGCACCCAGACATATTGACCGCCCGCAACGAACGCGTTGATTTCCGGGTCGCTGATGACCAGCACTTCGACATTGCGAGGGGACATGCCCGCCGCTTTCACCAGCGGCGCGGACATGTCGGCCATGAAGGCTTCGGTTTCCGCGTCGCGTAATATCTGCTGCGCCATGGCCGGGCGCACGGTCAGCGCCACGCACATAGCGACGATCGCGCCCATGCGGAGCCAGCGCCGCATCATCAAAGGATGCTCCGATATGGCATGGGGTTCAGCATCGGCGGCAACCGATGCCCGCTTCGGCATGAACTTGGCCTGAAGCAGCAGCGCCGCCACTTCCCGGCGAAATCCGGTGAAATGGCGGCGCTGCTCCACATGGTCCTGACTCTTCTTACTGGTCGATCTTATCGACCGATCTTACTGGCCGAAGGTGCGCTGCCACCATCCACGACGGGGGGTGGATCCGTCATCTTCGGTCTGAACGTCGCTGCTTTCGGCGCTGTCCACCGCGACTGGCGCGGCGACACTGGCGCTCATGTCCTTGGGCGCCGGAGCGACGTCGGCAATGGGCGTAGCGGCAGCGGGCGCGGCGGCGACGGGTTCGGCGTCCGCCTTCTTGCGACGCGTCCGCTTGGGCTTGGCAGGCGCTTCGGCTTCAGCTTCGACCGGGGCAGGGGTCGGCGTTGCCGCCTCAGCCTCCACATCGGCCTTTTTCCGGCGGGTCCGCTTCGGCTTGACCGGTGCTTCTTCGACGGCTGCTTCAGCGGGCGCTTCGACAGGCGCCGCTTCAGCGATTTCGGCTGCGGGGCTTTCCTTTGCCTTGCGCGCTCGCGGACGGCGACGCGTCTTGGGTGCGTCCTCCTCGGCTGGCGCTTCGGCAACGGTATCGGCCACAGGCGCGGCTTCTACAGGCTGCTCGTCCGAAACCGGTTCGACGGCGGCTTGCCCGGCATCGGCCAGAGCTTCCTCCGCCACGCCTTCGCCACCTTCGCGCCGACGACGGCCACCGCGACGCCCGCGACGTCCGCGACGACGGCCCGGCTCATCGCCTTCGTCGCCATTGTCCGCGGGTGCCTGAACCTCATCGGTTTCGGCTTCAGCGTCGCCTTCTTCCGCCGGTTCGGCACCCTCGGCCTGGACGTCATGTTCGCCCTCACCTTCGGCACGGTCGGCACCGCCGCGACGGCGACGGCGACGACGACGGCGACGACCACCCTCGCGCTCTTCGCCACGGTCGCCACGGTCTTCGCGTTCGGTTGCGGCTTCGACCTCTTCGATCTCTTCTTCGTCCAGTTCCTCGACGACGTCGATGTCGTCATCATCCTCGACCAGCGGGGCATAGGTGACGACGCGTTCGGGGCGCGGTCCGCTGGCCTCGACCGACATGCGCGCGCCTTCGACTTCGCCATCGGGCAGGATCGCGATGGTCACGCCATAACGCTGTTCGATCTCGTCCAGTTCGCGGCGCTTGTTGTTGAGGACGTAGAAAGCCGCTTCCTGGCTGGCGCGTAGGGTGACCATGTCGCCCCGGCCCCGTGCCGCTTCTTCTTCCAGCATGCGCAGCGCCGACAATCCCGCCGACGACGCGGTGCGGACCAGGCCCGTGCCTTCGCAATGCGGGCATTGGCGGGTCGATGCTTCCAGCACACCGGTGCGCAGGCGCTGGCGGCTCATTTCCATCAGGCCAAAGCCCGAAATGCGGCCGACCTGGATGCGGGCGCGATCGTCCTTCAACGCCTCCTTCATCGCCTTCTCGACCTTACGGATGTTGGAGTTCATCTCCATGTCGATGAAGTCGATGACGACCAGGCCCGCCATGTCGCGCAGGCGCAGTTGCCGGGCGATTTCGCGCGCGGCTTCCAGGTTGGTGGCGACGGCGGTCTGTTCGATGCCATGTTCGCGGGTCGAACGGCCAGAGTTGATGTCGATCGACACCAGCGCCTCGGTCGGGTTGATGACCAGATAGCCGCCCGATTTCAGCTGCACGACCGGATTATACATCGCCGCCAGCTGATCCTCGACGCTCGCGCGCTGGAACAGCGACACCGCATCGGCATATTGCTTCACCCGGCGCGCATGGCTGGGCATCAACAGCCGCATGAAGTCCTTGGCGGCCTTATAGCCTTCCTCGCCCTCGACGATGACCTCGTCGATATCCTTGTTGTAGATATCGCGGATCGCGCGCTTGATCAGGTCGCTGTCATTGTGGATCAGCGCGGGCGCGGCGGATTGCAGAGTCTTTTCGCGGATCTCGTCCCACAGGCGGGCGAGATAGTCGAAATCGCGCTTGATCTCCGGCTTGGTGCGCTGGAGGCCCGCGGTGCGCACGATGCAGCCCATGCTGGACGGCAGCGCCATTTCGGCGATGATCGTCTTCAACCGCTTGCGGTCCGCCGCGTTGCTGATCTTGCGCGAAATGCCGCCGCCATGCGACGTGTTGGGCATCAATACGCAATAACGGCCCGCCAGCGACAGGTAAGTGGTCAGCGCCGCACCCTTGTTGCCGCGTTCTTCCTTGACGACCTGCACCAACAATACCTGACGGCGCTTGATGACGTCCTGAATCTTGTAACGGCGGCGCAGCGCCATGCGCTTGCGGCGCAGTTCCTCGGCGGCATCATCGCCTTTTCCGCGACGTCCGCGACCATTGCGGCCATTTTCCGCCGCTTCGCCGCCTGGGGCCTCGCCTTCATGCTCTTCATCGTCATGATGATGCGTGGCTTCGACCAGTTCCAGCCCGTCGTCCGCGCCATGTTCCTCGTCATCGTCGAAATCGGCGCGCAGCGCGGCCTCTTCCTCGGCATGCTCGCGTTCTTCGCGCAGCAACGCCTCGCGGTCCTCGCGCGGGATCTGATAATAATCAGGATGGATTTCGCTGAACGCCAGGAAACCGTGGCGGTTGCCACCATAATCAACGAAGGCCGCCTGCAGGGACGGTTCTACGCGGGTGACCTTGGCTAGGTAGATATTGCCTTTGAGCTGTTTGTGCTCGGCCGATTCGAAGTCAAATTCCTCGATCCGGTTTCCCTTGACGACCGCGACCCGGGTCTCTTCCCGGTGGCGCGCATCGATCAGCATACGCATTGTCATTTATGTTTCTCCGGCGATGACCGCCAACGGCGCCAGGCCGGGCAGTCACGCGATAAAATAGGGACGACAGCGATTGCGCCGCCAGCGGCGTGGATCGCGGCATCGTCCGGTTCTGTTGGATAATATGCGCGTCTGCTGCTTTGGCAGGGCCGGGCAACTCGCCGGTCCGAACCATCCACGCCGCATCGCCCGGGATCGGGTCAAGCGGGGGATGGAAATCATGCCTCATGCAGCGTCAACCTGTTGCGACATCGAATTCGGGCGTCGTTCGCCCGCCGATGCGATCTTGAAATCTTCCTGAGCGCCTTGTCGAAATTTGGTTGCCGAAATTTGGACAGGCTTTCAGGAATATGAATGGGTAGCAGTCAAAATGCGCCCTAGCAACGTCTGGCCGAAATAATGTTTCATGTGCGGGCAGTCCTTTGACACGGATCGAAGGCTGAACGCTGCGCCGCTCATATTTGGCTGGACGATTGCGGGTCCGCGCGGCACAAGCGCGCGATGTTCCACGCTCTTGTCCTGGTCGGCGCGATTTTTTCCGCTGCGCCCGGCAATGACGGCGGCGCCGCGCTCGACCCGGTCGCGCAGATGGCGCCTCGTCCTGCAAAGCGGGTGCACAGCATTACCGTTCCCATTCCGCCCGCGGGGCGCGGCCTGGAATTGCCCCGTGTGGACGGCCCCCGCGACGCATCGCGTCCTCTGGTCGTCATCGACGCTGGTCATGGCGGCCATGATCCCGGCGCGATCAATGCAAAGCTTGGCAAGCAGGAAAAGGACCTGACGCTCGCCATTGCGCAGGCGATCCGCGACGCGCTGGTAAAGGCCGGACGCCTTCGCGTGGCGATGACGCGGGACGACGACCGCTTTCTCGTCCTGCAGGAACGCTATGACATTGCGCGGCGGCTGAACGCGGACCTGTTCATTTCCGTCCACGCCGATTCCGCTGACAATGAACAGGCGCATGGGGCCACCGTCTACACTTTGTCGGAAGTCGCGTCCGACCGCGAAGCCGCCCGCCTCGCCGCGCGTGAAAACAAGGCGGACATCTTGCACGGCGTCAATCTGGGCGGCCAGCCGGATGATATATCATCTATTCTTATCGACCTGACGCAACGCGAAACCATGACAGTTTCAGCGACCTTCGCGCGCGTCCTGAAACGGGAAGCCTCCCCCTACATGGATTTCCGAACCCCCTATCATCGCTTTGCTTCACTCATGGTTTTAAAGGCCCCCGACACACCATCGGTGCTGTTCGAAACCGGCTATCTCAGCAACAGCGACGACGCCGCTTTCCTTTCCTCCCGCGAAGGCCAGGCACGCATCGCCCGCGGGGTAACGCGCGCTATCGAAGTGCATTTCGCCCGCAATGTAGCGCTGACGCCGCGTTAGGCGCAGCGCATCCCATCGATCCGCTCTGGCGTTGCGGCTATTTTGACCCTAGAGCCTCGTTCGTCATGGAAGAGGCTCGCCCCGATACCGCATCATCGTCCTCCACCCGCCGGTTACGCGACCGCGTGGGCAATTTGCGGGAACGACTTGCCCCGCACTGGGACCGACGATGGGTGCGGTGGATCGCCATCGGCCTCGGCGGTCTTATGGCGGCGTTTTTCCTCTTCTGGCTGATTTTCGCGCGCGGCCTTCCCGATGCCGCGACGCTGCTGGAATATGAACCGCCGCTGCCCACCATCGTGCGCGACATCAACGGTCAGCCGGTGCATAGCTATGCCCGCGAACGTCGGGTCCAGCTGCAATATAGCGATTATCCACCGCTCCTGATCCGCGCCTATCTGTCGGCGGAGGACAAGACTTTCTTCGACCATCACGGAGTCGATGTTCCCGGCTTTTTCGGTGCGGTGTTCGACTATGTGACGAAGATCGGATCGGGCCAGCGTGCCAGGGGCGGGTCCACGATCACCCAGCAGGTGGCCAAGAATCTGCTGATCGGCGATGAATATTCGCCCACCCGCAAGGTGAAGGAGATGATCCTCGCCTACCGCATGGAAGACGTGCTGACCAAGCAGCAGATCTTGGAACTGTATCTCAACCAGATATTCCTGGGTCGCAACGCCTATGGCGTCCAGGCGGCCTCACGCGCCTATTTTGACAAGGATGTGGCTGACCTCAAATTGCACGAAATGGCCTATCTTGCCATCCTGCCGAAGGGGCCGGCCAATTACCGCCCGGAAAGCCCGACCGGCCATGAGCGTGCTTTGGAGCGCCGTAACTGGGCTCTGGGTGAGATGGTCAAGAACGGCTGGATCACCGACGCGCAGCGGAACGAGGCGCAGGCGCAACCGCTGGGCACCGTGCAGGCGCACGGATCCGGCTATGATGCGCGAGCGGGCGGCTATTATATGGAAGAGGTGCGCCGCCGCCTGATCGAACGCTTTGGCGAAAAGGCAGAGGATGGCCCCAACAGCGTCTATGCAGGCGGTCTTTGGGTGCGCAGTCCCTATGATCCGAAGATGCAGGACCTGACCGCCACAGCGCTGCGCAACGGCCTTCTGCGCTTCGATGCGGGCAAGGGCTGGTCCGGGCCAGTGGGCAAAATCGACATCGGACGGGGCTGGCGACGCGAATTGGCTGCCAGCTATGTTGGGGTTGATTATGCGTCCTGGCGCGTAGCGGTGGTGATCAGCCGCAATTCGTCTTCTGCAGAAATCGGTTTTTCGGATGGTTCCACCGGCACGCTGCCCGCAGGCGCCGCGCAAATGCCATACCGCCGCGCGGGCGGCCCTGCGTTCAACAGCATGAAGCCGGGCGACCTAATCGTGGTGACAGGCAACGGGTCCAGCTGGGCCTTGCGCAATGTGCCTGAAGTTTCCGGCGGCATGGTCGTCGAAGAAACTCATTCCGGCCGCATCCGCGCGATGCAGGGCGGGTTCGACAGCCGTCTTTCCTCCTATAATCGCGCCACGCAGGCGATGCGCCAGCCCGGGTCGACCATCAAGCCTTTCGTCTATGCCGCAGCACTGGACAGCGGCATGACGCCTGCTTCGATTATCGTTGATGGGCCGCTGTGCGTCTATCAAGGCGCAGGGCTGGGACAAAAATGCTTCCGCAATTTCTCCGGCGGCAGCGCAGGACCGCAGACCATGCGGTGGGGTGTGGAACAGTCACGCAACCTCATGACCGTCCGCGCCGCAAGCCAGACGGGCATGGATCGGGTCGTGCGCACGATCAAGGCGATGGGTATCGGCGATTACCAGCCTTATCTTTCCTTCGCGCTGGGGGCGGGCGAAACCACGGTTGAGCGAATGGTGAATGCCTATGCAACACTCGCCAATCACGGGCGGCAAATGTCGCCCAAGGTCATGGATTATGTTCAGGACCGGCATGGCAAGGTTATCTGGCCTCTGAGATGGCGGCCCTGTGAGGGGTGCAACATGGCCAACTGGGATGGCAAGCCCATGCCCCGGTTTGGCTTTGAAGGGCGGCAGGTCATGAACCCTATGACCGCCTATCAGGTCGTGCACATTGCCGAAGGGGTGATCCAGCGCGGCACCGCGACCGTGCTTGCCGACCTGAAGCGCCCGCTTTTCGGCAAGACGGGCACCACAAACGGTCCGACCAATGTGTGGTTCGTGGGCGGCTCTCCCGACCTCGTTGCGGGCGTTTATATCGGCTATGATCAGCCGCGTAGTCTGGGTGGCTGGGCGCAGGGTGGTCGCATCGCCGCGCCGATATGGAAGGCGGCTATGAAGCCCGTGCTTGAAACCATGCCCAAGACGCCGTTCGTTGCTCCGGCTGGCATCCGTATGGTCACGATAGACCGCCGATCGGGCAAGCGTGTCTATGGCGTCTGGCCTACCGACGAGCCAAAGCCTGCCATCATATGGGAAGCGTTCAAACCCGAATCCGAACCCCGCCGATCGATCCGCAAGGAAGAAGTCGCGGCCCAGGAAAAAGCCGCTGCCCAGCGGGACGCGGTGCGCCAGGGTGCTCAGCGAACGGATAGCGATTTCCTGCAGGATCAGGGTGGGATCTATTAAAGGCCATACTCCGCGACTGGATTGAATCTTCCCAAATCCACTGCCCTCAGATAGGGGCAGCGGTTTAGTGCGTTTTCGACCTGGTGAGCAGAAGCGCCCGATATTTTTGGAGAGTTCCCATGCGCGCCGAAGCGCAGCAACATATCGACCGTATTGACGCCGCGCTGGACCTGCTGCGCCGTTTCCTCGACTGGGATCGCGCCTTGCGCCGTCTGGACGAACTAAACGCGCGCGTCGAGGATCCGACGCTGTGGGACAACCAGAAACTCGCGCAGGAAGTGATGCGCGAACGCACCCGGCTTGACGCTGCGATCGGCGCAACGCGCGCGATCGAAAGCGAAAAGACCGACACTGCCGAACTCATCGAAATGGCTGAGGCCGAGGGTGATGAGGATATGGTCAACGAAGCCATCGCGTCGCTGAAGGCGCTGGCGGACCGCGCTGATGAGGATAAGATCAAGGCGCTGCTGGCGGGCGAAGCTGATGCGAGCGACACCTATCTGGAAATCCACGCTGGCGCAGGTGGCACGGAAAGCCAGGACTGGGCCGAAATGCTCAGCCGCATGTACCGCCGCTGGGGCGAGCGACGCGGCTACAAGGTGGAACTGGTCGACTATCAGGCGGGTGACCAGGCGGGCATCAAATCCGCGACTTTTCTGTTCAAGGGCGAAAATGCCTATGGCTACGCCAAGACGGAAAGCGGCGTGCATCGCCTTGTGCGGATCAGTCCCTATGACAGTTCGGCACGGCGGCACACCAGCTTCTCATCCGTTTGGGTCTATCCCGTGATCGACGACAATATCGAGATTGAGGTGAATGAAGGCGACCTCAAGATCGATACCTATCGCGCGTCCGGCGCGGGCGGGCAGCACGTCAACACCACGGACTCGGCGGTCCGCATCACCCACATTCCGTCAGGCATAATCGTGGCCTCGCAGAATGACCGGTCGCAGCACAAGAACCGCGCGACTGCGATGAACATGTTGAAAGCCCGCCTTTACGAAGCGGAGCTGCAAAAGCGCGAGGCAGTGGCTTCGGGTGAATATCAGGCCAAGACCGAAATTGGCTGGGGACATCAGATCCGCTCCTACGTCCTCCAGCCCTATCAGCTGGTGAAGGACCTGCGCACCGGTGTCACTTCCACTTCGCCCGACGACGTCCTCGACGGGGCGCTTGACCCCTTCATGGCCGCTGCCTTGTCGCAAAAGGTGACGGGCGAAAAGGTTGATGTGGAGGACGTCGATTAATGAAGCCTCTGCCGGTGACAGGGGTGGCGCTGGCGGGAGTGGCGCTCCTGCTAACGGCATGCGGACCTTTTTCATCGAGCCAGCAGAAGGACCGCCCCGCGGCAGCGAAGGAGTTTCCACGTGCTGACCGCCCGGTCGCGCCCGTCGTGTCGACGCGCTGGTCCAGCGAAGAGGCGCGCGATCGGGTCAATGAAGCGGATGACATCATGGATAAGGCTGGCATTCGGCCCGGAATGACCGTGGCCGACATCGGCGCGGGCGAGGGCTATTATACCGTGCGGCTCGCCGATCGCGTGGGGCCGAAAGGACGGGTCCTCGCCGAAGATATCATGCCAGAGGTGATTGAGGCGCTGTCGCGGCGTATTACGCGGGAAGACTGGCGCAATGTCAGCGTTCGACTGGGGGCGCCCGAAGACCCGAAACTGCCTACGAACAGCTTCGACCGCATCTTCATGGTCCATATGTATCACGAGATTGCGGAACCCTATGCCTTTCTGTGGCACCTTAGCCCGGCGCTGAAGCCTGATGGTGAATTGATCGTCGTCGATGCCAACCGTCCGACCGACCAGCACGGCACTCCGCCAAGGTTGCTGGCCTGCGAACTGGCCGCCATGGGCTTTCGGATGGAAGAGTTGATCCCCAAGCCGACTGCGGGGGGGTATTTCGCCCGTTTTCGTCGGATCGCCGCTCGTCCCTCACCCGGTTCAATCGTCCCCTGCGCGCTGCGATTTTAATCGCGCGACCGCTCGGAAAGCTGCTTGGCCGACTGTTAACCATAATATTGGTGACGAAATTGATCTTTTGATGATTGAATAGCGGAAGGGAGGGGCTGGCATGACCGACCCATATGATTCTCCGATCACCGGTGCCGCGCAACGGCGGCACGCTCCGCGGCATAAAATGTTCGAACCGGTGGCGCTCACCCTGAGGGGCGCCGAGCTGCGCGCTCATTTCCTGGACTTGTCATCTACCGGCGCTTTGGTCCATTGCGAAGTCCCGCCAAATGCCGGCAGCTACGTCATTATTCACGCGCTCGACCTCGAAACGAGCGGAAGGGTGAAATGGGCAAAGGGAAAGCGTTTTGGCATACAATTCAGCCAGCCCCTGACGCAGGCGATGATGGATGTTCTGATCCGTCAGGGCTAAAAGGATCGGCGTCTAATCGCGACGCCGCCATTTCCTGAAAATCGACAGCCCCAGCACGCCACCGCCCAGCAGCGCAGCGATTGCCCCGCCTGCCGATGCCAGTGCCCATGCACCCGCGACGAGCAGGCCGGTCAAAAAATCGACGATGATGAGCGTGAGATGGATCATGGGGAAAGGACGGGGGACTAATGCCCCAGTTGCCTTGCCTCCTGATATTTCATTTCAAGGAAACGGTTTTGGATGGCCAGCCGGTTCAGGTCACCGCTGGCCAGGCCTTCGCTCATCCTTGTTATTTCCGCATCAATGACACTCAACCCTTCGATGAGCTGTTGTTCGGGGACCCGACCGTTGCGCTCTTCGCGCCTCAGCGGCTGTGGGATTGACTGGTAGCCGGTGACGAGTTCGGGCAGATGGTCTGCCAGCAGCTTGCGCACCTCTTGGGCGGCAGGTTCCTGATCGGTCAGCCGTTCAAGCTGCGGAGCAAGGGTTTCCAGCTTGACCCCAATACTGTCGACAAGCGCTGCTGCTGGTGTCGGAAGTCCCTTTCGCTGGTTTTCCAGCCAAATTTCGGTTTGCAGTGGCAAAGCGCTGAGCGAGGTTCTCGAAAGGGCTTCAACCTTCACGGAACGCTCAGGCGGCATGGCGATGATCAGCAGCACCACCGCCAGCATCACCCCCAGCGTGACCATCACGCCTGTAATGCCCAGCGGAATGAAGAACCCCGCCACGATGCTCGCTACCAGCACGGCCAGGATCGTCCAGACGGCATATCTCAGCTTACGCATCGCAGCGGCAATGCGCCGCTGGCGAGCACGGGCGGGCAGGCTCTGTCGCCGCTTTCCCTGGCGGTCGAACCGGTTCATCACCGGACGCTGCCCTTGTTGTCAGATCGCCAAAGCAATCCATCCAGATCCGATATTCCGACAAGAGAACAAGCGGCATCGATCAATGTCACGCCTCCAGCGAGCTTAGCAGCGGATTGTCCGGGCGGGCCTCTTGCGCGGCCTGTGCCTGACCTTCGGCACGCGCGATATAGCCTTTGGATTTTTCCACCTCGTCAGACAGCGTGTTCACAGTCGTCTTCATATTTTCCAAGGCCTTGGCCTTGAAGGTGTCGATGCTGTCCATCGTGTCGTAGATATTCTGAAATGCTCGGCGGAGGGTTTCGATCGGGATGGTGCTGGCCGCAGCCTGTTCGTGAATCGCGGCGGTCTGGCTCTTTAGCATCTCCCCGGTCGAATCGATCATGTTGGCCGTTGTCGTGTTGAGCGCCGTGATCTGTTCCAGCACCAGCTTCTGTCCGGCGAGCGCCTGGGCGACGGTCACTGCCGTCCGCAGGGCCGCAACGGTCGTGGTGCTGGCGCGATCCACACCCTTGACCAGCTCGACATTGTTCTTCTTGACGAGGTCGAGCGCCAGATAACCCTGCACCGTCACAGCCATCTGCGTCAGCAGGTCCTGGCTGCGCTGGCGAACATAGAAAAGCGCGCTGTCGCGGATCGCCTTGGCCTTTGCCGGATCGGTCGGATCCAGTTCTAGCGTCTTTGCCTCAAGCTGGGCGTCAAGTGTTTTGGAGATGTGGATCATCTGCTCAAGCCGACCCATCGCCGCCCACATATTCTGTCGCTCGACATCGATCGCCGCATTGTCCTTGATTAGGACGTCTTTTCCGCTGGCGAGCGACCCCAAAATGGAGTTGATGTGGCCCTGCGCGCTTTTATAGCCGTCGAAATAGTCGCGCAGACGATTGCCGAAAGGAATGATGCCGAACAACTTTCGGGGCGCGAGGAGGTTGCCGCGCTTGCCGGGGTCGAGGTCCTCGACCGTGCGGCGCAGTTCGGCCAGATCGACGCCGACCTTGTTATCGCTGTCCATAGCTCGCACCGGCCGGTCGAGGAATCGGTTGGAGTGGCCTGCCGCCTCCGCGATTTCCTTGCGTCCCATGCTCGTCAACTGATCGACGCGCACGCCGAATTCCGGGGAATTGGCGTCCTGCGCCACCAGATCGGCAACGAAAGCGCCGACCTTTTCGTCCAGCTTTGACCGCTTCTCATCATCCAGCGGCACGAGACCGGCGGCCTTGTCGCGCGCGACTGGTGGCACTGGGTCTGGAGGAGTCAGATTTAGCGTGTCTGTTGCCGTGGCCGTACTGGGGGAGGTGCTTGCCATATTGTCTCCTCGAACTGCCATATGCGACTATAACAGCGATCTTCGATGTGGAATATGGTCTCGCTAGGCCGTGGATGCAAACGTGAGGGGACAAGTCGCCGCCCTTGCCGCAACGCGTCATTTCCTGTAGGGGCGCGCCCGATACTCTGGTCAGGCGCGGTGCCGGCCGGGAAAACGAAAAATCCCAAAGGCATTATCCATGTCCCTGCGTAACATCGCCATCATCGCGCACGTCGACCATGGCAAGACCACTCTTGTCGATCAATTGTTCCGCCAGTCCGGCACTTTCCGAGACAATCAGCGGGTCGAGGAACGGGCGATGGATTCCAACGACCTGGAAAAGGAACGCGGGATCACCATCCTGGCGAAGCCGACCTCCATCGAATGGAACGGCACCCGCATCAATATTGTCGATACGCCCGGCCACGCCGATTTCGGCGGCGAGGTGGAACGCATTCTCTCGATGGTGGACGGCGTGATCCTGCTGGTCGATTCGTCGGAAGGCGCGATGCCGCAGACGAAGTTCGTGACCGGCAAGGCGCTGGCGCTGGGCTTGCGCCCGATCGTCGTCGTCAACAAGGTCGATCGCCCCGACGAACGCATCCAGGAAGTGCTGGATGAAGTGTTCGACCTGTTCGTGACGTTGGAAGCGACCGATGAGCAGCTCGACTTCCCCGTGCTCTACGCGTCGGGCCGTAACGGTTATGCGAGCGATAATCCCAGCCGCCGCGAAGGTACGCTGGAACCGATGTTTCAGAAAATCGTCGATCATGTGCCGCCGCCATCGCTGGATCAGGACGCCCCGTTCAGCTTCCTGGTGACGTTGCTCGACCGTGACAATTTCCTGGGCCGTATCCTGACCGGCCGCGTTCAGTCGGGGACGGTCAAGGTCAACCAGCCGATCCACGCACTGGACATGGATGGCAATGTCATCGAAACCGGCCGCGCGTCGAAGATCATGTCCTTCCGTGGCCTTGATCGCGTCCCGGTTGATGAAGCAAAGGCGGGTGACATCATTTCGCTCGCCGGTCTCACGGTCGCGACCGTCGCCAACACGATCTGCGACACGTCGGTCACTGAACCGATCCAGGCGCAGCCGATCGACCCGCCGACCCTGTCGATGCGTTTTGCCGTCAATGATTCGCCCATGGCTGGCCGCGAGGGCAGCAAGGTGACGAGCCGAATGATCCGCGACCGTCTGGCACGTGAAGCCGAATCGAACGTCGCCATCAAGGTCACCGAAAGCGAAGACAAGGATAGCTTCGAAGTCGCCGGTCGTGGTGAATTGCAGCTGGGCGTTCTTATCGAGACCATGCGCCGCGAAGGCTTTGAACTGGGTATCTCACGTCCGCGCGTTCTGTTCGGTGAGGACGAGGCTGGTAACAAGACCGAGCCTTATGAAATCGTCGTCATTGATGTGGATGATGAATTTTCCGGCACGGTCGTCGATAAGATGAACATCCGCAAGGCGGAGCTTACCGATATGCGTCCGTCTGGCGGCGGCAAGACCCGCATCACCTTCTCCGCGCCCTCGCGCGGCCTGATTGGTTATCATGGCGAATTCCTGTCCGACACGCGCGGCACTGGCATCATGAACCGCCTGTTTGAAAAATATGGCCCCCACAAGGGCAAGATCGAAGGCCGCAAGAATGGCGTGCTGATCTCCAACGGCTCGGGCGAGGCCAATGCCTATGCTCTGGGTCCGCTCGAAGAGCGCGGCATTCTGATGGTCGGCGTTGGCGAGGCGCTCTACGAAGGCATGATCATTGGTGAGAACGCCAAGCCCGAAGATCTTGAAGTCAACCCGATGAAGTCGAAGGCGCTGACCAACTTCCGCGCTTCGGGCAAGGACGATGCCGTTCGCCTGAGCCCGCCGCGCAAGCTCACGCTGGAACAGGCGATTGCCTATATCGACGACGACGAAATGGTCGAAGTCACGCCGAAAAATATTCGCCTGCGCAAGCGCTACCTCGACCCGAACGAGCGTAAACGCATGTCGCGCGCCAAGGCGGCCTGATTTCAGACCGACAAAGAGGAGCCTGATCCACCCGGATCGGGCTCTTTTTTTGTGCAGGCTTGCGGATCATTTTGCTCGCGCAATGATGCCACTACACCCCAGACGCAAATTGCGTTATGGTTAAGGCATGGGGGCGAAACGCATATTCACGCTGGCAGCTATGCTGTCGGCGATCATAGGTCTGGCACCTGCATTGGCGGGAACGCCAAGGCCCGGATCACTCGAAACCTACAAGGACTGGACCATCGGCTGCGACAATCGCGGACGATGTGAAGCTATGTCCCTTATGCCCGAAGGCGGCGACTGGCCCGACGATCCGGTGACCGTCGGCATCGTGCGGGAAGCAGGCGGATCGAGTGAGCCGGAAATCTGGATCAGTCGCGACGGCAAGGGCCGGGAGCAGCTTGGACTGGTCATCGACGACCGCAAGGTCGCCACTGCAATCAGCGAGGAAGGCGAGGCAAAGCTGCAAGGTGCCCAAGCCGCGACGTTGGCCATGGCTATCGCCCGTGGCAATCGGATGGATGTGCGGGTCGGCGCGAAGCTGGTCGGGCAACCCTCGCTGGCCGGCGCGGCGGCGGCGCTGCGCTATATGGACGCGCGACAGGGTACGGCTGGCACTCGTGCCGCTCTGGTGGCGAGGGGGCCGCTGGCGCGCAGCGTTGTGCGGTCAGCGCCTCCGCCGATCATTATCCGTCGAGCAGACATCCCCCCAGGCCCAGCCCCGCAGCCCCTGTGGCGGGAGGAGCGAGCGGCATTGGGCAGGTTGACGGGCTGCGCTGATGAGATGCGGGATGCTTCGCCGCCGGAACTTCATCGCCTGTCCAGGACCGAGTCCCTGGTCCTGACGCCATGCGGGGCAGGGGCCTATAATTTCACTTCGGTGCCCGTCATCGCTAGCGGCATTGCCGGTCGGCGGACCTTCCGCTTTGCAAGCTTCGACCATCCGCCGGGATGGAGCGAAAACGCCACTCATCCCATGCTGGTCAACGCGGCATGGTTGGCGGACACCGCGACGCTGGAAAGCTATGCAAAGGGGCGTGGATTGGGCGACTGTGGCGGCAGCGAATCCTATGTGTGGGATGGGACACAATTCCGCCTGGCCCAAGCCAGCGCGATGGGGGAATGCCGTGGCGCGCGGCAATGGATCAAAGTCTTCACGGCCGATGTGGTGAAGTAGCACTCCCTTCAGGGGTTCAGCGGGACGCGCCGGGCACCCATTTTACGTCAGCGGCGCCGTTGTCGTTCACGCGGCGGGCCAGGACGAACAGCAGATCGGAAAGCCGGTTGAGATAGGCCAGCGCCTGTGGGTTGAGGGCGGTCTCTACCGCGGCTGCGGTGGCGCTGCGTTCGGCGCGTCGCGTGATGGCGCGGGCCAGATGCACTGCCGCCGCTGCGGGCGATCCTCCCGGCAGGATGAAGCTGTCGAGCGGGGCAAGCTGCGTATTCATGGCGTCGATCTGATCTTCCAGCCGCTTGACCTGCGAAGCGACGATGCGGAGCGCCCAGGGTTCATCATCGCCATCCGGAATCGGGGTGGCGAGGTCCGCGCCCAGATCGAACAGATCATTCTGGATCGTGGTCAGCCATGCCCCTTCGGGCGTATTGCCGATCGCCAGAACGGCAAGGCCAATGGCGCTGTTCGCTTCATCCACATCGCCCACAGCCTGCATGCGCGGCGCGTGTTTGGGCAGGCGCGATCCGTCGACAAGACCCGTCGTGCCCGCATCACCCGTGCGGGTATAAATCTTGTTGAGCTTCACCATGCCGCGCGCACCTTAACAGGTTTCAAGGTCAGCCATTGCCCTTCATCAGAAGCAGGATGGCGACGATGATGACGGCGGCTGCCTGGAACAGGATGCGGTTCATCATCATCTTGTTCTGTTTCAGGCTGGATCGGCTGGGTCCGCTTTCGGGCGAGTTCAACTGTTCCTTCGTAGCCTGAAGGAAGGCGATGATCCCTCGCACCAGCGCGAAAAGGGTGGCGCCCATGGCAAGGATGAGGACGATGACGAGGACTGTGTTCATCCATCGAAACTAGGCGCTGGCCAGCGAAATGCCAACCGGAAAGCGCGCCGCCTGCAAATCCTGCGCAAGCTGGCGAGGGTCCATGCCCTGAGCGCGCAGATCCGCCAATGCGATGGACCCGTCCCGCTTCGCCAGCCTTTTCCCGTCCGCCCCCACCAGCAGTGGATGATGGCAATAGACGGGGGACGGCAGGCCGAGCAGGGCCTGGATCAAACGGTGGACATCGGTGGCGGCGCGCAGGTCTTCGCCCCGCAGGACATGACTGACCCCCATATCGGCATCATCCAGTGTGCAGGACAGGTGGTAGGAGGCGGGCGCATCCTTGCGGGCGAGAACCACGTCCCCCGCCGCCAGCGGTTCAGCGTTCACGCGTCTGGCCTGAGCGCCAAGGACGGGAGGGAAGGACAGGGCGTCCCACGCCAACGGACCGCTTCTATCCACAGCGGCAACCATGTTGATGCGCCAGGCGTGTGCCTGTCCTGCGGCCATTCGCCGGGCGCCCTCGCTTTTGGATATGGCGCGACAGGTTCCGGGATAGATCGGGCCTTCCGGTCCATGCGGTGCACTTGCGCTGGCGGCTATGTCGGCACGGGTGCAGAAGCATGGATAGAGCAGCCCCATGCTGCGTAACCGTTGCAGCGCTGCCTCATAATGATCGAGCCGCGCGGACTGGAAGATGATGTCTCCGTCCCACTCGACGCCCAGCCATTGAAGGTCGCGAATGATGCCATCGACATGTTCGGGGCGGCTGCGGGTGCCATCAATGTCTTCAATCCGAAGACGAAACAAGCCGCCATTCCGGCGTGCCATCGTCATTGCCAGCAGCGCCGACCATCCATGCCCCACATGGAGCCGACCGGTTGGGCTGGGCGCGAAGCGCGTCACCATATGCTGTGGCGTAAACGGTGGCGTCACACTCGGCCTTGACGGACTGGGGTCGTTAATGCTGTCATGCTCACGTCACGTTCCTGGTCGATCAGAGCGTCGGCAAAGGGGGATAGAGGGTTCTTATGTACCATCCCGACCTGATACGGCATCCGGAAAACTGTCCGGCGCTGGTTTTGAACGCCGACTATACGCCGTTAAGCTATTATCCGTTGAGCTTGTGGCCTTGGCAAACCGCTATCAAGGCGGTTTTTCTGGACCGGGTGGACATCGTTTCCAGCTATGAACGGGAAGTCCACAGTCCCAGCCTGCAGATGAAAATCCCGTCCGTAATCGCGCTCAAACAATATGTGCGCCCGTCGGAGCATCCGGCCTTCACCCGTTTCAACCTGTTCCTGCGCGACCGGTTCGCCTGTCAATATTGCGGGTCGGGCAATGACCTGACATTCGACCATGTCATCCCGCGCCGGGCGGGTGGCCGCACCACCTGGGAAAATGTCGCGACTGCATGTTCTCCCTGCAACTTGCGGAAGGGCGGGCGCACGCCACAGGAGGCGCGGATGCGCCTGCACGTCACGCCGATCCGCCCGACCAACTGGCAGTTGCAGGAACATGGTCGCGCCTTCCCGCCCAACTATCTTCATGAAAGCTGGCACGACTGGCTTTACTGGGACGTGGAACTACTCGCCTGACGGCTGCCGCGGGTGGCGTCACGGTTGGTTCGGAAACCAGTCGAAATCCATGTCCTTGTGGCGATTGGTATAATGGCCGATTTCTTCCAGCCTCTCCATGTCGAGCAGGGTAATGCGCCCATTGGTTCGGCTAATCAGCCGTTCCTGCTCCATCTGCCGCACCATTCGGTTCACATGAACCGACGTGAGGCCGATCGCGTCGCCGATTTCCTCTTGAGTAAGCTTAAGGTCGAAGCTGTCGATAATGCCGTCGTCCGTCACCCGTAGCCGATCGAAAATGTCGAGCAGGAACGACGCGACGCGAGCCTTGGCCGACGTGCGGCCCAGTGAAGCCAGCCTATCGGTAAGCGCTACCCTTTCGGCATTTGACAACAGGAACAGCAGCGCTGCAACGCGCGGATGTTCTTCCAGCAACCGGCGAAGCGCATGCTTGTCGAAAGGGCAAATCACGACGTCCGTCAAGGCCACCAGGGACTCCGGCGCCTTGCTGTAGATCGTGCTGGCCGACCCGATGAAGTCTCCGGGAAAATAGACCCGCAGAATCTGGCGGCTGCCGTCGGGCAGGAGGACGTAACTCATCGCCCGCCCTTCGCGCAGGACGAACAGTTCCGTGATCGTTTCGTTGATGCGCTGGATCATCGCGCCTCGTTTCACCTTGCGCGGATTTTCCTCTAGCCTGGAAAGCGCATTCTTTTCCGCATCGGACAGGGACACATGTTTGCCTACCCTTTCCGCGAAGCAACTTGTTGCCACTCCACACACCTTCTACTGAACATTGTCGTTACGGTGACAGAACGCCCCGCCTGCCTTTTGGCTGCATTTGCAGCGCGTGCACTAAACTCGATCAATATCGTGCGCAGTATCGTACAAATGTTTCCGGGGACGGCAGCAACGGCGCGTTGTCGGCCCTGGCGAGCGTGTCGCGCCTTGCGCGTGGCGCAATTAACGTTAAGACCCAGCCGATGGATCGTATTCATATTCGCGGCTGCAATCCGCTCAACGGCCGTCTTCCCATCTCCGGCGCGAAAAACGCTGCGCTGACCCTGTTGCCTTGCGCATTGCTGACGGACGAGCCGGTCACGCTGCGCAACCTGCCTCGCCTTGCCGACGTGGACAGTTTTGGTCATCTGCTGAACCAGTTGGGCGTGTCGACGATGATCGAAGGCGCGCGGCCAGAGGATTTCGGCCGCGTCATGACGCTGCGCGCGGGCCGGGTCACGTCAACGGAAGCGCCCTATGACATTGTGCGCAAGATGCGGGCATCGATCCTGGTTCTGGGACCGCTGCTCGCCCGCGCTGGCGAAGCGCGCGTGTCGCTGCCGGGTGGCTGCGCCATTGGCAACCGACCGATCGACCTGCACCTGAAAGCGCTTGAAGCATTTGGAGCGGTGATTGAGATCAGCGCGGGCTATGTCCGCGCGAGTGCGCCGGATGGCGGGCTGCCAGGCGGCATGTTCACTTTCCCGGTCGTGTCGGTCGGCGCGACGGAAAATGCGTTGATGGCGGCGGTGCTGGCAAAGGGCACCTGCATCCTGGAAAACGCCGCGCGCGAACCGGAAATCGTTGATCTGTGCAGGCTGCTCGTCGCGATGGGCGCTGACATAGAAGGGATCGGCAGCGACAAGCTGACCATATATGGCCGGGACCGGCTGCACGGCGCGACCTACAGCGTCATGCCCGACCGGATCGAAGCGGGCAGCTATGCCTGCGCGGCGGCGATTGCCGGTGGGTCGCTGGAACTGGCCGGCGCGAATGCGGACGACATGCATGCGATTCTGGCCGCGCTCCGCGATGCGGGCGTCGATGTGCAGGAAAGGAAGGGCGGCATCACCGTGTCGTCTGATGGGAAGCTAAAGCCTCTCAACTTGTCCACGGCGCCTTTTCCGGCTTTCCCTACGGACATGCAGGCCCAGTTCATGGCGATGCTGACCAAGGCCGATGGCGCGTCGGTATTGACGGAAACTATCTTCGAAAATCGCTACATGCACGTTCCCGAGCTGGCCCGCATGGGTGCAGACATCAGCGTCAACGGTCGCACTGCCGTGGTGCGGGGCGTCGATCGCCTGGTTGGTGCGCCAGTGATGGCGACCGACCTGCGGGCGTCGATGAGCCTGATCCTGGCCGGTCTGGCGGCGGAAGGGGAAACGCAGGTAAACCGCGTCTATCATCTTGACCGCGGCTATGAGCGGCTGGAGGAAAAGCTGTCGGCTGTGGGCGCCGACATTGAACGGGTCAGCGATGGCTGACGGCGGCGG
>CAMPHJ010000029.1 GCA_946885845.1 uncultured Sphingobium sp. | reverse complement strand
GCGACGGATGGCCGTCCGAGCCGCCGCGTCGTCGCTTCGGCGATCGACGCGCTGAAGGCCGTATGGCACCGTGGCGCAGTCGACGCGGATGGCAAAACCGGCGACGGCGCGGGCATCCATGTCGACCTGCCCGTACGCTTCTTTGACGATGCGATCGCCGATTCGGGTCACAAGCCGCTGCCCAATCGCCTCGCCGTCGGCATGATCTTCCTGCCGCGCACTGATTTGAGCGCGCAGGAAACCTGCCGCACCATCGTCGAAAGCGAAATCATCGACGCAGGCTACACCATATACGGCTGGCGCCAGGTGCCCGTCGATGTTTCGGTCATCGGTGAAAAGGCGCAGCGCACGCGGCCTGAAATCGAACAGATCATGATCGCCGGACCAATGCCCGAAGAGCGCGATCAGGCGGAGTTTGAAAAGGACCTCTACCTCATCCGTCGTCGGATCGAGAAGAAGGTCATCGCCGCGCAAATCCAGGATTTCTACGTCTGTAGCCTGTCGTGCCGGTCGATCATCTACAAGGGGCTGTTCCTCGCGGAATCGCTTTCGGTATTTTACCCCGACCTGCAGGACGATCGCTTTGAAAGCCGGGTTGCGATTTTCCACCAACGCTATTCGACCAACACCTTCCCGCAATGGTGGCTGGCCCAGCCTTTCCGCACGCTGGCGCATAATGGTGAGATCAACACCATTCGCGGCAACAAGAACTGGATGAAGAGCCACGAGATCAAGATGGCTTCGCTGGCCTTCGGCGATCATTCCGAAGACATAAAGCCCGTGATCCCGGCTGGCGCATCCGACACCGCCGCATTGGACGCCGTGTTCGAAGCGATCTGCCGTTCGGGCCGTGACGCGCCCACGGCCAAGCTGATGCTGGTGCCCGAAGCATGGCAGGCTGCGTCGAACGAAACGCCGCAGTCGCACATGGACATGTATGAATATCTCGCCTCCGTAATGGAGCCGTGGGACGGCCCCGCCGCGCTGGCGATGACCGATGGCCGATGGGTCGTGGCGGGCGTCGATCGCAACGCGCTGCGTCCACTGCGCTATACGCTGACGGGCGACAATCTGCTGATCGTGGGTTCCGAAACCGGCATGGTCGTTGTCCCCGAAGCCACCATCGTCCGCAAGGGACGCATGGGTCCTGGGCAGATGATCGCAGTCGATCTCGCCGAGGGCGTGCTCTACGACGACCGGGAGATCAAGGACCAGATCGCGGGCGAACGCCCTTATGCTGAGCTGATCAAGGACTTCATGCGCATGGACCACCTGCCGCAGGCGCAAGGTGGCCTGCCGCAGTGGGACAAGGCGGAACTTACACGCCGCCAGGTCGCCGCCAACCTGACGCTGGAAGATATGGAGTTGATCCTCGCCCCCATGGTCGAGGATGCGAAGGAAGCCATCGGCTCCATGGGCGACGACACGCCGCTGGCCGTCATTTCCGACAAGCCGCGCACCGTCAGCCATTTCTTCCGGCAGAATTTCAGCCAGGTCACCAACCCGCCGATCGATTCCCTGCGTGAACGCCATGTGATGAGCCTGCGCACGCGCTTTTCCAACCTGCACAACATATTGGAACAGGAAGCGCAGAACAGCCATGTGCTGGTGTTGGATTCGCCTGTCCTGACCTCGTCCGAATGGGCCAGGCTGAAGGCGCATTTCGGCCCGGCTGTAGCGGAAATCGACTGCACTTTTTCGTCGGAAGGCGGGCAGGAACAGCTGCGAGCAGCCATCGCCCGCATTCGCGAGGAAGCGGAACAGGCCGTGCGCGAAGGACGGACCGAAATCTTCCTGACCGACGAGCATGTCAATTCGGGCAAGGTCGCCATCGCGGGTGTTCTGGCCGCAGCGGCTGTGCACACCCATCTCGTCCGCAAGGGCTTGCGCAGCTATGCATCGATCAACGTGCGCTGCGCCGAAGCGCTGGACACGCATTATTTCGCAGTGCTGATCGGCGTCGGCGCAACCACGGTGAACGCCTATCTTGCCGAAGCGAGCATTGCGGATCGCCATGCACGGGGCCTGTTCGGCGATTTGACGCTGGAAGCCTGCTTCGAACGGTTCCGCACCGCCATCAATGAAGGTCTGCTGAAGATCATGTCCAAAATGGGCATCGCGGTCATCAGCAGCTATCGCGGCGGCTATAATTTCGAAGCGGTGGGCCTGTCCCGCGCGCTCGTCAATGACCTTTTCCCCGGCATGCCCGCGAAAATTTCGGGCGAAGGCTATGCGTCGCTGCATCATAATGCCGTGCTGCGGCACGAGACGGCCTATGACAGCGCGGTCGTGCGCCTGCCGGTTGGCGGCTTCTATCGTCAACGCAATGGGGGGGAGAGCCACGCCTATTCCGCGCAGCTGATGCACCTGTTGCAGACGGCGGTCGGGACCGACAGCTATTCAACCTATCTGCAATTTGCGCGCGGCGTGCGCGACCTGCCGCCGGTCTATCTGCGCGATCTGCTGGAGTTCAACTTCGCCCGCGAAGCCGTGCCGATCGACGAGGTCGAGGCAACCACCGAAATCCGCAAGCGCTTCGTCACGCCGGGCATGTCGCTAGGCGCGCTCTCGCCCGAAGCGCATGAAACGCTGGCAATCGCAATGAATCGCATTGGCGCGAAGGCTGTTTCGGGCGAAGGCGGCGAGGACGCGACCCGCTTCAAGCCCTATGAAAATGGCGATAACGCCAATTCGGTGATCAAGCAGATAGCGTCCGGCCGCTTTGGCGTTCATGCCGAATATCTGGGCAGCGCCGAGGAAATCGAGATCAAGGTCGCACAGGGCGCGAAGCCCGGCGAAGGTGGCCAGCTCCCCGGTTTCAAGGTCACCGAGTTCATCGCGCGACTGCGCCATTCGACGCCCGGCGTGATGCTGATTTCACCGCCGCCGCATCATGACATCTATTCGATCGAGGATCTGGCGCAGCTCATCTACGACTGCAAGATGATCAACCCGCGCGCGCGGGTCTGCGTCAAGCTGGTGAGCCAGGCGGGCATCGGCACGGTGGCGGCGGGCGTCGCGAAGGCGCATGCCGACGTCATCCTGATCGCGGGCCATGTCGGCGGCACCGGCGCATCGCCGCAGACATCGATCAAATATGCGGGCACGCCTTGGGAAATGGGCCTGTCGGAAGCCAATCAGGTGCTGACGCTGAACGGTCTGCGCCATCGGGTGAAGCTGCGCACGGACGGCGGCCTCAAGACTGGCCGCGACATCGTGATCGCAGCGATCCTGGGTGCCGAAGAGTTCGGCATCGGCACGCTATCGCTGGTAGCCATGGGCTGCATCATGGTGCGCCAGTGCCACAGCAACACCTGCCCCGTGGGCGTCTGCGTGCAGGATGAAAAGCTGCGCGAGAAGTTCACCGGCACGCCGGAGAAGGTCATCAACCTCATGACCTTCATCGCCGAGGAAGTACGCGAAATCCTGGCGCGCCTGGGCTATCGCAGCCTCGACGAGGTGATCGGCCGCACCGAACTGCTCAAGCAGATCAACCGTGGCGCCGAGCATCTGGACGACCTCGATCTCAACCCGATTTTGGCCAAGGTGGATGCGCCCGATGACCAGCGGCGCTTCAGCCTGACCGAATGGCGCAACGAAGTGCCCGACAGCCTGGACGCGCAGATGATGCGCGATGCCAAGGCCGTCTTCGAACGGGGCGAGAAGATGCAGCTGACCTATACGGTCCGCAATACGCATCGTGCCGTGGGCACCCGCCTGTCCGCTGCCGTCACGGAACGTTTCGGCATGTCGACACTGGCAGACGGGCACCTGACCGTGCGGCTGCGCGGGTCGGCGGGTCAGTCGCTGGGCGCGTTCCTGTGCAAGGGCATTACGCTGGAAGTCTTTGGCGACGCCAACGACTATGTTGGCAAGGGCCTGTCGGGCGGCACCATTGTCGTGCGCACGACCGTTTCCTCGCCGCTGGCGAGCAAGGATAACACCATCATCGGCAACACCGTCCTATATGGTGCGACAGCGGGTAAGCTGTTCGCGGCTGGCCAGGCGGGCGAACGCTTCGCCGTGCGCAATTCGGGCGCGCAGGTGGTCGTCGAAGGCTGCGGCGCCAATGGCTGCGAATATATGACCGGCGGCACGGCGGTGATCCTGGGGCGCACTGGCGCGAACTTCGGCGCAGGCATGACCGGCGGCATGGCCTTCATCCTGGACGAGGATGGCAGTTTTGGCACGCGGGCCAACCCGGAAAGCATTGTCTGGCAGCGGCTCGACAGCGCCCATTGGGAAGCACAGCTCAAGGCCCTGATCGCCGAACATGCGGTTACCACCGACAGCAAATGGTCTAATACGATCCTTGATGATTGGGATCGCTGGCGGCGTTATTTCTGGCAGGTCTGCCCGAAGGAAATGATAAACCGCCTGACTTACCCGTTGAGCGACACACCAGTGGTTGTTGCCGCCGAGTAAGGGATGTCACATTCGGCCTTGTTGATCGCTCCCTCACTTTCGCGGGGTGGGGGGGGCATTTAACAAGGCCGAATTCGCTCAGGGAACCGCGATCGACGGCTGTAACTGCCCGTGCGGGGTGGCAACCCCTTGGGCGACCCGCACAGGGTACGGCGCAAGGCCATCGCCATTTGCAAATCGCTCTATTTCCTCAGGCAGTTGATGTGCCGGAGAATGCATGGGGCGGTCTAAATCGGCCAGCAAGTCCTCTGGCTGGCCTGGTTCCTGCCCGTCATAATCCCGCACGGTCGCATCGTCATAGCCGTCCCAGGAGGCTGACGCGGCATGGAACTGCCGTTCTGCAAGTGTCGGTCCGCACCCCGTGCATTTGACCTCCTGCGGGCCATTCAGCGCCATCATGTCCAGTGAAGCCATATGCGCTTCTTCAACAACGGAGCTGCCAGCGTCATATTCCGCGACCGCCGCCCGCGGCGATGTCGTGGCGTAAAGCCCAAGGCTCAACCCGCCGACCAGAGCCGCGCCGACGCTTGCCATGCTGAATAACCAAAATCGGGCCGACATGCCGACATCCTCCATCGCTGCTCCGCCCCGGTGATTGCTGATGTGGAAAAGAAAACGCACAGGAAGATAGGTTGTTGCATGCCATGAGAGCCTTTGCTAAGGGCCGCCTCCTACCAGGTGCCGGCCTCGCCGGTTTCCCTTTAGATGTGCGGTCGTGGCGGAACTGGTAGACGCGCAACGTTGAGGTCGTTGTGGCCGAAAGGCCGTGGAAGTTCGAGTCTTCTCGACCGCACCAATCAGTGTTAAATGTCTGGAATAATGTTATATTCCCCTTGGCGGGGAAAACCGCACAATTCTGCGACCGTTCGAGGCGCTATTCCAGATTGTGAAGCCAAAGACACTTTCCGCTACCGGTTCTCTGACCCGACATGCCCAAATTATCGGTCGAATTCGCCGCTTCACTTAAACCGGGATCGGACAATCTTGGATCAGGCTGGATGATCAAGTGGCGGAGAGGGGGGGAACAGTATTTTCAAGCTAAAAGCGGTTAATATCCTGCGTTCCCTTTAGAACCGCCGAAGCTTTCTCACACACGTTCCCACGGCCATCTCTGCTGGCCATCAAGCCACCAGCTTGATCACGTTATGACGGACCCATTTGGACCTGTCCAGACGCTGCTGAATAAGGGGCACTGGCGCGCAGCTTCTGATCGCTGATCGCCTGGACCCAGCCGAAAGGAGAATGGCGGCGGTTGAGGAAGCTGCCGCCCTAGCGGCGTCGACCCCTGACCGATATGGGCCGTCTAGCGGCAGTGAGGCGAACGGCCGCAGCTTCAATGTTCACCATTCCGGGCGTTTGCCTTTACCAGGCATCTAAGCGTCGCGGCGTAAGCGTAGGCTGAAAGCCGCAAATTGGGCGGCTTTGGTGATCGGCTGCTGATCTGACCGCCAGTTTAACGGCAAGAGTTCATCCCAGCGGGCAGCAGGCCAGTTGCTAGCATTTTTGGCGATAACTGAGCGATCTAGGCATGTGGTTCGAGGTCATCGAGTTTTGCGGTCTCGATGACCTAGTAGATGGCCGCCGCTTGATCGCCACCCGTCGTTGAGTCGGCCACCGGCCAGTTTAACGACCGAAGGCCACACAGCACGTGGCCGCTCCGCGATTGTTGCCGGTCCCCCAAGCGCCCATCATCGAGGAAGCGCATCAGCGCGATCCAGCGCTTGCGACTATAGGGCTATGCCTTGGCCATCTCGACCTGCGATGCGCCTAGAATTTTGCACCGAGTTCGATGCCGTACGTCCTACCCCGATCATAGGCGGTGACCAACTGAAGCACGGATACGCCATAGGGATTGAAGCGCTCGTTGAAGATGTTCTGGCCGAATGCCGACAAGCTCACCTTGCCTCCCCCGACGGGAACATCCATCAGCCCCAGACGGGCGTCCACGACCGTCCGGGCGGGCACACCATCATATTGTTCGAGAGGCGAGATCGCGCCCGTTGCGGCTTCGCGGATCGGGCGCTGCAAAAAATAGTGCTTGCTCTTATAGGTCACATCGACGCGGGCACTGATATAGCTGCCGTTCGTGAACTCTGGCGCAGAATAGTTCACCGAACCACGGGCGGTCCATTTCGACAGGAACACGGGGCGTGATTCGTCCGCGATATCGACGCCATTGATAATGAACTCCTTATAGTCGAAATCGGTATAGCTGACATTTCCGCTCAAGGTTAGGCCAGCGAAGGGAACGATCTCCGTCTCGGCCTCGATGCCTTTGATCGTAGCCTTCCCTGCATTGTCGAAACGCTGCCGCCCGTTGACGAACTGCTGCACCTGTAAGCCACGATATTTGTTGTAGAAACCGGCTATATTGGCTCGCATTCTGTTGTCGAACAGAATCGACTTTAATCCGACTTCAAAAGATTGAAGAGTCTCGGGTTCGTACGGGATGCCGCTCAAGATGCCGCCGGAGACATATCCCGTGGCGACCTTCGCATAGGCGGTCAATCTGCTGGACGGGCGCCAGTTCGCGATGGCGGTGTAGTTCAGCTTTTCATAAGAAGCCTTGTACCGCCCAACGCCAAGACTGCCGCCCTGCCCTCCAGTGATCGCCTTGATGTCGAGTTCACGGTCATCGATCGTATAGCGCAGCCCGCCGGTCAGATCGAAAGTCGGCGTGACGTGCCAGGTTAGCTGGCCATACCCCGCCATTGAATCATTGATGGCGACCGTGCTGGTCAGACCGTTGCCAAATGGGCTGTCTAATCCCGGGAGTGGAATGACAACACCGTCGTCAACCGGCTGGAACGTCCCCAAGACGTCCTTAGCCGGTGACTTTTCATGAAAATAGAAGAGGCCAGCCGTTAGATCGAACAGGTCGGTGGCCAGCTGAAACTGCACTTCCTGGCTGAACTGCTTCTGCTGCGTCGTCCGGGCAGTGAGCAGCGAGAAGAAGCTGTCATTGGGTCCGGGAGCGTTGGCCGGATCCAGCACACCCGCAACGTTCCGGCCGAGCAAGGCGCTAAGTTGCGCGAAAGTGAAGCGGTTACCACCGGTTCCGCCAAGATCATAGATGTAGGGTTTCTGATCTAGCTTGCGGTAAGCAGAAATGCTCTTCACGGAGAAATTGTCGGTCGCCTGAAGGGCCAAGGTAAGGCTGTGCCCTTGGGTGATGACATGTTCCTTGCTGCTGGCATTGGCCACTGCATCCAGGCGGCGGGGCGAGATATTCGTTATGCCGCCAAATAGAGGCTGGAAAGCGATAATCCCCGACAAAAGGGCACCCGTCGAATCCGGGATGACGCCGAAAGTCTGGATCGCGCGGCCCAAGGATTGGCTATCAGTATAGTCGAAGCGATAGGTTGCGACCAGATTTCCAAAGTCACCTTTGATGCTCGCCTGCACGCCATCGACATTCGTCATGCCCAGATCTTTACCGTAACGGAAGACGCCGAAACTCGGCTCCCTTAGTCTCAGGTCAATGGTCCGCCCTGCGAGAAGATTTTCGACATCGCCGTCGATCTGATCGTGCAGATAGGAAAGCCTTGCAGAGAACGGTCCAAAGGCAGGAAGGTCGAGCGTGACCTTACCCCGGAACGCATTGTAGTTTCCGTAGGACAGATTGGCGTTCACCCCCCATTCGCCCTTGGGATCGGCCGTCGTGATGTTAAGTGCGCCGCTCGTGGCATTGCGGCCGAACAAGGTTCCTTGCGGGCCGCGCAACACCTCCACCCGCTGAATGTCAGCCAGATCGAACAGTGAACCGACAGAGCGGCCGACATACACGCCGTCGACATAGATGCCGACTTTGGGATCGACGGAGTTGTTGGCAACCCCTGACGTGATCCCGCGGATTGCCACTGTGACGCTCGATTGCTGGCCTCGCGTCGTCACCTGCAGCCCCGGCGCCAGAGCATCGAGCCTGCGCACATTGGTGATGCGCAACTGTTCAAGCTGCTCCGTGCCGAACGCGGTCACTGCGACTGGTACGCTCTGAAGGCTTTCTTCGCGCCGCTGCGCCGTGACGACAATATCGTTGAGTCCAGCCTCCTGCTGCAGGTCGCCCTCCTGCGCGAATGCGGGCGTGGCCATGGCTAAGACGCTAGATGCCATCAAAAAATGACGAATATGAAGAAGATTCTTCAAGGACCTATCCCCTCTATGTTCTAATTTATCTTATAATGCGTGATGAGCACGGCGTTGTTGCAGAGGCACGCCTCCGACCCAGAGCCAGCATCTTGCGGATCTGAAGAAGAGCGCCCCAAGTCAGTTGGATTGTCTTAGAAAATGGGGAATGTGGCCGCTTACCCTATTTTAGGTAAAATGCATGGCCCTCGGGAATATTCCGGCCCCGCGGCTATCCTTGCCCAACCAGATAAGGCGAAAGACGCTCCAAATCCTGTGGAAATATTGGCCGCACCGATCAGACCAGAATACGTCGGATCAGTTCGGACTGGCGATGCACACCCACCTTGCCGAACATGGAACGCAAGTGCACACGCACCGTCGCGAGCTTTATGCCCAGGTCCACCGCCGCGTCTTCAAGGCTGCTTCCCTCGCTCAGGCTGATAGCGAGGCGTATCTCAGTCTGGGTGAAATCGAACAATTTCTTGAGAACTTTGGGGTCCATGGTGGCGCGCTGCGCCGTGTCTCGAAGGAATATGCCCACCTCAGGCAGTCCACCGTCGTTGCGCTCATCATGCTGCGGATTGGCGATTATCATCACCGACATGTCATGTTCGCCATGGGGACGGGACAGACTCGCGGCATATGTCGTTTCAGGATCCTCCCGCGCCGATTTCACCGCCGCCCATAATCTGGTCGTATCGGCCTGCCAGCAACAGCGAAGCTGGTTGTTGATCAGACGGACACCGTCCTCCTCCGCCAGCATCCGGCGCGCGCGCTGGTTCAGCCATACCACCTGATCATCGCTTGCCACTATAATCAGGCCGACATTGACGCGGTTCAACGCCATGTCGTGGAAGGAGAGATTGTGCTGGAGGCGGCAAATATGCATAGCCACCTTCATCGCTTCAGAGATGTGGAAAGCCAAAGCCTGGAGTTGCACGGCATCCGACGGCAGAAAATGCTTTTCACCAGCTCGGAAGAGCCTCAGCTTCGCCAGATCCTCGCCGATGAGAAAGTCGATGCCGAGCAAGTTCATGGTAGCGGATGAGCCCATGGGCTGATCCGGATCCTGATCATCGCAGAAGATCGCTTCGCCTTGCGCCAATCCCTTCAGCCGATCCACTCGTCCATCTGGCTTGAATGCCTCACGCGTGCCGGAGCGGGCATCCACAGTCATGCAGTGTCTATCCTGGCCCTTCCTGGAAAAAACGGAAACAGCCTTCTCAAGACCATAATATTCGCACAGAGCGTCCAGAACATCATACCAGGGCGTTGGAGATTTTGCCGCGCCGTAGATTGACGAAACCAGTCGATTGTCTTGGCCGACATCACCAGACGCGGAAACGCCGATCTTATCAACCACGTTCATTGACAATCCACTCCTGATCTTCTTATTCTTTGCTAACCGCATGAGCCGCACCCAGAACTAGATCATGCATTGCGGGCCTACTCAAGCGATTCTCGAACGGCGCCGTCTCAGCAATGTGCCGGTCATGCTTTTTTAAGTTGCAGCAGCCGTTGCTTGGGCGCGGTCTTGCGCATCGCAGCTGTCGTTGCTGCCACGATCTTTAAGGCCGTCATGCAGAACGGCTCTTCACCAGGGAGGTTCGATTGATCACGACGCCGTATCCAGAAATCGTCGTTGAAGGCCTGTACCTGCCGGAATGCCCGCGTTGGTTTGCAGGGGCACTCTACTTTTCAGACATTCGGTGGGGCCGCATATATCGTTTGAGGGACGCTCAAACCCCGGAGATCCTGTTCGAAACGGCGGAGGATTTCGTCGGCGGGCTGGGGTTTCTCGGAGATGGCGGGCTGATCGCCGTGCTGTCGAAGGGCCGCAGGATTGTGCGTATCGATCCTGACGGTGCAGTCGAGCACGCAGATTTGAGCGGGCTCTGCCGCTTCGTCCTGAACGACATGATATCGGCAAACGGTCGCGCCTATGTGAGCCAGCCGGGCCGCAATGTCTGGGCGAACGAGCAACACGGCATGCCGGAGCCGACCGATCTGCTGATGGTGGACGTCGATGGAACATCGATGGTCGTCGCGCGGCAGATGATGGGGCCAAATGGCATCGCGGTCAGCGCGGATGGGACAACGCTCTATGTCGCAGAAAGCTCGGCGATGCGGGTGTCTGCCTTCACCATCGACATGCCTTCAGGTGTGCTTTCGGACCAGCGTGTCTTTGCGACTCTATCTGATGGCGCGATCCCGGACGGGATCTGCCTCGATGATATGGGCGCGGTGTGGGCGGCAGCGCCGGTAATGTTCAACGCTGGCGTGGTAAGCAGCGGGCCGGGCGTGCTGCGCATTGACCAGGAAGGACGGACAACGCACCGCGTTCCGATGCAGCCAGGCAGGCGAGCCCTCGCCTGCGCTTTCGGCGGCTCGAACCGATCGACTCTCTATATCTGCACTGTCCCCGATTTCGAAGGTTCGGCCGCAGGCAGCGAGGGTGAAGGCCGGATTGAAAAGGTGACCCTCGATTTCTCAGGTGCGGGTAGCCCATGAGACAGCCGGGCTAGCCCATCAATACTGGATGCCCAAACCGCCATCATGGCAAAATGCCGCTCCGGTTACGAAGCGCGCCTCGTCCGATGCGAGATAGACGAACAGGTGCGCTGCGTCCTCAGGCTGTCCCGCGATCTTCAGCGGGTTGCGCCCGGCAATTTCCTCGATTGCGCTGTCTACGGACGAGAACATGCCGCTCTGGGTATATTCCTGCAGCCCTTCGCGCACTAGTGGCGTAACGGTCAGACCCGGATGCACTGAATTGACGCGTATCCGCTGGGGACCAAATTCCTCTGCCCCGCACATGGTGAGCATGCGGGCGGCCGCCTTCGACACATGATAGCCCATATTGTGGCTGCTCGTCTTGTAGCTCGCCATCGAACAATTGTTGATGATCGAACCGCCGCCCTCGAACCGCTCGATCGAGCCTTCCAACGCGGGCGCACAATATTTCATGCCAAGAAAAGGCGCGTCATGATTGACGGCCATCACCTTGCGCACATCGTCCAGGCTGCTGTTCTTGATGCCACCATGAATGGAGATACCGGCATTGTTCACAAGGATGTCCAGCCCGCCAAACTCCGCGACGACGTCCGACACCAGCTTGTCCCATTGCGTCGCATCGGTCACGTCATGCGCTATCAGTTTGAAGCTGCCTGGAGCCTTCAGTTCGCTGATCCGCGCCAATATGGCTTCGCCTTCGTCCGCGCGCAGATCAGTGCCGATGACCGCCTTGGCGCCTTCGCGCAGGAAGGCCTCGCAAATCGCCAGACCGATATTGCCGATCCGTCCGGCTCCAGTCACGATGGCTACTTTGCCCTTGAGCCGATCCATCCTAAATTCCTTTTCTCCGCCAGGCTACGCACAGCAGCTCATGGCTGTTCATCATCAAAGCGCCACGATCGTCAGTGCGCGGCCGAGCGACCGTCACTTTCGCCAGGAACTACAAACACCGATTTGGCGAACCATAGCGCGACCAGCGCAGTAACCACATAGGCGGCACTCAACAGCACATAGCCTTGGCTGATCGAAGATCCCGAGCGGGTCAGCGCCGTCATGCTGAAGGGCACCACGAAGTTTCCGAGATAAAGGGCCATCATCGCGATCCCGGTGGCGCGGCCGCGATGCTGCGGCAGGCAGTAATGCAGCAGCATGTCCGTCGAAGCGGGAATGAACAGGCCCATGCCCAAGGCCGTGAGGACGAGACCCACCCCGACCAAAGTTGCTTCACCGGCCCCTGACAGCGTAGCGCACCCCGCCGCCATGAGCAGGAAGGACAGGATCATCAACACACGTCCACTCAATCGCCGGGATATGAGCGGGAACAGCAACGATGCAGCGACGGTCGTGAAGGCAGCGACCCCAGATAACGTGCCTGCCAGCTTTGGCGTGTGAATCCCGATCTCCTTGAGAAGGAAGGCGGAATAGACGAATAGAGCGGCGATGCCGGTGCCATAGACGAAGTTCAGTCCATAGATTGCCCATAGCTGCCGCGGCTGCTTGCCCACTGATGCGGTTGCCACGATGGTCAGGGAACGGGGAACGAAGAATAGCACCAAAATCAAAGGAAGAGCGGCAAACAGATATAGAAGATAGGCAGTACGCCAGCCATATTGCGCTGCCCAACCGCCACACATCGCCAGCAGCATTGATGACAAGCCAATAAAGGCGACCCGGCCACTAATCATGGCACGTCGGCGTCCTGCCAGAAATCCTGCGGCGATCAAGGGCGTGCCACAGACCGCCAGGGCGGATTCTGCGATGCCGAAGAGGAAACGCACGCCGATGATCGCGTACAGCGATTCGAGCCAATAAGGCAGTATGCCGATAATCATATAGGCGACCATCGACCAGAGCAGGAGCGGACGAACGCCGATGCGGTCGCCAAGCGTTCCCATGAACGGCGCGCAGAGGGCGATCATCAGGCCAGGCAGCGTGACAACCATTGGGACAAGAATATCAGCCTGGGCCACTCCGGCAAATTCGGCCTGCATCAACGGCAGGGATGGCGCCACGAAGTGCATGCCGGCAGGGGAGAGCATGCTTTCGGCGAACACCGCCAAAATCAGCCCCAGCGAACCGCCAGCCGCCCCGACAGCGACGGGGGACGTCTTGCCCGGCGGCTGGTCCTTTTCAGGCGCCACCCCACCTGCTGTCATGTTCGGCCCCATGCTCACCGATGAATCTGCCAAGTCGATCGTCCTCTCCATTGGCGCGCTTCTTTGAGACAGCGCTGCCAAGTGCATTCATGATCGTGGAAGCGAACTCTCAAGAACGCCAACCCCGTCCGCACACCGATCATTGATCCTTGACGGAGGAAGCGAACGCCAGCGAAATCCGACCCGGATCCATATATTCGCGCACCTTCACGATCTTCCCATCACGCAAGATATGGAGGATATGATAAGTGTTGGCATAGTCTACGCCATCAATCGTCACACCCTGAGACGTCGCCTCCATTGCCACGCGATCATCTTCCTCCGTCATTATGCCCGGCGTCACCCGCACACCCGCCTTGGTGCTCGCGGCAATCCCGGCGAACATCGGACCGCATTGTTCTTTGGTATAGGTACCGGACACGCCACCCAGGTCACCGGCAACCCACCAGGTCGCGTCATCATGCAGAAGATCGAGCGCTTCGTCGAAGCGGCAGTCCGAAAAGGCGCTCCAGAACTGCGCCACGATCGCTTTGTTGGTTGATTGTTGAGACATTTTCAGTCGCCCTTATCGAATGATTGTCGGAACTCAGGCAGCGGCCGCACCGAAATGACCAGCAGGCGCATCGGCGACGGCCGTGTCGTCGCGGATCCAGCGAACCATGCGCCGAACAGGTTCGATGCCGTCCTGCGGCCCGCCGAAGCCGCCCAGCGTCGCTGTGCCAAGGGAGGTAAGCCGCTGGCCACCGCGAAGCGCGCATTTGTCGCGGATCTCGCTCTTCAACGCCTCAGGATAAATGCCGATGGTCTGGGTGTGGATGGTGAGCCGATTGACGGCCTCGTCAATCTCATCGACCGGGATGATGTTCGCCACCCGGCAATCCAGCCTGTCCGCGAAGTCCACGCCATCGGGATATTGCGAAACGATGATCCCGCCTTCGGATGATCGCCCGCCGTACACGCGGAATATGCCGGAATGCCGCACCCCTTCGATTTCCTCGCGAAGGGTGGTGTCGAAGGCGGGGTGATCGCTGCTGAGATGAGAAGGCAGCTTCTGCATCGCGTCGAAAACCGCGCGGCCAAAATCATTGGCGCGCTTGATCCCGTCAGCGTCGGTGCCGGATTCGATGTAGAGGGTACGGGCATTGATGCATCCGGCCTGATTCAGATAGCCGATATCGCGGGCCGCCATTTCAGCCGCCTCCGCCATGGACGCTTCGGTCGCGAACGCCGCCCGCCCGATGATCGAGGCGCTGCTCTTGGGATCGAGCGCCACGAGATCGAGGCCGGGGCCAAGATAATTGCGAATGCTTTCCATCGAGGAGAAGCCGCCCCAGGCTACGATCTTCTCCAGGTTGATCGGCCGATAGAGCGCCCTTTCCACAGCCTCGTCCCCGCCCTTCCAATAGGCGACGCTGACATGCTTGGTCACGGGGTGATCCGGCGCCATTTCGATCATGGTCTGAACGACCGCGAGACAGAAATAGAGGTCGTTCGACGGTATCTTGATAATGGCGTCGCTGCGCGTGAAGGCGTTTACCAGCAAGGTTTGCAGGGCAATGACCCAGCCATTGCCTGCGATCACGTGAACGGCACGAGCGCCAAAGGCCCGGATGGCATAGTCGCGGCCGCCTGCGGTACCCGGCACCCACCCTTCCAGATATTCGCGGCCGATGCTGTTGTTGATCTGCTCCTCGATCGCGGGGCGGCTGAGCAGCATCGGGATCAGGCCATATTGGAAGCGGAGCATCTCTTCGCTGAAGCTCGACGTCCCGATGCTCATCTCGAGCGCCTTTTGTACATAGACATTGCTGTCTAGCGCGAGACACTGCCCCAGTTCGACGAAATAGTCGATGATCTCGTCCAGCGAAATCTGATAAAGATCATTCTGCTGCCAGGGGTCTGACAGAACGAGCTGATCGATATATTGGGTAACGTCGGGGGACTGGAAAGTGAACTTCCCGCCCCGGGTGGAATAGGTCTTCAGCTTCTCGGTTATGATCTTGCCGCGAATGACGAGCGGCACAATGGGATCGGACATATTTGCTTCCAATTAGGACTGTGCGAATAGCGCGCTCGTTCAAGCGGTCAGTGTCAGGTCTGTCGCACGCTCATAAGCGCCGGCGGACACTGCGCAGGTGATCTTGTCGTCATCCTTGAGGCTGCTGTAGCGCGCGATGTCGGGGCTCATTTGCGGCCCCTTGCGACCGCAGCCGCACTCGCCGCTGAACTGCACCGTGACCCTGTCGCCCGAAATGCAGCCACCCCAATAGCTCTGCGGCAATAGATCGAACAGGGCCAACCGGCCAACGACTTCACCCTCGCGCGCCAGCGGAACGCCGGTATCAGGGTCAAGGACCGACATGAACACCCAGGGCGGGAAGTGGAACTGGCCATGGCTACACAGGCGCGCGACGGCATTGATCTCCGACATGCCGTACACCTCATTGATGCGATGAGGAATGCGGCGCCGGACAGTGTCCATCCAGTCGTCGGGGAAAGCAGTGCCGCGCAGGCCCGATCCGCCGCCTGCCTGAATGTAGCTGTCTGGGGTCAGGTTGATAGCCAGGTCACGCTTCTCGCTTTCGAGCGCGATCGAATAGAGCTGGGGCGCCGCCGCCATGACGAACACGCGTTGGTCGGCATGGCCGACCACCAGCTCGTTCAGAAACGCGTCCCATTCCGCTTCCTTGTTCTGAAGCTCGCGCTCGCGCACCTGACGCAGCCGCTCGCGTAACTCCGCCTGACTGGGGTCTAATTGCAGCGTTTCACCCCGGTTTGCCGCCGCCTGCAGCTTGGCCGACAACCAGTGCATGTCGAGGTCCCAATGACCATCTCCCACCGTATAGACATGCTTTCCGGGACGCCCGGCATAATGAAAGTCGCGCAAGATGCGGAAGGCCGTCGGCAGGTTGTGATGACCGCTGGCGACTGGCCAGGGGCAGAAGAAATCAACCTCACCGGTCTGGAGACCCGAGTCATCCTCATTCCGGAAACCGCTGTTGCCGAACATATAGCCGTAGTGGGAGAACAGCTGTTCGTCCGTGCTCTTGGGGAAGAAGGAAATCTTGCCGCTGGTGCCAGATGAGCACATGGGGCGGATCGGCGTATCCCGCTCCAGAACCGAAATCCATTCTTCCATCGACTGGCAGCTGCGGGTGTCCGTGGACTTGAGTTCATGTGTCGTGAAGGCGGACAGCCAGTTGGTGAGCTTGCCGAACTCCTTATTCTCGATGAACTTTTCGGTGTAGGACTTGTAGGTCGTGTGCGGGAAGCAAAGCGCGGTGATGTCGCCCACGCCGCGAATTTCCGTGATGCCGATATCCTCGGCGAGATTGTTGAGGATGCCGAGCCTGTCACGCAGATCGGAGAAGCGCTTTGCGATGGTCGATAGCTGAAATGCCTCGACGTCGGCATAGTCGATCGACCAAAGCCTTTCGGTACCGATGTCCATCATGGTCGATGGATCGTTCAATACTGTCTCAAGATCTGAGATGCTGCTCATATTCCAACCTTTGTATCTTGCCGCTCTTGTTCAGCAGCTTTGTCGTCATCGATGATGAATTAGAGCGTGCACTGATCCAGCTGATCAATTGACGCTCGCCACAATGTCGATGGCTAAGACCTTGCGATGCCATCCGCTTACCCCGAATGAGGTAAATCAGCGCATTAGTGCGCCGCCGTTCACATGATAGACTTGGCCGTTCATCCAGCGGCCGTCATCCGACAGCAGCATTGCAACCATCGCCGCAATGTCGGCAGGATCACCCAGTCGCGGCGATGGCGTCTGCGCGCCCATGTGAGACAGCAACTCAGATGTCATGGCGCCGCCCGCGGCCATTTCCGGCGTGATCACATATCCGGGTGCCACGCAGTTGGCCGTGATGCCTCTCCGGCCCCATTTCGCGGCAACATGGCGCATCAACGCGTTCAGCCCACCCTTGGACGCCGCGTAGGCTGGCCGAAGCGGATCGCCCATGTCGGCAGCCGCAGAGCTGGTGTAGGCGATCGCGCCGCCGCCGCGGGCCAACAAGTGCGGCAGCACGGCACGGGTGCAGAGCAGATGCCCTCGCAGATTGACCGTCAATGTCCTGTCGAAAACCTCCAACTCTTCGGCAAGTGCATCGCTGTCCTGCATGATGGCGCGCATGTCCGCGGCGTTAACATGCGCTCCATCGAGGCCGCCAAGGCGCTCGGCGGCGGTTTCGATCGCTTTTGTAACCGATGGTTCATCGGCCAGGTCGATAAAGGTGGCAAAGGCCTCCCCGCCTTCTGCCGCGATCTCCTCTGCCACGGCGGAGGCCGCAGCCAGATTGACGTCCGCCAGACACAGCCGGGCGCCTTCAGCAGCCAGGCGGCGCGCGGTGGCTGCGCCTATTCCGGTGCCCGACCCAATGACGATCAACGCCTTCCCATTCAGTCGCCCCTGCATCTCAACCCTGCCCTTCTGATTGCTCAGATAGCAGGCAATTGCCGGCCAGCTTCGGACCACCAGATCGCCCTGGTAGCATTTGACGGACCTGGTCGCTCAGCACCGGAGCATTGCCGCTGCCCAGAAATTCGATCCGCGTGTCGATCAGAAGCTTGAGGAGGTCGGGATGGGTTGAGACCCAGAATGTGTTCGCGGCGATCTGAGCAAGGATTCTTTCGCACGCCTCGGGCAGTTCCATGCCATAATCCTGCATGCGCAGCCGCATGGCGTCTCTATAGGGATGCCCGGCCGCACCTTCCCCGGCGCCAGCTTCGCGATCGAAGATTCGCGTCTTTACCATCCCCGGAAGAACGCTCGCGACATGGATCGGGGCGTTCATATATTCCATTTCCAGATACAGGCCTTCGCTGAAGGACTGGATCGCATGCTTGGACATAACATAGGCGATGTTGGCGGGCATCATCCCGAAGGCCGCGCCCGATGCGACATTGGCGATCCAGCATTCCTCGCCGCTCGCGATCATCCTGGGGACGAAAGCTCTTGCTCCGTGCACCACCCCATGGATGTTGACGTTCAGCGTGGTTTCCCACCGCTCGGCGGGAATTTCCCAGGAGCATCCCATGGTTTCGATGCCTGCGTTGTTGACCAGCAGCCGAACGGAGCCATGACGGGCGAAGACGGCCTCCGCCATCCTGTCTATGTCTTCATAGCGTGACACGTCGACGGTCATCGCCTCGGCCAAGCCGCCTTCATCCCGGATCTCCTGCGCAACCTGCTCGGCCCGTTCACCGACAAGATCGGCAACGACAACCGTCATCCCGACGTTCGCAGCACGTTTGGCAAGCCCCATGCCGATGCCTGAGCCAGCACCCGTGATGACGGCCACGCCGCCGCTGAATTTACGTTCTTCATCCGTCATTGATCATACCTTGTTGATGCAGGTTCAGGCCGACTTGCTGTTGAAGCGGTGGCGCAGGAAGGCGCATGCGTCATCCATCGACTGCCGCGCGCCTTCGACCGCGCCGACATAGGCCATGAAGCCATGGGTCATCCCCGCGTAGCGACGGATTTCCGTATCGACGCCAGCCGCGCGGAGCAGATGTCCATAGGCTTCGGTCTCATCACGAGCGGGATCGCACTCCGCCGTCGCGATGAACGCTGGGGGCAAGCCCACAAGATCTGTGGCGCGTGCCGGGCTGGCGCGGAAATCGGCATATTGCGCCTCATCCTCCAGGTAGAGTTCCCAGAAATAGTGCACATCGGAGAGCCTAAGCCCCGGCCCCTCGCCAAACTCGCGTGTTGATTCACTGTCGCGCAAAGGATGGTCGCCCGGACCATACCAGTTAAGCTGCGCCGACAGATTTGGCGCTCCAGCATCGCGCGCCAAGATCGCCGTCACGCAGGCCAGCACGCCGCCTGCGCTGTCGCCCGCGACCGCGAGGCGCGCCTGGTCCCCTTGCAACGCTTCTGCATTGGCTGCGGCCCACTGCACAGCGGCCCAGGCATCTTCCGGAGCAGCGGGGAATTTATGCTCGGGCGCCAGTCGGTAATCGACCGACATCACGACGCTGCCCGATCCTGCGGCCAGTGAGCGGGGGATGACATCCTGTGTATCGAGGTCGCCGACAACGAAGCCGCCGCCATGAAAATAGACGATGATTGGGAAAGGCCCGGTCCCCAAAGGTGTGTAGATCCGCACCCCCATCAGCCCAGCCGGACCTGGAATGGCCCGATCCTCGACGGAAGCGAGGCTGACCTCCGCACGGGGACGCGCGGCAGCGCTGTCCCGTAAGGATTTCCGCAGAAGCTCCACCGGTATGTCACGCAGTGGAGGATATGGCGGGGCGTCCGCAACCATCTTCGCGAAATATGGGTCGAGCGGCATGAGCCCTCCTCTCTTATGTAATCGACGGTCCGCTCTTGTGACGGTCTCGCCGCGCCGGGGATCGGCTGGAATGGTTACATGGACAAGCGGATCGCGGGCTGCACCTCGTCATCGGCAGCATCGGCCTTGCGCTTGATCTCGAAATCCTCCGCGCGCGGCGACCGGGTGTCTTGCCAGATATGGGAATTATGGCGGGCGATGCCGATCACCACCTTCTTCCCCTGATCCCGATAATAGCCATGCGCGTCGCCGCTGTTGGCCCATACGGTACCGCTCAGCTCGGCATCGACCTCAGACACGAACCTGTCGGCCGCTTCGCGCGAGACCTCAAGCGACGCAAGCTGCTCATCCACCATCCATTGCAGCAGTTCGATTGTGTAATGGACCTGCTGCTCGCTGACGACCGCGTGATTGGCGACCAGGTGACTATATGGCCCGCCCAGGTAGACCATGTTGGGAAAGCCGGGGACCAGAAGGCCGAGATAGGAGAAGGGATAGGGATCAAAAGCTTCCCGCAAGCTGCCGTTGCGCCCCCTGATGTCGAACTGGCGCCCGAACATCAGTTTGTAGCCGGTGGCAAGCAGGATAGCATCGCACTCCAGCCTGCGCCCGTCAGCCAAAATCACGGCATTCTCGTCAGCGCGCTGCATCGCCCCCGACAACAGCTTCACATGCGGCTTCTTCACCGTGTCGAAGAACCCGCAATCATGGATGATGCGCTTGGCAAAGGGCGGGTAGCTCGGCGTCAATTCCGCCTTCATGGCGGGATCATCGCCAAAATGGCTGTCCAGATAGTCCATCGCCTGGCGCTTGATCATGTCGCTGAGCGGCGAAGCGCCGCCCGTGCGGGCGCGATAGTCTTCGTCAATCACCGCAAGCCCGCGCAAATCCTGGTAGGAAAGCGCCGCTGCCTGGAAGCGCAGCCATTGGTGGACGAAGGGGATATTCTCCAGCGCCCATCGTTCAAGCGCATCAACCATCGTGTGGGCCAGAGGATTGGGAACGATATATTCCGGCTGCCGCTGAACGATGGTGAGATCACCAACCTGATCGGCGATGGCGGTCGCCACCTGAACCCCGCTGCATGCGCTGCCGACCAGCACGACCTTCTTGCCCGCCAGATCGACGTCCGGGTCCCACTGCGCGGTGTGCATGACGGGGCCTTTGAACGTTTCCAAATCCTCCACATCAGGAAAATTAGGAGCGTTGTTCGGTCCTACCGCCCAAATGATGAAATCAGCATCATACCGCTCGGTCTTGTCCCCTCGCCGGGCTTCGACTACCCACTTGTTGCGTGCTTCATCCCAATCAGCGCCTTTCACGGCGATGTTGAACTGAATATGCGGGCGCAGGCGGTATTTGTCAGTGATGTCCTGGATATAGCGCAGAAACTCAGGACCCGTGGGGTAGAAGCGCGTCCAGTTAGGGTTCGGGTCGAATGAATAGGAGTAGCTGCGGCTCGGCGTATCGACGGCAGCGCCAGGATAGCGCGTTTCGAGCCAATTGCCTCCAACATCGCCATGCTTTTCGAGGATCGTGAAGTTGAAACCAGCCTGCTGCAGCTTCACCCCGGCGTTGATGCCCATCATGCCCGCCCCGATGACGAGCACCTTGAAATCCGACGGCGGCGCATTTTGCGGCAGGCGCACGCGCGTATCGGTGGCGAAACCGCTATGCTGATAAGCAGGACCGACGGACACATCCGGCAGGGGTCGGCCAGCGGCAAGTTCTGCCATTTTGCAGAACATTGGGATATCAAGCGAAGGCAACAACGGCTTGGCCCCCGCCTTCATTTCGGCGACCAGCATGGAGCGCACCTGGGCGGCGGCCTGCTCGTAACCTTCCTCACCGCCCTCCTCGGCCCGGCGCTCTCCTGTAAACATCGTCTGGTTCTTGTCTCCTGGCCGAAGGCGCAGCGCAGGACCGTACTCTTCCAGAAGTAACCGATCACCGCTGATCTGAACCAAAGCCAACAGGGCGATCACGGGGTCTAAATTGGCAACGCTAGCTTCCAGCATATCCATGCTCGGCATTTTCCTTTGAGTGGCTGTATCGGGACGATCATCCTGAAAGATCGTCAACCCGGCATAATTTGGCACGATCTTAAGCAACAACAGAGGGTCGCGTGAACGAAACGGGAAAGCCGCTGGGGTGTTTGGATGCCATCATGACCGTGGGCCGACCAAGGCAACTCATTCTCTGCAGAGACACCCGCATTCCTCTCGACAAAATTATGTTGATGTCCATGGACATCATGAGCGAGCATCGTCTGCGGGCGAACAAGAAATCCATTGTTCCAAAATCGCAGAACTATTCTCGTGCCCGAGGCTTAGCCGGATCGAAGCGGTGCGGCTTACCATAATTGTGGTAGTTTGAGGGCGGGCCATGGGAAAGTGCCTGGATCAGCAGCGACGAGGCCCTTAGACGTGCCAGGCGATGTCGAGCATATGAGCCTTAGAGCCCCTCCTTCTTGGGCTGGCGTGGCAGTCCTTTGGTGATTGCGCGCATAGGCGCTTCACTCTCGCGGTAGCCCGAGGCATATGCCCCGTCGAGAACTGTTCCGATGCGCTGCCGGACCCGTCGCGCGGTCTCAGGCTTGGCGAGCCAGATGTCGGACAACACCTTCCGGATCATGGGCCCGGTGATCTCATGAACCTGCACATGGCCGATCTGCGGGAACACATAGGTCTCGAGCGTCTGCGACCGCGCGACGGGTCCGGCATGTCTTGCTGTGGGCGGCGATCACCCTGGCCGCCGCCTGCCGGAATGTAGGAATGCCCATCGCCTTGCGCCGCTCGAATATCGGGTCCAGCCCGAGTTCGACCCAGGTGCGGATTTCCCGTGCCCGCTCCCGGGCCGTGGCCAGTGAGACTTTGGACGCGCTGCCCAGGCCAAAGTCGCGCCGGTTGCCATTCTTCTGCACCTGACACATCCAACTCTTGCCGCCGCCCGGCTGAATCAGGAGAAACAGGCCGTCGCCATCGCCAAGCCGCCCGGGGCGTGTTGCTGCCTTCACAGCAGTAGCGGAGAGCTTTCCCATGCCACCAAATCTCCCACATTCTTTCCCACATTTCCAATCGGTCACCGGTGGACTGGCAGGGACGAACGTGGATGCGAATCACGCTGAAAGCCGCAGAGAAGCTGGGCTTTAGCGATTGGGAACGAATGTGAAAGGACAGGGTGTTGGCGGAGAGGGAGGGATTCGAACCCTCGGTACCGTTGCCGGCACGCCGCATTTC
>CAMPHJ010000028.1 GCA_946885845.1 uncultured Sphingobium sp. | reverse complement strand
ATGATGCGCAACCGCCTGCTGGGGCGGCCTGACGACTTCTATGAAAAGCTGCCTGATATCTACCGGGCCATGACCCCGGCGGACCTCGACGCGGCGGCGCGGGAAGCGATCAATCCCGACCGGCTGATCTGGGTCGTGGTTGGCGACGCAAAGCTGGTGCGCCCGCAACTTGACGCGGTGGGTCTGCCCGTTGAAATGGGTACACTTGCCGATTGATGGCAGCAGAGGAGATTGCATGATGCCGAATGTGGATGGCGCCTATGACTGCGTGGCGAAAACGCCCTTGGGCGACCAGAAGGGCGTTTTCACCGTCATCAGCAATGGGGGCAGCTTTAACGGCACCTTTGCCGGCACGATGGGGTCGCTGGACGTGACCGAGGGCCAGGTCGACGGCGACAAGCTGACGTGGAAGATGAACATGACGATGCCCATGCCGATGACCATGGATTGCGAAGCGGTCGTGGACGGCGATGCGATCAACGGCACCATGCAGCTGGGCGCTTTCGGAGCGGCTGGCTTTTCCGGTACGCGGCGCGCGTGAAGGGCTGCGGCGGCGCGGCGAATAATATCGCCGCCCCCTTGCCATAATGTCCCGTTCTGACCTGACAAACTCGCTGGTTCAGAAAATGCCGCAGGTGGCGCGAAGCTGGCGGCACCTGACGGACGAAGCATTGGCGCAATTCCGGGTGTCGGCCAGCGCGGGCTGGTGCCTTGTGCACCTTGCCCGCCTGGGTCCCGATGTGCGGCAATCGGACCTTGCCGAACAGCTGGGCATCACGCAGCCATCGCTGGTTCGAACGCTGGACCAGCTTGCCGCATCGGGTCTGATCCAACGCCTGCCACATCCCACGGATAAGCGATCGAACCGCGTGCAATTCACTCCTGAGGGCAGCGACCTGGCCGCGCGGATCGAGGCGCGGCTGAATGACCTGACGCGCGACCTGTTTGACGGTCTGCCGGACACAGCCGTCGAAATCACCGTGAATGTCATGGAATTGATCGAACGCCGTATCGCGGAGCGCCGCAAGCTGCCGTAGCAGGTTCATCGCGCGGCGGCGGGCGGGAATGGAAAGGCCCGCCGGTCAGCGTGACCGGCGGGCTTCCTGGAGCAAGCAGCGGGATATGTGAATCGCGCTGCTCGCTCTATATCTTTGTTGCCGCATCGCTTTTTGCGGAAAACCGGTCCCCACTTTTCCGCGCGATGCTCTAAAGCCTAGTGCGACCCGACGGCTTCAATATTGGACGGTGACGGTCACCGCGCGGCGGTTCTGCGCCCAGGCGGACTCGTCCGAACCCAAGGCAGTCGGGCGTTCCTTGCCATAGCTCACCGTGTTGATCCGGCTGGGGTCGATGCCCAGCGATGCCAGATAGTTTTTCGCGGCATTGGCGCGGCGCTCTCCCAACGCGATGTTATAATCGCGCGTGCCGCGTTCGTCGGCATGACCTTCGATGGTGACACGGACATTCGGGTTCTGCTGCAGCCATGCGGACTGGCTCTGCAACGTCTGCTGGTCCTGCGCATCGACATCATATTGATCGGTGTCGAAGAAAATGCGGTCGGAAGAGACTGACGCGACGAAATCTTCCTGGCTGCCCTTGACCGGGCCGGCCGGCGTCGTGCCGATGCCGGTCTGCGCGCTCGTGTCACCGGCGGGCGGGGGCGGCAGGTCCTTGGGCGCCTTCTTGCCGCAAGCGGCGAGGGCAAGGACCGAAACGGCAATCAGAAGCGGGCGGGACAGTTTCATCGGGATCTCCTGTGAAGCGAGTTGAAATCCGCAGCGTTGATCATGTCGTTACGCTGTCGGGACGATCTGGTTCCATATCAGGGCAGCAATGGGCCCCAGGCGGGGTCCGAACCGCTCAGCGGCGTGGGGATGCGGCGTTCGTTGACGCCGGTCAGATCGACCTGCCAGACCTGACTGCTGCCCTGGCGTCCGGCGCTCGTGCGGAAAAATTGCAGCACGCGCCCATTGGGCGACCAGCTTGGCTGTTCGTCCTGCCAGCCATTGGTCAAGATACGCTCATTGTCACCGGTCGGCGTCATGACCGCGATCTTGAAATCGCCCGCGATCTTGGTGAAGGCAATCAGGTCGCCGCGCGGGCTCCATTCCGGCGTCGCATAGCGGCCACCGCCATGGCTTATCCGGCGCTGGCCCGATCCGTCAGCGCTCATGACGTAGATTTGCTGGCTGCCCGACCGGTCGCTTTCGAACACGATCTTCGTCCCGTCAGGGGAATAGCTGCCGCCAACATCGATGCCGGGCGCGGTGGTGAGCCGCACCGGCGTCCCTCCACCGGCAGATACGCGATAAATGTCGGTGTTCCCTGCGACGGCCATGGAAAACAGGATGTTGCGGCCATCCGGGGACCAGCGCGGCGCAAAGGTCGGATTGTTGCTTTCTGTCACCAGCCTCTGCCTGCCGGTGCCGATGTCATAGACATAGATGCGCACCTTGTTGTTCAGATAGCTGACATAGACGATCGACTTATAGTCGGGAGAAAAACGGGGCGTGAGCGCGAGCGACTGGCCATTGGTGATGAAGCGGTGGTTCGCACCATCCGAATCCATGATGGCAAGCCGCTTGGTGCGGTTCCCCTTTGGCCCGCTCTCCGCGATATAGGCGATGCGGCTGTCGAAAAAGGGGCTTTCCCCCGATAGCCGGGCGTAGATGGCGTCGGCGCATTTATGCGCGGCTCGCCGCCAGTCGCGCGGGGCGACGACATAGCCCTGCCGGGTCAGTTCCTGCTTCAACGCCACATCATAAAGGTAGCAGCCGACGGTGATGTCCGCTTCGCCGCCCGTGGTGCGGACGAACCCCTGCGCCAGCGCCTGATAAGCGCCCCATTTATCGTAAACCGGGTTGGTCACTTCCGGGAAAGAAATGGTGGGGATGCCGCTTGGCCCGGACGGATCGAACAGGCCGGACCCCTTGAGGTCGGTCGCGATAACCTCGGCGATCTTGCGCCCCAGTTCGGTCGATGATCCTGCGGGCGTGGAAACTTCGGCCTGCGCGGGAAGCGCCGGGACAACGATCTTGAGATTGCTGTCAATCTCGCCCGTAACATCGACGGACAACTGGGCCAGGGCAGTAGGTGCGATGGCCAGGGCGATCAGGGCGGCGGCGGCCGCGCTCAGGCGGTGCAATAAAGTCGTCTTCATCGGTTCAGCCTCGCATCAAAACGAAGTGGCCGCAGCCATTTCCATTGTTCGTAAAATTCAGGCGGCAGGTTGCTGAAGGGCGAAGCCAGCTTCACTGCCTGGATCGCCCGTTCCGCATGGATTTGCGCCTGCGGGCGGTTGCTGGCCGTCACGCCGCGCTGCTCGATCACTTCGGGCGCGCCGACGACACGGCCATTTTTGTCCAGCCGCACTTCCAGCAAAGTGATGAGCTGATCGGCATCCGCGCCCGAAGGCGGACGCCAATGCGGCTTCAATTGGCGGCGGATTTCGGCATCCAGCGCGGCCTTTTGCGCCGGACCCAGCGTCGCTGCCGGGGCTGGGGCAGGCCTGCGCGGCGCGTCGGCTTCCGTATCGATGCCCTTCAGGAAATCCTTGCCCAACAGCGATCCGCGCGGTTTCTGCGCCTTCCCCTCGCCAGAAGCGCGCGCGGGCGCGTCCGCTTTGGGCTTGGCTTTCGCCTTTTGCTGCGCCGGGGCGGGCGCTGCCGCCGCCTTTGGCCTGGGCGGCGTCGGCTTGGTTTTTGCGGCCGGTTTTTCGGGCGCGGCTTTGGGTTTGGGCGCAGCCTTGGGCACGTCCTTGCGCGGTGGCGACGCCTTTTTGGGCGGCGGCGCGGGTGCGGGTTCAGGCTCCGGCGCGGGAGCAGGTTCTGGCATCGCAGCAGGCGCGGCGTCTTCGGTCGGACCTTCGTCCGGCGCGACACTAGGCGGGGGTGGCTGACTGGACAGGCGGGGCGCCATCGATTCCAGCGCGACCTCGTCGACCAGACTCACGTCCATAGGCGGGGAATTGAGCTTCAGCGGATTGGGTGTGGCAAGGAAACCGGCGGACAGGAGTCCGAACAGCAGGACATGTCCCGCCGTCGCCACACCAAGGCCGATTTTCTCTGCGCGCTCCATCCTCGGTCTCTATGGCCCTATTCTGAACCGCTGCTGCTGACAGTGGCGGCGGCTGTATCGCCGCCATCGGCGCCCGTGCTGACGAGCGCGACCTTGTTCAAGCCCGCGCGGTTCAGTTCCCCCATGACCCGCATCACCCGGCCGTAATCGAGCGCAGTGTCGGCGCGCAGGAAAATCTGGGGCGGATCGGCTTGTCCCGCATTGGCCGACATGATCTCCGCCAACTGGTCGGGAAGGTCGGCGTCGCTCACCTGATCGTCGTCAATGAAGATCGCGCCATCGCGATCGACCGACACGACCCTGGGCTTCTGATCCTGGTCAAGGCCCCTGGCGCGCGTTTCGGGCAGGTTCACAGGCACGCCGGTTACCAGCAACGGGGCCGTCACCATGAAGATGATGAGCAGCACCAGCATGACGTCGACCAACGGGGTGACATTGATGTCCGCCATCGGCGCACGACCGCGCCCCCGGCGGCCGGAAGGAGGTCCCGACATGGCCATCAGGCGTGCCCTCGCTCGATCAGATGCAAATCTCCCCTCGTTCGGGCTGAGCCTGTCGAAGCCCTCTCCTTCCGCTGAAGATAAGGAATGGACTTCGACAGGCTCAGCCTGAACGGAAGGAGGAAGTCGTACATCACCGCTGCGCCTCCAACTCGCGGCTCAGCGTCGAATAGAAGCTGTCGGCAAAGCGGGTCAGCTTGGCTTCCATCCGGTTGATGCCGTGACTGAAGCGATTATAGGCGATGACCGCCGGAATGGCCGCGAACAGGCCGATGGCGGTCGCGAACAATGCTTCTGCAATGCCGGGCGCGACGACGGCAAGCGAGCTATTCTGTTCGGCCGCGATCGCGGTGAACGCGCGCATGATACCCCATACCGTGCCGAACAGGCCGACAAAGGGCGCGACCGCGCCGATGGTGGCAAGGATGTTCAGCCGGTCGGACAGGCGATCGATTTCCGCCGCGATCGTGCTCGACATGCTGGTCGACAGGCGATCGCGCGTGCCTTCCCGGTCGATGACCTTCTGCGCGGTTGAGCGCCGCCATTCGGTGACGCCTGCGGCCATCACCTTGGCAGCGGGGAAATCCGCCTTCCCCCGCGCTTCAAAGAAGCGGTCGATATCCTCGGCTTTCCAGAAATCATCCTCGAACGCGCTGCTCTGGCGGCTGGCGCGGCGCAGGGTAAAGGTAAAACCGATGATCATCGCCCAGGTCCAGATACTGGCGAGCAAAAGCCCCAGCATCACCACCTTCACGACAATGTCAGCCTGCAGGAACAGGACCAGCGGCGAAATAGTGGCGGCTTGCGCGGCGGCCCCGGCTGCTGCGCCGATGTCGGGCATCATAAGGCTCATGGATTGATGTCTTCCCCTGTCATCAAACGGCTAAAAATGTCGATCCAGGGCCTGGGTTGCCGCTGCGGGCGGCCCTGTTGCGTAAGGAAGGCGACCGAAACTTCGCCATCCGTCAGTATTTCCTCGCCGCGCCTGACTGTCTGATGAATGGCGCAGGTCGCAGCGCCAAAACCAGTCACGCGGCTTTCCACCATCAGGTCATCGTCCAGCCGCGCCGGACGGCGATAGCGGACCTTTATGTCCGTGACAGCGTAAACGCCATCGCCTGCTTCATGTGTCGCTCGTTGGTCGATCCCGGCGACGCGCAGCATGTCGGATCGTGCCCGCTCCATATAGCGCAGGTAATTGGCGTGATAGACCAGACCCGACAGATCCGTATCCTCGAAATAGACGCGCAGGGGAAAATGATGCGTCGCGCCGATGAACCTTCCGGTCGCCGGCGCGGGCATTGGCACAGAAGCGGACATGCGCGGCCTTTTAGCCATCATGCAGCCGCAGCGCAAAGACGGAAATAACCGTCATGAAACCAATTAGCCGGGCAGGTGGGGCCTTTTGTCGCACAGCATCTTATGCTGGGCTCGACGAGCCGACGCCAGATCGCAAAACCGCTGGCCGCGTCTGCGCCTTGTCGCTAGGGCAACGTCCAAATCAATCAGGGCAGAGGTAAGGCTGTGACCGAAATCCGGGTAATAGGTATCATTGGCGCCGGTCAGATGGGCGCAGGCATTGCGCAGGTTTCGGCTCAGGCCGGTTATGACGTCATATTGTGCGACGTCGATCTGGCGCGCGCTGAAACGGGCCGCGATGGCGTCGCCCGCCAGCTTGGCAAGGCGGTGGAAAAGGGCAAGCTGGCCCAGGCCGAAGCCGAAGCCGCCATGGCCCGCATCCAGGCCAGCGGCGAACTTGCCCCGCTGTCGCAAGCGCAACTGGTCATCGAAGCAGCGACCGAGCGGGAGGATATCAAGCGCACCATTTTCGCCAATGTCGGCGGCGTGCTGGCCCCCGGCGCGATCATGGCGTCGAATACCTCGTCCATCCCCATCACGCGGCTGGGGCAGGCTGTGCCGGACAAGGAACGCTTCCTGGGCGTTCACTTCTTCAATCCGGTGCCTGCCATGGCATTGGTGGAGGTCATCCGCGGACTGGCCACGTCGGCGGAGGCGGTCGCCGCGGTCGAAACCTATGTGAAGCGCCTGGGCAAGAAGGTCGTGCACGCGTTCGACGCGCCCGGCTTCGTCGTCAATCGCATCCTGCTGCCGATGCTCAATGAAGCTGTGTTCGCCCTGGGCGAAGGCGTGGCCAACATGCAGGACATCGACACCGGCGTCCGCCTTGGGCTCAATCATCCCATGGGTCCGCTGACCCTCGCCGACTATATCGGCCTCGACACCTGCCTGGAAGCGCTCAACGTGCTGCAGACGACGACGCGCGATCCCAAATATCGGCCCGCGCCGTTGCTCGTCAAATATGTCGAAGCCGGTTGGCTCGGTCGGAAAAGCGGGAAGGGCTTCTACGATTATTCGGGTTCGGAGCCGGTGCCGACGCGCTGAAATAGCCTATTCGCTGGTTGGAGGCGATTGCCGCTGGCGCTGACATCTGATCGGGAAAAGCGGCTTTCGCGCGCCGCTTTTCCCCCTATATGACGGTTATGACCGATCTACCCGCCCTTGCCGATCTCCAGGAAGAATATGAATTTCTGGATGCTGACGATCGCTATCGGCTGCTGATCGACCTTGGCAGGGCGCTGGAACAGATGCCCGACGCGCTCAAGACGGACGCGACGCTGGTGCGCGGCTGTTCGGCGGCTGTGTGGGTCTATCCCACGGTCCTGGATGACGGGCGTCTCCATTTTCTGGCGGACAGCAATGCCGCCATTACCAAGGGGATAATCGCCTTGGTGCTGCTGACGGTGCAGGATCGTTCGCCTGCCGCGATTGGCGCGACCGATATTGAAGGCGCGCTTGCCCCCTTCGACCTTAAAAATCAGCTCAGCTCCAATCGGACCCAGGGCATTCCCAACATGATCGCCCTGATCCGCCAGACGGCTGCGCGCTACAGCTGAACCGAGGAAACTCGTCAGCCGCCGCGCGTTGTCCTTCCGTAACGAAACGGAAGCGAGGAGAAGGCTGATGCGCGGCATCATGGCGCTGGCGACAATCGGGTTGATGACGGCCTGTTCTCCAGCAGAGAAGGAACCGACCCAGCGCGACCAGATCGGCCAGCAATGGAAATATGAAGGCGGCGAAGGCGCGAAGCCCAGGGTCGCCTATATCGGCAGTACCAACAGCGTCTCCACCATGACGGCGCCGGACAGCTTTTCGGTGTTGCTGGTCCAGCCGATGAAGGAGGGGGGAGCGCAGGTGACCGTCAAGCTGGTCGGCGCGCCTTTCACCTGCGATCTTTCCAACTGCAGCGTCACGGCGACGACCGACGACGGCAAAACGCATGAATGGAAAGGCCGGATGACTGAGAATAAGGACGGCATCGCAGTGCTACCCGCATCGAAAGCCTATGAGGCGATTCAGGGTAGCGAAACCCTGAAGGTCAATCTGGTGGTCGGTCCCAAGGACGCGACCTTTCCCTTCGCATTCGACGTTGCCGGTCTGAAACTCGACTGAACAGACTTGCTCCGCCCCAGGTCCCGCTATTCCTGCAAGGATACGCCGGGGCTGCGCGGATCGGCAGCGCCGACCCAGCGCCCGTCGTCCCTACGCTCGGCGGCGTTGGCTTTCAGACCCATCGGTGCAATCGTCACCCTGTGGCCCAGCTTTTCCAACGGAACCTTCAGCGCTTCGAGAGACGTTCCCTTTTCCAGCACCAGCCCGTTGGCGTTATAGAACTCCAATCCCAGCGCGATCGACTCCTGCGCCGACAATCCCCAGTCGAAATGGGCGATCAGCGCCTTGGCGACCTGCATGATGATGGTGCGCCCGCCTGCTGCGCCGATGGTGAAAACGGGCGTGCCCTGCTGGTCATAGACAATGGTTGGCGACATTGATGAAAGCGGTCGCTTGCCCGGCTCCACCCTATTGGCGACCGGCGCGCCGTCCTTTTCGGGCGTAAAGCTGAAGTCGGTGAGTTCGTTGTTCAGTATCACGCCCTGAGCAATCAGCTGGCTGCCAAAAAAGCTCTCGATCGTCGATGTCCAGCTGGCGATGTCGCCATCCCGGTCCACCGCCACGAAATGACTGGTGCCGCTCTCAGGCTGGGGAACGGTCGTGGTGCGGGGGTCGGCTGTCGGCGGCGTTCCGGGCGTGTAGCTGCCCAGCGCGCGGTCCATCGAAATCAGCGCGGATCGACGCTTCAGATAAGCAGGATCGATCAGGCCCGCCACGGGCACCTTCACGAAATCGGGGTCGCCCAGCCATGTGTCGCGGTCGGCATAGGCCAGGCGCATCGCTTCGCCGATGACATGCCAGGACCGCACATCGTCCTTGCCCCAGCGCGCCAGCGGGAAATGTTCGACCATGCCCAAAATCTGCAACACCGTGATGGCGCCAGCGGAGGCCGGCCCCATGCCGCATATGCTATAGCCGCGATACGGTCCGCACACGGGTTTGCGCGGCTTGGCACGATAGGACGCCAGGTCCTCCTGCGTCATGGGCACCGGATTTCTGGGCGCGGATGTGACGGTATCCGCGATCGCCTTGGCCGTTTCTCCACGATAGAAGGCATCCGGCCCTTCCGCAGCGATGCGGCGGAACAGGGCGGCCAGAGGCGGATTTTTGAGCGTCGTCCCGATCGGTGCGGGCGCTCCGTCGATCCAGAAATATTTCTGAATCTCCGGGAAATCGACCCAGACCGGCGCTACCGCCTTCATCGCGGTCGCTAATCGCTGCCGCACCTCGAACCCTTCGCTGGCCAGGCGGATCGCAGGGTCGAACAGCGTCGCCCAGGGCAGCTTTCCCCATTTCTGGTGCGCCATCCAGGCGAGCCGCAAATTGCCCGGCACGCCAACGGAATAGCCGCCGGGCCAGGCATTGCGGAATGTCATCGGCCTGCCATCGGAATCCAGGAATCGGTCGGGCCGGGCGGCGGCGGGTGCGGCCTCCCGCCCATCGATCGATTCCAGCACCCCCGTCTCGCCATCATGATGCATCAGGAAACCGCCGCCGCCGATGCCGCTATTGTGCGGTTCGACGACATTGAGCGCCAACATCATCGTAATGGCGGCGTCGGTCGCGCTCCCTCCCTGACGCAATATGTCCTGACCAGCCGCCGCCGCGCGTGGATCGGCGGCGGACACGGTGGCGTTGGTGGACACAGGTTCCCGCGCCTGAACGGGTCCGGCGGGAAGGATGACAAGGGCGAAGGCAGCGGCCAGCGGGCCGACAAGGCGGAACATCATGGCCGCACCTTATCGTTGCAACCATTTGGGGCAAGCCACTGATCGTCCTGACGGAGTCAGGCGTCGACCCCCACGGCGTCGCTCACATGGGCAAATCCGTCCCGCGCCAGCAGGGCTTTAAGGCCGCTGTTGATCCGCCGGGGCAAGGTGGGGCCTTCATAGACCAGGGCGCTGTATATCTGGATCAGGCTAGCTCCGGCGCGCAGGCGGGCATAGGCCTGCTCCGCCGTCGCGATCCCACCTACGCCGATCAGCGGCACACGCTTGCCCAGGATGCGACGGAAGTCGCGCAGCCGCTGTAAAGACAGGTCCGTCAGGGGCGCGCCCGACAGCCCGCCTGATTCGCCCGCATCGCGGGACTGCAGCTTTGGCCGCGAAATGGTCGTGTTGGATATGATCAGGGCATCGACGCGATGGTCCAGGCAGGCGGCGGCAATATCTTCCACATCCGCCTGCTCCAGATCCGGCGCTACCTTCAGGAAAATGGGCGTGCGATCGGCCCCCCGCGCCGCCATGACCGCGCCCAGCAACTGGTCCAGCGCTGCGCGGTCCTGCAAGGCCCGCAGGCCTGGGGTGTTCGGGGATGAAATATTGACCGTCAGATAGTCGGCAAGGGGGGCCATGCAGACGACCCCGGTGACATAATCGGCGATTCTGTCCGCCGCATCCTTGTTCGCGCCGATATTGATGCCGACAATCGGCCCGCCATCCCTGCGGCGCTTGGCGACTCGTTCCGCTGCCGCTGCCTGGCCGCCATTGTTGAAGCCCATCCGATTGATGACGGCACGGTCCTGCGCCAGCCGGAACAGTCGGGGTTGCGGATTGCCCGGCTGGGGCAAGGGGGTCAGCGTCCCAAGTTCGGCAAAGCCAAAGCCAAAGCCGTGCATCTTGTGTGCGACCAGTCCTTCCTTGTCGTAGCCGGCGGCAAGGCCCACCGGATTGGGGAAGCGGATGTCCGCGACGGTTTGCGCCAACATCGGGTCCGCCTTCGCCATTGCGGGCGTGGGCATCATTCGCAGCAGCGCAATGGACAGATTGTGCGCGCGCTCAGCGTCCATCGAGAAGAAAAGGGGGCGGATCAGGTGGTAAAACATGGCCGCGCTATGCCAGCGCATCTTGGCCGCGTCGAGTCGCTGTTGCGCTGGTGCAACAGTCGCCCCGGAATGGCGAACATCGTCGAGATTCTGCGTTTATCGTCCCGATTCGATCCAGCGAATGTCCGATCCATCCAATCATGATTATCCGATTCGGACGTATGAAAGCCATGCGACCCGAAGGCTCTAAGCCATTATGGCAGACGAGACCTTTCACTGGCTCGGCAGCATTGCTGCCGAGCCTTCTTTTTTCCAGCATCAGAAAAAGTTAGCGGACGCTGACATCCCCTCTTGCACGTTCGGTGCTATGGCTCATAGTGAATGCAAGGGGTGAGTATGAGCCGACTTTATGGCGATGCGCCCGGGGGGGCGCGAAGTGTATCGGAAAAGGATGGCGGCCCGCCGCTCTCCTATACTGTGGAAGCTTCAGACGGCCCTGTCCGTTTACAATATTTTTCTCCACCCGAACATTTGCGGCCCTATTTCGGGTCCTTCTATCTCTTCAGCGAAACGCTTGATGCATACTCGGATGTGACCCGCGCCGACGTCCCGCAATTGCGCCTCATGTTGAACGGAGGCGGCACATATCATTTTCACGATGAAACAAGCGCCGTCACTCCCGAAATCTGCCTGTTGGGTCCCACGCTTGGCGCGACCAACTTCCGTCTCGACGGCCCGGCGCATGTCGCTGGCATTTCCCTGCTACCCGCAGGCTGGCTTAGCCTGCATGGCGGGGACGCCAGCATGCAGGCGGACCGGCTTTCCACGATGAGCGGCGCGAAGATTCGCATTTTCGAAGATTTGCTTCGCCAATTGCGCGAGATGGACGATGCCCCAGCTATGGCCGCTCTATGCTGGTCAGTCCTCACGGATCTGGTGAGCCTGCTTCCCGATTCCACATGGAGGCTGTTGGAAGCAGTCGATGGCTGGCTGATGGGGGAAGGGTCGCCGCGAATCGAGGCGCTGGCGCAAAAGACGGGGTTATCGCCCAGGCAGCTCGCGCGCTTGACCAATCGCCATTATGGCTGTCCGCCCAAACTGCTCGCCCGGAAATACCGCGCCTTGCGTTGCAGCGCGCGGATCGCGCTCGACGGGCATAGCTGGCAGGAGCTTTGCGAGGATGGTCGTTTCTACGACCAGTCGCACTTTATCCGGGAAATCAAGCATTTCATCGGCTTGACTCCCCACCAGTTGCAGACCGAACCCACCGCGGTCGCGCAACTGACATTGTTGCGCCGCTCGCTGGGCGGCGATGTCGCGACATTAAACCGGCTGAGCTGAGCGCCACTCGAAAAATCCCTTGATTCCCGGCACGGCTGGGACCACATGCGCAATCGGATGGATTCGATCCGATTTGAGAATGGTTCGCAAGGTGGAGCGCTCGTTACCGGCATGAAGCTTTCGAGTTTTGCAGATTATGCCGTGGTGCTGATATCGGCTGCCGCGCGTCATTGCGGGGCGACCCGCATGAACGCGACTACGCTGGCCGCCGAAACGGGCATCCCGCTTCCGACGGCGCAAAAGCTGGTAAGTCGGCTGTCTGCTGCTGGTCTGCTTGAATCCAGCCGGGGCACGGGCGGCGGTGTGCGGCTGTCGCGCCCGCCAGCGGCGATCACCCTGGCTGACGTGGTTGAGGCGGTGGAGGGTCCCATCGCGATGACCGCCTGCGCAGATCATGGCGCGCATGATTGCCTGCTGGAACAGGATTGCCGGGTGCGTGCGCATATGAATGTGGCGAACAATGCGATCCGTTCGGCTCTGGCCGGGGTGACGATCGCCAGTTTGACCCGAGAATTGGCCTGACACGAGAAATGGCATGACCGAAGAGACGACCACGATCCGTAATCAGGAAGCACATGACGCGGCAGACCGCGCCTCCACCTATGAGCATGGCTGGTCCTCCGCCATCGAGCAGGATTTCGCGCCCAAGGGGCTGAACGAGGACACGGTCCGCTTCATTTCCGCCAAGAAGAGCGAGCCGGAATGGCTGCTGGAATGGCGGCTGAAGGCTTTTGCCCTGTGGCAGAAGATGGAAGCGCCGGACTGGGCCAAGCTCAATATCCCCCCGATCGACTATCAGGACGCCTATTATTACGCCGAGCCGAAGAAGAAGGCGGAGCTGAATTCGCTGGACGAAGTCGACCCGGAAATATTGGCCACCTATCAGAAGCTGGGCATCCCCATTGCCGAGCAGGAGATGCTCGCCGGGGTGAAGGGCAGCCGCAAGATCGCGGTCGATGCGGTGTTCGACAGCGTCTCGGTCGCCACCACCTTCCGCAAGGAACTGGAAGAAGCGGGCGTCATCTTCCGCTCCATCAGCGAAGCGGTGCGCGAATATCCTGACCTGGTGAAGAAGTGGCTGGGCAAGGTCGTGCCCATGCACGACAATTATTTCGCCACGCTCAATTGCGCGGTCTTTTCGGACGGGACGTTCGTCTACATCCCCAAGGGCGTGCGCTGCCCGATGGAGCTTTCCACCTATTTCCGCATCAACGCGGAAAATACCGGCCAGTTCGAACGCACCCTGATCGTCGCGGATGAGGGCAGCTATGTCTCCTATCTCGAAGGCTGCACCGCGCCGATGCGCGACGAGAATCAGCTGCACGCCGCCGTGGTCGAACTGGTCGCGCTGGACGATGCGGAGATCAAGTACAGCACCGTCCAGAACTGGTATCCCGGCGATGCGGACGGCAAGGGCGGCATCTATAATTTCGTCACCAAGCGCGCGCTGTGCCAGGGCAGGAACAGCAAGGTCAGCTGGACACAGGTCGAAACCGGGTCTGCGATCACCTGGAAATATCCCAGCTGCGTGCTGAATGGCGAAAATAGCGTCGGCGAATTCTACTCGGTCGCGCTCACCAACAACCTCCAGCAAGCCGACACCGGCACCAAGATGATCCACAATGGCAAGGGGTCGCGATCGACCATCGTGTCGAAGGGGATCAGCGCGGGCCGTTCGAACAACACCTATCGCGGCCTGGTGCGCGTCGCGCCGGGCGCGGATGGCGTGCGCAACTTCACCCAGTGCGACAGTCTGCTGCTGGGCGACCAATGCGGAGCGCATACCGTGCCCTATATCGAAGTGCGCAACCCGAGCGCCCAGATCGAGCATGAGGCGACGACCAGCAAGATCAGTGACGACCAGCTGTTCTACGCGATGCAACGCGGGCTTGATCAGGAAACGGCGGTAGGCCTGATCGTCAATGGCTTCGCGCGCGAAGTGCTGCAGCAATTGCCGATGGAGTTCGCCGTCGAAGCGCAGAAGCTGCTGGGCATCAGCCTTGAGGGGTCGGTTGGATAGGCCCTGCTTAACACCGTCATGCCGGACCTGATCCGGCATCCCGCTGATCTAGGACGTCGGCGGGACCCCGGATCGAGTCTGGGGTGACGAAAGACAGACAATGAGGACGGTAATTTGAGCGACGAAGACGATATCCAGGATGCCCTCGCCGATTTCGCGGAGGATGTTGGCAACGGCCAGTCATGGACCGCCGCGATCCGCATCCTGACCGAGGATTATGAACTGGAAGAGGGCGAGCTGGAACCGCGCGCGCGCGCCGATTTCGGCGATCTCGACGCATTTGAGGCGGAAAGCCGCGCGGCCCTGCAAAAGGCCGACGCCGCCATGACCGAGAAACTGCGCACCGACAAGGCTTTCCACAAGGCGAAGGCCCCCAACCTCGCCCGCATGGGTCCGGTCAGCGAATTTGTCGTCGCCCTGCTGGAAAAGGGCGCGCCCGAACCCGGTGCCGACTGGTGGCCGTACATGCCGATCAAGCGCCACATCGACACGCTGTTCCCCGCGCCGGGCGACGTGCGGGACATGGCTTTCTGGACCGCGCGGACGCTGCAGCGCGCGCATAAGGGTTGAACGATGCTGACGATTGAAAATCTGACCAACGAGATCGACGGCAAGGCAATCCTGAAGGGGCTTTCACTTTCGATCAACGCGGGTGAGGTGCACGCGATCATGGGGCCGAACGGGGCGGGCAAATCGACCCTCGCCTACACGCTGGGCGGCCGTCCGGGCTATGAAGTGACTGGCGGCAGTGCCTCTCTGGACGGTGTGAACTTGTTCAGCTTGGACCCGCATGAGCGCGCTGCCGCAGGCCTTTTCCTGGGCTTCCAATATCCGGTCGAGATTCCCGGCGTGTCCAACCTGCAGTTCCTGCGCGAAAGCCTCAATTCCCAGCGGCGCGCGCGCGGTGAAAAGGAGCTGAACGGCGGAGAGTTCATCAAGCTCGCCAAGGAAAAGGCAGCTCTGCTCGGCTTGGATATGGAAATGCTGAAGCGGCCGGTAAATGTCGGCTTTTCAGGCGGTGAGAAGAAGCGCGCCGAAATGGTGCAGATGGGCATTCTCGATCCCAAGCTCGCAATTTTGGACGAAACGGACTCCGGCCTCGACATTGATGCGCTCAAGGTCGTGGGCGCGGGGATAAACGCGATCATGCGTCGGCCGGACAAGGCAGTGCTGCTCATCACCCATTATCAGCGCCTGCTCGACTATGTGAAGCCGGACTATGTCCATGTGCTTGCTGGCGGCCGGATCGTGAAGTCTGGTGGCCCCGAACTGGCGCTGGAACTGGAACGCGAAGGCTATGCCGATGTCGTCGGGGCAGAGGTGGAGGCGGCGTGACCACGCTCACCCTTCCCACGCGCAAGGCAGAGGAATGGCGCTATAGCGACCTGGAAGCGCTGGCGACCATCTGGCCGACACGCGCGCCCACGCGCATCGACGTGGGTGCTGGCGAAACCGCGCACCATCATCTGTTGCAGGATGCAGGCGAAGGCGCTGCGGCTGTGCATGACTATGTCGTCAGCATTGCGGACGGCGCGCGTTGCGATTTCCATGTCCTCAACATCGGCGGCAAATTTGGCCGCGTGACCTTCGCCGTCACGCTGGGCAAAGGGTCCCATTTTGAACTCAACGGCGCGATCATCGGCGGCGGCGAACAGGTGCTGGAGATCATCACTACCGTCACGCATGCCCAACCCGATGCGACCAGTGGCCAGACGATCCGATCGATCCTTGGCCAGCGCGCCACGGGCAGCTATCTTGGCTCGATCAACGTCGCCCGCAATGCCCAGCGCACCGACGCCTTTCAGTCGGTCAAGGCGATGCTGCTCGACCGCACCGCTACGGCGAACGCCAAGCCGGAACTGGAAATCTATGCTGACGACGTGAAATGCGCCCATGGCGCCACGGTCGGCGAACTGGACCGCCAGGCGCTGTTCTACATGGCGTCGCGGGGCATGGACCCGGCGACGGCCAAGACCCTGTTGCTGAAAGCCTTTGTCGCGGGCGTGTTCGACGATGTCGCCGATGAGGCGATCAAGGACCGCCTCGAAGCGGCTGCGATCGCCAAGCTGGAGGCCCTCGTATGACCGTCGGCACCTTCGACCGACTTTCGCTTCGCCATGATTTCCCCGGCGTCGGCGACTGGCACTATCTCGACAGCGCCGCCACGGCGCAAAAGCCCAACGCAGTGATCGACGCCATCGCCCGTGCCTATGGCCCGGATTATGCGACCGTCCATCGCGGCGTTTATGAGCGATCGGCAAACATGACGCTGGCCTATGAAGCCGCGCGGCGAAAGGTCGCCAGCTTTATCGGCGCAGGCTCGGACAGCGAAATCGTCTATGTCCGTGGCGCGACCGAGGGGATCAATCTGGTCGCGCACAGCTGGGCGGGAACGCAGTTGAGGGCAGGCGACCGCATCCTGCTGTCCATGCTGGAACATCATAGCAATATCGTGCCGTGGCAGATCGCCGCCGAAAAAGTGGGGGCGCAGATCGACGTCGTACCGCTGTCGGCGGATGGCAAAATCGACCTCGACGCCATGGCCGCGATGATCACGCCCGCACACAAGATGGTGGCGCTCGCCCATGTGTCGAACGTGCTGGGCAGCGTGCTGGACGTGCGCCGCGCCGCCGACATCGCGCATGGCGTGGGCGCAAAAATCCTGATCGACGGCTGCCAGGCGGTGCCGCGCCTGGCCGTCGATGTGCAGGCGCTCGATTGCGATTTCTACGTCTTTTCCGCACACAAGCTTTATGGCCCGACGGGTCTTGGCGTGCTCTGGGGGCGAAAGGAATTGCTCGACGCAATGCCGCCCTATCAGGGGGGTGGGTCGATGATCGACAAGGTGACCTTTGAAAAGACCACCTATGCACCCGCACCGACCCGGTTCGAAGCGGGAACGCCGCATATTACCGGCGTCGTCGGCCTGTCCGCGGCGATCGATTATGTCCAGGCGATTGGCCTCGACGCGATCCACGCCCATGAATGCGCACTGGTCGGCAAGGCCCGCAACGCGCTGGAAAACCTCAACAGCGTGCGCCTGTTCGGACCGGAAGACAGCGCGGGCATCCTCTCGTTCGAGGTTGAGGGGGTGCATCCGCACGATGTCGGCACCATATTGGATGAAACGGGCGTCGCGATCCGGGCGGGACATCATTGCGCGCAGCCGCTGATGCGCCACCTGGGCGTGGAAGCGACCGCGCGGGCCAGCTTCGGCATCTACAGCGACGATAGTGACGTCGATGCTCTGGTCAAAGGCATAGAGCGAGTGAGGAAGATTTTCGCCAATGACTGAGGGAAAATCCGGGGAACGCAGGATCATGGTGGAAGAGGTCGAGGCGGTGGACGTGCCACCCAAGGCGCGGGTGGATGACGCCCCGCGTGAGCGCGATTATCTGGAAGGATTTCTGGCGCAGAAACCCGCAGAGGTGCCTTCGGTCGAGCCGGGCGGCAATCTTTACGACGCGGTCATCGATGCGTTGAAAGAGATTTATGACCCGGAAATTCCGGTCAACATCTATGACCTTGGCCTTATCTATGGTGTCGACCTGACCGACGATGGCCATGCCGTTGTCACCATGACCCTGACAACGCCCCATTGTCCGGTCGCTGAATCCATGCCGGGCGAAGTCGAACTGCGCGTTGGGGCGGTGCCGGGCGTGGGCGATGCCGAAGTGAACCTCGTCTGGGATCCGCCATGGGACCCACAGAAAATGTCGGACGAGGCCAAGCTGGAACTGGGAATGCTGTGATGACAACTGAAACCAAGCCGCGCGCTCTTCCCGCCGCTGTCATCCTGACGCCGGGCGCCGAAGCGCGCATCGCCGACCTGATGCGCCAGGCGCCGGAAGGGGCGATCGGCGTCAAGCTTTCGACGCCGCGCCGGGGTTGTTCTGGCCTCGCTTATTCGGTCGATTATGTGACTGAAGAAGCGAAGTTCGATGAAAAAATCGAAACGCCCGGCGGCACCTTCTACATCGACGGAGCGTCGGTGCTCTATCTGGTCGGTTCGACGATGGACTGGGTGGAAGATGATTTTACCGCTGGCTTCGTCTTCAACAATCCCAATGCGAAGGGCAGCTGCGGCTGCGGTGAAAGCTTTACGGTCTAGGACACGGCTACCGCACGGTCCGGTCACGCTCGACACGAACGGGGGTCGTCATGCCTCATATGCTCATCATCGGCATGGGCTACACCGGATCCCGCCTCGCCACCCGGCTGGGTAGCGATGGCTGGCGGATCACCGGCGTGCGGCGCGCGGCGGACAGCGAGATGATCGCCTTCGATGATGACCGTGCGGTTCGCACGGCATTGGGGCAGGCCACGCATATCCTGTCCTCCGTCCCGCCCGAAGGCGACGTTGATCCTGTCCTCGTTCGCTACGGCGACGCCATCGCCGCTGCCCCAGCGCTATGGAGCGGCTATCTTTCTTCCACCGGTGTCTATGGCGACGCCGACGGAGCATGGGTGGACGAAAATACCCCGGTCGGCTCCGGTCGACGCGGGGCGCGGGTGCAGGCGGATGCGGATTGGGGCGCGCTCCGTGTCGACATGCGCCGCTTCCGATTGCCGGGTATATACGGGCCGGGCCGATCCGCGCTGGACCGGGTGCGGGCAGGGCGGGCGCACCGCATCGACTTGCCCGGACAGATATTCAGCCGCGCCCATGTCGATGATATCGTCGCGGGCATCATCGCGTCCTTCAATGGCCCGCCCGGCGTCTACAATCTGGCGGACGATCTGCCCTGCGCGCAGAACCGCCTGATCGAAGCGGCCTGCGCGATGCTGGGTGAACCGCTGCCGCCGTTGCTGACGTTGGAGGAGGCGCAGCTTTCGCCCATGGCGCGGTCCTTTTATGCCGAAAACCGGCGCGTCGCGAATGGCCGGGCAAAGCGGCTGCTGGGCTGGACCCCGCGATATCCGACTTACAGGGAAGGACTATCGGCCTGTTTGATTGAAGGGCCGTAGATCGGTTCGGCGCAAAGCGGCAACGTCGCTTACGACTCGTTAACCAAGAGTCGCGATGGAGGGACCTGCCAACTTCGCAGGGACAGACCATGGATCGCATCGAACATGTTTTCGCCGCACTCAGCCATCGCATGACCAGCATGCCCCTGCCCGATCGTCCTGCCAGTGCCCCTGAACCGCTCGCCTGCCTGATCGCCAAGGTGAACGCAGCCAAGCGCACCTATGAGCCCGACTTTCGCCCACGCGGATTCTAGCGGCTCGAACAACGCGCTAAGCCGCCTTCGACCGCAACGCGATTCCCATGCCCACTACCGCCAACAACCCTCCCGCAAGGCTGAGCGTCGTCCAGCGATAACCCTCGGTCACTGTCGAAATCAGCATGGCGATCACCGGGATCAGCACGCTGGTATAGGCCGCCCGGCCCGGACCCATGCGCTGGATCAGCTGAAAATAGAGCGGGAAGGTGATCACCGACCCTGCGATTCCCAGCCAGGCGATGCCGAACAGATATCCTGCGCGCCACTCCACCACTGGCGGCCCGACCGTGATCCAGGCGAAAACAGCGTCGATCCCGCTGCCGATCAGCATCGCCCATGTCAGCACGGCGACCATCGGCAGGCGTCGGGCTATGTCCATGCCCTGCATCACATTGGCGGCGGACGCGCTGAACAGGCCGGCAGCGCTCAAGGCGATGCCCAGCAGCACGGCGTCAGCAGCGACCGGCGCGGCGCGATATTCGCGCAATAACAGCATCGCGATCCCCACGATCGCGACCATCGACCCCATAATGAACGATCGGCTGACTGGCTGGCGAAATGCGATCCAGGCGAGCAGGCTGTTGGGAATCAGCAGCAGGGCGTACACGGTCGCCACCACGCCCGACGTCAGATAATGTTCGGCGCGGTAGACGAAGTTGAAGTTGAGCACGAACTGCGCCAGCCCCAGCAATGTCGCGAACGCCACGCCCCTCCATGGCAAAGCAAGCGGCACGCGCCGCCACCGGGCGAACAGCGCCATGCCGATGCCGCCCAACAGAAAACGGTAACAGACCGACCAGCTGGGCGGCACAGCGGCCAGCTGGTCACGGATCACGATCCAGGTCGAACTCCAGATCAGCACCACCAGCAGGAACGGAAGGATGACGCCGCGGTTCGCGCTTGCGCCGATCATCCCAGCGCTTTCAATGCATCGGCCATTGGGCGCACGCTCGCATCATTCTGCGACCAGTTGGTGACCAGCCGCGCCGCGCCTTCGCCCCAATCGTAAAAGTCGAAACCGGCGGCGCGCAGCCGGGCGGCTTCCACTGGGGTCAGGCGGATGAACAACTCATTTGTTTCGACAGGATGGATCAGCCGATCGCTGGCCGCGTTTGCAAGCGCCTGCGCAGCGGCATTGGCCGCGCGGGCGTTCGACAACCAAAGGTCGCCTTCGACCATGGCGAGCAACTGGGCCGCGAGATAGCGTCCCTTGGACAGCAAATGCCCTCCGCGCTTGCGCCAGCGTTCGGCCTGCGCCGCTCGCGCCTGCGCTTGGGGTCCGAAAAAGACGATCGCTTCGCCCAGCATGCCGCCGTTCTTCACGCAGCCAAAGGACAATATATCGACGCCCGCGCGCCAGGTGATGTCGGCGGGACCGCAGCCCAGAAACGCCACCGCATTGGCAAAGCGGGCTCCATCCATATGCAGCCCCAGCGAATGCGCCCGCGCCACGGCCCCCAAAGCGGCAACTTCGTCGGGCGTATAGGCCAGGCCATATTCAGTGGCCTGGGTGATGCTGATCGCGCAGGCGGGGATCTGGTGCACGTCAGGGCGGATAAACCCCAGGCGATCCCTGACCGCATCGGGCGACAGCTTCGCGCCTTCGCCCGGCAGCGTCATGAGGGCCGCGCCGTGGGTGTAGAAACCGGGCGCACCGCACTCATCCACCACGATATGCGCTTCTTCATGGCAGATGACGCCGCCATAGGGCGGACACAGGCAGGCGAGCGCGATGCTGTTCGCGGCAGTGCCCGTAGTGATCCACAATGCCTTTACCGGCGCGTCGAACAGGGCGGAAAATGCCTGGTCCAGCCTTCCGCTCCACGCGTCGCCATCATAGCCGTGGTCCGCCTGGTCGGCGGCGGCGATGGCCGCCATCACCTCAGGGCAGACCGGTGTCGCATTGTCGGAGAAAAACTGCATGCATGGGCAATAGATTGCAGCGATGACCGCGCCAAGGTGCCATCTCAAATAGACCCGCCACCAAGAATCAGTGGTATTAGGTCAGCAATGATGACACATTGTTTCGCAGGGTCGTTTGTGACATAGGCGGCCCGTCATCCTAGGGAGCAACCAACATGGACGTCCAGCAGAAGTCGCGCTTTACAGTCAACCAGAGCAGCAAGGCTGTATCGGCTGACCAGCGCGCGGTAATGCTGGAAGATCCTGGGTTCGGGCGTTTGTTCACCGACCATATGGTGACGATCCGTTACAGCGAAGGCCAGGGCTGGCACAGCCACCACGTCGGCCCGCGCGAACCGTTCCAGCTCGACCCTGCCTGCGCCGTCCTGCATTATGCACAGGAAGTGTTCGAAGGGATGAAGGCATATCGGCTGGCGGACGGCACGGTCGCCATGTTCCGGCCAGAGGAAAATGCGCGTCGTTTCGCCGAGTCCGCCCAGCGCATGGCAATGCCGGTCCTGCCGGAGGATATTTTCCTGGAGGCGGTCGAACAACTGGTGAAGATCGATGCCGACTGGATCCCCGGCGGTGAAGGCAGCCTGTATCTGCGCCCTTTCATGTTCGCCAGTGAGACATTTCTGGGTGTCCGGCCATCGGCTGAATATATTTTCTGCGTCATCGCCTCCCCCGCAGGCGCCTATTTCAAGGGCGGCAAGAAAGCGGTCACCCTGTGGGTGTCGGATCATTATACCCGCGCGGCGCGGGGCGGGACAGGTGCGGCCAAATGCGGTGGCAACTATGCCGCCAGCCTAGTCGCGCAGGCCGAAGCGACCAGGCATGGCTGCGACCAGGTCGTTTTCCTGGATGCCGCGGAACATCAATGGGTCGAAGAACTGGGCGGCATGAACGTCTTCTTCGTCATGGACGACGGATCGCTGATCACGCCGCCGCTGGGCGGCACCATCCTGCCCGGCATTACCCGCGACAGCGTCATCAAACTCGCCCGCGCCAAGGGGCATGATGTGCGTGAAGAACGGTACAGCTTTGCCCAATGGCGCGCCGATGCCTTGAGCGGCAGGCTGCGCGAAGCCTTCGCTTGCGGGACGGCGGCGGTCGTTACGGCGATCGGTACGGTGAAGAGCGTCGATGGTGACTTCACCGTCGGCAATGGCGATGGCGGATTGGTGACCGAGACGCTGCGCGCGGAACTCACCGGCATCCAGCGTGGAACGGTCGCCGACCCGGCGGGCTGGGTGCGCAAGCTGTAATATAGGATGACATGCTCCTGCGAAGGCAGGAGCCCAATCCCGCCGTTTCCACAGGACTCCTGCCTTCGCAGGAGCGCCGCCAATGATGGTTCCCTGCGCTTCCCAATCGCGTCCCGACCCCCTACAAGAGCCTTCATGCAACGCTTCGACGTCGTCATTCTGGGCGGAGGCCTGGTAGGCCTTACCCTTGGCATCGCTCTTTCGGGACATGGCGTGCGCTGCGC
>CAMPHJ010000027.1 GCA_946885845.1 uncultured Sphingobium sp. | reverse complement strand
TCAGGCAGGGAACCGGCATAGCTGTTGGCGGGGGTCACTTCCTCGACATGGGGCGGGTTGACCCATGGGTGCAGATGCGCGCCGATATCCGCCGCGCCGTCGGCGATCCACCGGCCCATCATCGCCGCCGCCGCGTCGCTGTCCACTACGGGATAGTCGGTTACGTAGACCGGCTTTATGCCTGCTCTGGCGAAATAGGCCTGCCCCCTCTCCATGCCTGCGAGCGCGGTGACGCTGCGGGATGAACGGTTGAAGGGGGCGGTCCAGTCGAATTCTTCCTCGGTATCGACGAACAGCATGAAACGCGTCCCGAACGCCGGGTCGAGCGCGATCATGTCCTCATGCGCTGGCGGGTGGAGCAGATTGCCGTCGGGGTGAGCTGAAGTCATGGCGCGACCCTAACCGCCAATGGTTGCGATAGGATTGCGTTGGTCAGGCGTTGCCCGCGGCGTCTTCCCTTATGCCCAGCGCGGGCATGGTCAGCAGGAAGCGATCCGGTTCGATCCGCAGCGTCCCCCCACTGCCCGCGGCCAGGCTACGGATCAGGCGCAGGGAAAAGCCAAGGCCCAGCAAGGGGCCGTCCGCCCAGTCGCCCTCCGTCGTATAGCCGGGGTCGAGGAGCTGATCCTCCTCCATGCCGTCAAGGCAGGCGGGGCGATCGACGCCCAGCACGACCGATCCGTTGCCAGTGTCAGGTTGGAACCAGCAGGCGCCGGTCAGCGCTTCGTCGGGGGCCATCACGGAAATAACGGTGCGCATCAGATGTTGCACCATCCGTTCGCCCTGGACAGGATCGATGCGGACCAGCGGGAGGGCGGTTGCCATGTCGATATCGACCTGCGCGCCGCTGCCTTCGCCCTGTTCCTGGAAGCGGGCGGAAACCTGGGCGACCAGCAGTACCGGATCGACCGCGCTCAGGGCTTCGGCCCCTTCGCCGCGCGACACGCGGGCAGCGAGGTCCAGGTCGTCGAAGGCCGCCAGCAAATGCCGTGCGTCAACAGCGATCTTGCCCGCCATTTCGCGATATTCCGGCCCGCTCGGCCCGAACAGTTCCTGTTCGATGATGTCGGCGAAACCCAATATGGCGTTGAGCGGGGTGCGCAGTTCATGGACCAGCTGGCGCAGGGAGTCCGCTGAAAGACCTGCGACCGATACCGGTTCGGCGACCGGGGCGGCGGCGACTTCATGGAGATAGGGTCGCCGCGCCTGCCCGCGATAGCCCAGAAAGCGCCCGGAACGGGGGTCGAAAAAGGGTGTGGCCGACAGCCTCCACTCGCCCGCCATCGCGCCGCCCACTATGGTGAAACGGCCATTCTGAAACCCGCTGCGGCGCATGAACGCACCTGCCACGCTGCCATCAGGCCCGCTAGCGCCCGGAAGCGATGTTTCGCCCAGCGACAAGCCGATCAGCGCAGCGCGTGGCCCCTGTTCGATCCAGATGATCATGCCAGCAGCATCGGTTTCGAATGCGAAGGTCCGAACGCTGGTCGCATCCTGCACCTCTGTCCGCGCTACCTTTGCGTCGGGCGCGCGGCGGGTGCTGGTGAAACGTTCGATGCGGCTGACCAGATTGCGGATCTGGCTATCGCCAGCCTGTGGCTCATCCACCGTTTCAGACGGCACCTCCTCAACGGGAGCCTTCGCCGGTTCGGTCGGTTCCAGCGATAGCGGAGCGACCATGTCCGGGGTCAGCAGCATGTCTTCGGCCAGGTCGGGCCGGTCCCGCAGGTCGGTGGTGAGCACCAGATCGGTCGATCCAAACGCGTCCAGCGCCTGTTGAGCCTCAGGACCAAGGTCGCGCCGCCCGCGCAGCACACCCCGTGCGGTCGGGGTCAGATGAGGCAGAAGTTCCGCCCAGCGATGGTCCGGCAGTCGTGCGCGTGACATGGCCGCAGCCGCGATGGATGGCCGGTCATTGGCGAAAAACTCTACCAACGTGGGCGACCGCAGCCGCCCGCCCAGTTCCACGACCGTCGCGATGCGCTGCGTTTCCGACAGTTGTGGCCGCAGTTCCGTCAGGCGGTCCAGCAAAGCCATCCGCTCGTCTTCCGGCAGCGACCGGCGTTCGGGGCGGTCATTCTGCGCGAGCAGGTCGACGCACTGGCGCCACAGGGTCACCGCACCAAGGCCGCTTCTATTTTCCGCGGCGAGAACCGTCTGCATCAGATCGTTGAAGCGCACTCTATTCCCTCATTCCAACCCGGCGACATGCAGAAGAAGATCGCGCGGATATGCTGCAGGAATAGGCCTTTGCCGGGCAAAACAAAAGGCACGCGCAACGACCATTTTGGATCGTCGCATAGTGGGACAAATTGCATTGCCCTGAAATATTATTATTATGGCGAGCAAGAATCGAGAAAGGAAATAAGCAAGCGATGGCCGGTCCGAACATCGACGACATCGACCTGCACATCCTGGGCGAGTTGCAGCAGGACGGCCGGATGACCAATGTGGAACTGGCGCGCAAGGTCGGACTGACCGCGCCGCCGTGCCTCCGCCGCGTCCGCGCGCTGGAGGAAAATGGCGCGATCAGTTCATATCATGCCGTCGTCAATCCGGCGATGCTGGGTTACACCATCACCGTGTTCGCCATGGTCAGCCTGAAAAGCCAGGCCGAAGCCGACCTGAAGGCATTTGAGGACCATGTCGCCGCCCTGCCCGAAGTGCGGGAATGCCATATGCTGAACGGCGAAATCGACTTCATCCTGAAGGTGGTCGCGCGGGATTTGCAGAGTTTCCAGCAGTTCCTGACGTCGAAGCTGACACCTGCACCGAATGTGGTGAGCGTGAAGACATCCCTCACCATCCGCACATCAAAAACCCTTCCGGGGGTGCCGTTGCCGGTTTGACCGGCAACGGCTTTAGTCCGGCTGAATGGCGTTCAGCTGGCCGGTGAAGTGATGGCAGGACGTTCGGCCACCTTGCGACTTTGCTGGTCGATCCACACCGTCCAGAACCCCGCGACATTAGCCCAATTGCCGTCCACTTGCGCCAGCGCAGCCTTGCCACCCGGCAGGTCGCCCGAACGCGCGAGGGCGATGCCCAGCCGCGTGTTAGCCCGACCCCGATCAACGCCGCCCTTGCTCAACGCCAGGCGATATTGTTCGACGGCCTGCGGAAACTGGCTGAGCGAGAAATAATCGTCCGCCACCGCCAGCGCCGCCGATCCATCCTTTGCCGTCGCTGCTTTCTTGGCAGCGGCAGGCAGACCCGCGATCTGCTTGGCCGCCTTGGGCGTCACGCTCTTCATCACAGCAGCCGTTGCGGCCTGGGTCGAAGTCAGCTTGCCAGCGGCGCGCCCCGCTTCGATGATCGCCTTTGCTTCGGCATGGTTGCCTGCCTTTTCGGCGAACTGGGCATAGGCCTGATAGTCTCGCTCGCTCGCCATCGCGCCGTTGGCGGCCTGCAGCCGATAGAGGTCAAGCTGCACCTGGGCGTCCATGCCGGGAGCCGTCAGATAATTGGCGAGCGCCGACCGCCACTCGCCTGCCGAGCCATAAAGGGAGAGACGTTCCCGATAAAGGGAGCCGACTTCCGACCAGTCGCCCGCCGCATAGGCCATGGAGATCGCACGGTCATACCAGGCGGCAGGGATCGGTTGCCCCGACGCCCGCTGGCGAGCGAGCGCTTCGCGTACATAGGGCCGTGCATCCTTGGGCTTGTTCTTGCGGAAATAAATGTCCGCGCGCAGCATCGTCGCGTCGATGCCATCATATCCCAGCGTCTTGGCATAATCGAGTTGCGCCAGCGCGTCGTCGTTATTGCCCACGACATAGGACAGATAGCCCGCGATATAACGCAGTCGGGGGGCATCCTTTTTCGGCACGGACCCGGTTTTGAACATGTCGGTCAGGGCGATGCGTTGCGCCTGAAAATCCTGCCGCAGCACCGCTGTTTCGAACCGCAGCCCTGCCGCCACATAGGCTTCGAAATCGCTGGTCGGCATCAGTCCGGCGACCCGCGCCTGCGCCGACGCCGCGTCGCCCGCCTTGATCGCGGCGTCGGCGGCATAGGCCGATGCGCGGAAGGATTCGGACATCTGGACTGCTGGCCCGGTCGCAGACTGTTTCTTGGCCATTGTGGGCGTTCCAGCCACGACCATTCCGGCAGTCGCCAGCAACCCATAGGTGATCATCGATAGTCGAATGCGGACCATGTCGGGCCGTCCCCCTTGCTTTCCCGGACCTATATCGCCCGGCCCTGTTATATAGCCGTTGTCCCGGTAAAGGCGCGCCCGCCACGGCAGCGGGCGCGCCCTGAGCGATCAGGCCTTGGTGGCGAGATAGGCCAGCCAGAGGTCCGCGATCTGCTTGCGAGCGCCCGCCTGAACCGATTGCAGCGCGGCCTTGGCAGCGGCAACGTCGCCGCCCAGCGCCTTCGCAATGCCCAGCCGAGTGTTGACTTCATCCGCATCGACGCCGCCCTTTTGCTTGGCGAGTTCGAACATCGCGGCGGCCTTCGCATAGTCGCCATAGCCCAGATAGGCGTCGGCGGTAGCGGCAGCGATCTTGCCAGTGGCGGCCTTCCGCGCGTCCGCTTCGGCGGAGGGAAGCGAGCTCTTGTCGCTGGCGATCTTGGGCGTGGTGGTCTGGTAGACGTCGGCGCCGGCAGACCCCTTCAACACGCCCTTTGCGCGGCCTGCTTCGATGGCCGATTTCACTTCGCCATATATGCCGGTCTTCGACGCCATTTCGGCATATTCGGTATAGTCACCGGCCACGACCAGGCCGCCCGATGCCGCCATCAGGCGCAGCACGTCCAGATTTTCGCGGGGGGAGATGTTGGGATTGGATTGTTGAAACAGGCGGATCAGGGTGCGCAAATTCTCGCCGCTCGGTTGGGCCTGATAGGCGGCCTTCGCCCATTCAGCGGTTTCGGGCAGGCGTGCCCCTGCTGCACGGCTGACGCCGATCTGATACCATTGCGCCGGAACCTGACCGCCCGCCGCCTTCGTGGCGTCCGCTGCCGCCTTCAGCGCGGCAAGGCCCTGCTGGTTAAGGCCACGCGCCGGTTCCACCGATGCGTTGGCGGTGCCAGCCTTGCCGAAATAGGCCTGAGCCAAGGTCACGTTGACGGCTTCGGGCTTGTAGCCTGCCTGCGCGGCGGCCTTTGCGCGTGAAATGGCGAGGTCATAATTTTTCGCCTGCAGCGCCTGGTCGGCGGCAATGGCGTTGAACTGGCCAAGCTGATCGGGCGGGGTAAGCCCGCTGTCCAGCATCTGCGTCAGAGCTTCGCCCTGCAGAGCGTTGTCCTTGGCCGCGATGGAGGTGTTCAGCTTGACGGCGCCGATCTGATATTTGTCGTCGTTCGACTGCGCCTTGGCATCGGCGTCCGTCAGGGCAGCCTTGGCCGCGACGAAATCATTCTTCTGGGTCGCTTCCTGAGCAGCCTGCAAGGATTTGATTACCTCGGCCGATACGTTCAGCTTGGGCGCTGCGCCCTTCTTGTCTTCCTTCTTGGCCGCCATTGCCGGAGCGGAAACCGCACCGCCGGTAAGCGCCAGAACCAGCGCAAGCGCCACGGGGGTAACAAAACGCATGATCATCTTCTCCTCTGCGCCCGGGGGGACAGGCGGCCTCTGGTTATGCGCCGATTAGGGGGCGACGCGTGAATGACGTTTGAACAGCGTATATGCACCACTTCCCAGCCTGTCAGCCCCTTCTTGCAGCTTGTTTATCGCGAGCGCGCGCGCGTGCGTGAGGGGTGACAGATTTGTTTCGCTCCGCTAGTGCATGAGCAACGAAACAGTTCCATCCAAAAAGAGAATCGCATTGACCGACGAGACTGCCCTCGCCGACCCTTCGGACATCAGCCCCATCTCCATCGTGGACGAGATGAAGGCCAGCTATCTCGACTATGCCATGTCGGTGATCGTTTCCCGCGCACTGCCGGACGTGCGCGACGGGTTGAAGCCAGTGCATCGCCGCATTCTCTTCTCCGCCCATGAATCGGGCTTTCAGCATAACAAGCCCTATCGCAAATCGGCGCGCATCGTCGGTGACGTGATCGGTAAATATCACCCCCATGGCGACAGTTCGATCTACGACGCCCTGGCGCGCATGACCCAGGACTGGTCGATGCGCGTGCCCCTGATCGACGGCCAGGGGAATTTCGGGTCGATGGACCCCGATCCGCCGGCGGCGATGCGCTACACCGAAGCGCGCCTGGCCAAGGTGACGAGCGCGCTGCTCGACGATCTGGACAAGGACACGGTCGACTTCCAGCCCAATTATGACGCGTCGGAAAACGAACCGCAGGTCCTGCCCGCGCGCTTTCCGAACCTGCTGGTCAATGGCGCGGGCGGCATCGCGGTCGGCATGGCGACCAACATCCCGCCGCACAATCTGGGCGAAGTCGTCCGCGCCTGCCTTGCCTATATCGACAATCCGGCGATCAGCGTGGACGACATCATCCAGATCGTCCCCGCGCCGGATTTCCCCACCGCTCCGCTGATCCTGGGCCAGTCCGGCGCGCGCAGCGCCTATCATACGGGCAGAGGCTCGATCATGATGCGGTCGCGCCATGTGGTTGAGGAAGGGCGCGGCGACCGTCGTTCCATCGTCCTGACCGCCATTCCTTTTCAGGTCGGCAAGAACGGCCTAGTTGAGAAAATCGCCGAAGCCGCCAAGGACAAGCGGATCGAAGGCATCAGCGACATTCGCGATGAATCCAACCGCGAAGGCGTGCGGATCGTCATGGATTTGAAGCGGGACGCCACGCCTGAGGTCGTGTTGAACCAGCTGTGGCGCAACACGCCCGCCCAGTCGAGCTTTCCGGCCAACATGCTGGCCATTCGTGGTGGCCGCCCGGAACTGCTCAACATCCGCGACATCATCGAAGCCTTTGTCCGCTTCCGTGAAGAGGTCATCACCCGCCGCACCAAGTTCGAACTCAACAAGGCGCGCGATCGGGCGCATATCCTGTTGGGCCTGGTCCTGGCGGTCACGAACCTGGACGAAGTCGTCCGCATCATTCGCGGTTCGCCCAGCCCGGCGGTCGCGCGTGAAACCCTGCTCGACCGGGCATGGCCGGTGGCGGAAATCGCGCCCTATCTGCGCCTGGTCGAAGCGATCGAGAATGAAGCTGGCGGCGACACCTACAAGCTGTCCGACATTCAGGTCCGCGCGATCCTGGACCTGCGCCTGCACCGACTGACGGCGCTGGGCCGGGATGAGATCGGCAATGAACTGGCGGGCCTTGCCACCGCCATCGCCGAATATCTGGCCATATTGGGCGACCGGAAAAAGCTCTACGCAGTGATGCGCGAGGAGTTCGAGGTGATCGAACGCGACTTCGCCACGCCGCGCATTTCCGAAATCACCGCAGCTGCCGACGGCATCGACGATGAAGACCTGATCGAGCGTGAGGAGATGGTCGTCACCGTCACGGTGCAGGGCTATATCAAGCGCACCCCGCTCGAAAGCTTCCGCGCCCAGGCACGCGGCGGCAAGGGCCGTTCGGGCATGGCGACCAAGGATGAAGACGCGATCACCGAACTGTTCGTGACTTCCACGCACACGCCGGTCCTGTTCTTCTCGACAGCGGGCAAGGTATATCGCCTGAAGGTATGGCGCCTGCCCGAAGGTGGTCCGGCGACGCGTGGCCGCCCGATGGTGAACCTGCTGCCGCTGGGTCCCGGCGAAACGATCCAGACCGTCCTGCCACTGCCCGAGGATGAGGACAGCTGGAAGGACCTGCACGTCATGTTCGCGACGGCGAACGGCACCGTCCGCCGCAATAGCATGGATGCCTTTGCCAACGTGCCGAGCAACGGCAAGATCGCGATGCGCTTCGACGATGACAGCGACGACCGGCTGATCGGCGTCGCGTTGCTGAACGAAGGCGATGATGTGCTGCTCGCCACCCGTCAGGGCAAGGCGATCCGTTTCGCAGGCACCGACGTGCGCGAATTCCAGAGCCGGACCTCGACCGGCGTGCGCGGCATGACGCTCAAGAAGGATGACGAGGTGATCTCCCTCTCCATCCTCACCCGATCCGGCGCCAATCAGGAGGAGCGGGACGATTATCTGCGCTTCGCCCCGTGGAAGCCGGAGAAGGAGGGCGAACCCACGATGGCGCCCGAACGCTTCGCCGAGTTGCAGGAAAAGGAGCAGTTCATCCTGACCGTCTGCACCAACGGCTATGGCAAGCTGTCGTCCGCCTATGACTATCGCCGCACCGGGCGCGGTGGTCAGGGGATCACGAATATCGACAATATCGGCCGCAACGGCCCGGTCGTCGCCAGCTTCCCGGCGCGCAAGGGCGATCATCTGATGCTCGTCACCGATCAGGCAAAGCTGATCCGCATGGGCCTCGACACCCTGCGCGTCATCGGCCGCAACTCGGCGGGCGTGCGCCTGTTCAACGTGTCGGACAATGAGCATGTCGTGAGCGCCGCGAAGATCGAGGAAAGCGACGAGGCCGAGGAAGCGGCGGAAATCGGGTCGGACGCCGGGCCGGATTCCGGCGAGGCGTGAAAGACCTGTTTGCCTACAAGATCCTGACCAGGGATCAGTATGACCAGCTAAAGACCGACGGCCTGTTCAAGGGTGCGCCGGTCGATCTGGCCGACGGCTATATCCACATGTCCACCCGTGAGCAGGCGGCCGAAACCGCGGCAAAGCATTTCGCGGGCCAGGATAATCTGGTGATGGTGATGGTCGATCTTGCGCCTTTTGGCGAGGCGGTGAAGTGGGAAGAGTCTCGCGGCGGCGCGCTGTTCCCGCATTTATATGGTGATCTGCCGTTGAGTGCGGTCGCGGGGAAGGTCGTGTTGCGACTGGATGAGCAGGGCAGGCATCTGTTTCCGGCGGGATTTTAGCTCACCGTTCATTTCGAACAAATTTGCGAGCGCCCATCGGCTTAGTCACTTTATTGGAAGTCTGGGGTGGCAATTCACGGCCAGTCCGAACGCGTCATGTGCAAAGGCCGACATATCGAGCGACAGGGCACTTTCCGCGCCCAGTCTGGATGATAGGGTTGGGTGGAGAGCGGACATTGATGTTCGCTCTGGATGAGGTGCTCGTGCGAAGGCAGGAGCCCAGTCCCGCCCGGAGTAGATCATTGCAGCGTCTGAACTGGGCTCCTGCCTTCGCAGGAGCACGGCGTGCCTAACAGCAGCAACGGTCGGCTGCCGTCGAGCAGCTTACCAGCTTGGAAACGGATCAGCAGTTTATCGGCGCCATGCGGTTCGCAGCATGGCAGCGGCCATGCGGGGTGATTAGCTGACTGGCGGATTGACGGGTGCAAGTGCCGTTGAACGGACATAAAATCCATCGTCACCCCAGCGAAGGCTGGGGTCTCGGGCCGCAGTGCGCTACGGTGGGGACATGGCGCTCAAAGCCTGGAAGCGGGAACGGAAAATTCGGCTTATTGAAGAGAGCAATCCAGGTTGGCGCGATATGTCAGACGTTATCCTCTGACCGCCTGAGACCCCAGCCTTCGCTGGGGTGACGATGAGGGGGACAGCTACTTGCAAGTATGGCCCCCGCATATTTTGAAAACCATGTATCGTCGAAACCGGCTAATTCACCCGCGCCATCCGCACGACCTTCCCATCCTTCACCCAGTACTCAAACCCGCCCCACCTGATCCGCCTCGAACAAGCTGCCACCAGTTGCATTCCCCAGTGTGCCCAGCACACCGCGAAGGGCGTCAGCACATCCCACCAGAGCGACCGCTGCGCCACCTTCGTCTGGTTTGGCTCCAGCACGCCTGCGATGATCCGACGCCGCGCCAGTGCGCGTCCCACAGCCGCAGCATAGCCCACGGCCAGAGCGCTCCAGCCGCCCCAGCCGAGCGCCCAGACCCAGCCGACAGCCTGCGCCCCCGACACAGCGCAAGCGACCGCCCACATGCCGGGGCTGTTCGTCCAGATATGCCGATATTGCCGCACGCCAAAGCTGATCGCGCCGCGCGCTTTCAGGGGTGAGGCCACCAGCAAGTCCCGGACGGGCCGCAACCGCAGCTTTGCGCGCCATCCGGCCAGTCCGATCGCCATGTCATCCGACAAGCGCCCGGCCAGAGCAGCGTCCAGATCATGCCGTTGTGCTACGTCGCGGGTCAAGGCCATGGCTCCGCCCCATGGCATGGTGGCGCTCGCGGCGCGGGGCAAGGTTGCCAGTTGCATCTCGACCGCGCCGACCAAAGCCGCGACCGGGTTCGCATCTGGCAGCAACATCCGGTATCCGGTGACGATGTCCGCCTTCCTCCGCACCAGAGGAAAGAGCAGCCGCCCTACCAGTCGCGTGGGCGGCAAGATGTCCGCATCCACGAACAGCAGATAACGGTCGTCCGGTCGCAAGGACCGCAGGGCGGCGCGCAGCTTGTGGACTTTCTGCCCCTCATCCGCCGCTATACCAGCGCGGACGAGTTGCACCCAATCCCCCTCTTGCGCCGCGAGTGCATCCGCGGCCGAACACGCGCCCGATGTCGCAATCACCAAGCGAAACCGCGCCGTCTGCGCCTTTAACCGCGCGATCAGTTCCGGGCCGCCATCCCAATCGTCGCGCACGGATAGCAGCACGACCACGCCGTCAGGCGCTTCCTCTTGGCGGTCCCGTGGCAGATGCCACCAGTAGTTCAGCACCCCGGCAAGGCTCAACCCCTGCAACGCGATCCACAGTCCCAAGGCCCAATTCATCTGCAATCCAAGCCCTTTACCACCCTGACCGCTGCTGTATGACGGCAGGCGCGATGCTCTCCAACCCCTTTCTCTTCACCCTGCTCCGCATACTGCCCGCGTCCATTTCGTCATGGCTGGGGGGCTGGCTGTCGGCGAATATCGCGCGACGGACCATGAAGCTGCGCGACCAGCGCGCCCGCACCAATCTGGCCATCTTGCGCCCGGACCTGGATGAGGAAATGCGGGAGGCCATCCTGACGCGGCGCTGGTTCAACCTTGGCCGCACCATGGCTGAACTGGCCAATGTGGACAGGCTGGTAAATCCGCAGCATGTCAGCATCGTGGAAGAGGCGGCTTATCGCGAAGCGCTCGCATCGCCGCGCCCGATGATTTTCCTGACGGTTCATGTAGGCAATTGGGATCTTCTCGCTGCGCATCTGAAGGCGTCGACAGACCGTCCGCCGCTGGGCGTGTATCAGCCGCCCGCCGATCCGGCGCAGGCCGCGATGCTGCAACGTGCGCGCCAAAGCTATATGGGGGAAGCGATCACCGGTAGCGCGGCGGCCCGCGCGATCCTGCGCCATTTGTCGGACAAGGACCGGGCAATGCTATACATATTGGTGGACGAACGGCGCGACCGTCAGGTGTGGTTCCCGCGCTTCGGCCGCGACTTGCCGCCATCGGGCAACCTGTCCGTCGCTTTGCGTCTGGCCCGCAAGGCGGGTGCCAGATTCCTTCCTTTCTACATGGTCCGATCCAATGGTCCGAATTTTCAGGTTCACTGGCATCCACCGATCGACCCGGCCACGATCAGCGACGATGAGATCATGGAGCAGGTCGATGCATTCCTGGGTAAGGCCTGCGTCGATCATGCCGACCAATGGCTGGCGCTGCATGACATGGACCTGACAGCATCCTGAGAGCAGGCCGCCGTTGACCTAAGGTTCTGACTTCGCAGAGCACGGAGCATATGGTTCCAACTCACGCTAACAGCCGCTAAAGCCCGTCCATGTCCCGACTCGCCATCAAGATTTGCGGCCTGTCCACGCCAGAGACCGTGGGCGCAGCCATTAAAGCGGGTGCGACGCATCTGGGCTTTGTGCACTTCGCCAAAAGCCCCCGCCATGTCGAAGCGGACCAGTTGCGGGCGCTGGCGGCGCTGGTCCCCGCGCATGTCGATCGGGTCGCGGTCATCGTTGATCCAACCGACGAAATGCTGGGCGAACTGGCGGCCACCAACGCGCTCACCGCGCTGCAATTGCATGGTAAAGAAGGGCCCGAACGCGTCGCGGCCATTCGCCAGCGGTTCGGCCTGCCGGTCTGGAAAGCCATTTCCGTCAAGACCCGCGCGGACATCGACGCCGCTGCCGCCTATGCCGGGGCCGCCGATCGCCTGTTGTTCGACGCGAAGACGCCGGATGGCGCGGCCCTGCCCGGCGGCATGGGCCTGCGTTTCGACTGGACCCTGCTGCGCGGCGTCCCCATATCCGTTCCCTGGGGCCTGTCAGGTGGGCTTGGCATCGACAATGTCGCCGAGGCGATCCGCATCACCGGCGCCCCGATGATTGACGTTTCTTCGGGCGTGGAAAGCGCGCCCGGCATCAAGAGTGTGGACAAGATCATGGCCTTCTGCAAAGCGGCTCAGCCATTATGACCATCAGCAACTCTCTCCGCTCCCAGCCGGATGCGTCCGGCCATTTCGGCGCCTTTGGCGGTCGCTACGTCGCCGAAACGCTGATGCCGATCATCCTGGAACTGGAAAAGGTCTATCGGGACGCAAAGCAGGACCCGGATTTCGAAGCCGAGTTTGAGGAACTGCTGCGCACCTATGTCGGTCGCCCCAATCCGCTTTACTATGCCAGCCGCCTGACCGAAGCGCTGCGCGCCGGTGCCGAACCGGGCAAGGGCGCGAAAATATATCTGAAGCGCGAGGAGCTGAACCACACCGGCGCGCACAAGATCAACAATTGCATCGGCCAGGCGCTGCTGGCGCGGCGCATGGGCAAGAAGAAGGTCATCGCTGAAACCGGCGCGGGCCAGCATGGCGTCGCCACCGCGACCGTCGCCGCCCTGTTCGGCATGGAATGCAAGATATTCATGGGTGCGAAGGATGTGGAGCGGCAGAAGCCCAACGTCTTTCGCATGAAGCTGCTCGGAGCGGAGGTGATCCCGGTGATCTCCGGCTCGCAGACGTTGAAGGACGCCATGAATGACGCGCTGCGTCACTGGGTGTCCAATGTTCACGACACTTTCTACATCATCGGCACCGCCGCCGGTCCCCACCCCTACCCGGAGCTGGTCCGCGATTTCCAGTCGGTGATCGGCAAGGAGGCGCGAGCGCAGATACTGGAGATTGAGGGGCGCCTGCCTGACATGCTGATCGCCCCGGTCGGCGGCGGGTCCAACGCGATCGGCCTGTTCCATCCCTTCCTGGACGATGTGGACGTGAAGATGATCGGCGTGGAAGCGGCTGGTGAAGGCCTGACGGGCAAGCATGCTGCGTCTCTTGCAGGCGGCGCATCGGGCATCCTGCACGGCAACCGCACCTATTTGCTGCAGGACGAGGACGGGCAGATCACCGAAGCGCACAGCATTTCGGCGGGGCTGGACTATCCCGGCATCGGTCCTGAACATAGCTGGTTGCATGAAATCGGCCGGGTTCAATATATGCCGATCACCGATGACGAGGCGCTGGCCAGCTTCCAGAAGCTGTCGGCGCTCGAAGGCATCATCCCTGCGCTGGAGTCCGCCCACGCCATCGCTTCGGCGGAAAAGGTCGCGCCGACCATGGATGCGGACCAGATCATCGTCGTCAATCTTTCCGGTCGTGGCGACAAGGATATCTTCACCGTGGCGAGCGCACTGGGAGTGGAAATGTGAGCCGTCTGCACAAAATCCATACTCCTGCGCAGGCAGGAACCCAGACCCGCCGTCCGAACCGGACTCCTGCCTTTGCTGGAGCAGGCTGCGCCAGGATCCCCCATGACTGATCGCCTCGCCACTCGCTTCGCCGCCTGCAAAAGCGCGGGCCGTGCCGCACTCGTCACCTTCGTGACCGCTGGCGACCCCACCGTGGCCGCCACTCCCGCCATCCTCGACGCGCTGGTGGCGGGCGGCGCGGACATCATCGAACTGGGAATGCCCTTTACCGATCCGATGGCGGATGGCCCGGCAATCGAACTGGCGAACCTGCGCAGCCTGGGTTCGGGGACGAAGACGAAGGACATTTTCCACCTAGCCATCACATTCCGCGCGCGCCACCCGCACACGCCGTTGATCCTGATGGGTTACGCCAATCCCATGCTGGTGCGCGGATCGGAATGGTTCGCCGACCAGTGCCGCGAGGCTGGCGTCGATGGCGTCATTTGCGTCGATGTGCCGCCTGAGGAGGATGCCGAACTTGGCCCGGCTTTGCGCGCCGCTGGCATCCACCTCATCCGGCTTGCGACGCCGACGACCGACGCAGCGCGACTGCCCGCCGTCCTGAACGGCGCGAGCGGGTTCCTGTACCATGTGGCGGTCGCCGGCATCACCGGCAAGCAGCAGGCAGCCCAGGCCGCCGTCGAACAAGCCGTGCAACGACTCAAGGCCGCAACCGACCTGCCCATCGCGGTCGGCTTTGGCGTGCGTTCGGCAGAGCAGGCCGCCGCCATCGGCCGCGTCGCCGACGGCGTGGTGGTGGGGTCGGCGATTGTCGACATCATCGGATCGCATGGCGACGCCGCCGCGCCCTTCGTTCAGGAGTTCGTCGCGACCCTGCGCGGCGCTCTCAACGCCAACAGCCCCCATTTTCGGGAGACAGCCGCATGACCTGGATCAATCGCGTCCGCAAGGCCATCCCCTTCATCGCGAAGAAGGAAACCACCGCCGAAACGCTGTGGCACAAATGTCCGTCCTGCACCGAGATGATCTTCATCAAGGAATGGGAGGATAATCTTTCCGTTTGTCCGCGCTGCGATCATCATGGCCGTATCGGCCCGGCCGAGCGATTCAGCCATATCCTGGACGCCGGATTCATCCTGCTGCCAACGCCCCCGGTTCAGGAAGACCCGCTCAAGTTCCGCGATTCCAAACGCTATCCCGACCGGATCAAGGCTGCCCGCGCGCAGACCGGTGACCAGGATGCGCTGATCAATGCGCGCGGCGCCATCGATGACGTGCCGTTGGTCATGGGCGTGCAGAATTTCGCCTATATGGGCGGGTCGATGGGCATGGGCGTAGGCGCGGCCTTCATCCAGGGCATTAATGAGGCGATTGGCCACAAATGCCCCTATGTCATCTTCACCGCGGCGGGCGGCGCGCGCATGCAGGAAGGGATTTTGTCCCTGATGCAGATGCCGCGGTCAACGGTCGCCATCCAGAAGCTGCATGCGGCAGGCCTGCCCTATATCGTCGTCCTGACCGACCCGACGACGGGCGGCGTGACGGCGAGCTACGCCATGCTGGGCGATGTGCAGATTGCCGAACCCAACGCCCTGATCGGCTTTGCGGGTCAGCGCGTCATCGAAAGCACGATCCGCGAAAAACTGCCGGACGGGTTTCAGCGCGCCGAATATCTGCTGGAACATGGCATGTTGGACATGGTCGTCCACCGCAGCGAATTGCGCGACACGCTGGCGCGCGTGATCGGCTATCTGGCTCCGCGCGCCGCCGCCTGATTCTTCACGCAAGGGCGCGGATCTGATCACAACTGTCGGATCATGCCCTGTCCGCCTTTCGCTTTCGCGCTTCGACCTGGAGCATGATCGGATCATATGGGATCGGCTCATGCTCTATCTTCTTGTTTTTGGTATTTTCCGAGTCAGCAGATGAATCGATCTGCTTCGAAAATGCTCTAGCAGGTGATGCCCCCGGCCATGCCCGACCACGCCATTTCCGATGATCCAGAGGTACAGGCGCAGCTTGACCGCCTGGCGACCCTGTCGCCGGGTGCGGACATATTGGGCCTTGAACGCATCACGCAGTTGCTCGACCGGCTCGGCGATCCGCATCGTGCGCTGCCGCCGGTGTTTCATGTCGCGGGAACCAATGGAAAGGGATCGACCTGCGCCTTTCTGCGCGCTGCGCTGGAGGCGGATGGCAGGAGCGTTCATGTCTTCACTTCGCCCCATCTCGTCCGTTTTAACGAGCGAGTGCGGTTGAACGACCGGCTGATCTCCAACGAAGCGCTCGCTTTATATCTGTCCCGCGTGCTCGATGTGGCGGAAGGGATCGGCGCCAGCTTCTTTGAGGTTACGACCGCCGCCGCCTTCCTGGCCTTTGCCGAACATCCCGCCGACGCCTGTATTGTGGAAGTCGGCCTTGGCGGACGGCTCGACGCGACGAATGTCATCGAACAGCCCGCTGTCTGCGGCATTGCCCAATTGGGCATCGATCATGAGGCGTTCCTGGGGAACAGCCTGACCGCCATCGCCGCCGAAAAGGCTGGCATCGCAAAGCCCGGCGTGCAGCTGGTGACCCACCGCTATCCTGAACGGCTGACCCCGGCGATACGCGGAACGGTCGATCGGGTGGGCGCGACCTGGCTGCCGATGGGGGAAAGCTGGGACGCCGCCGCCTATCGTGATCGCCTGCATTACCGTGACGAACAGGGCCGCATCGACACGCCCCTGCCCCGGCTGCCGGGCGCACATCAGGTGCAGAATGCAGCGCTGGCCTTTGCCATGCTGCGCCATCAGAGCGCCGTTCCGGTGAGCGAATCCGCCCTGAAGGCCGCGCCGCTTTGGGCGAGCTGGCCCGCGCGGCTCCAGCGGTTGGACAACGGACCGCTGCTGGCCCCGCTGCCGCCCGGCGCCGAAGCATGGCTGGATGGCGGTCACAATGCCGCAGCTGGCGAGGCGATCAGCGCATTTTTCACCGCCGACCGGGCGGGCGATCAGGCGTTGCACCTTATCATCGGCATGCTGGCGAACAAGGATCTGGAGGCGTATCTCGCGCCGTTCGCGGGCCGCATTGCCCATATCCATGCCCTGCCCGTCCCCGGCCACGATCATCATCCCGCCAGCCGATTCGCCACCGTGGCCGCGCAGTGGGGCATTGGCTGCACGGCGCATGGCTCCCCTGCGCAGGCCATTGCCGCCGTCGCCCGGCAAAGCGCAGGCCACGCGCCAAGGGTGTTGATTGCGGGATCACTCTACCTCGCAGGAGAAATTTTGCGGTTGAACGGACAAAATCCAGACTGAATAGACTTGCGATTCATTCTCAATAGCGTAAACCTGCATCGCGACATAATGGATGAAGGTTAGCGCACATGGATCATGGAGAGACTTCGCACATCGACCTGCCCCGGCCCATTCCGGGCGGATATGGCAACCGCCTTTTCCTTTATATCCTGAGGCGGATGGCGACTGCGGGCGTGAATGACGCCCACGCCGCCAATGCGATGATCGGCGCATTCGGTCGCAGTTATCGCCGCCCCCTCATCCTGATGCGCGCCATGATGCTGGAACTGGCGCGGACGGCATCACGCAAGATATTGGTCGCGCCCTGTTGTTGCGCCCGCATGACTGTCGACGAAGGCGTGTTGATGCAAGCTGTCGGCACGTCGATCCAGGACCCCCGCATGGCCTATGATCAGGTCGCGACCCTGCTGGGCAATGATAATGCGCTGGGCGCGCTCACCTGTCTTCAGGCGGTGGCCCAGGCGCATAATGACCTCGGACGTCCGCTCGATCTCTACGCCGCTGGCTGACTGACTTCATCGGTGGCCGCGCTGCCGATGCTGGCGTCCACCAGCCCGGCGCGCATCATCAGCCAGAACAGGATGATGCCTGGCATCGCCAGCGCGGTGGTCAGCAGATAGAAATCGACATAGCCGAACCGTTCGATCAGCGTTCCGGCCGATGTCCCAGTCAGGAACCGGCCAACGATGCTGGCAGCGGCAGAGATCATCGCATATTGCGCGGCGGTGAAGCGCAGGTCGCACAGCGCGGAGAAATAGGCAACCACAGCGACGCCGCCGATGCCGCTGGCGAAATTTTCAAAGCCGATGGCGCCCGCCATGCCCAGATTGCTTTTCCCCGCAGCCGCCAGCGCCGCGAAGCTGAAATTCGACACCGCCATCAAGACCAGGCTGATCAACACCGACCGTTTCAACCCCAGGCGCGCGTACAGAATGCCGCCCACGAATATGCCTGCCAGCAGCGCCCAAAATCCCACGCCCACATCGTAAAGCGCGATTTCGTCATTGCTGTAGCCAAGGTCGTTGAACAGCAGGCGGAACGTCAGGTTCGCCAGTGTGTCGCCAATCTTGTGCACGATGATGAACAACAGAACCAGCAAAGCACCCTGGCGCTTGAAGAAGTCGATGAACGGCCCGACGATCGCCTGAACCAGATCGCCGCCCGATTTGCGCGACGCTATCTCACGGTGGCGCTCAGGCTCCCCTACGACCAGCGTCGCCAGCATTGCGGGCAGCGCGAACAGGGAACAGACGATATAGGCCGCCGTCCAGTCCCAATGCTGGGCCACCACCAGCCCCAGCGCGCCCGCAGCGGCCGCACCGATGCGCCAGCCATATTGCGACATGCCCGCGCCGACGCCCAGCTGGTCAGGCCGCAGGATTTCAATGCGATAGCCATCGATGATGATGTCGAATGTCGCGCCCGCTATGCCCAGCAGAATTGCCGCGCGCACCGTGGCCATGAGGTCGGACGACGGGTCCACCACCGCCAGGTTGACGACGGCGGCCATCACCAGCACGCCCGCGAACAGCATCCACGATACACGCTGTCCCAGTCGGTGCAGCAAGGGCAGCTTCACCCCTTCGACCACCCAGGCCCACAGCCATTTGAAATTATAGGCGAGCAGAACCAGGCTGAATGCCGTCACGCTTTTCTTGTCGATGCCATCCTGCGCTAGGCGGGAGGCGAGGTTGGCCCCAACCATCGCGAAGGGAAAGCCCGACGATATGCCCAGAAACAGCGCCGCGAGGGGCGCTTTTTCAACATAGGGTTTGACCGCATCGACCCAGCTTCCGGTGCCCGTGGCGATGTCGGTCATGAATATGCGCGCTCCCGATAATGCGTAACGCGCGCCACCATATGGACAAATGCCGTCGAGACAACCCGCTGGCTGCGCATTCACGACATCCAGCTTATTCGACCGTCATTATCGCGATGATCAGCCGACCAGATGTAGCGCCGGGTCAGGAAAGCTGGTCGCTGCCTTCACCCTCGGCCTCGCCGAACAGGCGGAGGCCCGCGGGCAGGCGTGTCGGCTGTATCCCGCGTAGCCTGGCTTCGATGACATGAATGGCGGCGATCAGATCGCGTGGGAGATAGGGTTTGGCCAAACATCCCACGGCCATGTCGATGGCGTCCACCGGGCATGCGCCGGTCACGAACAGCACCGGCAATCCTCTTTCATGAGCATGGCGCGCCACGTCGACGCCGGTTTTGTCTCCATGCAAGGCAATGTCGGCGATGACGATATCGACCTCATCATCCTCGATCACGCTAACCGCATGGTCATAATCCTCGACCGTGGCGGCGACGTGATAGCCCGCCTGTTCGAGGGCATGTTCATTGTCGAAAGCCACCAATGGCTCATCTTCGACGATCAGCACGCTGCGGATCGTCTTCATTTCCCGGCCTTGCCGCGCCTCGCCCTTTACAAGCCCGAAAAACATTTGCCGATCTGCCCCATATGCGTCATTCACCCGACCAACGCGCAGTGCGTCGTGCGGGTTTCAGCCAAGCAAAACAGCCGACGCTCGCACTGACGACAGGGCGGCACGTTTCGTCATTTTCATGGCATTACCGATATGGGAATGCCCATCGCCGATAAAAGGAAGTCAGTCGTGGAACCGCCGAAAAAATCTGGACCGCCCCGCAGGGCTGGACCTGGTGGCCCCCGACGTCCGTTCGGGAGCAAGCCTGAGCCGGGTTCGCGGCCTGCTCGCCCGCCTTTTCGCAAGCCACGGACGGGGCCGACCATGCCCGCTAACCCGCATCCGGGTCGCGCCGCTGCTGCTGCCAGCGGCCAGAGCGAACCGCAGCGCGTCGCCAAATTGCTCGCCCGTGCGGGGATCGCGTCACGGCGCGAAGTCGAACGGATGATCGAAGATGGCCGGGTGACGCTGAACGGAGAGGTCGTCACGACGCCCGCGACCTTGCTCAGTACGCTGCGCGGCGTCGCTGTGGACGGCAACCCGGTTGCACAGCCTGCCCCTACCCGGCTGTTCCTGTTTCACAAGCCATCCGGCTGCCTGACGACGGAGCGGGACCCGCGTGGGCGCGCGACCATATATGACCGATTGCCCGCCGACCTGCCGCGCGTGATGCCGATCGGTCGGCTGGACATGACGACCGAAGGGCTGCTGCTGCTCACCACCGACGGAGAGTTCAAGCGGCAGATGGAATTGCCCGCTACCGGCGTTCCCCGGACCTATCGCGCCCGCGCCTTTGGCGACATCAGCCAGGCGCAGCTGGAGGACCTGATCCACGGTGTCGAGATTGAGGGCATGCGCTATGGCGCGATCAACGCCAATCTGGAACGCCGGACCGGCCGCAACCAGTGGATAGAAATGACGCTGACCGAGGGCAAGAATCGCGAAGTGCGGCGGGTCCTGGAACATCTGGGGCTTGAGGTCAGCCGCCTTATCCGTACCAGCTATGGTCCTTTCCATCTGGGCGAACTGGCACCCGGCGCGGTCGAGGAGGTCAAGGAACATGACCTTAACGTCTTCCGCAAGGGGCTGAAAAACGCCAAGGGCTGACCCCTTCTTGCTGGTTCGACAAACTACTCCATCCTTCTTTCTGGATCGCACGCCATGAGAATCATCGCAGGCCGATGGCGAGGCCGCACGCTGACAGCGCCAAAGGGCGACGCCACCCGCCCGACGGCGGATCGGACGCGCGAAACGCTGTTTTCCATGCTGCTGAGCCGGTTGGGGTCTTTTGACGGACTGGCCGTGGGGGATTTTTTCGCGGGATCAGGCGCGCTTGGCTTTGAAGCGCTGTCGCGCGGCGCCGCCACCTGCCTGTTCGTGGAGCAGGACCGTGCCGCGCTGGACGCGATCCGCGCCAATGGCGACCGGCTGGGCATTCGCCCCGACATTCGCCAGAGCAGCGTCCTGTCGCTGGGGAGTGCGCCCAAGCCGCTCGACCTTATCTTCATGGATCCGCCCTATAATAGCGGGGCGGGCGCGGTGGCGCTCGACAAGCTGGGACGGCTTGGATGGACTGGGCCCGCGACCTGGATCAGCATCGAAACGGACCGGCGGGAAGATATCGATGTGAAGGGCTTTGCCGCGGATACGGTGCGCGATGTTGGCAAGGCCCGGCTGACGCTGTTGCGCGCATCCGAGTGATATCTGCGGCGCTTCCAGCCCTTCCCTGCCGGGGGAGCTGGAAGCGTGCGGTCAGCGTTTACGCGGCTTCTGCATCCTCATAGGCCTGTGCTTCCTTGCCGATCAATATGTCAGCGAGGAACCAGTAAGCCTTGCCCCATGCTTCCAATACCGCGTCGGTCGCGACGTCTTGGCCCAGAACGTCGCGGATCGCAGGCAGAAGCGCCTGGGCAACCTTGGGATAATGTTCGGGCTTGACGCCGGTTTCGACATGCCGCTGCACCATCCGTTCAACAGCGCCGCCCAGCGCCTGCAACTTGTCGATATTTTCGGCATATCCCAGAATGGCCGCAGCCAGTCGCTTGGGCTGCTCACCGCTTTCCTGCGCGGCTTGATCGAACATGTCCTTGATCGACGCATCCTGAAACAGGCGGGCATACATGGCCGTCGTGATCGCAACGCCGTGCTGGCGCAGTGCGGGAGCGGTCGCCTTCACGATCGCGATGGTTTCGGCACTAAGCTGGTTCATGAAATGCACCCCTCTGGTCTGATTCGGTAAAGGTGTATTTACCGAGCATGTTTTAACATGTAAATATCATACATGTTCTAAAGCGGAAGCCGCGTGCCTAACGACAACCGATGCAACTGACCCGGCATACCGATTACGCCCTGCGCGTCCTTCTTCATCTGGCGGTGGTGCCCAATGGGCGCGCCACTATCGGTGAGATCGCCGACGCCTATGACCTGTCGCGCAACCATTTGATGAAGGTCGTCCACCATCTGGGACGGGGGGGATTTATCGAAACCCAACGCGGGCGCGGCGGCGGTTTCACCCTTGCGCGGGTTCCTGAACTGATCACGCTGGGCGACGTGGTCCGATATACTGAGCCTGACATGAATATGGCGGACTGTGGCGGCTGCGTCTTGCGCACAGCATGTGGTCTGACGTCGATATTACGGGCAGCCGTGGGTGCATTTCTGCAGGTGCTCGATCAGCACAGCCTTGCCGATGCGGCGCAGGACCGGGCAGGGCTGCTCGCTTTGATCGCGGCCCTGCCCGCCCCAAGTCCATTGGTTAGCGACGGTTGCGCATCGCCTTCTTCGCTTCGCCTGGATTGATGCAGCTGTCCTGAACGGTCCTGCTGCACAGCGGGTAGTCCTTTGCCTCGGTCGGCGGGGGTGTCATGTTCCCGCCAACCGTAACAGGATTAGCCGAGCTTCCGACGGGCGCGGCGGGGTTATCGGGCACTCCTGCGGGGGCGGGCACCATTCCCGTGGTGGGAGGGACGGCCCCTGTCGGTTGTGAGGCGTTCGGATCTGCACCCGTCGATGGCGTTGCAGGGCTGACGCTGGGGTCGGCAGGATCTGCCGGCATTGCTGTTTCGGGAGGCTGCGCTGCCGTACCACTATCCTGCGCAATCGCGACGCCAGCGGCGCTGGTCGTAAATGCCAGCGTGGCGATGCCTGCAAAGATGATCGATTTCATCGGGCTTTCCTTTCCTTATTGTCACCCTTGATCCCTTCGGACTGGCAACAAACCGGACTGGTGAACCACGCGTTCCTGACCCGGCGACGAACCGTTTCCAATGCGCCGCCAGATGAGTGATCCTAACGCCTTACCCGTCAGGAAATCGATCGAATTTGGGAAGATCATGCGCTTGCCCCATCCAGGGCGCTGCTTCCGCCCATTGGACATGAATGGCGGGCGGATAGACGGATTGGTCGTCCAAGGTCGCGGTTTGCACGTCGATCATTCCGGGGAACGCGGACGAATTGGTGTAGAAAAGCCCCGTCCCGCACTTTCCGCAAAATTGGCGCGTGACATATTCCGACGACCGGTAAAGCGTCGGCGATCCCGTCACCCGAACGTTGTCCTGCGAAAACAATGCCCATCCAACCATATGCGCACCAGCGCTGCGGCGGCAGTCGGCGCAATGACATAATGCGCTGTGATGCGGATCACCCTCTACCTCATAGCTTATATCGCCGCACTGGCATCGTCCGGTCGCCATGACATTCCTCCTTGCAGAATTCCCCTTTTGTTCTCATAGATCGACGCACGCCGCAAGTCCTTGGCCTTGCCCCCATCCGTTCCACTACCTAGTTGTCCTTTCATGACCCTGCCCGCCCCCTCGCCTGACGATGCCCCCTATCTTCAGGGACTGAACACGCCCCAGCGGGAAGCCGTCCTTACGACCGAAGGCCCGGTGCTGGTGCTCGCGGGCGCGGGCACGGGAAAGACGGCGGCACTGACCGCCCGCCTCGCCCATCTGGTTGCCACCCGCCGCGCCTATCCATCCGAAATTCTGGCCGTCACATTCACGAACAAGGCGGCGCGGGAAATGCGGGATCGGGTCGGTCGCATGATCGGCCCAGCGGTGGAAGGCATGCCCTGGCTGGGCACCTTTCACGCCATCGCCGCCAAGATGCTTCGCCGCCATGCGGAACTGGCCGGGCTGCAATCAAACTTCACGATCCTGGATACAGACGACCAGTTGCGCCTGATGAAGCAGCTGATCCAGGCGGAGGGCATCGATGAAAAGAGATGGCCCGCCCGGCAGCTGGGCGGCCTGATCGACCAATGGAAGAACAAGGGGCTGACGCCAGAGGAAATCGGCGCGGGCGAAAGCGAAGCCTATGCCAATGGTCGTGGGCAGAAGCTGTACGCCGCCTATCAGGCCCGCCTGCGCGCTGTGAATGCGTGCGACTTTGGCGATCTGCTCCTGCATGTGCTCACCATCCTGAAACGCCACCGCGATGTTCTGGAAAGCTATCAGCAGCGTTTTCGCTACATCATGGTCGACGAATATCAGGACACGAACAGCAGCCAGTATCTCTGGCTCCGCCTGCTCGCCCAGCAGCGCAAGAATATCTGCTGCGTCGGTGATGACGACCAGTCCATCTATAGCTGGCGCGGGGCCGAAGTCGCCAATATCCTGCGTTTTGAAAAGGATTTTCCTGGGGCGAAGATTGTCCGCCTAGAACAGAACTACCGTTCGACGCCCCACATATTGGGCGCGGCATCCGGGGTGATCGCCGAAAATGGCAATCGCCTGGGCAAGACATTGTGGACCGATGTCGACGTGGGGGACAAGGTCCGCGTCATCGGCGTATGGGATGGGCCGGAAGAAGCGCGGCGAGTCGGTGATGAGATTGAAACGATCCAGCGCGGTGGCCAATCGCTCGATGATATTGCCATATTGGTTCGCGCACAGCACCAGACCCGCGAGTTCGAAGATCGTTTTATCCAGATCGGTATGCCCTATCGCATCGTTGGGGGATTTCGCTTTTACGAACGCGCCGAAATTCGCGATGCGCTCGCTTATCTGCGCCTCGTCAACCAGCCCGCCGACGATCTGGCCTTCGAACGGATCGTCAATGTTCCCAAACGCGGCCTTGGCGACAAGGCCGTGGAGAAGCTCCACCGCCTGGCGCGGGCGGAAGGCATAGCGTTGACGCTGGCGGCTGCGCGCATTTTGGACACGGACGAACTGACGCCGCAGGCGCGCCGTTCGCTGGGCACATTCATCGGCGACCTTGCCCGCTGGCGCGATCGCGCGGCGCAACTGCCCCATGCGGAGCTGGCCCGCCAGATTCTGGACGAAAGCGGCTATACCGCGATGCTCCAGGCCGAACGCACGACCGAAAGCGCGGGACGGCTCGAAAATCTGAGCGAACTTGCCCGCGCGATGGAGGAATATGAAACGCTGGGCGCGTTCCTGGAGCATGTCTCGCTCGTCATGGACAATGAAGCGCAGGCGGAGGAGCGCAAGGTCACGATCATGACCATCCATGCCGCCAAGGGGCTGGAATTCGACACGGTTTTCCTGGCGGGTTGGGAAGAAGGACTGTTCCCGTCGCAACGCGCTCTGGATGAAGGCGGCCTCAATTCCCTGGAGGAAGAACGCCGGCTCGCCTATGTCGCGCTTACCCGCGCGCGAAAGCGCTGCGTCGTCCTGCATGCGGCCAACCGCCGGATCTATGGCCAGTGGACCAGTTCCATCCCGTCACGCTTCGTGGGCGAACTTCCGCCCGAACATGTGGAGGAGGAAAGCAGCATGACCGGAGGCGCGTCGCTCTGGCGCGCGAACTGGTCGGAACGCGCCGATCCCTTCGCCAACGTCCAGCGTGGTTCCGGTCGCGGTCCCGGCTGGCAACGCGCCCAGCAAGGCGGACATTTCATGAAAGAGCCAGTGCGCATCGTCGAAGCGCGCGCTTCGGCGGTTTCGCTGGGCAACAAGGGCCGCAATGATGTGAGCTTGGGCCTGCGCGTCTTTCATCAGAAATTCGGCTATGGCACGATCGCCCAGATTGAAGGCAACAAGCTGGAAATCGATTTCGAAACGGCGGGGCGCAAGCGAGTGATGGACAGCTTCGTTCAACTGGCTTGATCCCCCCACATATCGCCCCTGCCACGGTCCTTTGCTTGAGACAGCCAGATGATGATCGGATGAAGAGACAATGAGCCAGTCAACCATTCTCCTTATCGGCGGAACCGGCAAGACGGGACGCCGGGTCGCGGAACGCCTGACAGCCATGGGCCACAATGTTCGCGTCGCATCGCGGAGCGCCGAATATAGATTCCTTTGGGATGATCCATCGACCTGGAAAGCCGTGCTGGAGGATGTGAATGGCGTCTACATCGCCCATCACGACAACACCCATCCCGACGCGGGCGAGCAGATTGCGAGCTTTTCCCAGTTGGCCCTGTCTTGCGGGGTGAGGCGTCAGGTCCTTCTGTCCGGGCGTGCCGACGCGCAATTCATGGCGTCTGTCGAAAGCGGCTTCAGGTTATCTGCCGCCGACTGGACCATCCTTCAACCCGCCTGGTTCATGCAGAATTTTTCGGAGATGTCCTTTTACGAAGCCGTGCTGGCGGGCGAGATCAGCTTGCCCGTAGGGAATGCCACCGAACCGTTCATCGATATCGAAGATGTGGCCGCCGTGGCAGCGGAAGCGTTGTTCAATGACCGGCATATCGGACAAACCTATGAGTTGACCGGCCCAGCGCTGCTTGGCTTTGCGGAGGCGGCGGACGTACTGACGAAAGCGATCGGGCGAAACATCGTCTACAAGCCCATCACGCTGGACGAATTTCGCGAATTTCTGCGGTCTAATGGCTTGCCCGAAGAATATGACCAGACCTATTCCGGCATCGCCGATGGGAAATTGGCCTATGTCACGGATGATGTGGAACAAGTGCTGGGCCGCAAGCCGCGAACCTTCGCCGAATATGCGCGCGAGGCGGCGAGCACAGGGGTCTGGAGTATTTAAGGGTCGGGAACGCGTTGAGCCTATCTTCGGCAGTCCCCAGATAGCCTTCTGCGATGCGCCTTCACGCTCGACGCGTTTCACCGGGGAACGCCAGGGAAAGTGGGCAGCCGACGGGCGGCTGCAAAACAGGCGGGTCGATGAAGGAGTGTCTATCGCGTTTTTCTGTGGAAAATTGGTGGAGCCTAGCGGGATCGAACCGCTGACCTCCTGCATGCCATGCAGGCGCTC
>CAMPHJ010000026.1 GCA_946885845.1 uncultured Sphingobium sp. | reverse complement strand
CGGGCGCCGGAAGCGGCTGCCCTGGCATGTGCTGGAGGCCCGAGCCGGAATCGAACCGGCGTGCACGGATTTGCAGTCCGCTGCGTCACCACTCCGCCATCGGGCCTCGCCAAGTGGGACGCCGCAAATGTGCGGCTTTCGTCGCAAAGTCAAGCGGGGGAGCGCGCGGGCGATCCCAAGATTCTGGCCCTGTGGCGTGGAAAGCCGCTTGGCGTTGCAAGCATGCTGATTTAGAGGTCGATAATGTCAGCGCTGTATTGCGTTAATAATACAGCTATGCCAATCGAGGAAGTGTCGTGACCGAACAGAATTTTTCATCGATGCGGGCCGCAATGGTCGAAAGCCAGCTTCGCACGAGCGGGGTCGATGATCAGCGTGTCGTCGCCGTTATGGCGCGGATGCCGCGTGAGGATTTCGTTCCGGCCGAACGGCGCGCCATGGCCTATATCGATCGTGCGATCCCGCTGGGGGGCGGGCGCGCGATCAATCCGCCGCTGGCGACGGGCCGCCTGCTGAAGGAAGCGCAGGTTGAGGAGGGCGATCGCGTCCTTCTGATCGGGGCGGCCACCGGTTACAGCGCCGCGCTGTTGAAGGCGCTGGGCGCGCAGGTGACCGCCGTGGAGGAAGAAGGCGGACCGGATGTCATGGGCTATGACGGCACGGTCGTGCGCGGCCCCTTGCAGGCGGGCGCGGTGGACGGGGCGCCCTATGACCTGCTGGTCATCGACGGCGCCGTTGAGGCAGTGCCGACCGCGATCGTGCAACAGCTGGCCGACGGCGCGCGCGTGGTGACGGGCATAGTCGAACGCGGCGTGACTCGCCTGTGCAGCGGCCGCGCCATCAATGGCAAATTGGGGCTGACCAGCCTGACCGACGTTGAAATGGTGGTTTTGCCAGGTTTCGCCGCGCCGGAAGGCTTCATTTTCTGACAGGTCAGGGGTTCATGACAGCACGGCAGGTCTTTCCACGGCGAACCGGCCCGGCGCTTTTGCTGCTGGCGTCATGCGCCATGCCGGTCGCGGTCGGGGCTGAAACGCTGCAGGGCGCGCTGGCCAAGGCCTATCGATCGAACCCCACATTGACCGGCGCGCGGGCGGAACAGCGCGCCAATGATGAGAATGTGCCGATCCGCAAGGCGGACGGGCGTCCCGCGCTGGAGGCGACGGGCAGCTATTCCGAAAGCATATTGAAGCCCACGATCAGCTTTACGTCACCCCAGCGCACGGTCAGCGCCAACGCTCAGTTGACCGTCCCGATCTATGCCGGCGGCGCGGTGCGCAACGGCGTCAAGGCCGCGAAGACGCGCGTGGAAGCGGGCCGAGCCAATTTGCGGGGGACCGAGGCGTCGATTTTCTCTCAGGTGGTCGGCGCCTATATGGACGTGATCCGCGACAGCGCCATTGTTTCGCTCAACCGGGCGAATGTGAATGTGCTGGACGTCAATTTGCAGGCGACGAACGATCGGTTCGAGGTCGGCGACCTGACCCGGACCGACGTGGCGCAGTCCGAATCCCGGCTGGCGCTCGCCCGGTCGGATTTGCAGATTGCAGAGGCTAATCTGATCACCAGCCGTGAAAATTACATCGCGTTGGTCGGGGATGTGCCGGTCGAACTGGAGCCGCCGCCGCCTTTGCCCGGCCTGCCTGCTTCGCCCAATGATGCCGTTGCGGTGGCGCTGCGGGACAATCCTGACATTGCCGCAGCGAACAAGGCGAGGGAGGCGGCAGGATATGACGTCCGTGTCGCCAAGGCGGGGGCGCTGCCCAAGCTGTCCGCTTTTTCGACCGCTGGCTATACCAATTTCCTGAATACGCAGGATTATCTGGACCAGATGGGCAACCCCGGTGTCGGTCCGCAAGTGAACAAGCAGGCGGCGGCGGGCGTGCAGTTGAATATTCCGCTGTATCAGGGCGGGCGTCCCGCGGCACAGGTGCGGCAGAGCCAGGCGTTGCAGTCGCAGGCGATGGAGCAGGAGATCGAGGTCGAGCGCGGTGTGATCGCCCAGACGCGGTCGGCCTTTGCCAGTTGGCAGGCGTCGCTGCAGACGATCCAGTCCAACCAGAAGGCGGTCGAAGCGGCGAGCCTTTCGTTGGAAGGCGTGCGGGCGGAAAATTCCGTCGGCAGCCGCACGATCCTGGACATATTGGATGCAGAGCAGGAAGCGCTGAACGCCAAGGTGCAGTTGGTGTCCGCCCGGCGCAACGCCTATGTCGCGGGCTTCAGCCTGCTGGCGGCGATGGGACATGCGGAAGCGGACGACCTCAGCTTTGACACTGGCGCGCTGTACGATCCGCTGGTCAATTATGAGCGGGTCGATGACAAATGGTTCGATTGGGATTTCGACCGCGCCCCGCAACCCCAGGCGACGCGAACCGTTGACACGCCAGCACAAAATGCCAATGTGCCAGCTGGCCTGGCGCAGCAACCTTAGAATGATCGGGGATAATTGGTGGGCGACATGAGCAAGGAACCCTCGATGGAGGACATCCTTTCGTCCATCAAGCGGATCATCGCCGAAGAGGGCGAGGAGGCGGCGCAGACCGTTTCGCGCCGTGGCCGGTCCGAGGCGAAGCAGGCCCCGGTCGATCAGCCAGCCGCCGAAGAAGTGCTGGAACTGACCGACGAGGCTGATGTGGAAGAGCCGACGCCCGCGCCTGTCGTTTCCAACGCGGCTGCCGAGCCGGCGGCGCAGGAGGATAGTTCCATCCTGTCGGTCGAGAGCGAAGTCGCGGCGCGCCATTCGCTGTCCGCGCTGTCGTCCCTGATCGTGACGCCAAGGGAAGGCGACGATAATACGCTGGACGGGCTGGTCCGGTCGATGCTGAAGCCGATGCTGAAGGAATGGCTCGACGCGCGGCTGCCTGCGTTGGTGCAGGATATGGTCGCCAAGGAAATTGCGCGCATCACCGCTCGTTAAAGGCGGGTGGAGCCATGCAGTTTGCGGCCTAATCACACGCTATCGGACATGGGAAGGCGGCGGACGCCTTGCGCGCCCTGCCGCAGACGCTAAAGCGCGATCATGACCGAACTGCCCAAGACATTCGACCCCGCCGAAATCGAAGCCCGCTGGTACGCCCATTGGGAAGAAAATGGGCTGTTCCGCCCGGAACGGCCGGACGCGGAACCCTTTACCATCGTCAACCCGCCGCCGAACGTGACCGGATCACTGCATATCGGCCATGCGCTGGACAATACGTTGCAGGACATCGTCATCCGCTATGAGCGGCTGCGTGGCAAGGATGCCCTGTGGGTGGTGGGCACCGACCATGCGGGCATCGCGACGCAGATGGTGGTCGAACGGCAGATGGAGGCGCAGCAGGACAAGCGCACCAATTACAGCCGTGAGCAGTTCATCGAAAAGGTGTGGGAGTGGAAGGCCGAAAGCGGCGGCGCGATCACGCGCCAGCTGCGGCGGCTGGGCTGTTCGATGGACTGGGCCAATGAACGCTTCACCATGGATGAGGGTTTTTCGAAGGCCGTCATCAAGGTGTTTGTCGAACTGCACAAGCGCGGGCTGCTGTATCGCGACAAGCGGCTGGTGAATTGGGACCCGCGTTTCCGGTCGGCAATTTCCGATCTGGAGGTCGAGACCCAGGAAGTGAAAGGCGGATTCTGGCATTTCCGTTATCCGCTGGCGGACGGCGTGACGCTGGCCGATGGCGCGGATCATATTGTTGTGGCGACGACGCGGCCTGAAACGATGCTGGCGGACATGGCGGTCGCGGTGCATCCCGACGATCCGCGCTACAGGGATGTGATCGGCAAGGACATCTTGCAGCCGATCACCGGACGGCGGTTCAAGATCGTGGCCGACGAACATGCCGACCCGGAATTGGGATCAGGCGCGGTCAAGATTACGCCGGGGCATGATTTCAACGACTTTGAAGTGGGTAAGCGGGCGGGTTTCCGCGCGGCGGACATGCTCAACATGCTGGATGCCGACGCCAATGTGGTTCAAACATCGGACGGTTTAATCCCGGAACGGTTCGTCGGGCTGCATCGATTCCGCCGGGATGGCGTGGATGGCGCGCGCGAACTGGTCGTCGCGGAGATGAAGGCGCTGGGCCTGCTGGTGCCGCATGTGTCGAAGAACAAGGACGGCGAGGAAGTCCTGTCCGACGCCGAGCCGCGCACGATCCAGACGCCGTTCGGCGACCGATCCGGCGTGGTGATCGAACCGTGGCTGACCGATCAATGGTATGTCGACGCGGAAAAGCTGGCGGTCGCGCCAATGCAGGCGGTGCGCGACGGGCGGATCGATATCGTCCCCAAGACGTGGGAAAAGACCTTCTTCAACTGGATGGAGAATATCCAGCCCTGGTGCGTGTCGCGGCAGCTGTGGTGGGGGCATCGGATTCCGGCTTGGTTTGGGCCGCATGTCAATGAACATGCCATCATGCCCGGATCGCGGGATCTGATTTTCGTCGCCGAGACTGAAGAAGAGATGCTCGCTCAAGCGCGCGCCACATATGATCCTGATGTCGAGATTGTGGTGGCGAGTTCTTGGGAAGAGGCATCGGGATATGAATATGACCCTAGACGTGCTGTCATCTTCCGCGATCCAGATGTGCTCGACACCTGGTTTTCTTCAGCGCTGTGGCCTTTCGGCACGCTGGGCTGGCCGGAGGGCGCAACGTCCGTTCGCCCTGAGCTTGTCGAAGGGCCACCTTTATCTTCCGAAGAAAAGGAAGAGGCTTCGACAGGCTCAGCCCGAACGGGTCAGAGCTTGCTGGAGCGCCATTATCCCAACGACCTGCTGATTTCCGGGTTCGACATCCTGTTTTTCTGGGATGCGCGGATGGCGATGCAGGGGATGGAGTTCATGGGCGATGTGCCGTGGCGCAAGCTGTACCTTCACGGGCTGGTGCGTGCGGCGGATGGGCAGAAAATGTCCAAGTCCAAGGGCAATGTCGTCGATCCGCTGGGCCTGATCGACAAGTTCGGCGCGGACGCGCTGCGTTTCTTCATGAGCGCCATGGAAAGCCAGGGCCGCGACGTGAAGATGGATGAGAAGCGCGTCGAGGGATATCGCAACTTCGCGACGAAGCTGTGGAACGCCGCGCGCTTCCTGCAGGCAAATGGGGTCGTGGCGTCGGCCACGCATGAAGCGCCCGCCGCGCAGGCGCCGGTCAACCGCTGGATCATTGCCGAGACCGTTTCGACGGTGCAGGCGATCGATACAGCGATGACCGAACTGCGTTTCGACGCGGCGGCGAACGCCATCTATCATTTCGTCTGGGACCAGTTTTGCGACTGGTACATCGAACTCAGCAAAGGCCAGATGGACGAGGAAACCCGTGCCGTCGCCGGATGGGCGTTCGACCAGATATTGGTCATGCTGCACCCCTTCATGCCTTTCATTACCGAAGAGTTATGGCATGCGATGGCTGCACCCGGCCAAGCGCGCGACAGCGACCTGATCGTCGCGCGCTGGCCGCAGGCGCTTTATGCGGTGGACAGCGAGGCACAGGCCGAAATCGACTGGCTGATCCGCCTGATCAGCGCGATGCGCACCGCCCGCACCGAATTGAACGTGCCGCCCGGCGCGAAACTGCCCGTTGTCGTTCATGATGCGTCGGAAGAAACCCGTCGCCGCATCGATCGGCAGGGCGCGGCGCTGGCGCGCCTGGGCCGGGTGGAAAGCCTGGCCTTTGGTGAAAGCGTCGCGGGTGGCGCGGCGCAGATCGTGGTGGACGAGGCCACGTTCATCCTGCCGCTGGAAGGCGTGATCGATATTGCCGCTGAAAAGGCGCGGCTGGCCAAGGCGCTGACCGCTGCCGAAAAGGAGCGCGATGCGCTGGGCGGCCGGTTGTCGAACCCGGCCTTTGTCGAGAAGGCCAAGCCCGAAGCCGTCGCCAAGGCGCGGGAAGATCATGCGGAAAAGTCCGCGGAAGCGGAAAAGTTGAAGGCTGCTCTGGACCGCCTCGCCTGATCCGCTACTTTTGGATCACGGGTTAGAGCATTATCCGATCATAGCGGATCGGATAATGCTCTATTTTCTTTCGTTTTCCGCATTTTCCGAGTCAGCAGAGAAGGGGATCAGGAGTGGCGGCTGACCAAAGGGATTTGACGCAAGGGCCGATCGGATCGGCCCTGTTACTCTTTGGCCTGCCCACTTTGGGGTCGAACATTCTCCAGTCGCTCAACGGGTCGATCAACACCATCTGGGTTGGCCGTTTCCTGGGCGAACAGGCGGTGGCGGCGACGGCCAACGCCAACCTGATCATGTTCCTGATGTTTTCCATCGTCTTTGGCTTTGGCATGGCGTCGACGGTGCTGATCGCCCAGGCCGCCGGGGCCAGGGACATGGACGCCGCCCGACGCGCATTCGGTTCGGCCATGGGCTTTTGCTTCATATTTTCCCTGCTGGTCGCGGCTGCCGGGTGGATCGGTGCGCCCGCGATGCTGCGCCTTTTGTCCACGCCGCCCGAAGCGTTCGACCTGGCGCTGGCCTATTTGCGCGTCATATTCGTTTCCATGCCCGCGACGCTGTTGAGCGTCATGATGACCATGGGGGTGCGCGGCACCGGCGACGCGCGCACGCCATTTTACTTCATGCTGCTGAATGTCGGACTGGACCTGGTGCTGAACCCGGTGCTGATCCTGGGCCTGGGTCCCGCACCGGCGCTGGGGATAGCCGGTTCGGCGGCGGCAACCGCGATTGCGGGTGTGATAAGTTTCATATCGCTGGTGATCTTCATCTACCGCCGCGATCTGCCGTTGCGGTTGAAAGGCGGCGAATGGGGATATCTGCGTCCCACAATGCCGCAATTGCGGGTATTGATCGGCAAGGGCCTGCCCATGGGATTGCAGATGATCGTCGCGTCGGTTGCGGGGCTGGTGATGATTGGCCTGGTCAATCGGGAAGGATTGCTGGCGACGGCGGCTTATGGAGCGGCGCAACAGCTATGGTCCTATCTGCAGATGCCCGCCATGGCGATTGGCGGCGCGGTCAGCGCCATGGCCGCGCAGAATATGGGGGCCGGGCGATGGGACCGGATCGGCAAGATCACGGGCTATGGCCTGGCCTATCTGGTGGGCTTTACCGGGCTGATGGTCGCATTGATGCTGTGGTTTCACCATCCGCTGCTGGCCCTGTTCCTGGGCAGTGACAGCGCGGCAATTCCGCTGGCGTGGCGCATGCAGCTGATTTCCAGCTGGAGCTTCATCCTGTTCGGCGGGGCGATGATCTATTTCGGGATCATGCGCGCCAATGGCGTGGTGGTCAGGCCGCTGGTCATCATGATCATTTCCCTGTTCGGGGCACGGTTGGGATTTTACCTGCTGGCCTACCCCTATCTGGGGCCAGATGCATTGTGGTGGAGCTATCCGGCGGGATCGCTGACCGCGTTGGTGCTGGCCGCCTATTCCTATTATAGCGGTGCCTGGCGCAAGGCGAAGCTGGTCATTCCGCCCAGCCGGGAAGAATGTGTGGAAAGCGTCAATTCCGAAGCGGAAGCGACCGGTCGGATCGCGCCGGTCGGCTGATCCGTCGGCGCGCGATCAGCGCCCCTGGCTGCGCCAGCGGGTGATGGTGCGATCCAATATGTCCGCTTCGCCGCCGGTTTGACGCCATTGCTGGGTAAAGCTGGGGTCGCCGGACGCGGGGCGGCGTTCTGCTTCCAGATTGTCGAGCGCCACGCGGATGGGCACGGCGACGCCTTCGCCGCAGATGATCGCCTCCCGATTACGCAGCGCGGGGATGGAATCGAGGAAGCCGCGCGCGCCTTCGGGCATGGCCGCTTTCACGAAGGCCTGGTCCCGGTCGTTGTTCAGGCGCATGGAAATGATGGTGCCGCATTGCGACAGCACGCCTTCGGCAAGGTCGGACGGGCGCTGCGTGATCAGGCCCAGCGATACGCCATATTTGCGGCCTTCCTTCGCGATCCGTTCCAGGATGCGGCGTACGGCCTGGCCTTTTCCGGTGGTGGAGCTGGGGATGTAGCGGTGCGCTTCTTCACAGACCAGCAGCAGCGGGCGTTGCGGTTCGTCACGCGCCCAGATGGCATAGTCGAACACCAGCCGCGACAGCACTGATACGACGGTGGAGGTGATGTCCGATGGCATGGCCGACACGTCGATGATGGAAATGGGCTTGCCATTCGAAGGCATACGGAAAATCTTGGCGATGAATTCCTGCATCGTATCGGCGACCAGCATGCCGGAAAACATGAAGCTGTAGCGCGGGTCCGTCTTGATCTCGTCGATCTTGGTCTTGAGCCGCATATAGGGGAGCGCGCCGGTGCCCTTGTCCAGTTTCCCCATCTCATTCTGAAGGATGTTGGTGAGGTCGGACAGCAGATAGGGGATGGGCGAATCCACGGTCAGGCGACCCAGGCTTTCCGCCAGCCGGTTCTTTTGCCGGGCGGCGAGCAGGCATTTGGCGAGGATGTCGCAATCGACCGTGCGGTCGGAACCGGTCGATGTCACGAACACTTCGCAATGTTCTTCGAAATTCATCAGCCAGTAGGGCAGGGCCAGGTTGCCGATATCGAACACCGCGCCATTGTGCGCAAAGGCCGCGCCATATTCGCCGTGCGGGTCGATCATGACGATATGACCTTCAGGCGACAGGTCGCAGATGCGATGCAGGATCAGCGCGGCGCTGGTGGATTTACCGGTGCCGGTCGATCCCAGAAGCGCGAAATGCTTGCCCAGCATCGCATCGACATAGAGCGCGGCGCGCGTGTCCGCCGTCGGGAATACGGTGCCGATCTGCACATGGGGGCGGTCGTCGGCGGCGTAGATCTGGCGCATGTCCTCGCTGCAAAGCGGGAAGATTTCGGTGCCGGGCGGGGGATAGTGGGTGACGCCCCGGCGAAAGCGGCAGATGCGGCCTGTCTGCGGTTCCTGATCGCCTTCGCCCAGAAAGTCGATGTCGGCGACGATGAGGCCGCTATTTTGCCGGTCGAGGGCCATCGATCGCACGCTGGCGATCAGCCAGGTCGCGCCGACGCGCATTTTCAGCTGGCTGCCCACTTGCCCGGCCATGGCGATGCAGGGGTCGCTGTCCTGGGCGAGGGTGCGCAGGGTGGCGGCGTCCATCAGCACCTTGGAACTGGAGCCGGCGATCTGGAAAACTTCACCGATGCCGGTGGGCAGCGCGGCTGTCAGTTGCGATTGAGCCTCGGTAAATTCGGCTGCTGTCGGCATATGGCTCATAAGCGCTCCCTCGCACCACCGGCTAAGATTCGGGCGGTCCCCGCGAATTTCTAGCCTGATAGTGGTAAAGAATATGCTTATCGCCGCGACCCGGCGCGATCCCGGCTCTGTTTGACGATTTGGCGGGGCGCGCGCGTTGCAGTGACCATATCTCGTCCCGGCGAAGCCTTGCCCTTATGTGGCGTCTGGACAGGATATCTGCTTGCGGGACATGAAGAACGCCGACGCGACGCGCCGATCCGACGCGATTTCCATCGCCCGCGTCATCTGCATATTGGGTGTGGTCTATGTTCACGCGTGGACCGGCCTGAACGGCCATGACCTGGAAATCGCCAAGGGAACGCCCCAGGAAAATCTGCGCTGGCTGCTGATGGAGATTTTCGGGCGCAGCGCCGTGCCGCTGCTGGGCGTGATTTCCGGCTGGCTGGCCAGCGGGTCGTCGCAGACGCTGAACTGGCCGCGCCATGTCGCGCGCAAGGCGCGGACCATATTGCTGCCGATGGTCCTGTGGAACGCCATCGCCATCTTGTTCGTGTCGGGGACAGCGGTGCTGCTGCACCTGCAAGCGCCGGTGCCGGTGTCGTTGGAATGGCTGGTGCAGGAATTGTTCATTGTCAGCCGCAATCCCGACATCAATGTGCAGATGCCGTTCCTGCGCGACCTGTTCCTGTGCATGGTCGCCGCGCCCCTGCTGGTCCGAATGCCCGGCAGGATGCTGATGGTGGTCGCGGGGGTGGCCGCACTGACGCAAGTGATGGGGTGGGGGCCGCCGATCCTGATGCGGCCTGCGATCCTGTTCTTCTTTGTCATTGGCATGATGGCGCGCAGGAGCGGCCTGGCAGAGCGTGTCGCGGCGTTTTCCTGGCCCATGGCGGCAACGCCGTTCCTGGCCCTGATGGCGGTGCAGCTCTATTTTTCGCTTAAAGTCGTGCCGGGCACGGGGCTGGGGGTCGGGATGATCGACCTGGCGGTTCGGGTCGCCGCCGCCACCTGTTTCTGGCGCCTGTCATGGGCGCTGGCGGGCGGGCCGTTGCGGGACATGCTGTTGCGGATCGAACCCTTTGCCTTTTTCCTATTTTGTTCGCACCTGATCCTGATCTGGCTGGGGGGACCTGTTCTGGGCGCGTTGTTCGGGAAGCTGGGGTCGCCGCTTTATCCGGCCTATCTGATCGGGCAACCGCTGATCGTGCTCATCGCGGTGTTGCTGCTGGGGTCGATGCTGACCCGTGCCTGGCCGGGGCTGGCGACGGTGTTGAGCGGCGGGCGTTTGCGGGCGGCTTAAGGCGCGTCAGCTGCCCGCGATTGTCCGTGCGGCGGCGGACGCGATTTCCAGGCTGCGTTTGCGCGCATCGAAGTCATGGATCTGGCCGCCGATGATCAGTTCATCGACGCCGGTTCTTTCGATGAAGCTGGCCATGTCGCGCTCTACATCCGCCTGCGTGCCGATGCTGGTCGCGCGCAGCACGTCGGCCAGCATCGCCTGCGCGCCGGGCGGGAGGCTTTCGAAATAGCCTTCGACCGGCGGTTGCAGCTTGCCCGGCTGGCCGGTGCGCAGGCGGACGAAGCCCTGCTGCATCGACGTGGCGATCAGGCGTGCTTCATCGGCGGTATCGGCGGCGAAGACATTATATCCGGCCATGACATAGGGGCGGTCAAGCTGGGCAGAGGGGCGGAAATCCCGCCGGTAGACGGCGATCGCGTCCTCCAGGGCGCCGGGCGCGAAATGGGAAGCGAAGGCGTAGGGCAGGCCGAGCGCGGCGGCCAGTTGCGCTCCATAAAGACTGGAGCCCAATATCCACATCTGCACATCTTCGCCCGCGCCCGGCGTCGCCTGGAAACCCAGCCGACTGTCGCCAGCGAAATAGGCCTGCAATTCCATGACGTCGCGGGGAAATTCATCAGGGCCGCCGGAAAGAGTGCGCCGCATCGCCTGAGCGACACGCTGGTCCGATCCGGGCGCGCGACCAAGGCCAAGGTCAATCCGACCGGGGAATAGCGCGGCGAGCGTGCCGAACTGCTCCGCGATCAGCAGCGGCGCATGGTTGGGCAGCATGATGCCGCCCGCGCCAATGCGAATGCGCGATGTCGCCGCGCCGATATGAGCGAGCACGACGGAAGTTGCTGCCGATGCGATGCCGGGCATGCCATGATGTTCGGCCACCCAATAGCGGTGAAAGCCCAATGATTCGGCATGGGCGGCGAAGGCGGCGGATTGGCCGAGGGCGGCGCGGACGTCGCTTCCTTCGATGACGGGGACAAGGTCCAGAACGGAAAAACGGATCATCGCCCGCATATGGGGGCGTGATCCGTTGCATTTCAATACGAAATGTCAGCTTGGGTCAGACTGCGCGTCCGAACCCCTGCGGTCCCGTATCGGTGCGGCGACCGAAAGCAGGCTGACGCCGCGCCACCAGCGGATTGGAATCGCGGTCGAGCAAGGCCATCGTTTCGGTAAAGCAGGGACGCAAGGCGACGACGATTTCGATCAGTTCGTCGGGGTCTTCCCGCGTTTCCACGCAGCGGCGCGCCACCGTTTCGATGCGTTCGGCGATGGCGCTGAGGCGATTGGCGCCAAACTGCGCCGATTCACCCTTCAATGTGTGGGCAGGCGTCACCAATGCCACGGCATTGCGTTCGCGAATGGCCTGTTCGATCGCGCTGATGGCTTTTGGGCCATCTTCCCGGAAATAGCCCAGAATGCGGAGAAAGGCGCTGCTAAGCTCCGTCCTTGTGCGAGCAAGCTCGTTCCAGTTTACCAGTTCCGCTTCTTGATACGGCACCCGCGACACTCCCTTAAGTTGAACACAGGATAAGAGATGTGCGTAAACAGGCGGTTAAACGGTTAAACCATTACGGGCCCGTTCCTGATTTTTTCAGGGCCGGTCCAGCGCGAAAAGATGTGCGTCATTAATCGTGAACCGCCAGCCATGCTGGTCGGCAAGCGCCCGCAATTCACCGGGCGCGATGGGATCGTCCGCGTGGATCGTCACGGACCTGGCCGATCGCATGGCCCGCGCGGCGCGCAGGACCGGCCAGGGGCATTTCATCCCGCGCGCGTCGATATGCAGGACGTCATTTGGTGGCATAGGGATTTTTGGCGCTTCGGAGCGTCAGGCGCACGGGCACCGCGCCAAAGCCCAATTCCTTGCGGATGCCATTGACCAGATAGCGGCGGTAGCTTTCGGGCAGGTCGTCCAGGCGGGTGCCGAACAGCACGAAGGTCGGCGGCCGGGTCTTGTTCTGGGTGATGTAACGCAATTTGATGCGCTTGCCGCCCGGCGCGGGGGGCGGGTTGGCCTCCAGCGCGCGTTCGAACCAGCGGTTGAGGATGCCGGTCGATACGCGTTGCGACCAGGCGGTCCGGGTTTCGAAGGCGACGCGGATCAAATCGTCCAGCCCTTTGCCGGTGGCACCCGATACGGTCATGATCGGAACGCCGCGCACCTGCGCAAGGCCATCGGACAGTGCCTGCTTGATACCCTGATACAAGGCGGAGCCATGTTCCACCGTGTCCCATTTGTTGAGACCGATGACGAGCGCGCGTCCTTCCTCCAGCACCTTGTCCGCGATCCGCAGATCCTGCGCTTCCAACCCGCGCGTCGCGTCGAGCAGCAGCACGACGACTTCGGCGAAGTTGACGGCGTTGAGGCCGTCGGACACCGCCAGCTTTTCCAGCTTGTCCTGCACCTTGGCGCGCTTGCGCATGCCCGCCGTGTCGATCAGGCGGACGGGCCGTTCATTGCCGTCCGCATCGGCCCATTGCCAATCCACGGCGATGCTGTCGCGGGTGATGCCTGCTTCAGGCCCGGTCAGCAGCCGATTTTCGCCCAACAGCCGATTGATCAGCGTTGATTTCCCCGCATTGGGACGCCCGACGATGGCGAGTTTAAGGGGGGCGGATTCGATGTCCGCCTCCTCCAGTTCGGCGTCTTCCTCTTCATCCTCTTCACGGTCGATATAGGGAAGCAGCGCCTGGAACAGGTCGGCCATGCCCTGCCCATGTTCAGCCGACAGGGGCACAGGTTCGCCCAGCCCCAGGACATAGGATTCCATGACGCCGTCGTTGGCGTTCCTGCCTTCCGCCTTGTTCGCGACCAGCACCACGGGCAGGTCGCCTTCGCGAAGCCAGCGGGCGATTTCCTCATCCATCGGGGTGATGCCAGCCCGTGCATCGACCAGAAACAAAGCGAGGTCGGCGCTTTCGACCGCAGCCTGCGTCTGCATCCGCATGCGACCGGGCAGGGTCTGGGGATCTTCATCCTCATAGCCTGCGGTGTCGATGATGGTGAAATCAACGCCCAGCAGGGTCGCCTGTCCTTCGCGACGGTCGCGGGTCACGCCGGGCTGGTCGTCGACCAGCGCCAGTTTCTTGCCGACCAGGCGATTGAAGAGGGTGGACTTGCCCACATTGGGCCGCCCGACAATGGCTACTGTGGGCAGCATGGTGGGCCCGTTTCCTTTCTTGCCGCCCTGTTTGCACATCGGGCGTAAAAACATAAATGCTCCTGCAGAGGCGGAGCCTAGTCCTGATGGTGGAACTAGGCTCCTGCCTGCGCAGGAGCACGCTTACACTAAATCATCGTCAGCGTTAACGAAGCGCCGTCAGTCGTCCGTCATCCGCCAGAATATACAGCATGTTGTTGGCGACGACCGGCGAAAGCGACATGGATCGGTCCATGTCCACGCTGGCCTGGACCACGCCGGTTGCCGGATCGACATAGTTGAGGTCGCCATGGGTCGACACCAGGATCAGGCGACCGCCTGCCAGCACGGGGCCGGTCCAGCGAATGCTGTTCGCTTTTTTCTTTTCCTTTTCCCAGCGGCGCAGCTGGCTGATCCAGCGGATTTTGCCGGTGGCGCGGGCCACGCACAGAAGTTTCGCGTCGCTGGTGACGACGAAGACCCATTCGCCCACGACCCATGGGGTCGAAATGCCCGCGATGTTGATTTCCCACAGGCGCTGGCCGCTGACCAGTTCATAGGATGCCATGCGGCCGCCCTGGCCGATGGCGAATACGCGCCCGCGATCGATCACGGGGTCGGCGTCGATGTCGGTCAGCGAGGCTACGGCTGTGGAAATGCTGGTGCGCGACAGTGCGTCGCCCCACAATGTGCGACCGTTTTCGTAGCGATAGGCGCTCAATTCACCCGAACTATAGCCAGCGATCACGGTGCCCTGCGCCGCTGCCGGGGCGGCCACACCGAACACGCCGGTCACCTGCAGCGTGCCGCTGTCGGTCCACTGGACCGCGCCGTCGGTCTGGTTCAGGGCGAAAATCTGGTTGTCCTGGCCCATGACATAGACATGGCCGTTCGCCAGCGTCGGAGCGCCGCGCAGTGGCCCGCCCGGACGCTTTTTCCACAGGACCGCGCCATCGGCAGCATTGATCGCCGCCACGTCGCCGACGCCGGTGCTGGCAAAGACCTTGCCATCAACGACGCTGACGCCGCCGCCGAACAGCGCGCGCCCGCTGCCTTCGGCTGGCAGAGGGGTCTGCCACAGCTTTGCACCGCTGGTGGCGTCATAGGCGATGACATGGGCGCCAGCGTCGATGACGTACAGCTTGCCACCGGCGACGACGGGAGCGGAGGCCAGGCGCGCGCGGGGCGTGCTGCCTTCGATCGATGCGGTCCATGCCGTGCGGGGTGATGCGCTCAAGGCCAGATGACCCATCGCCTTGGCAGGGCCGCCGCCCGGCTGCGACCAGTCGGGATTGATGGTGGGTTCGGGCAGCGAAACCTGAACGTCGGCCAGCGCCGGATCGACTTCGACGCCCTGTTCATTGGTCAGGATCGACACGCGATTGCCGACAACCGGAGTCTTCGGTCCGCCCTTTTTACCGCCGATGATGCCGCAGCCCGCCAGCAGCGCAACCATTGCGGCGACAGTCAGGGCGCGGCGCGTCCCCGCAAATTTCGTCATGCTGTGCATCCCCATCCGCTGTTCCGTTATTCCTGTTCAGGCCCGGCCGATGTGTCGACCGCGTCCACCCCCAATAGCCCAGCCATCTGTCGCGCCCGTGAACGGATCGATTGAGGCACGCTGCCATCCTTTGCCATGGCCGCGAACATCGGGCCGGCAAGGTCGGGCTTGCGCATTTTCATATAGGCTATGGCGACCATTTCACCGGCGCTGCCGAACCACGGCGCGCCTTCCACCGCGAGCGGTTTCAGCCGGTCGACCACCTGTTGCGGCTGGAGCGTTTCAAATTCCAGCGCCGTCTGCCGAATCACGGCCAAGTCGCGATAGGGCTGGTCGAGTGATGTGTCCGCGGCCATCGCCTTGTAGGCGGCGATCGCTGTTTTGGTGTCGCCCTTTTTCGATGCGACGCCCGCTTTTACCAGCAGCGCCGACGCGCGGAAGCCAGGCTGGCTGGCGTTGGTGAGCGCATCAAGCTGCTTGGCGTCGGGCGTGCCGCCGCCGGTCGCCGTCACGATCACCTTGTCCATCTCTTCCGAAACGGCCTGGGACTGGGTCTTGCTGTGATGTTGCCAGTAGAGCCAGCCGCCGAACGCCACGAGCCCCAAGATGACGAGCGCGACGATCCATCGGCCAAAGCGCTGCCAGAATGTGACCAGCTGGTCATGCCGCACGGCCTCATCGACCTCGCGCATGAAAACTTCGGTATTTTGCGGCGTCAGGGCCACATCGGTCTCCAGATACGTCAGAAAATTCAGGCGGAAGGCGCGATCAATAGCGGCAGCGTGGCCACACGCAAATCACTTTTTGGGGCGATAGACCTGATCTTCGGTCGGAAAGCTGCGGTTGCGCACTTCTGTGGCGTAACGTTCGGCCGCGCCGCTGATCGTCGCGGCGATATTTTCATAGACTTTGACGAAGCGCGGCGTGCGTTCGAACATGCCCAGCATGTCTTCGCAAACCAGCACCTGCCCATCGCAATGGGCGGATGCGCCGATGCCGATGACCGGGATGTCGAGCATGTTCGTGATCTCTATCGCCAGGTCTTCCATCACCCCTTCCAGCACGACGGCGAAGGCTCCCGCGTCCGCCACGGCCCTGGCATCGTCCATGATCCGGGCATGTTCCTCCTGGCTCTTGCCGCGCGCGCCGTAGCCGCCCAGCGCGTTCACCGCCTGCGGGGTAAGGCCGACATGCGCCATTACGGGTATGCCCCGGCGGCTGAGAAAGCTGATCGTTTCAGCCATCGCCAGTCCACCTTCCAGCTTGACCGCGGCGCATCCGGTTTCCGCCATGACGCGGCTGGCGCTGGCGAAGGCATGGGCGGGCGATGCTTCGTAGCTGCCGAACGGCATGTCGACCAGCACGACGCTGTGATAGCTGCCGCGCACGACGGCGGCGCCGTGGGCGATCATCATGTCCAGCGTGACGGGCAGGGTGGAGGACAGGCCGTATATCACCTGACCCAGCGAATCGCCGACCAGCAGCATGTCGCAATGCGGGTCGAGCAATTGCGCCTGGCGGGCGGTGTAAGCCGTCAACATAACCAGCGGTTCGTTGGTCCTGCCTTCCACTTTGCGCCGTTGAATGGCGGGGACGGTCAGCCGCTTCATCGGCGCAGGCGTCGGATTCGCGCGGCTGGTGGATGTGTCGAGCGTGAAGGTTGTGGACATGGGTTTGCGCTCTACTCCACTCGCCCGGTGCGCGCAAATCCGGGAGCGGCGGGCCTGTGCCGCTCCCGCAGGGGTGAACCCTGTCAGAACGAGAATTTGATCGTTCCGCCCCATGTCCGGGGGTCGCCGACCTGACCGGCGATCAGGCCGGTGTTGCCGGGCGCGACCTGCAGATTTTCGATATAGTTCACGTCAAAGGCGTTGCGGACCCAGCCAAAGACATCGAAGCCTTCGCCACGGAAGCCAGCGCGGACGTTGGTGAGGGCATAGCCCTTCACGTCGGTGTAGCGCGATGGCGATGCGTTGGAATTCCAGCGCGAACGATAGTTGCCGTCGACGCCCAGATAGAGCTGGCCTTCCTTTGCCAACAGCGTGACCGGAATATTATATTCCGCGCCATAGGAGAAAGCCCATTTGGACACGCCGGGCAGGTCCTGGCCGGAAATGTCGCACTGACGGGGGCTGGGCGCGCCCGGAACGCCCGGTTGCGAGTAATCAGGGGTCGCGCCACCGGGCTGGGACGGGCCGCCGGACAGTTCAGGCGGGCACGGCGCGTTGGTGAACTCCTTATATTTGGCGTCGGTGTAGGCAGCGTTGGCATAGGCGGTGAAGCGGTCGCTGGCGACAATCTTGAAATCGGCTTCGATGCCCTGCGACCGGACCTGTTCCGCATTGGCAAGATAGCCCCGGACCGTGCCGAACTGACCGCCATTCACCGTCGCCTGGAAATTCTTGATCTCCGTGCGGAAGGCGGTGATGTTGAAGGTCGCCCGGCGGTTCCAGAACTGGGTCTTCAGGCCGACTTCATAATGGTGGACTGATTCCGGCTTGACCGTGCCTGCGTCGGTGTTGACGCTGTTGTCGGCGTTCAACGGCAAGCCGTTCTGGTTGATGCCCAGCGTCTTGAAGCTCTTGGCATAGGTTGCATAAGCCAGGATGTCCGGTGCGATCTTGTAATTGACGTTGATGTCGTATGTAAAATTCCACGCGCTGTCGGACGGCGCGCTGACCTGCGGCTGGTACACGCCGCACTGGGCCGCCAGATCGGAGCCGGATGGCGGCGTGGGCGTGCAGGAAATGACCTGTCCCTGACCGTTGGTGACGACGCGCTGATAGAAGCCCGATTTCTTGTCATAGTTGAGGCGAGCGCCCGGCTGAATCGTCAGCGCGTCGTTCACATGCCAGCTCAATTGCCCGAACAGCGCGGCGCTGCTGCTTTTCAGATATTGGGTGTTGCTGGCGGTCAGACCGGCCAGAACCTCAGGCCGGTTGTAGGGATTGGCCGGATCGGCGGACGGCGACAGGCTGAAGCGCGTTGCGTCCAGGCCCTGCTGTTCCGTGCCCTGGGTGTCGATACGCTGTTTGAAGCCGAACAGACCGGCCACGAAGTCGATCTTTTCACCGTCGTAATTGTAGCGGAATTCCTGGCTGTACTGATCCTGCTGCGACGGGTTCTGCGAGCGGGAAACAACCGACAGTCCAGTGAAGTCGCGGTCATTTTCCGGCTTCCAGTCCCAGAAGCGCCAGGCCGTGACAGAGGTCAGCGTACCGGGGCCGATGTCCCATTTTACCCGCGCCGACACGCCGCCGATCTTGTTCCCCGCATTCAGGCTGGAATCGAGGTCGGTCAGGCGGTCGTAGGGATTGCGGCTGGGGACGGCATAGTTGCGGCCCGGATTGGCTGCGTTGATGCCTGCGATAATCGCATCATATTGCCGGTTGAGCGGACGCTGCGTGCGGCCGACGCGGACGAAGGTGGTGCCGCAGCATTCCGGGTCCTGCCTGCTATAGTCGCCCGACAATGTGATGCTGAGATCATCGTTCGGCTGGAACAGCAGCTGGCCGCGAAGGCCCAGATTGTCCTGTTCGTTGATCCAGCGTTGAGAGGTCACATTGTAGAGAGTGCCCCGGCGGCTGGTGGCGGCGACCGCCAGACGCGCTGCGACCGTGTCGGACAATGGGCCGGAGATGGCGGCCTTCGCCTGCCGGTAGTTCAGGTTGCCCACGCTCAGTTCCGCGCGGCCTTCGAAATCGAAGGTCGGCTGGTTGGTCGTGATGTTGATCGCGCCAGCGGTCGTGTTCTTGCCATAGAGCGTGCCCTGGGGGCCGCGCAGCACTTCAACCTGCGAAACGTCCAGAAAGTCGAAGGTCGCGGCGGCGACGCGCGAATTATAGACGTCGTCGACATAGATGCCGACGCCCTGTTCAAATCCGTCGCTGGTAAGGCCGAACGGCACGCCCAGGCCACGGATGTTGACGGACGTGTTGCGCGGATTGGTCGTATAGACCTGAAGCGTTGGCGCGAGCTGCTGAAGCTTTACCACGTTGAAGTTGCCGGTGGCTTCGATGCTGTCGCCTTTGATGACGGAGATCGCCAGCGGCACTTCCTGCGCGGTTTCGGCGCGGCGGCGGGCGGTGACGATGATTACGTCACCACGCGGGCTGGTCTGGTCGGCGGCGGTGTCGGCTGCTGGCTGGGCCACATCTTCAGCCTGAGCGCTGGACGCAATGATGGAGGTGCTCGCCACGCTGGCGAGCAACAGGAAACGCGCAATCATAAGATTCCCCTTCCGGATGTCCGGCGAAATGTTGATCGCGACCTTTCCGGTGATCCGGTCAAAGCCGATTGTCCAAATGGTGTCAGGCAGTGGCGGCCACCCTTGCCGCCGGTCATCGCCGCCTGCCCGGCGGCGTCGGTTTGCAACCCGGATTATGCGCCCGCAGCCGGTCAGGCCGTAAGGCGCGTCTTTTCCGTAACTTCGATCTGTACCACCCGCGCATCGTGGACGGTCAGGGTGACCGATCCGAAGCGGAGTGCTTCCAGAACATCCCGCAGCTTTGCGATGCTGAGGGCGATGTCATGACGTTGCCCGACAGGCCGGGCATTGCAGGCGGATTCGATGGAGAGATTTTCAGTCATAAACACCTCGACGCCCTCTTAACTCAACCAAACTAGTAGACAAAGAAGCAATATTATGGGGTGTGCAAGTTCATCTTGTCGCCCCGTCTGGTCAGCCAGCGCTTCGCATCGCGATGGCCCTGCGTTCCTGGTGCGCAAGGGGGATTGCAGGGCGCATGTGACGCATGGCCGCCGCCTGGTCATGCGCGTTATCGATCAACCCTTCCAGCAAAGCCTGGCCAAAGGTCCAGTCGCCCAGCATGGAGTCGGCGTTGATATGACCGCAGCGACCAGCATCGACGAAGCTGCTGCCCCAGTTCTTGCTGATGCTGTGGGCGCGTTCGAAGAAGATATAAGGGTCATCGCGGCTGGCCACCACGATGGAAGGAAAGGGCAGCTGCGCCCGCGGGGTGGGGCCAAATCCGCCGATCGTTTCCGGCGTTTCCATGCGGTCGCAATCGGGCGGGGCGACCAGCAATGCGCCCGTTACCGGCCATCCATAAGCCTGGCTTTGCAAGGCGCCCCACCAGGCGACGGCAAGGCAGCCAAGGCTGTGCGCGGCCAATATGATGGGGCCGTCCACTTCCCGGATTGCCGCGTCCAGCCGTGTTACCCAGCTATTGCGAGTCGGGCTGGCCCAGCTGCCAAGGTCCACGCGCTGGCAGTCGCCCCGCATATTTTCCCAACAGGTCTGCCAATGGCCCGATCCGCTGTTGTTGAGGCCCGGTATGGTCAAGACCACCGGCTGGCGGGCATCGCCCGGATGTCCGAATCGATCCATGGTCAACTCCTCGTCCCTTGGTTCGATCTCAACGTAACTCTATTTATCTAGTAGACAATAGTGTCGCGGCAGAATGTGGCGAAATATGGGCAGTCCGATGCGGCGCTGGGACGTCACGATAAAGGGCCCGGAAACGCGATGGTTCCGGGCCCTTCCTTCGTCAGTTGGCGGTTATCACCAGGGGTATATGAGTCCGTAATATTGGAATACGCTGCGGCCATAGGCGTCGGTGTAATCTGGCCGTTCGCCCGGCAGATGCTTTGGCGCGCTGTCGAGTGTTTCACGGCTAAGGTCGACGACATAGCCGCCCTTGTCCGTTTCATAATTCAACATGGACCAGGGCAGGGGATAATGATCCTGTCCCAGCCCCAATATGCCGCCAAAGGATAGCACGGCGTAGCGGACCTGGCCGCTGAGCTTGTCCACCATGAAGTTGGAAATATGGCCCAGCCGTTCACCATCGCGATTGTAGACGGCGGTCCCTTCAACCCGGTCCGATGCGATCAGATCGCCGGGATTTTCGGTCATTGCGTCAGTCATCGTCACTCTCCGGCAAGATATTCGGCTATCATTGTGAAACTTGGCGGACGCGACCGAGTTCCTTTTCCGAATGACACAGGAGGATAGGGTGAAGATCAATCGTAGCGGATCGGCCGTGTGGAGCGGCGGACTGAAGGACGGCAAGGGCACCATATCCACGCAAAGCGGTGCGCTGGCCGCGCATCCTTACGGATTTGCGACCCGATTCGAAGGCGTGCCGGGCAGCAACCCCGAAGAATTGATCGCCGCAGCGCATGCGTCCTGCTTCACCATGGCGCTGTCGAAGATATTGGGCGAGGCGGGCTTTACGGCAGAGAAGATGGAAAGCAACGCCGTGGTCACGCTGGAAAAACAGGATGACGGCTTTGCGATCACGGCGAGCAAGCTGACGTTGAAGGCGACGATAGCGGGGATCGACGATGATCGGTTCCAGGAACTGGCAGCGAATGCCAAGGCGAACTGTCCCGTGTCGAAACTGCTGAACGCCGACATCAGCCTGGACGCGGAACTGCTAGGCTGAGGCTGGTTTGCGGCTGTGGAGATGTTCTCTCCACGCGATGTAAAGGCCACTGGCGATGATCAGCGCCGCCCCGACCCAGGTGGCGGCTGGCGGCCAGCCCTGACCGATCAGCAGGCCGAGCAGCGCTATCCACAATATGCTGGAATATTCCATGGGCAGGACCACCGATACCGGCGCCCATCGCAATGCGGCAGTCAGGCAGATTTGGGCCACGCCTCCACTGATCCCTATCAGCGCCAGCAGACCCCAGGTGACGGCGTCGTGCGCTCCACCATAAAGTATCGCGCCAAGGCCCAGTGGGGGAAGCGAGAGGACGGTATACCAGAGGACGATCGTGCCGGGGTCTTCCAATCGGCCGAGTTTTCTCAAGATCAGGCTGACGCATGCGGTCATGAAAGCGGCGGCGATGGCGACGACGACACCCAGGGAAAATAGCTCGCCCGCGTCAGGCCGCTGCGTGACCAGCACACCCATAAAGCCGACCAATACGGCACCCCATCGGTGGATGCCTGTCTTTTCCTTCAGGATGGTGGCCGATAATATGGTGGCGAAAATGGGCATGGTGAAGCCGATGGTTACGGCTTCGGCAGGTGGCAGCAGGATGTAGGACAGGAAATTGAGCGCCATGCCCGTCACGCCGACCACCATTCGGGTGGCATGCGCCCCGACCCTGCGCACGCGGATGGAGCCAAGGCCCGTGGTCAGGGCGATCCACGTCAATACGACCGGCATCGACAGCGCCTGCCGGTAGAACAGCGTTTCGAAAATGTGGACGCCACGGGCATCGGCAGCCCGCCCCGCGATGAACATCACGGACACGCAAACGACCCCGAACAGGCGCAGGGCCATGCCCAGAAATGGCCTGTGCGGGCGCGGTTGGGTCAAATCGGCGGGCATTGCCCTGCCTTAGTGCGGCGACGTATTTGCGCAACCGCCCTGCTGTCCTTTCTGCAGGGCGGTCGGTATTTTGGGGTGCTCTATAGTGGCTTGCGGAATTTCAGCGTCATGCGATCGCTTTCGCCGATGGCCTGATATTTCGCCTTGTCCATGTCGCCATGACTGAGAGTGGGTGGCAGGGTCCATACGCCCTTGGGCCAGTCCGCGCTGTCCTTTGCATTGGCGTTGATCTCCGACGATCCGACATATTCGAAACCTGCGGCTTCGGCGATCCGGCGGACGGTGGAGGTTTTGAGATAGCCGCTGCGTTTTTCCAGGGCTCCGTCGCTAGCTTCCGGCAGGCGGTGGTCGACAATGCCCAATATGCCGCCAGGTTTCAGGACATTGTAAAAGGTCTTGAAGGTCGATGCCTCAGTCCCGGACATCACTATATTGTGGGTGTTGCGGAACGTCAGCACGGTATCGACGCTGCCAGCCGCTATCGTCGCGGCATCTTCGGGAAAGGCGACGAGCTTTACCTTGGCATAGGCGGCGGGGCTCGCCGCGAGGAAGCCTTTATATCGGTCGAGATAACGTCCGCTGGGCTGGAGCGCGATCAGCTTGCCCTTGTCCTGTAGCAGTGGCGCCAGGATTTCGGTGTACCAGCCGCCGCTGGGCGCATATTCCACCACCGTCTGCTGCGGCGTCACGCCAAAGAAGCGCAGCGTTTCGACCGGATGGCGGTAGGTATCGCGGCTCACATTGGCGGGCGTGCGGGTGGGGGATGCCACCGCGGCGGCGATGGGATCGGCCGCGATATGGGCAGCATGATCGGCATGGCCTTCATGCTGGGCGGTCGCCGGGGCGAGGGGCAGGGCGAGGCCTGCGGACAATATGCTGATGCGGACGAGGCGGTTCATCGGACTCTCCATGGCGGGGGGCGTCCGATGTGCCGTTCATAGCGTTTGCGCGCAACCTTATTAGAGGCAGGCTTCCAGGAAAGGCTGGTCGAATCCGAACTGCCGCGCCTTGTCCAGCGTGTAGGGACGCAGGCCCATGGAGCGATATTCGCCCACGATCCGGCCATTTTCATCTTCGTCATGATATTCGAACTTGAACAGTTCCTGGGTGACGATGACGTCGCCTTCCATGCCGATGACTTCGGTCAGATTGGTGACGCGGCGCGAACCGTCGCGCAGGCGCTTTACCTGCACGATCAGGTCGACCGAGTCAGCGATCTGTTTGGAAATCGCTTCCTTCGGGATCTTGATGTCGCCCATCAGAATCATGTTTTCCATACGGCCCAGGCATTCGCGCGGGCTGTTGCTGTGGAGCGTACACATGGAGCCATCATGGCCGGTGTTCATCGCGGCGAGCAGGTCGAAACATTCCGCGCCACGAATTTCGCCCAGGATGATGCGGTCAGGACGCATACGCAGGGCGTTCTTGACCAGGTCGCCGATGCTGATCGCGCCCTGGCCTTCCAGGTTCGCCGGACGGGTTTCCAGGGGCAGCCAGTGCGGCTGTTGCAGGCGAAGTTCAGCGGCGTCCTCGATGGTCAGCACGCGTTCGCCGGGGTCGATCATCTTTGACAGGGCGTTGAGCATGGTGGTCTTGCCCGAACCGGTGCCGCCCGAAATGACGATGTTGAAACGGCACGCGCCCGCGATCTTGAGCGCGGTCGCCATTTTCTGGCTCATCGCGCCCCACTGGGCGAGCATGTCGATGGTGATCGGTTTGGCCGAGAATTTACGAATCGAGATGGCGGTGCCGCGCAGGCTAAGCGGCGGCACGATGACGTTGACGCGAGAGCCGTCGGGCAGGCGGGCGTCGGCCAGTGGCGTGGTCTGATCGACGCGACGGCCTACCTTGTTCACGATCCGCTGGGCGATCTGGAACAGATGCTCTTCATCGCGGAACTGGATCGGCGCGATCTGGAGCTTGCCCTTTTTTTCGATGTAGGTCTGTTCCGGGCCGTTGACCATGATGTCGGTGACGTCCGGGTCGGCCAGCAATTCTTCGAGCGGGCCGAGGCCGAGAAGCTCGTCGACCAGCACCTTTTCCAGCGCGAACTGTTCGCGGCGGTTGAGCGTCAGCTTCAGTTCGGCGAGCACTTCCATGATGATCGGGCGGAATTCCTCCGCCAGTTCATCCTTGCTGAGCGTCGCGGCGGCTTCCGGGTCGACGCGTTCGAGCAGGCGGGGAAGCACCTGTTCCTTGATTTTGTGGACCGACGCTTCGAAACCCTGCGGGCCGGCATCGGCGATATGTTCGGCATTGGCGCGATCCGACAGGCGCTGCATGGCGTCGGCATTGCGCAGGACCTGGCCGGTCGGTTCGGAAAGCGGATCGAGGGGCGATTCAGCGGGCAGGGGCGCCATGTCGAGCGGTGGGAACTGATCGCCGCCGCGCACTTCCTCACGTGGGGCACCGCCGCCGCTGTGCATCGGGCGGGCTACGCCAAATCCCGGCTTGATACCGGCGGGTCCATTTTTCCGTCCAAACGCGCTCATAATTCTCCGCCGACATATTCCGATCAGCCCAGCCGTGCAGAAACAGGCTGATCCCATTTGGCTGCAATGGTGAATAGGGCGGAAACTTTGACAAATGGCTAATGGCGTCGGGCGGACGGGCGCGTCGTCGGGGCGAGCGGCGCTGGGCGGTGGCCGGTACGAGTGCGAGGGGGGAAGCGTAAGGAAAAAGGCCGCCTTCCCATCGGAAAGCGGCCTTTTCATCTCACCAAGGGGCGAGAATAGTCAGATGAGGGTCGCGTTAGCCGACATGTTCCGCAAGGACGGTCAGGCCCTTTTCATTCACTTCCGCAAAGCCGCCCTGAACCGGGATGACTTCGGGCGTGGAACCTGCGGCGGCGAAAATCTGGATCGTGCCGTCGCGGACGGTCGACATGAACGGCGCGTGGCCTTCCAGCACGCCGAAGTCGCCATCGGTGCCGGGAACGACGACCTGATAGACTTCTGCCGAGCGGACGAGCTTTTCCGGGGTCACGAGTTCGAAATGCAGTGCCATCTGTAACTCTCCCCCCTCCCTTTCAAGGGAGGGGCAGGGGGTGGGTGCGATTGCGCAAGCATCGCCTGCAACTTATCGGGATAGGTAGCCGGTTCGCTTTGCTCGCCACCCACCCCAACCCCTCCCTTGAAAGGGAGGGGCTAGTCTCTGGTTCAGTTTACGCTGCTTCGGCAGCCAGCTTCTTTGCCTTTTCCACGGCTTCGTCGATGCCGCCGACCATGTAGAAGGCGTTTTCGGGCAGGTGGTCATATTCGCCTTCGACCACGGCCTTGAACGACTTCACCGTGTCTTCGATCTGGACGAACTTGCCCGAGATGCCGGTGAAGACTTCGGCGACGTGGAAGGGCTGCGACAGGAACTTCTGGATCTTGCGGGCGCGCATGACGGTCAGCTTGTCCTCTTCCGACAGCTCGTCCATGCCCAGGATCGCGATGATGTCCTGCAGCGACTTGTACTTCTGAAGGATCGACTGAACCGCGCGGGCGGTTTCATAATGTTCCTGGCCCACGACGCGGGGCTCCAGAACGCGGCTGGTCGAGTCCAGCGGATCGACCGCCGGATAGATGCCCAGTTCCGAAATGGCGCGGTTGAGAACGGTGGTGGCGTCCAAGTGAGCGAACGAGGTCGCGGGCGCCGGATCGGTCAAATCGTCCGCGGGAACATACACGGCCTGAACCGAGGTGATCGAACCCTTGTTGGTCGAGGTGATGCGTTCCTGCAGCGCGCCCATGTCGGTGGCGAGCGTCGGCTGGTAGCCCACGGCCGAAGGAATACGGCCCAGCAGAGCCGACACTTCCGCGCCCGCCTGGGTGAAGCGGAAGATGTTGTCGACGAAGAACAGCACGTCCTGGCCTTCCTGGTCGCGGAAATATTCCGCGATGGTGAGGCCCGACAGGGCGACGCGTGCACGGGCGCCCGGAGGCTCGTTCATCTGGCCATAGACCAGCGCAACCTTCGAACCTTCGCTGATGGCGTTGCCGTCGGCGTCCTTGGCGATAACGCCGGCGTCGAGGAATTCGTGATACAGGTCGTTGCCTTCGCGGGTGCGTTCACCCACGCCAGCGAAGACCGAGGTGCCGCCATGGCCCTTTGCGATGTTGTTGATCAGTTCCTGGATGAGAACCGTCTTGCCGACGCCCGCGCCGCCGAACAGACCGATCTTGCCGCCCTTTGCGTATGGGGCGAGAAGGTCGATGACCTTGATGCCGGTGACCAGGATCGAGCTTTCGGTCG
>CAMPHJ010000025.1 GCA_946885845.1 uncultured Sphingobium sp. | reverse complement strand
TCTTCGATCGTGAAGCCGCCATCGTCGCCCACGCCAATCACGAACAGCGCTTCGGCCGTATTTTCGAAATAGGCGCGGTACAGGGCGTCCGCTTCCCGGCGGGCGGATTCGGCCTTGGCCAGTTGCTCCTGTTCATGGACGCGCGCGGTGACATCATATCCGAACAGGCTTGCGCCGATAATCTCGCCATCGGGCAACCTCACGGGGGCGAACTTCATATCGTACCAGTGCCGTCCACCGTCCAGATAGGTGAATTCCGAAAGTTGGTTGAAATCCTCTCCCGCCAGCACGCGCGCCCACAGCGCCTCGATCCCGTCACGGGCGGGTGTATTTTCCAGCAGCGTCAGCACATTGTCGCCAGCAGCAGGCCTGACACCGTATATGCGTTGATATTCATCCGTGGATGCGGCGTTGATGGCCAGGAATTTATAATCGCGGTCCAGTATCTGCACCAGCGCGCTGGTGGTTTCGAACAGGTCGGCGAACACCTTGCGTTCCGCCAGCGCATCGGCGACGCGTCGTTCCAGCGTTTCATTCAGGTCGCGAAGCCGCGCTTCCGCGTCGACCCGCTCGGTAACGTCGGACCCTTCGACGAAAATACCCGTGACCTGTCCCTGTGCGTCGGTGATCGGCTGATAGACAATGTCGACGAAACGGCGTTCGACAGGTTCGCCGTCGGTGCGCTGCAACTCGACCGGGACCGCGCTGCCGACATAGGGTTCCCCGGATTCATAGACTTTGTCCAGCAACTCGAAATAGCCTTGCCCCTCCACATCGGGCAGGGCTTCGCGCACCGATTTGCCCAGCACGTCGGCGCGGCCGATCAGCCTGATGTAGGCATCGTTCGCCAGCTCGAATATATGCTCCTCGCCCTGCAGCATCGCCATGAAACCGGGGGCCTGGTCGAACATGCGCCGCAATCGCTCGCGCTCGGCCAGCGCGCGTCGCTCGCTCATGATGCGCGCAGTTGTTTCATGCCCCTGGTTGAAGACACCGGCAACCGTGCCATCTTCGCCGCGGATCGGCGTGAAGCTGTAATTCCAGTAGGTTTCCTGAGCGACGCCCGCCCTGACCATCGGCAACATCTGGTCATATGTCGCATAGCCTTCGCCGGTCCGGCGCACTTGTTCGAACTGGTGGCCGACAACGTCCCAGATGTCGGTCCACACTTCCCTCGCGGGCCGACCCAGGGCGCCCGGATGCCGCTCGGCAGGAATGGGCGCCCACGCGTCATTGTAGAGAATATGCAGGTCCAGCCCCCAGTAAATGGCGGTCGGAAAGCTGGAATGAAGGCATATCGACAGGGCGGACCGCAACGATTGCGGCCAGGTTTCGGGCGGTCCCAGCGCCGTTTTCGACCAGTCATGCGCCCTGATGCGCGCGCCCATCTCCCCACCGCCGGTCAAAAAGTCCAGATCGTCGCCAGCGCGATCTTTCCGGGGAGGCGTCATCGATTCAGGCATGGGGGCACCGGGGGATCAGCAGAATTGACTTGTCATACACGCGACTTGCGCGTCTTGCATAACGCCTTCTTGATCGATCGATATCCCCGTCTGCGCCCATGCTCAGAAATAAGGCGCCGCCATCGCATTCATATCTGTTTCCCCACGGGCACGCTATCGGGGAACCAGCGCCGCCCGAACCAAAAGGCGACGTTCACCAGCAGGATCAGCACCGGCACCTCGACCAGCGGCCCGATGACGGCTGCAAAGGCGACCGGCGACGCCAGCCCATAGGCGGCGATGGCGACGGCGATGGCCAGTTCGAAATTATTGCCCGCCGCGGTGAACGCGACCGCTGTGGTGCGCGGATAGTCGCTGGCGATCAGCTTGCCCATGGCGAAACTGATCGTGAACTGCACCACGAAATAGATGCTCAAGGGGATGGCGATGCGAATGGCGTCGCCCGGCAATGTCACGATCTCGCTCCCCTTCAGGCTGAACATGGCGACAATGGTGAACAGCAGGGCGATCAGCGTGACCGGGCCGATCCTGGGCAGGAACACGCCCTCATACCAGTCCCGCCCCTTGGCCGCGGCCAGCCATTTGCGGGTCAGATAGCCCGCCAGGAATGGAATGCCCAAATAGATGCCGACCGCTTCTGCGATGGTCCAGAAACTGACATCGATGACGCTCCCTTCCAGACCGAACAGCGGCGGCAGGACGGACAGGAACAACCAGGCGTAAACGCTGAAAAACAGGATCTGAAAGATCGAATTGAACGCAACCAGAGCAGCCACATATTGATTGTCGCCCTTGGCCAGCTGGTTCCAGACGATGACCATGGCGATGCATCGCGCCAGACCGATCAGGATCAGGCCGGTCATATATTCCGGCTCGTCGCGCAGGAAGATGATGGCCAGGGCGAACATCAGCACCGGGCCGATGATCCAGTTCTGGATCAGGGACATCGCCAGCACCCGCTTGTCCTCGAACACGCGCGGCAGTTCCTCGTAACGCACCCTGGCAAGCGGCGGGTACATCATCAGGATTAGGCCGATGGCGATGGGGATATTGGTCGTGCCCCATGACAGGCGGTTGATGGCGTCGGGCAACCCCGTGATCATGGATCCCAGTGCGACGCCCAGCCCCATCGCAAGGAATATCCACAAGGTAAGATATCGGTCGAGGAACGACAGTCGCGGCCGGCTGGTCGCGGTCATCAGCGGTTGGTCCGCTGCGCGGCGTCGCCAACGCTCACGCGCTGGCCAGCCTCGTCGACCACCAGTTCGCCGTCCTCTTTCGCAAAAGCCCCGCGCTGTGCTGCGGGGATCAGGTCCAGCACCTCTTCCGACGGGCGGCACAGCTTCACGCCCAGCGGCGACACGACCAGCGGGCGGTTGATCAGGACCGGATGGGCCATCATCGCATTGACCAGCGCGCCGTCGGACAGGCTTTCATCGCCCAGGCCCAGTTCGGCATAAGGCGTGCCCTTTTCACGCAGCAGGGCGCGGGCGCCCATCCCGGCGCGCGCGATCAGGCTTTCCAGCATCGCGCGCGAAGGCGGGGTTTTCAGATATTCGACGACATGCGGCTCGACCCCTGCATTGCGGATCATCGCCAGCGCGTTGCGCGACGTGCCGCATTCGGGATTGTGGTAGATGATGATATCAGCGGTCATGATCAGGCTCCTTGCGCAACGGGGGCGCAGGCGATGGCGGACACCATGTCCGAACAGGCGCGGGGATCACCCTGACAACAATCCGCCATCAGGAATGTGAGCAGGCCCTGCATCCCGGCATAGTCCGCGGCATAATGGATCAGCCGACTGGTCCGCCATGACGTGACCAGCCCCGCCTGCTCCAGCTTGGCCAGATGGTGCGACATGGTCGATGGAGGAACGCCCATCGCCTCTGCCACCGACCCTGCGATCATGCCATCGGGACCAGCCTTCACCAGCAGCCGGAATACCGACAGCCGCGTATCCTGCGCAAGCGCGGCGAGCGCTGCGACAGCCTTGTCCTGTTCCATCGCCTATCCTTGATTCGATAATCATCGAAATATGACTACCCCTCAAAACCGTCAATAAAATTTCGAAGGATGCAGAATTATCGAACCAGTTGACCACGCCTCATCCCTATTTTCGCCTTGTGACACATGCGCCCACGCGTTAGGGACCCGCATCCGTTGGACCCGGCAATGCCGGGTGGCTCGGCCCGGCGCCTATCCCCGGGATAACCATTAGCGAAATTGGGCTTCGCTTCTCCGAGTTTGAAGAGTCGCCGCGCCATCGCCGCGATGCCCCGCTAGCCAGTCTGCAGGTTCCTTGAAATGACATCCATCGCCTCGCTGAAACGCGAATGGTTCGTAAATCCGCGCGCGGACATCCTTGCCGGGATCGTCGTCGCCCTGGCGCTGATACCGGAAGCCATCGGCTTTTCGATCATCGCCGGGGTCGATCCCCGCGTCGGCCTCTATGCCTCTTTCTCCATCGCCGTCATTACGGCCTTCGTGGGCGGTCGCCCCGGCATGATTTCCGCCGCGACCGCTGCCGTTGCGGTCCTGGTCACCCCGCTGGTTCGCACGCATGGCATCGAATATCTGTTCGCCGCCACGGTCCTGATGGGCGTCGTCCAGGTCGCAGCCGGTTTCCTGCGGCTGGACCTGTTGATGCAATATGTGTCGCGTTCGGTTATCACCGGGTTCGTCAACGCGCTCGCGATCCTGATCTTCATTGCCCAGCTTCCCCAACTGACGGGGGTGACCTGGGTCACCTATGCGATGGTCGCCAGTGGCCTTGCCATCATCTATCTGTTCCCCCGGTTGACCAAGGCCGTGCCTTCGCCGCTGGTGGCGATCATCATCCTGACGATCATGGCCATCTATGGCGGGCTGAACGTCAACACGGTTGGCGACATGGGCAACCTGCCGTCGTCCCTGCCGACCTTCCTCATCCCCAACGTGCCGCTGACGCTGGAAACCTTGCAGATCATCCTGCCCTATTCGCTGACGATGGCGGCGGTGGGCCTGCTGGAATCGATGCTGACGGCGCAGATCGTGGACGACCTGACCGACACCGGTTCGGACAAGCGTCGGGAAATGAAGGGGCAGGGCATCGCCAATTTCGTGACCGGATTCCTGGGCGGCATGGGCGGTTGCGCCATGATCGGCCAGTCGGTCATCAATGTGAAATCGGGCGGATCGACCCGCCTGTCGACCTTCGTCGCGGGTGCGTTCCTGCTGTTCCTGATCGTCGTTCTTGGCCCGCTGGTCGCGCGTATTCCCATGCCAGCGCTCGTCGCGGTCATGATCATGGTCTCCATCGGCACCTTCAGCTGGCGTTCGATCCGGGACATTAGCCACCATCCCTGGCAGTCTTCTGTGGTGATGATCACAACGGTCGTCATCGTCGTGTGGACACGTGACCTTGCCCAAGGCGTGCTTGCGGGCGTCATCCTGTCGGGGCTGTTCTTCGCCAGCAAGGTGAAGCGGCTTTTCACGGTCAGCTCCGACCTGTCCGCCGATGGCAAGGCGCGCACCTATCGCGTCGCGGGTCAGCTGTTCTTTGCCTCGGCAGACAGTTTCACCTCGTCCTTCGATTACAAGGAACCGCTCGACCGCGTCATCATCGACGTCAGCGCCGCGCATTTCTGGGACATTTCGGCGGTGGGCACGCTTGACAAGGCCGTCCTGAAATTCCGCCGAGCGGGCACGGTCGTCGAAGTCGTGGGCCTGAATGAGGCTAGCGCGTCGATGGTCGAACGCTTCGCCACGCACGACAAAATGGACGCGGAAGCACTACCCGCCGCCCACTGAAGGGGAAGGGGATCGCTCAGCCTGGACGCGAACTTCCCGCGTCCAGGCCGCCGTGCCAGAATCGATAGTGGACGCGCTTCACCCGTTCCCGATCCTTTTCGCTGGTCAATGCCGCGCAGGCCCGCTCCAGGGCATCGCGCGCTGCGTCCCGGCAGTCGGATCGCGCTTCGGGCGCAATCACCTGCAGCGCCGCGAGTGACTTTTGCAGACGGATGCCGACTTCGACCGACCCCGCGCCATCACGCGCGATGGGGTGGAACAGGTCTTCCAGCAGGTCTGAAAATGCGAATGGCGGGACGCGCACGCCCGTTTGCTTCTCCTTCTCCCCTTCCTCCTTGGGCTCAGCCTCCAGGCGAAGCATCGCGGCCAGGACGCGGGTGCCCGCTTCCAATACGGCGATGGCAGTCCCGCCATCGTTCACCGCCGGGGACAGCGCCCGCGATCCGATTTCGGACAGCACGACCAGGCCAAACCGGGGATCATGATCATAGGCCCGATTGTGCGAAATGGTGAATGCCTCCCTTATGCACTCCTCCAACTTGTCATCCAGCGTGGCCGCGGTCCAGGCCAGCGGACGCCACGGCTCGATCACATTGCCGGGCAGGGCGGTCAGCATGACAGGCGCGCCAGTTTCGTCAGCCACTTTGGCGATGGCGTCGGTATCGACATGGGTCACGCGACCGATTTTGGAATGGCGGATCAGGGTCGCGCCATCGGGGACAGGCTCTGCCGGGCGCGGTCCAAAACATAACCCTTGCCCCATCGCGCCTGCTGCGGCGGTCGCGGCCCTTTCCACTCGGTCGATGGTATCGCCGACCCGGCCAAATCGGGTGATATGCTCAATCCATCGCAGAAATGTGATGACGATCACCACGATCACCAGAACCGTCCCCGCATACAGGATGACGCGGCCGGTTTCGCCGTAAATTCCGGTCGACAGTGCGATGATCCCCACGATCGCGAACAGGAAGCTGCCAAGAAAGGTCGCGAGCGCATTTTGCGCCGTCACATCATCGACCAGCAGTTGCACGGCGCGCGGGGTGATGTTGCTGGTCGCCCCGGCATAGGCGGACACCATTGCCGTCAGGGAAAATGTCGTGACCGCCAACATGCTGGTGGCCAGCACGTTCAGAATATTGTCCACCGCCTTCGCGCCGACCTTTGTCGCGAAATCGTAGGAAATCGCCTCTCCGATCAGCGCGCCTGCCAGCGCCAGCGCCACGGCGAACAGGCAAAAAAGCGATGCCCGAAACCACATTCTGCGCGTGAGCAGCGCAATTGCCCATTGCCATCGATTCACACGCTTGCTCCCCATTCTGGCGGTTGCGATATCAAGCCGTAACGATCCGCAATGTTCCTGCGGTTGTTTCCTGCGCGCATGATTGATTTTCAGCCTGCTCTGGCGTTCACCAGAACCTTATGTTTTATTGAACGCAACCGATCAATTTGGAGGCGACATTTTGAACAGCAGGGCAATGGGCGGTTTGCTCGCCGCAACGGCGATGTTCGCCACGACAGTCACGACAGGCTGGACGCAGACCCTTGAAGATGGGTTCAAGACCCCGGCTGTCGAGGCGCGGCCCCGTCTGCGCTGGTGGTGGCCGGGCGACGCCGTCACCGACGCGGAATTGACGCGAGAGGTCCGGCTGATGGCGGACAATGGCTTTGGTGGCGCGGAAGTGGCGTCGTTCACCCCCGGTTTCGTGACCTTGACCCCGGAAGAAAAGGTCGCCGTGAACAACTATGGCGAACCCAGTTTCTTCGCCCATTTGCGCACAGCACGGGAGGCGGCAAAGGCGGCGGGCCTGACGCTGGACTATACGCTTGGGTCCTCCTGGCCGTCGGGCGGCGGCTTTGCCATTCCCCCGGAAAAGGCGTTCACCGAACTCAGCATGGCCCGTACCGAGGTGAAGGGCGGTCAATCCGGCCCCATCAAGGTGACATTGCCAAAACGGACGCGGCGGCTGGGCGCGCTCAACTTCCTGGATGCCCGCGTCAAGGACCCAAAGGTCGCCGACTGGGGCAAGCGGCTTGATGCCCGCGCGCGGACGGTCGCCGTCGTCGCGATGAAGGGCAGCGCGCCCGATCTTGTGAAGCGCCCTGGCGCCATGGGCCTGACGATCTCTCCGTGGAGCGACGTGCTGACTTCGGGCACATTGGACCCGGCCAGCCGCATTGTGCTGACCGACCGGCTGAACGACGACGGCACGCTCGACTGGACGCCGCCGCCGGGCGACTGGCAGGTCTTCGTCTTTCGCCAATATGCCGCCGATGTCGGCGTGCTGGGCGCGGCAGGGCAGGGGCCGCAACTGATCCTGGATCATATGGACCCGACCGGCTTCGCCGCGCACGCCGCGCGCGTCGGCGCGCCTTTGGGCAGGAACCCGACCGGGTTGCGATCGACCTTCGTCGACAGCCTGGAACTGATGCAGGACATCCAATGGGGTCCGCAACTTCTCGACGAATTCCGCAAGCGCCGGGGATATGACCTGACCCCCTATCTCCCCTTCGTCGTGCAGCCCGGTTGGATGCAGGCGTGGGACGAACATTATTCGCCACCTTATTTCGACACATCGGCCAGCGACCTGGCGGAACGGGTGCGCGCCGATTATCGCCGCACCGTGTCCGACATGATGTTCGCCGGGTTCATCGAACCGTTCGTGGCGTGGAACCATGCCCATGGGTTGAAGGCAAAGTTTCAGGCGCATGGCGGCGCGTTCGACATCATCCGCGGCTATGGCCTGGCCGATATTCCAGAAACGGAGGATCTGCCCCATGGCGGCGATCCCCTGTTCATGCGCTTTGCCCGTTCCGCCGCTCATCTTTACGGGCGGCCCATCATATCGGCCGAAAGTTTCGCGTGGAAAGACCGGCCCTATGACGTGACGCCCGGCGAAATGCGCCGCCGCGCCGACACCATCCTGTCGGGCGGCGTCAACAGCATCATCATGCACGGCATGAACTACCGTTTCCATGCCGACGACTGGCCCGGCTGGCACGCCTTCCAGCCCAGCCCCTTCGCCTTGGGGTTCAGCGGGCCGATCAATGAAACCAATCCGGTCTGGCCCGGCATGAAGACGCTGGCCGCCTATATCGGCCGTCTCCAGTCCGTATTGCAGGCGGGTGAGGCTGTGGTGCCCGTCGCCTATTTCTATGGCCGTTATGGCTATTATGTCGGCATAGAAGATGATGGCGCTGGCAAGCAGGCGGCGGAAAAGGCGTTCCTTGCCAGCGGCTATGACTTCGACCGCATCAATCCCGACTCCATCGCGCAGGCAAAGGTCGAGGGACGGCAGCTCTTGTCCAGGGGCGGCCAGCGCTACGGAGCGCTCGTCCTGCCACCTATCGATGGCATTCGCGCCGACACGGCTGAAGCGATTGCCGCCATGGCCAAATCGGGCCTGCCGGTCATCTTCACCGGCCGCGCGCCCAGCCGTGACGAAGGGCTGGCGGACGCAAAGGCGCGGGACGCCCGCGTCCGCAAGGCTGTCGCCGCCGCTCTCAAGGCCGGGGCAAAGGTCGTGCCAGCGGGCGAAGTTTCAGCGGCGCTCCGCGCAGCCTCCGTGCCCGCGAACCTCAGTTTTGGCGGCGACGCCAGCGACCTGGTCTTTGTGCAACGGCGGGTCGATGGACGCACCGCGACCTTCCTTCACAACCGCGCCGACGCCGCCCGGAACGTCAACATATCGCTGCCGGGCATTGGCGGCGTGACGCGCTGGGACGCGATGGACGGCAGCATATCGGCGCAATCTGCGGGTGCGGTTGATGGGGCGACCCGCGTGCCGCTGACGCTGGCGGCGGGGGAAAGCGCGCTCCTTGTCCTCGATCCGAAAACGCAGCCCCGGACGGTTGCCGCGCCCGCGCTCGTCGGTTCGGCGGACCTGCCCGCCACCGGCTGGTCGCTGTCGGTCAAGGGGCATGTCATGCGCCAGCCCTTTACCCACGACTTTGGTTCAGTGTCGCTCAAGGACTGGCGCGAAGTCCCCGAACTGGCGGGTTTCGCGGGTCAGGCAAGCTATAGCCGATCCTTCACCGTCGATCCGGGCTGGCTGGCCGCCGGGACCAGGGTCACGCTCGACCTCGGTCAAGTGCACGACATCGCCACCGTGACGGTCAATGGCCGCACCTTGCAACCGGTCATCGCCGCGCCCTTCCGGGTCGACCTGACCCCGGCTCTCAAACCGGGCGCCAATGCCCTGACCGTGGTCGTCGCCAATGTGCTGCAAAACGGGATGATCAATCCCAACGACGCGGTGTACAAAAAACTCAAACCCGTCCCCGCCGGCTGGGTCGGCCCGGTCCGGCTGGAGGCACGGAAATAAGCCAGCAATAATAGAGTCGGCAGCGAAACGATCGACTGCCGACCCATTATCTGAAAACCGCTACAAACCTATGCTTCCTTCATGCATTCCCGCGCCAAAATTCCTCGTTCCGAAAGGAAATCCGGCGCATTGATCATTTCCGGCCCCGCATATTTCGGCGCATCCACATCGCTCGCCAACCAAACTACGGTCTGTGCAGTTTCCTCAGGATCACGCGCAGCTTCACCCTGTCCGATCGAATCTGCATCGTCGCCCATCGCAGCACGCAATGTGTCCGTCATCGTAAAGCGCGGTTCGATCAAAAAGGCGCTGATCCCGTCCTTCCCATGTTCAAAATTGATGTGGTCCGGGATGCGATTAAACGCCGCCTTGGGCGCGAGGTAGAATAACCCGACCCCGGCAGCTTTGGCGGCGGGTTCTGCCGACGACAATGTGGTCATGAAGATCATCCGCCCTGATCCCTGCGCGATCATAGTCTTCAGCACGATGCGGCTAAGGTAAAACTGGTTGATGAAATTGCCTGTGATTGCGCGTTCGGCGTCCTCCAACGCGGCTTCCATTACCGGTTGCAGGATGACCGGCCCCTGATAGATGCCGTTGTTCACCAGCACGTCGATCCTACCCCAGCGGTCGAGCACCGCCGCGACGCCTGAATCGATGGATTCGCGGTCGAGCAGGTCGATCCGGGCACCCATCGCCTGGCCGCCCGCCGCTTCTATCGCTGCCACGGTCGATGCGACGCTGCCCGGAACGGGCGTGCTACCCATGCTGTCCATGCGCCCCGTGCCTTCCGCCATGGTGCGCCCGGTCACCGCGACTGCAAAACCGGCGCGGCCAAGGGCGATCGCTATTGCCCGGCCGATTCCGCGCGTCGCCCCGGTGACTAGTGCCACCGGGCGTTGAACTTCATTCTCACCTGTCATCAAATCATGGTCCTTCTGCCTCTGTCGGGCCTTGCTCGACACTCGCCCGAGGGCATCGCGCTGAACGATACATCATATTCGCAGATTGTTGACAATCGCCATCCGTTACTCGACCTTGCTCGGGAGCGACATCACAGATGCAGGAGATCGACGTATGAGCGTGGGAAATAGGCTTGCCGGGCGTGCGGCGCTAATTACCGGAGCGGCGGACGGAATTGGCCGGGGCATCGCGTTGCGATTTGCCCAGGAGGGCGGGTCTATCCTGGTCGCTGACTTCAATGCCGATAAGGGCGTGCAGGTTGTGGAGGAATTGCGCGGTCTCGGTGTGGAAGCTGATTTCCGTAAATGTGATGTTACGGTGCGGGACGATGTGGTCGGTGCCGTTCAGGCCTGTGTAGATCGCTTCGGTTCTGTCGATGTGCTGGTCAACAATGCGTTTAGCGGCGGAGGAGTGCAGCGCATCGAAACGCTGTCCGACGCGCAATTCGAATCCTGCATGAACATGTGCCTTTACGCCGCGAAATGGTCGATGGAGGCAGCTTTCACGCACATGCGCAGCCGACATTGGGGCCGCATCATCAACATCGGGTCGCTCAATGGCGTCAATGCGCATATGGGGACCGCCGAATATAATGTCGGCAAGGAAGCGCTTCGCGCTTACACCCGCAGCGCCGCGCGGGAATGGGCGGGCTACGGCATCTGTGCCAATATCATCTGCCCCGCCGCCGTATCCGCCGGATATCGGGAATTCCAGAAGGCCGAGCCAGAGATCGCAGCCGCTACCACCGCAGGAAATCCGATGGGCCGCATGGGTGATCCAGAGGCAGATATCGGCGGCGTTGCATTATTCCTGGCCAGCGAAGACGCGCGCTACCTTACAGGTAGTACATTGTTCGTCGATGGGGGCGCGCACATCAACGGCGCGGGATGGGTGCCAGATCTGGGTCCTGACAGCTAAAGCTGGATCGCGATAGTTTTGGGGAAACGCGCTCACCAAAGGTGGGTGCCCCCGTTTGCGCAACGCGTGCATAAGCTGATCCATGCTGATGCCACGCCCATCGCTGCCTGTCGTAGCGCGAAGGATTTTCGCGAAGGCGGATTACGATAGCAGGGTCGTCGGGCGGCGCGTGAGCATACAGCAATCCGGGCGGAAGGGTTCACCCAGCGCTAGACGCACCATGTCGACCGGCGATCCATGCAAATACCATGGCCGGACCAAGCGTTGCGCCTGCGCCGGGATAGGTTCTGCCCATGACGGGAGCGGCGCAGTTGCCCGCAGCATAAAGCCCTTCGATGACGCTGCCGTCCGGGCGAAGGACCCGGGCATGCTCATCCGCCATCAATCCTCCCTTGGTGCTGAGGTCACCCGGATAAAAGCGCGTGGCATAGAAGGGAGCTTTGTCGATGGGACCAAAGGATGGATTTGGCCGATTCCCAGGATCTCCATAATATTGATCGTAGACATTGTCGCCACGGCCGAAATCTTCATCGACGCCGCTTATCGCCATGCTGTTTACCCGTTGGACCGTTCGCTCCAGCCCGTCCGCATTGATCCCGCACTTATCGGCGAGTTGATGGAGCGTGGGCGCATTGATGAAGAAACCGCTTTTCAGAAATTCGCCATTCACGCCAGGAGGAGTTGATCCAAAGAAATAACGGCTGCGATAGCGATTGTCGAAAATGAGCCAGCTGGGAACTGCGCTCACGGTCTTGTCGCGATCCAGCATTGCACGGCCCGCATTGACATAGGATGCCGCTTCGTTCGTATATCGCTGCCCGGAAGCGTCCACGATGATTGACCCAGGCAAGGTGCGTTCCCAAATGCCGACATTGATGGTGCCATCCGGCAGGATTGATACAGGATACCAGGTGGCGGCATCCATCAGGGCGAGTTCAGCTCCAATTTCCGCGCCAATCCGCTGGCCGTCGCCGGTATCGCCTGGGCTTGCCGGGCTCCATTCACCATCAACTTCCTGAAACAGCTTTCGGTAACCGCTGTTCTTGGCGAACCCGCCTGTAGCCAGCAGCACGCCGCGTGGCGCCATGATCCGTTGTTCGGTCTCACCATGGCCGGTTACGACACCCACCACCTTGCCGTCCTCCTGAATCAGGGATTTGAGCGGGGTGTCCAGCAGGACAGGGATTTCCAGCCGTTGGGCGATGGCCATCAACTGCGCCACGAGCGTGGTTCCCATGGACAGCGGCTCGCGTCCGCGCGCGCGCCACGCCAGCGTCCGCCCTATCATGCGCATCGCGGCCCAAAATGACTTGAGCGACCGGAGCATGGTTGGAATTTGGGGCGCGTCATCGGTGCTCATCACCATCGACGGGAGGTCCGACTTGCGCATGGTCTTGAGCCAGTTGCCCAGCTTCTTTCCGTCGAAACTCACGCCTTCCAGCGTGCGGCCTACCCGCGCGCCGGGCTGGTCCTGATGATAGTCGGGATATCGGGGGGCACGGCGCCAGCCCAGGCCCAGCGCCTCAAGAGCCTTTACCATTTCCGGGCCGACATTCAGATAGGCCGCCTTGCGTTCGCTGCTGCTGGCCGGGCCGACATCGCCGATGGTGGCTTCCATATAGGCAAGGGCGGCGTCGAAACTGTCTTCTACCCCGTCGCGCTGCATCAGGTGGTTGTTGGGAATCCAGACCCCGCCGCCAGACAGTGCGCTCGTCCCGCCCCAATGTGCGGTTTTCTCGATGATCAGCGGGTTGAGGCCGTTCAGCTTGGCTGAGATTGCGCCTACCAGGCCGCCAGCGCCTGTCCCTACGACAATAAAATCAGCCTTCACCATCACCGAAACGCCTTGCCCTTTTTTACGGATAAACGGGAGATAATCGCTCAGTGGCGATCGTTATTCGGAAGCCACTATCGCAAAGGCATTCGTGGAGGCAAGTGTAGTCGGGGCTGGCGCGCCATCAGCCCGGCGGCACGACCGCTGCCTTTGCCAGCCGGTGCATCATCGAGCGGAATTCTGTAAGCTGGGCGGGAGCCGCTGGATCGTATGAGCGAGTTGGGCCCAGTTGATGCGCGTTGCAGACATAATGCAGAGCGCCGCCTGCGACGGTGTTGAGCAGAACCATCGCAGAGACCGGCTGAAACTGACCGCTTGCAACGCCGGTAGCCACGACATCCTCCAGGTCCTGGAGCGCGGATTCTGAGAAGCGTACTGGGTTGTTACCGTAGGCGGCGGAGTCCGCGATGAGGCGTTGGATGATCCGCGCAGCGGTGGGGCGGCTTACCAGGAAATCGAGCCAGGCGTCGAGCAGGGCGAGCAATCGTTCCATCGGGTCCGTGACGCCGTCTGTCCGGTTGAGCACGAAGCTGTGCATGGAGGCGAAGATGTCGGCTTCGACTTCATCATAAAGCTGCTGCTTGCCGGTGAAATAATAGAGGATCGACGGGCGGCGGATTCCCACTGCTTCCGCCACGTGATCGAGGCGGGCGGCGGCGTAGCCGATGTCGGCGAAGATGCGTTCGGCGGCGTCGAGAATCTGGATGCGGGTGGCGTCGCCGCGGGGCTGGCGGATGGTCGGTCTGGTTGCGGTCATCATCATGTTCTTATGCGGTGGAGGAGGGGGGAGGCAATGTCGATTGCATGAATGATCCAGCGGATGGAAAAGAGTTGCGTCATTATCTACGGACTAGTAGGTAGATTTGCAGCTGCCTGGGGAGAAGCGCGCCAAATCGCCCGCCAGGCTGATGTTTTTCCGGGGAGGATCTATGCCGAATCACCTGTTTGCCCGTTCCATTGCCGCCTTGCTGATGAGTTCGACTGCCGCGCCGGCGCTGGCGCAGGATGGCGCGATCGAGGAGATTGTCGTCACCGCGCAGAAGCGCGAGGAATCGTTGCAGGACACGCCCATTTCGATAGCGGCGTTTAGCGCCCGCGACCTGGAGAATAAGGGCATAAGCGGACTGACCGACCTGCGCGCGCAGGTGCCCAACCTGCAGCTGACGCCATTTCCCAACAATGCCGCCACGACGCAGATATTCATGCGCGGCGTTGGACTGGCGGACGACCAGATCACCCAGGATGGCGGCGTCGCGGTCTATATGGACGGCGTCTATGTCGCACGCAGCCAAGGGCTGGCGATGGAGGTTGCCGATCTGGAGCGGATCGAAGTGCTGCGCGGCCCGCAGGGCACGCTCTATGGCCGCAACGCGACCGGCGGCGCGATCAACTTCATCACCCGCAAACCCGACCTTGGCGACTTCGGATTCAAAGGTCAGGTGACGATCGGCAATTATGACAACCGGCGCTTCAAGGCGGCGGTCAACATTCCGCTGGGCGACACCATCGCGGCCCGGCTGTCCTATGTGAAGCAGCGGCAGGACGGCTTCATCCGCAACCCCGGCACCGGAATTGACCGTTGGGGCGACGAGGACCGACAAGCGATGCGCGCCGACGTGCTTTGGCAGCCGTCCGACCGGTTCAGCCTGCGCTACAGCTATGATCGCACGGAGATTGGCGACACGCCCACCTATGTCGCGGTCTCGCCGCTGCATCCGCTGGTGGCCGACCGGCCGGAAGCGGGCAGCCCGCTGGTGCGCGATGTGGCGCCAAACGACATCACCGCGGACGGGCACAGCCTGACGGCGGAATGGGCGGCGAGCGACGCACTGACGGTGCGGTCGATCACAGGCTATCGCAAACTGGATAATTTCCAGAACCAGGATTATCTGACCGGCGCGCTGGGTCCCGACCCGCTGCAAAAGAATAGCAGCCGCGCGAAGCAGGACCAGTGGAGCCAGGAAGTGCAGCTGATCGGCGACGCGCTGGACGGCGGCCTGCAATATGTGGCGGGCGCCTATTATTTTTCCGAAAGCGGCAGCAATTTCAGCAACAGCTACAGCCCGTCGTCGCTGACGCGCAGCTTTACCACGGCGACCATCGACAACCGGTCCTATGCGCTGTTCGGCCAGGCGACCTATACGCCGCAATGGCTGGACCGGCGGCTGCACCTGACGGTCGGCGTCCGGCAAAGCTGGGACAAGCGGGAGGCGACGCTGGCGCGCCAGACACAGGTCAATGGCGGCCCGATCACCACGGTGCCGGGCTTTGGCGACGGCAGCGAGACGTTCAAGGATTTCAGCCCCAGCTTCATCGTCGCCTTTGACGTGTCGCGGGACGTGAACATCTATGCCAAGGCGGTGAAAGGCTACAAGAGCGGCGGATTCAATGTCCGCGCCAGTTCCATCGCGCGGTTCAACGAAGGTTTCGGGCCAGAGACGCTATGGTCCTATGAAGCGGGCATCAAGAGCCAGTGGCTGGACAACAGGCTGCGTTTCAACGCGGCGGGATTCATTTCCAAATATTCGGACATTCAGGTCAATGTTCAATCGGACCCGACCAACATCCGCCTGACCGACGTGCTGAATGCAGGCAAGGCGACGGTCAAGGGGATCGAGGTCGACCTGACGATGGTGCCGGTGCGTAACCTGCGCATGTCGGTCAACTATGGCTATCTGCTAGCCGAATATGATGAAATCACCGGGGCTACCGGAGCGAATGTCGCCGACAATTACCGTTTCACCAATGCCCCGAAACATACGATTGCGCTGGACCTGACCTATGACCTGCCCAGATTGCCGATTGGCCAGATGAGCGCCAACGTCAATTATACGGCGCAGAGCGACAAATATACCAGCAGCACGATCAGCAGCGGCAAATATATCATCGGTGACTATGGCCTGTTGAACGCGCGGCTGACGCTGGGCGACATTCCCGGCCTTGGCGGTGTGCGTGCGAGCCTGTGGGGACGCAACCTGACGGACAAGAATTATTATATCATGCAGTTCAATGTCGGTCGTCCGGGCGCATTGTTCGGCGAACCACGCACCTATGGCATCGACCTGAACGTTGAATTTTAAGGATGGAGCGGTCACGCTGATCCGCGTTCCGCCGCGTAAGGGTGGACGGCAGATCAGCGGCTTCGTTTCAACGGGCTTTCCGACACATACGGCCCGTCGCCCCGATAAAGGAAGTTTCGCGCATGTCGCTTGTCCCTGCTTTTGCCTCCCCTTCGTCACCCGTCATCATTACGGGCGGTGCGTCGGGCATCGGCCTTGCCTGCGCGCAGGCGCTGGCTGCCGTTGGACGCCCCGTCGCCCTGTGGGACATCAATGGCGACATGGCCGCCGAGGCATGTCGCGCCATTTCCGATGCGCATGGGACGCCAGCGACCAGCATTGCCGTAGACCTGCGTGAAATTGGCGCCATCGAAACGGCGCTGGCGGCGACGCGGGACGCCATCGGCGCGCCAGGCGGCTTGGTTCATGCCGCCGGGGTCGTGGACACGGGATCGCTGGACGGCATGACGGCGGACAGCTGGGACAGCGGCATTGCGATCCATCTGCGCGCACTGGCCTTCATCATTCAGGCGATCCGGGGTGATCTGGCCGCGCGGCCCGGTTCTGCAGTCGTGGCGATTGCGTCGATCAACGCGACCTTGGGCAATGCGGCCAACCCGATCTACAGCGCCGCCAAGGGGGGGATATTGTCGCTGGTGCGATCGCTGGCCGACCGGCTGGCGGCGGATGGCATTCGCATCAATTCGGTGTCGCCGGGCCAGATCATGACGCCGATGTTGCGTCCATCAGTGGAAGCATTGCCTGACGGCTATTACGAAAAGCGCATCCTGTTAAATCGTCTGGGTGAAGCGGATGAAGTGGCGCGGGTTGTGCGCTTTCTTTTGTCGGACGAGGCAAGCTATATCACCGCGTCCGAGATTGTCGTCGACGGCGGCAACATATCGTCTCAACGGGGGTAGCCGAAATATGACTGCAATTCTGATCGAACGCCGTCAATTTGTCGCGGCTGCCCTAGCCGTTTCGATCACGGGGCTGGCAGGGTGCGCCACGCCTGTTGCGCGCAGCGGCAGCGCGGTCAGTCCGTTCCTGACGGCCAGCGCGGTCAGGGTTGGAGAGAGCGAGGATTATCAGATCGCATGGCAGGCGGCTGGGGTGGAGCATGTTGCCGTCCATGTCACAGGATCGCCAATTCCGGTGTTGACCGGCACGCCCCTGGCGCAGGGCGGCGGGGCGGGCAGCGTCACGGTTCGCAACTTGGCGCCGGGCACGCGGCCCTATTTCACGCTGGTGCCCGACCGTGGCGCGCCGCTGGTCATTGCCGACCGGGCGCTGCATTTGTCCAGCATTGCTAATCTGCGCGACATTGGCGGTTATCGGACCAGCGATGGCCGATGGGTCAAGATGGGCCTGCTGTTCCGGTCGGACCAGCTGGACCGGGTGAGCGATGCGGACCTGAAGGCGCTGGAGCAGTTGAAGCTGCGGCTGGTCGCCGATTTGCGGACGGAGAGCGAAAGGGCGCGCGAGCCGGATCGGCTGCCAAAGGGAAGCCAGCCCCTGATATTGGACGTCGCGGCGGACAGCGAAGGGTCGCTGGGCGGTGACATGCGCAAGGCGATTGCGGCCATCACCGAGGGCAGGGGCGTGGAGATGTTGACGGCGGCGAACCGCGATTTCGTATCGCTGGGCAGCGCGCGCCGTTCCTATGCCACGCTGCTGGACCAGATGAACGGCGCGCCCATTCTATATCATTGCACGGCGGGCAAGGACCGGACGGGATGGGCGAGTGCGGTGATCCTGATGTTGCTGGGCGTGCCGCGCGAAACGGTCATGGCGGACTATCTGGCGAGCAACGCGTTTCTGAAGGCGAAAAACGACCGGGCGATGGAGATGCTGGCGAAGTCGAACAGCCCCATCGATCCGGCCAATCTGGAAGCGGTGATGACGGTCCGGGCCAGCTATCTGGAGGCGGCGTTCGACGAGGTGGAGAGGCGCTATGGCAGCTTTGACGCCTATGTGCGGAGCGGATTGGGATTGAACGGCGAGGATATAAGGCTGCTGCGTGCGACCTATCTGCAATGAATGCACAGTTGGGATGGTGAGGGCGCTGCGTTCAATCGGGCGCAGGTCGCGCGCTCTTTTCGATGCTCTAAAGAATATAGGCCGCCATAAGGGGGAGCGGATCATTATCCACTCCCCCTTGGGACAAGTCCGCTGTTAACTGCGACCGATCAGAAGCGGAAGCCGACAGTGCCCATCACGTTGCGGGGCGCGCCCATGAAACAGTCGCCACGCGCCAGGCAGGATGCGTAGAATTTGTTGTTGAGCAGGTTGGTGGCGTTGATCGCAAAGCGCCAGTTCTGCCAGCTGATTTCCGCCAGGGCGTCCACGGTGGTGCGGGACGGGGTGGTGATTGACCATAGCGAACTGGTCGATACGCTCTTGCCATTATAGACCACGCCGCCGCCCAGGCGCAGTTGGGCTGCGTCGGGAAGGCCAAAGGTCTTGGTCGACCAGATCGATGCGGTGTGGCGCGGCATATAGTCCAGGTTGGTGTTCACCTCCGACTTGAGCTTGCTGTAGCCATAGTTGGCCAGCAGTTCGAAATTGCCGGGCAGCGTGTGGCTTGCCTCGATCTCGAAGCCCTTGGTCGTCAGCTCGCCCGACTGGGTCGTGGCATTGGCGGCCAGATACAGGACGCGGTTGCGTTCCTTGATGTGGAAGCCGGTGACGGTGACCAGCGTGCCGGGGGCTGGTTGCCATTTGACGCCGACCTCATATTGCGTGCCGGTCATCGGGCGATAAGGCGAGATGGGAACGCCGCCTGGGCCCTGGATGTTACCCGCCACCGGCAGGAAGCTTTCCGTGTAGCTGAAGAAGGGCGAGAAACCCGCGCCGATTTCGCCGATGATGCCCGCGCGGAACGTGGTTGCGTTGTCCTTTTGACCCGAAGAGCCGGTGACACGGTCGCGCCGCGCGCCCAGCACGAGCGAGACGCGATCGTAGAAGCGGATCTGGTCCTGCATATAGATGCCCAGCTGCTTCTGCGATTCATAGGTGAAGGGGCCGGTCGGATCGTAGGTCAGCAGTGCGTCATAGTCGATGTCGTAGAGATCGACCAACTGCGAACCGCCGTCATAGCGTTTACCGACCTTGTTCCAGCTATAGTCGATGCCCACCAGCAACTTATGTTCGATATTGGCGCCGGTGTTGAAGTTGAATTGCAGATTATTGTCGGTGGAAAAGACGTTCATCCGCGCGTCGCTGGCATCGGCGGTCAGGCCGATGGTGCGTCCGTCTGTACCATAGACCGAAAAGGGGTCGAGCGGGTTGGTATAGCTGTCGGCATAGTGGGTGAAATATTCAAGGTCGCTGTCGATATAGCGAGCCTTCAGGCTTAACCTGACATTGTCCGAGAAGGCGTGGGTGATGGAACCGCCGCCCTGAAGCGACCGCCCATTATAGCGGTCCCAGCCCGGCTTTCCGACGAAAGTGTAACGGTCGAGCTGCTCGCCTGCGACGATATTCGGCCGGAACGTGCCGACGATCGGCAGGAACTGGGAGGTCGAACCCGTGTCGTCCTCCTGATAAAGGCCGGTCAGCACGATGTCCGTATCGGGCGTGGGCTGCCAGCGGATCGACGGCGCGAACATGACGCGGTCATCGGGGACATGGTCGACAAAGGTGTCGGCATCGCGGACGCGGGCGACGGCGCGGATCGCGAGGTTGTCCGCCAGCGCGATGTTGACGTCGCCCATCGCTTCCTTGCGATCAAAGTTGCCATAGACGAGCTTCAGTTCGCCGCCCGTTTTGAATTCCGGCGTCTTTGAAACGAGGTTGACGAGGCCGCCAATCGAACCCTGTCCGTAGAGCACGGATGCGGGGCCGCGCACGATTTCCACGCGGGAAAAATTATAAGGGTCGGACGTGATGCTGGCATAATAGCTGAATATGTCGCGCATCCCGTCGCGGAACTGCAACGCGTCGATGCCGCGAATGTTGAAGCCGTCCACGCGCGTGTCGCGACCGTAGGGATTGGCAAGGACACTGGCGCCATATTTGACCGTGTCGCTGATGCTGATCGCGCCCTGCGAGATGAACTGGTCAGACGTGATGACCGTGATCGGCTGGGGCGTTTCGATCAGCGGGGTTTCGGTCTTGGTGCCCGCATATTGGGACGCGGTGACCACGATGGCGTCGCTGGATTCAGGCGCCGATGCCGAATCGGCGGCGCTATCGTTGGCGAGGGCAGGCTGGATCGACAACAGTCCAGCCACGCTGGCCAGAGCGAAATTCTTCATCTTGATCCCCTTTGTGCAATCCGCGGGGCCGATACATGGATTGCAAGATATTCTCAATAGCAATGTTCTTGCCCGGTGGATGTTTGGGCGTTAACGGTGGCGCATGTGCAGGAAGCCGGGCGGAGAAGGGCGTGTCTGAAGGGTTGCGTAAAGGGATTCGCGTGTTCCTGGCTGGGCCGGGCGCGATCATCGTATCGCTCGTCGTCGTGGGTGGAATGCCGCTCTGGCTGCCGCGTGGAGCTGCGGGGGTCGACAACCTGGTGTTGCCGCTGGTCCTCATTCCGCTGATATGGGCGGCGCTGTTCTTCCATGCCTGCCTTGATCGCAGGCTCGCGCGCGTGGCGGTCGTCGCTGTCACGCTATTTCTCGCTCACGGGGGGCTGATGGCGCAAAAGCTGCTGGAAACTCAACCCGCCGCAACGGAGAGTGGACGATGATCCATTTGAAAAAGGACCAGACCAAGCTGATGGTCGCTGTCCACGGATGGGCGGGCATCGTGCTGGGCCTGCTCCTCTATGCGGTGGTGTTTACCGGAATGGCCGCGGTCTTCGCCGAGGAAATCGGGATATGGTCAGCCGGCCATGTCGAAAGCCGGTCAGCATTCGAACGGCCGATCGACGACAGCGTCCGACGCCTGGCCGCCCAGACGCCCGCCAAATATTATGAGGGTGTCGATCTGTTCGAGATCGGCGACCATAATCTGGGCGCGTTCTTTCACCGGCACGAGACCGATCCCGACGGGACATTCGTCAGCCGTGGTGTCTATTACCAGCTCAACGGCAAGGGTGAAATTGCCAACAAGCAGTTCGGAACGGGCGAAGAAGTATTCGGCCCCAGAAATGACGATGCGCTCAGCCATTTTCTGGTCGATACCCATGTGCGCCTTCACGTGCCTGATCCCTGGGGTTTGCTGCTGACCGGGATCGTCGGCCTCGCCATGCTGGTCGCGGCCATTTCCGGCCTGCTGATCCACCGGCATCTGCTCAAGGACATTTTCACCTTGCGTCGGAACGCCCACCCCGTTCTGGCGGATCGCGACCGGCATAGCGTCGCGGGTTCATGGAGCCTGCCCTTCGCGTTCATCCTGGCGTTCACGGGCAGCTTCTTTTCCTTCTTTGGCACGATCGGCGTGCCACTTGTCGCGATGGCGGCCTTTGGCGGCGATGTGCAGGCGCTCAACGACACGGTGTTCGGCAATCCCGGTCGCCCTGACCCCCGCCCGGCGGTCATCGGCAATCTCGACCGGATTACCGCCGACGCCATCGCCCGTAGCAGGCAAGTTCCAACCTTCGTTTCGATCGAGAATTTCGGGCGCGCCGATGCGAAGGTGACAAGCTTCCATCCAGCGCGAGAGGGCGACATCGAACCTGCGACCTTGCTCTATGACGGAGCAAAGGCGCAATTCATCCAGACCAAACCGTCGATCGGAACGCAACCGTCCACCGGCGGCACGCTGGCGGCGATCATGGCGCCGCTGCATTTCGGTAATTTCGCAGGCATGGTGTCGAAGGCGGTCTGGTTCGCGCTGGGTTTTGCCATGTGCTACGTCACGATCACCGGCATGCGGCTGTGGCTGGCGCGGCGTAACGAAAGCGTTCGATCGCTCGAATGGCTGAGCCGGACCGTGACCATCGTTGCATTCGGCCTGCCACTCGCACTGTGCGCGGCGGCGGCTGCATTTTTCATGACCATGCCGATGGGTTCAGCCGCATATTGGACGCCTGCGACCTTCCTAATGGCGTCGGCTGTCGTGATCGTCGCCGGATTTTCGCTTCGATCGACCATGCTCACGCCCCTGCTCGAACTGACCACAGGACTTGTCATGGTGGCGCTTCCAGCCTTGCGATTGATCATGGGTGGGCCTGGCTGGCCTGACGTGATCGAAGCGGGCCAGCCAATCATCGCGGCTCTCGACCTTGCCTTTCTGGTCGGAGGGATCTGCATGATCCGACAGGGCGCCAAAGCCCGTCCGGTCGGTATAGCTGCGGCGTCATCCCCGGTCGTGGCAACCGCATGATCGCCTGGACATTGATCGCCACGGGCCTGTCCCTGTTCTGCATCCTTGCGCTTTGCGTCGGCGATCCCAAGCGGGTTCGCTCAGGCGGCCTGGGGGGACAGACCGCATCTGTGCGCAAGCGCCGCGCCCTCACTCTTGTCGCATTGCTTCCGGGCATAGCGCTGGCCTGGTCGGGCGACGCACCGGCGTTCCTGGTCTGGCTAGGGGCCTGCGCGGTCACTGGCTGGTTCAGCACCATGTGGCTCAGCAGACCTAGAGCATGATCCGATCATACTGAATCGGACATGCTTTATTTGCCTTTGATTTTCCGCATTTTCCGAGTCAGCAGATGATGCCATCTGCTTAGAATATGCTTTAGAGCGCGCTGCGTTCAATCGGGCGCAGGTCGCGCACTCTAGTTTTTTGTTATCGCGTAGTTTTTAAGCGCACAACCGGTGCCCACCTTTGCGTACGATGCCCTGGCCCGAAGCATCGGTAAGCCCTGGTCGCTGTGCGGCCGCTCCTGACCTATACAGCCAGCCTGAGTATTTTTGCACGACCAGCAAAGGCTGCGCCAACCCACTCAATATGCTGGGCTGCGGCTTTCTGCTTCCAAAGTGCGGCTGTGCTGCCGCGAGGGGGCAGGGATCAACGGCGGACAGGACGGATCAGTCATCCTCTATGGCGTCCATCATCATCTTCAGAGCGATCCTGAGTGTGGCGATCCTGACTGGACCCCGACCGATGTCGCCGAAATGCATTTCACGATGTTCGATCGCGCCGTTGCCGCGGGCGCAGGCCAGATGCACCAACCCCGCTTCCCCGCCTTCGGGCGCCATCCCGGCATAGCCCGTCACGGCCAGCGCCACGTCGGCATGGGACCCATGCAGGGCTCCTTGCGCCATGGCGATGGCGACTTCGCGGCTCACGGCGCCGCAGGCGTCGATCTGTTTGCGGGCGATGCCCAGAAGCTCGCATTTGGCTTCTTCACTATAAACGACAAAGCCCCGCTCGAAGGCGTGGCTGGCGCCTTCGACATCGGTGAGGAGCGATGCCAGCAATCCGCCGGTGCAGCTCTCCGCAGTCGCCAATTTCAGATTCCGCTTACAGCAGGCCTTGAGCAGTTGTTCGGCAACCTGCTCGACATCATTTGGCAGCGCGGGAGACAGGGTTTGGGCGGGACCTGCCATGTCGATCAGCGTCGCGCGCCCTTGTCGGGCCGCGCCTTGTCGCCGCGCATTTCCGGTCGGCGGCTGCGCCTGTCCCGGCGCTCGAAAAACATATGAGAATGCGCAGCCATGACGGTTCTCCGGTGAATGCAGGTCGTCAACGAGGCTGGCTCGCGAGTGTTCCGACTTTTTGCGGCGACGCGCAGGCTGATGCCATGCGCCCCGCCAAACGGGCATGTCGTCCGTGAGCGCCATTCATATTGGTGGTGCCTTGCTGTGATCGGTCGCAAAATCCGTCCATTTCACGGCTTCGATGGAACGGTCGGGCCCCGCCGTTATTTCTGCCCATGAGCCGTGACAGGAGAATATCCATGGGCGACGTGCGTGACAGCATGGGGCGCGACGACGCGCCTCTGACGACAGCGAAAACGGAAGCAGCGGCGGGAGAAAGCATCCCCGGCGCGAAGGGGCGCAGCCTCAGCGGCAAGACGGTGACGATCAACCGACCGCGCCAGCAGCTCTATGATTATTGGCGGGACTTCACGAAGTTGCCAGCCTTCATGGATAATGTAGTGGCGATCGATTGCCTGGACGCGCAGCGCTCCCGATGGACAGTCAGGGCGCCCGGCGGCGGCACTGTCGAGTGGACATCGTTCATCACTGAAGATGTGCCGGGCAGAACCATCGCCTGGACATCAGAAGAGGGCGCGGACGTGCCCAACAGTGGCCGCGTGGATTTCAGCGATGCGCCCGGAGGCCGGGGCAGCTGGGTCACGGCGACGATCCTCTATGATCCGCCGGCCGGGGTCATCGGCAAGGTCATCGCCAAGATGTTCCAGCGCGAGCCGGCCATTCAGGCGCGCCGGGACCTGCGACGTTTCAAGCAGTTGATGGAAACTGGAGAGATCGCGACAGGCGCATACACGCGCCAGCAGCATGACGAGGAGACAGACTGATGCGTGCGCTGACCTGGCACGGCAAGCATGATGTCCGCGTGGAGACGGTGGACGACCCGGAGATCATCAATCCGCGTGACGCCATCATCCGCATCACGTCGACGGCGATCTGCGGGTCCGACCTGCATCTTTACGATGGCTTCATCCCCACGATGAAGGCGGGGGATATATTGGGCCATGAATTCATGGGCGAGGTGGTCGAAACCGGTCCGGGATCAACGCTGAAGAAAGGGCAGCGCGTGGTCGTGCCCTTCACCATCGCCTGCGGGGCCTGTTTCCATTGCTCGAAACATCAATATTCGGCCTGCGACAACGGCCTTCCGGCGGATAATCAGGACATCGCGCAAACGCTTTATGGTCATCCCATGTCGGGGCTGTTCGGCTATAGCCACATGACCGGCGGCTATGCTGGCGGCCAGGCGGAATTTGTGCGCGTCCCCTTTTCCGACATAGGCCCGATCGTCGTTCCCGACGGCGTGGACGATGACAAGGTGCTGTTCCTGTCCGACATATTGCCGACGGGCTGGCAGGCTGCCGAATATGCCGGGATCGAGCCGGGTGACACGGTCGCCGTCTGGGGCTGTGGCCCGGTAGGTCTGTTCTGCGTTCAATCCGCATTTCTGATGGGCGCGGAGCGGGTCATCGCGATCGATCACTTCCCCCACCGGCTGGACTTGGCGAAAAGATTCGGTGCTGAAACGATCAATTATGAGGAAAGCAAAACCTATGAGGCGCTGATGGAAATGACGGGCGGCGTGGGGCCTGACGCCTGTATCGACGCGGTGGGGCTGGAAGCGCATGGCCTTTTCGCCGACAATGTGTGGGACCAGATCAAGGTATCGACTTTCCTGGGCACCGACAGGGCCCATTCGATCCGCCAGGCCATCCTTGCGTGCCGCAAGGGCGGGCGCGTTTCCATGCCAGCGGTCTATGGCGGCTTTGTCGACAAATTTCCGCTGGGCGCGTTCATGGAGAAGGGGCTGACGCTCAGGACGGGCCAGACCCATGTGCAGCATTATATGCCTGCGCTTCTGAATGCGATCATGGAAGGCAAGATCGACACGACCTTCCTCATCAGCCACCGCCTGCCGCTGGAGCAGGCGGCAGACGGTTACAAGATGTTTCACGACAAGCAGAATGAAGTGACCAAGGTGGTGCTGAAGCCCGGCATGGCCGCGGCGTCGGCTGCCTGAGGAGCGAAGTATGGCGGACAAGTTTGCAATCATCGCGGGCGCAGCGCGCGGTCGGACTGGCCTTCGCAAACCAGATCGGAGGAAAAATCATGACTGACAAGACTGATCCTCGCGAGGATTCGAAAACACCGCGCGGGCCGCTGGGCGATACGCTGCCGGGCCACGAAAAGGCCGATCCCCGGACCGGCGGCGCCCAGCCCCCGGAAGATGTCGAGGACAGGCCGAATGTCGGGACGGTGAAGCCGGAAGACTATCCGCAAAAGGATCGGGACGCTTCCCGACCGTGAGCTGTCGGTGCCGCTTTACCGCGTTACAGCAGTTTCAACCGAATGTTCCGATATTCCACCTTCATCGGCGGACCTACATGCACCTGCATGCCTATTTCGCCATTGCGCCGACGGCCTTTTGATTCATCAATGGCCGCCGCCATCAGTTGGCCGTTCAACAGATGATAAAGGGACGGGCCCTTGGCGATAATGTGAGCTTCATTCCAGTCAGCTTTGATCGTTCTTGACGATCCTGGCTCCCCAATCGCTCCAATAACCTGCGAAGGCGGTGTGGTTGTTCGCGAAAATTGCCCGCGGCGGGCGATAAAGCTACGCCCGCGTTCTTCGTAAACCATGGCGGTGAAGAGATTTCGCCCATCAATGTCGAACTGCAGCCCCGATAGCGCAAAACGGTTGGCTGGGGTGATCTCGTCTTTGACAACCGCGCTGCGGTAATTCACCCCGCTATTGCCACCAGGCGTGATCCTGTAATCGAACTTCAACTCGAAATCTTCAGGTTTACCGCCGTTCCATATCAGAAATGTATTGCTGCGGAGGAGAGTGTCCGGCGTAACCTCGCCGATTATCGCGCCGTCCTCCACACGCCAATATCTGGGATCTCCCCGCCAGCCGGAAAGGGTTCGGCCATCAAATAAGGGCCTGAATCCGGGGCCGTCGCCGTCGATTGGCCGGGGCATCGGCGGCATGGCGTGCCGCCCATGGCCGTCTGACGGCTGCGCCGCTGCAGCGAGGCGTGGGAAAGCCGCCAAAGCGCCTATGCCCACAATGAAAGTGCGCCGCCCCGTCATGTAATCCATGGCCCTCTCCATCATGCCAGCGTGCCGGCTTTTGCTCACAGCATCGTTGCCGAAAGTCCTGCTGAGCGCAAGCAGGGCACCTCCGCGCGTTGACATCTTTCGCGATGTTGATGAACGGGCAATGGGCGAAGCGATAGGGCGCGAAGGCCCAGTGCCATGCCAATCAGGCATATCTTGCAAGGGCCGTTATATGACCACTGGCTTGTGTTGCCGCCTATTCAGATTGTCGAGAGGCCGGGCATGAAAAATAATCTGGACAAGCATAGAAGCAGGCGCGCCGAAATTGATCGCAACATGGCGTTGATCGGCGCTAACGGGCTTGATCATTTCGACCGCGAATATCTCTCCATCAAAGCCGGAACCGAAGCATGACCTCAGCCGCCCAGCCCCGTCCGTGCCCCGCAC
>CAMPHJ010000024.1 GCA_946885845.1 uncultured Sphingobium sp. | reverse complement strand
TTCCCGGCGATCAACGTCAACGACAGCGTCACCAAGTCGAAGTTCGACAATCTCTATGGCTGCAAGGAATCGCTGGTCGACGCCATCCGCCGCGCCACCGACGTCATGCTGGCCGGCAAGGTCGCCTGCGTCGCTGGCTTCGGTGACGTTGGCAAGGGTTCGGCGGCATCGCTCCGCAACGGCGGCGCGCGCGTGCTGGTGACCGAAGTCGATCCGATCTGCGCACTGCAGGCCGCGATGGAAGGCTATGAAGTCGTGACGATGGAAGAAGCGGCGACCCGCGCCGACATCTTCGTCACCGCGACCGGCAACGAAGCCGTCATCACGGTCGATCACATGCGCGCGATGAAGAATATGGCGATCGTCTGCAACATCGGCCATTTCGACAGCGAGATCGAGATTGCCGGTCTCAACAACATGCAGTGGACCGAAATCAAGCCGCAGGTGGACGAAGTGCAGTTCCCCGATGGCAAGAAGATCATCGTCCTTGCCAAGGGCCGCCTGGTGAACCTGGGCTGCGCGACCGGCCACCCCAGCTTCGTCATGTCGTCCAGCTTCACCAATCAGGTGCTGGCGCAGATCGAACTGTGGACCAAGTCGGACACGTACAAGAACGACGTCTACGTCCTGCCAAAGCATCTGGACGAAAAGGTGGCGGCGCTCCACCTCGAAAAGCTGGGCGTGAAGCTTTCGAAGCTGACGCCCAAGCAGGCCGCCTATATCGGCGTGACGCCGGAAGGGCCGTTCAAGCCGGACCATTACCGCTACTGATTGGACGTGAAGGGGAGGCGAAAGCCTCCCCTTTTTCTTGGAGCGGTGCGTTTTTGAAATGGATGCGCTCGCCCGCGCTGAAATTCTTTCCATCTGAACGCTTCCCGCTGGTTTCGACTTGGTCTAGTCCCCTGTTGATCATGATCAGGGGCATGCAGATCGGCAGGGGGACGAAACAGGCGCTATGACGTCGCTGACCCCATTTGCCGCCGTCATTCTGGGCGTCGTCCTGGCCGCCTGGCTCGCTGCAGCCATCTGGGCGCTGTCCAGCGGTCAGAGGATGCGCCGCGAAGGGATGCAGGCGCAGGGAAAGCTCGACCGGCTGACCAGCCTGCTCGCTTCCGCCCCGGCAGCGCCGATCATCATCCACGCCGACGGACGGCTTGAAGCAGCCGACCGGCTCGCCAAATGGCTGGGCAAGGACCGGGTGCCGTCCTTTGTTTCCGAACTTACCGCGCCCGATGGCGGGCTGGAACAAGCCGACGCCGCGGCACTGGCGCAGGAAATCGCCGCCACCCAGCGCGCGGGCCGCAGTTTCGCACTGCCCATAAGGGGAGAAGGGTCGTCCCGGCTGCTGTTGGTGCGCGGCGCGCCTGCCGGGCCAGTGCTGGCGGAAAGCGGCGGGGTCGTCCTCTGGATATTTGATGCAACCGACAGCCAGTCGGAAATCCAGACGCTCAAGGCGCGGGTCGAACAATTGCGCGACGCGCTGGAGGCTTTGGCCGGGCTGGTGGAGGCCGCACCTTTCCCGATGTGGCACCGTACGACGGACATGCGCCTTAGCTTGGTAAACGCAGCCTATGTTCGCGCCGTGGATGGCGAAGGCGCGGGTGAGGTGATCGCCAACGGCACCGAGCTGGTCGAGACGGTAGGCATATTGACGCCCCAGGCCGCAGCGGAACAGGCGTTGACCGAACGCCGACCGGTCGAGCGCATTGTTCCGGCCACCATTGACGGCGAACGGCGCACCATGCGCGTGGTCGACGTGCCGCTGGGGGACGCTGGCGTTGCCGGTTTTGCAGTGGATCAGAATGAACTGGAGCAGGCCAAGGTCGAATATCGTCGCCTGGAGGCGGCGCAGCGCGACCTGCTGGATCGCCTGTCGGCAGGCGTGGCGCGATTCGGCTCGGACCGGACGCTGCGTTTCTGGAACCAGCCGTTCATGAGCCTTTTTGGCCTCGACCAGGAACATCTGGCTGACCAACCGGTGTTCGAACGCGTGCTGGACCGCATGCGGGAAACCCGACGCTTGCCGGAACATCGTGATTTCCCCGCCTGGCGCGCCGAACGTCGCGACTGGTTCCTTTCGCCCGATCCCCTGGAGGAAAACTGGCTGCTGGCGGACGGCACCCATTTGCGCGTCTATGCCCAGCCGCTGCCCGACGGCGGGCTGCTGCTGATATTCGAGGATCGGACGGAGCAGGTCCAGTTGTCCAGCGCTCGCGATACGCTGCTGCGGGTGCGGACCGCAACGTTCGACAATCTATTCGAATCGATCGGTGTCTTTTCGTCCGACGGTCGCCTGCAACTGTGGAACAGCCGCTTCCGTTCGATCTGGGATATTTCCGACGAACTTCTGGCGAAACATCCGCGCATCGATGAATTGATGCGCGCGGTGCAGTCGCGCCTTGCCAAGCCGCAGCAGGCCAATCTCGTCCGGGAACTGGTGCGCGCCGCGACGGTGGAAAGGAAGCAGCGCGTCGGGCATGTCGGCTTTGCCGATGGGCGCACCTTCGAATTCGCGGCGATTCCCCTGCCGGATGGCAATGCGCTGTTCACCATGCTGGACGTCACCGACAGCCGCCGCGTCGAACAGGTGCTGCGTGATCGCAACGATGCGTTGGAACAGGCGGACAAGATCAAGACCGCGTTCGTCACGAACATGAGCTATGAATTGCGCACGCCGCTGACCACCATCGCCGGTTTCGCCGAGATGATGAGCGCGGGCTATGCGGGCGAACTGGGCGAATCCGCCAGGGATTATGTCGACGGCATCCTGCAGAGCACGAACCGGCTGGCGATGCTGATCGACAATGTGCTCGACCTGACGCAGGGCGAAGCCGGAACATTGTCCATCGAACTCAGCCCGGTCGATTTGGCGGAAGTGGCGCGGGAAAGCATGGACCGGGTCAGGGGCGATGCAAGGTCCAAGGGCATCGACCTTGCGCTGTCGCTTCAGGACACGCTGGGAACGGTGCGCGGGGACCGGCGCAGGATTGGCCAGTCGATCGATCAACTGCTGGAAAACGCCGTCTGCTACAGCGGCAAAGGCGCGCGCGTGTTGCTTCATGGCGATGGCAGTTCGGACAAAGCACGGCTGGTAATATCCGATAACGGTCCCGGTATCAGCGCCCAGCGGCAGGCAACCCTGTTCGATGCAGCCGCCCGCGCACAACAGGCACGCGGCGGGGAAAAGGCCGGGATCGGCCTGCCGCTCGCCAGACAGTTTGCACAGGCCCATGGCGGCAGCCTCCAACTTGTGTCGGAACCGGGGCAGGGGACCATGGCGATCATCGAACTGCCCCGTGGCTGAAGCAACGCTCTTGCTGAAGGATGAGCCTGCCATGATCGCGCTAGGCCATCAGCTCGCCGGACTTGCCCGGATCGGCGACGTGATCGCGCTGGAAGGCGGCCTTGGCGCAGGCAAGACAACGCTGGCGCGCGGCATATTGGAAGGGTTAGGGCTGGAAGAAGAAGCGCCCAGTCCCAGTTTCGCTATCGTTCAGCCCTATGACGTGCCCGACGTTCGCCTGCCGGTCGCCCATGTCGATCTGTACCGGCTCGATACCCCGGACGAGGCGGAGGAACTGGCGCTGGACGAATATCTGATGGACAGCCTGCTCATCGTCGAATGGCCGGACCGGCTGGGTGACGACGCATGGCCCGACGCGCTGCGGCTCCACATCGCCATTGAACCCGACGGCGCTAGGCGCTTGACAGCGTGCGTGCCGGACGCTTGGACGGATCGATGGTCGCAAATATGATCCCACCCGCCGATGCCCCCTCCTTCCTCGCGCGCGCGGGGTGGGAACATGCGGCGATCCTGCCCCTTGCCGGGGACGCTTCTTTCCGGCGCTATTTTCGGGTCGTTGATGGCGCGCGGCGGGCCGTGCTGATGGATGCGCCGCCACCGCATGAAGATCCGCGCCCCTTCATCCTGATTGCGGAACATCTCCAGACGGAGGGCTTCGCCACCCCCCATATTCTGGCGCGTGACCTGGACCAGGGGCTGGTCCTGATCGAAGATTTCGGCGACCTGCGCGTCAAGGAACATCTGGAAGAATCGCCCGCGCAAGAGATTGATGTCTACACGCGCGCCGTCGATCTGCTCGCCGATTTGCACCGGCTGCCCGCCGCCAGCACCCTGTCGCCCTATGATCGCGCCGTGTACCAGCGCGAAGCAGGCTTGCTGACCGAATATTATTGCCCCGCAATCGGCCTGTCGGTCGATGAGCAAGCCTATGCGAAAGCATGGGATGCGGTGCTGCCTATCGTGGAACAATCCGCCAGCCCTGCCGTGACGGTGCTACGGGATTATCACGCTGAAAATATCATGCTGATTGATCGGCCTGACGCGCACGGCCTGGGTTTGCTCGACTTCCAGGATGCGCTGGCGGGTCACCCCGCTTACGATCTGGTTTCGTTGTTGCAGGATGCGCGGCGCGACGTTTCCCCTGCGCTGGAAGCCGCCATGCTGGAACATTACCGCGCGGTCGCCAGCCCGCCCGCCGATTTCGACGCGGCCTATGCGGTGCTGGGCGCTCAGCGCAATGCGAAGATCATCGGCATCTTCACGCGCCTTTGGAAACGGGACGGAAAGCCGCGCTACCTGTCATTTCTGCCACGCATGTGGGGTTTGCTGGAACGCGACCTGGCCCATCCCGCGCTCGCTCCGGTGGCGCTATGGTTTGCCGCTAATATTCCCGCCGAAATGCGGCACGACGCTCTGCAGGACCATGTGCCCGCATGATCGACACGGCGATGCTGATGGCGGCCGGATTGGGCAAAAGGATGCGGCCGCTAACCGCAACCCGTCCCAAACCGCTGGTAAAGGTCGCTGGGAAGGCGCTGATGGATCATGCGCTGGACCGACTGGTGGCAGGTGGCATCAGGAAGGTGGTCGTCAATGTCCACTATCTGGCCGACACGGTGGAAGCGCATCTGCAGGCCGATGGTCGCGGCATTGAATTTCTGGTGTCGGATGAACGTACCAAGCTGCTGGAGACCGGTGGCGGGTTGATTCACGCGCGTGAATTGCTGGGCGACCGACCCTTTTTTTGCGCGAACAGCGACAATCTGTGGATCGATGGAACGCAGGAAACGCTGGGCATGATGCAGCGCATCTGGGACCCGGATCGGATGGACGCGCTGCTCCTGCTCGTGCCGCTGGCCCGCGCTCATTGTCATAGCGGGCAGGGGGATTTTCACATGGGACCGTGCGGCCAGCTTAGTCGTCGCAAGGCCGCCCATGTCGCGCCCTTCGTCTTTACCGGGGTCCAGATCATGTCGCCCACGCTGCTGGTCGATCCGCCTGCCGAGTCATTTTCCACCAACATCTTCTGGAATCGGGCGATTGAGGCTGGGCGGCTTTTTGGCGTTTCTCATCCGGGGCTGTGGTTCGATGTGGGCACGCCTCGCGCGATTCCGGTAGTGGAGGCCATGCTCGCTCATGGGTGAGCGCAGCCGCCCAGCCCTATATAATATTCCCGCCCATCGCGCATTTTCCGATGCGCTGGTGACTGGCATCCTGGCACAGCATGGCGGGGACGTCATCCGGCTTGCGCAGGGTATGATCCTGTTGCCCAGCAACCGCGCGATTCGTGCCGTCAGTGACGCCTTCGTGCGGAAATCGGGGGGCGGCCTGCTCCTGCCGCGTCTGGTGGCGATCGGCGACCCGGACCTGGGTGAACAGGCTGGAGGCGCGCTCGATCCACTGGGTGAAGGCGACTCCATTCCGCCCGCTATCGCTCCGGTGCGACGGCAGATGATCCTGGCTCGCATGGTCCAGCAGGCGTCCAGCCACCCGGTCGACGCAGGGCAGGCGCTGAAACTGGGGCAGGCCCTGGGCATGGTGCTGGACCAGATGCAGGTGGAGCGCGTGCCGGTCACCGCGCTGGCCGACCTGTCCCTGCCCGATGAGCTTTCCGCGCATTGGCAAAGGTCGCTCGACCTGTTTTCCATCCTGATGCGGCGATGGCCCGATGAACTGGCGCGGCTGGGGGTGATCGATGTCGCCGATCGTCGCAATCGGCTGTTCGACCGGATCACGGATCGATGGGGCAGGGACGCGCCTTCCGGTTTCGTCATCGCCGCCGGGATTTCGACCACGGCCCCCGCTATCGCCAACCTGCTCCGCCGCATCGCGACCATGCAGCAAGGCTGCGTGGTCTTTGCCGGTCTTGATCAGGAAATGGACGAAGAAGCCTGGGACGCGATTGGCCCGTTCGATCCCGATCCTGTCACTGGCAGGGCGCCCGCAGGCCATGAAAGCCATCCCCAATATGCGCTGAAGCAGTTGCTCGACCGCATGAGCGCAACCCGCGACGATGTGGCGGCGTGGCGTTGGGGCAGCGAGCATGATGCACGCGCTGTCCGGGGACGGAACATCTCAAACGCCATGCTGCCGCCCCGCCTGACCAGCCGCTGGCGAGACCTGAAATCCGCCGACCGTTCGCTCGCCGGGGTTGAGGCCTTGGAAGTCGCCACGCCCGGTGAAGAGGCTCAGGCGATTGCCCTCGCGCTGCGTGAGGCCCTTGAGGAGCCGGGCCGCACCGCAGCCCTGATCACGCCAGATCGGCAACTGGCTACCCGCGTGTCCGCGCATCTCGCCCGATGGGGGATAGAAGCGGATGATTCGGCGGGCCAGCCGCTATCCCGCCTGCCGCCAGGAACCCTGCTGATCGCCATGGCGGAGGCGGTGGCGGAACGATTTGCACCCGTGGCGCTGCTGACCTTGCTCAAGCATCCGCTGGTGATGCGTGGCGAAGGGCGCGTCCCTTGGCTGGACGGGGTCCGATCGCTGGATCTTTTGCTGCGCGGCCCGCGACCTCCAGCCGGTTTGCAGGGGATCGACATGCTGCTGGCCGCGCGGGACGACGGAGATCGGCAGGCCACGCTGCGCATGTCTGCCCGACAATGGTGGCCCCAGGCCCGCGCGCTGCTGGAGCCACTGGAGCGGGTTTTCGCCGGCGCCCCGACACTCGCGCAGCAGTTCGCTGTCATTCGCGAACAGGCCGGTGCGCTCACAGGCGATGCCCTATGGGCAGGGCATCAGGGCCATGCCGCCGCCGACCTGTTCGCCGAAATCGAAGCAGCGGCGGAGGAGGGGCCACAACAGGCGGATATCCGCGCGCTCCCTGCATTGTTCGACCATATGCTGGGCGGCGTGGCGGTTCGCCCCCCGCAGGGCGGCCACCCGCGTATCGCGATATTGGGCCTGATCGAGGCGCAGCTGATCCAGGCTGACGTCATGATATTAAGCGGCCTCAATGAAGGCACATGGCCGGGCCTGCCCGCCGCCGACCCCTGGCTTGCCCCACGGATTCGGCGAGAGCTGGGGCTGCCCGGCCTGGAAACGCGCATTGGCCTTGCCGCGCATGATTTTGCAAGCGCGCTGGGCGCTCCGCAAGTGCTGATAACACGCGCGCGCCGTGGCGCCGGGGGACCAGCGGTCGCTTCCCGCTTCTGGTTGCGGCTGAAGGCAATGGCTGGCGGCCACTGGAAAACGGCGGACCGCTACGCCGCGCTCGCCCAGGCATTGGATCGCCCCCCCGCGCACAGCCCGGCACCCCGCCCTGCGCCAGTCCCACCGGCAGCGGTCCGTCCCAAATTGATCCCGGTCACCGACGTCGATCGCCTGAAGGCCGATCCCTACGCTTTCTACGCCAAGCGCATTCTCCGCCTTGCCCGGCTCGATCCCGTCGATGCGGATGCTGGCCCCGCCTGGCGCGGCACGGCGGTCCATGAAATCCTGCAGCATTGGGCGGAGTCCCCCGCGCGTGATCCGGCTGGACTGGAAGAACGGGCGCGCGCCATGTTCGACCGGCCGGACGTTCATCCGCTGCTAAAGGCGCTCTGGCAGCCAAGGCTGATCGAAGCCATCCGCTGGATCGCGGCGGAGGTGGCGGCCGACAGGGCGGCGGGCCGATCCATATTGGCGGTGGAGGCGGATGGCCGGGCCGACGTCGCGGGCGTCACCCTGACCGGCAAGGCCGACCGCATCGACCGCATGCCCGACGGATCATTGGGTATCGTGGATTACAAAACAGGAAAGCCGCCCAGCGCGAAGCAGGTCCGGGCGGGCTATTCCCTGCAACTTGGCCTGCTTGGCCTGATTGCGGAGCAGGGCGGTTTCCCTGGCATCGCCCCTCCGTTGGAGGCAGGCTGTTTTGAATATTGGTCCCTCGCAAAAAAGAATGACGCGTTCGGCTATCGCGACAGCCCCGTCGATCCGCTGGGCAAGCGCGACAAGATCGTGACCGCCGACTTCACCGATTGGGTCCATGCCCAATTCGAGCAGGTGGCGTCCGCCTACCTGACCGGCAACGCCCCCTTCGATGCTCAGGTGAACCCGGAAGTCGCCAGCTATGGCGATTATGACCAGCTGATGCGGCTGGAGGAATGGTATGGCCGCGACGATGCCTAGGAAGGCCAACCCTTTGCAAAAGCTGCTGGGCGACCAGGCGCGCGCGTCTCAGCCGGATGCGCATGTCTGGCTGTCGGCATCGGCGGGCACCGGCAAGACCCATGTGCTGACCGCCCGCGTCTTCCGGCTGCTGCTGCAAGGCGTCCGACCGGAAAACATCCTTTGCCTCACCTTTACGAAGGCCGGGGCGGCGGAAATGTCCAACCGCATCCATGACCGGCTCGCCGCGTGGGTGCAGATGGACGAAAAGGACCTGTTTGAGGATCTGGAGGCGCTGGGCGAAGAGTCCGGGCCTGATGCACGCGACCGGGCGCGACGCCTGTTCGCGGAGGTGCTGGAATCGACCGGCGGCGGCCTTCGCATTCAGACGATCCATGGATTCTGCCAGCAATTGCTGACCACTTTCCCACTGGAAGCGGATTTGCCGCCCGGCTTCCGCCCACTCGACCAGCGTGAACAGGCCGTGCTGGCCCGGCAGACGCTGGCCGACATGGTGGTTCGGGCGCAGGAACGCGGCGACGACGCGCTGATGGACGGGCTTCAGGCGCTCAGCCTACGGTTGGGCGAAGGGGGAGCCGAGCAGTTCCTGCTGCGCTGCGCGTCGCAACTGGCTGCGCTGGAGCAGCTTCCCGACGACATAGCGCCTTGGCTGCGCCGCGAATTTGGCCTGCCCGACGGGGACATTGCCGACCATATCGCGGAACAATGTGGCGACGCGATTTTCGATATGCGCTCGCTGGCGTGGATTGCTCAGGCCAATGCGGACTGGGGCACGGGCCGCGCCCTGGAACGCTGCGACAGGATCGCTCGGTGGCGGGCGCTCGACCCGACGGGGCGGGCCGCGATGCTGGGCGACCTGCACATGGCGTGGTGCAAGTCGGACGGCACGATGATCTCTGCCAAGGGATGGGTTCCGCCGGTGGACGGCTACGCCGACGCATCCGCGCGCCTGCATGGCCGTTGCGCCGAACTGCTGGGCCTGCAGGCGATGGCATCCTATGCGGACCTGCTGGGGCAGGCGTTGTATGCCGGGCGGACCTATGCCCGCGCCTATCAGGAAGCCAAGCAGTTGGCGGGGTCGGTCGATTTCAACGACCTGATCGCGCGCACGGCGTCTCTGCTCGCGCAGCCGGGCATCGCCGACTGGATCCGTTACAAGCTGGACCAGCGGATCGATCATATCATGGTGGACGAAGCGCAGGACACCAATGTCAGCCAATGGCAGATTGTCGGTGCTCTGGCGGCGGAGTTCTTCGCGGGCGAGGGGGCAAAGGGCGACCGCGTGCGCACCATCTTCACCGTGGGCGATTTCAAGCAGGCGATCTTCGGTTTTCAGGGCACCAGTCCGCAAGCGTTCGCGGCGGCCCAGACCGTGTTTCAGCGCCATGCCGACGACGCCCAGCATCCGTTTCACGACCTGTCGCTGGAGCGCAGCTTTCGTTCGACGCCCGCCGTGCTGGATGTCGTAGACCAGACCATCGCGACGCTGAGCGCGCAGCGGCTGGGCCTGCCCTCCGGCGCGGTTCGCCATGTCAGCGCCAACCGCTTTCCCGGCGAAGTCCTGCTGTGGAAGCCCATCGTCGCGGGCCTCTCCGATGAGGCGGAGGGCGAAGAGGATTGGGCCGCCGACCAGGAACGTGTGCTGGCCCAGAATATCGCCCGGCAGATCCGTCAGTGGATCGATGACGGGATGATGCTGGAAAGCAGGGGACGCCCGGTCACCGCGGGCGACATCATGATCCTGGTCCGACGCCGCAGCGAACTGGCGCGGCTGATCGTGGCGCGACTGTATGAAGAAGGGGTGGCGGTCGCCGGTATTGACCGGCTGCGCCTGAACGCGCCGCTGGCGGTGCGCGACCTCCTTTCCGCGCTGCGTTTCGCGGTCCAGCCGGAAGATGACCTGAACCTTGCGTCGCTGCTGGTTTCCCCCCTGATCGGCTGGTCGCAGGATCAACTGATGACGCGCCTGATCGGGCGGCGTACGGGGCTGTGGCGACATCTGAACGCGACATTGGATCAGGCCGAACTGGCGCCGCTTCGCGCGCTGTTGGCGCGGGCCGATTTCACCACCCCCTATCGCTATCTGGAGGCGATCCTGTCGGGACCAGCGCAGGGTCGACGCCGCCTGGTCGAGCGGCTGGGCGCGGAGGCGCTGGACCCGATCGAGGAATTGCTGAACGCCGCCCTCACGTTCGAAAGCGATGATCTGCCTTCGCTCCAACGCTTTATCGATTGGTTCGATCGGGGAGAGGTGGAGATCGTCCGGGATGCGGCCGCGCAGGGCGATTCCTTACGTCTGCTGACGGTCCACGGGGCCAAGGGGCTGCAGGCGCCTATCGTGATCCTGGCTGACGCCTGCCTTGACCCCGACGCAGGCGCGCGGACCGGCTCGCTTGAATGGAACGGCTTGCCCATCGTCCCGCCGCGCAAGTCGGAACGGCAAGGCCCGATTGGCGAGGCGCTGGAACAATCGCGCGTCGCTGAGCGCGAGGAACATTGGCGGCTGCTTTACGTCGCATTGACGCGGGCTGAGGAAAGGCTAGTCGTCACCGGCTCGCTTGGCCCCCGCGCGAAGGGTGAGGCGCAACCGGAAAGCTGGTTCACGGCGGTCGAAAACGCGCTGACTGTGCTTGGCGCTGACTGGGATGCGGACCCGCTATGGGGCGCGCGGCGCAGTTGGCGCGGGACTGAAGTGCTGCCGCCGCGCCGCCCGGAATCTGGCGGAGTGATCGAACGCGTCGATCATGCCGAACCGGCATGGCTTCGTCAGCCTGCTCCAGCAGAAGCGCGCCCGCCGCGCCCGCTCGCTCCATCGGCCCCCGTTGAAGACGATGTTCCCTATCCACCGCCGACGCCTGCCCTGCGACAGGCGGCGGATCGGGGCCGCTGGCTCCATGCGCTGTTTGAAAAATTGCCCGATATTGCACCGGACCAGCGGCGCAACCGGGCGGATATATGGTTGCAGCAGCAGGGGGTGGTCGATCTTCCCTTGCGGGATGATGTGATCGGCCAGGCCATGCGCGTGATCGACGATCCTCAGTTCGCCGGACTGTTCGCGCCAGGCGGGCTGGCCGAAGCACCCATCGCCGCCGTCGTGGGCGACATGGTGATTGCCGGAACCGTAGACCGGCTTTGCGTCAGCGATGACCGGGTCCAGCTGGTCGACTTCAAGACCGGGCGTGTCGCGCCCATGTCCGTCCATGAAGTGCCGACAGCCCATGTGCGGCAGATGGCCGCCTATGCCGCCGCGCTGGAGGTGATCTTTCCGGGACGGCGGATTGACGTAGGCCTGCTTTACACCAGCGCGCCGCGCCTCATCCCGTTATCCGCTGACCTGCTTGCGCCGCACAAGCCCGGCTTTGCACCCGCGCAGGAGAATTTGCCGCATTCGACCGTTGAGACAGACGCGTCGCGGCCCTAGATACGCGTCCAACTGAAGGAGATAATCAAAATGGCTACCAAGGCAGTCACCGACCTCAGCTTCAAGGCGGACGTGATCGACGCTGACAAGCCCGTGCTCGTGGATTTCTGGGCGGAATGGTGCGGTCCCTGCAAGATGATCGGTCCCGCTTTGGAAGAAATCTCCGAGGAACTGGCTGACAAGCTGATCATCGCCAAGATCAATATCGACGAAAATCCCGATGCGCCGGGGCAATATGGCGTTCGCGGTATTCCGACGATGATCCTGTTCAAAAATGGCGAAGCGTCCGCCACCAAGGTCGGCGCCGCGCCCAAGAGCGCGCTCAAGGGCTGGATCGAAAGCGTCCTCTAAGGGCCTCACGCGTCCCCCTCTTCGGTGGCGAGGAGGGGGATCGCCCTATGGCTTACCGAAACAGTTTTTCCGCTGCCAGGTCCCAGAGCCGTGGCGACGACGCGCCCAACAGGCCCCGGCGAAGGTCGCCTATGCGATAGGGTGATCCGTCCAGCCTTTGACAGCATCCGCCAGCTTCGTTCAGGAACAGCGTCCCCGCAGCATGGTCCCACGGCAGGGTCCGCGCGAACACGGACACGTCATTCTGCCCCAGCACCAGCCGGGGATATTGTTCAGCGGCACAGCGCGGAATATCGACCAGCGCGAACTGCCCTGACGACCTTTGCTGAATGTCGGCGCGTTCTTCAGGCGTCATGAAATAGACGGCCAGCGCAGCCACCGGCAGCGGATCGCCGCTTTCCCGCGCCTGCACCCTCTCTCCATCGATGTGGCTGCCCGTGCCCAAGGTGGCATGGCATAGTCGCCCTGTCAGCGGGTCCAATATCCATCCCGCCAGCGTCGTTCCCGCGTCCGCCAGCGCGATCATGATGCCAAAGGGCGCGCGCCCTGCCGCGAAATTGCCGGTGCCGTCGATCGGGTCGATGATCCAGTTCAACCCTACGCCAGCCCGGTCCAGGATCGCGGGGTCGGCGGCGCAGGCTTCTTCTCCGATGACCCCCGCTTCGGGAAGGATGCGGCTCAGGCCCTCCGCCAGCCGGATTTCGCTTTCCTTGTCGGCGATGGTGACAAAATCATCGACGGCCTTTTCGCTGATCTCGTCCGCGCGCAAATTCTGGTAGCGCGGCATGACCACGTCGCGCGCCACTTCGCGCATCAATGCGACGACAGGATCGTGTAATTCAATGGGCATCAGCTGCGATAATCCGCGTTGATCGAGATATATCCATGCGTCAGGTCGCAGGTCCAGACCGTTGCGCGTCCATCGCCCAGGCCCAGGTCGACGCCGATCTGGATATCCTGCCCTTTAAGATGCGCGGTGACCGGACCTTCATCATAACCGTCGACCGCCAGCCCTCCTGAAGCGACCTGCGTCGCGCCGAAACGGATCGACAGCTTGTCGCGGTCAGCCGGTTCGCCCGCCTTGCCCACCGCCATGACGACACGGCCCCAATTGGCGTCTTCGCCAGCAATGGCGGTCTTCACCAGCGGAGAGTTGGCGATGGAAAGGGCGATCCGGTGGGCGCTGGCGTCACTGTCCGCGCCCGCCACGCTGACCTCGATAAACTTGGACGCGCCTTCGCCGTCCCGCACGACCAGATGCGCCAGTTGACGGCACAGATCGCCAAGCGCGGCACGGAAAGCATCCGCGCCCGCGTCGTCCATCGACGTCAGTACGGCATTGCCAGCCTTGCCCGTGGCAAAGGCCAGGACCGTGTCGCTGGTCGATGTATCGCTATCCACAGTGATGCACGAAAATGTCTGCCGGTTGGCGGCGGACAGCATCTGCTGCAACAGCGCCGGTTCGATCGCGGCGTCGGTGAAGATATAGCCCAACATCGTCGCCATATCCGGCGCGATCATGCCCGACCCCTTGATAATGCCGACCAGTTCGACGCGCGTCCCGCCGATCATGGCGCTGACATGCGCGCCCTTGGCGAAAGTGTCCGTCGTGCCGATCGTTGTAGCGACATCCTCCCAGCCGCAGGGGGATGCTGCAAATGCAGCTTCCAGTCCCGCTTCCGCCTTGTCCACTGGCAGCGGCACGCCGATCACGCCCGTGGACGATGTAAAGACATCCGAAGGCAGGCAGCCCAGATGGTTGGCAACTTTCGCGGCGATCGCCTCCACGGCGGCGCGTCCCCTGTGGCCCGTAAACGCATTGGCATTGCCGGCATTCACCACCAGAGCGCGCGCCGAACCCAGGGGGATGGCGTCCCTGCACCATTCCACTTCGGGCGAAGGACATTTGCTTTGCGTGGTCACGCCCGCGACCGCTGTCCCCTCACTCAATTCGACATAGGTCAGGTCGCAACGATCCCAATTCTTGTACCCCGCACGCGCCACGCGCGCCGTGACGCCTGCAATCGGCGGAAGGTCAGGAAATGTGGCGGGTGCGAGGGGAGAGCGCTGAGTCATGCCTGTCGCTTAGCGCAATATGGCAGCCGGTCAATCGTCGGAACAGACCGCCCCGTCTGATTGACTAACGGACGCCTGCCCCCTAAATCGCGGCGCATGTCTGTGCGTGTTGCCTTCAGCGGCGCACGTTTCCCTTTTGTCAGGAACTTGCATGTTCGGCGCACTCGCCAAATCCCTCTTCGGATCGTCCAACGATCGCTATGTAAAGTCACTGGGCAAGATCGTCGACCGGATCGCGTCTTTCGAACCCGCGATTTCCGCGATGAGCGAAGATGAACTCGCCGGACAGACGGCCCGCTTCCGCGATCGGTTGAGCCAGGGGGAAACACTGGACGACCTGCTGCCCGAAGCCTTCGCCACCGTGCGCGAAGCCGCCAAGCGGACGCTGGGCCAGCGCCATTATGATGTGCAGATGGTGGGCGGCATCGTCCTGCATCGCGGCGAAATCGCCGAAATGCGCACGGGTGAGGGCAAGACGCTGGTGGCGACGCTCGCCACCTACCTGAACGCGCTGGAAGGGAAGGGCGTTCACGTCGTCACGGTCAACGACTATCTGGCGTCGCGCGACTGCGAATGGATGGGCCAGGTCTATCGCTTCCTGGGCCTGACCACCGGCGTCATCGTGCCGAACCTGAGCGAGGATCAGCGCCGCGAAGCCTATAACGCCGACATCACCTACGCGACGAACAACGAACTCGGCTTCGACTATCTGCGCGACAATATGAAATATGATCGCGCGTCGATGGTGCAGCGGCCCTTCAACTTCGCCATCGTCGATGAAGTGGACTCGATCCTCATCGACGAAGCCCGCACCCCGCTGATCATCTCAGGCCCGACCGACGACAAGTCGGAACTCTATGTCTCTGTCGATGCCATCGTGAAGCGGCTGGACGAGTCCGATTATGAGAAGGATGAAAAGCAGCGCACCGTCACCCTGACGGAGGACGGCACCGAAAAGATCGAACGCATGCTGGAGGAAGCGGGCCTGTTGCAGGGCGCGAACCTCTATGACTTCGAAAACACCGCCGTCGTCCACCATGTGAACCAGGCTCTGCGCGCGAACGCCATGTTCCGCCGCGACATCGATTACATCGTCAAGGATGGCAAGGTCATCATCATCGACGAGTTCACTGGGCGCATGATGGATGGTCGCCGCTGGTCGGACGGCCTGCACCAGGCGGTGGAGGCCAAGGAAGGCGTCCAGATCGAGCCTGAAAACCAGACGCTTGCATCCATCACCTTCCAGAATTATTTCCGCATGTATCCCAAGCTGGGCGGCATGACCGGCACGGCCGCCACGGAAGCGACCGAATTCTACGAAATCTACAAGATGAATGTCGTCACTATACCGACCAACCGGCCGGTGCAGCGTATCGACGAAGAAGACAGCTTCTACAAAAATCTGGAGGATAAATTCCGCGGCATCGCAAAGACCATCAAGCTCCATGCGGAGCAGGGCCAGCCCGTCCTCGTCGGCACAGTGTCGATTGAAAAGTCGGAAATGCTGTCTGAATTCCTCAATCAGGAAGGCGTCCCGCACGCCGTCCTCAACGCCCGCTTCCATGAAAGCGAGGCCCATATCGTCGCGCAGGCGGGCCGTAAGGGCGCCGTCACCATCGCCACCAACATGGCCGGTCGCGGCACCGACATCAAATTGGGCGGCAACCTGGAAATGCGCGTCGAGGACGAACTGCGCGACATGCCCGAAGGGCCGGAGCGCGAAGCAGCCATCGCCCGCATCAATGCCGAGATCGAGGCGGAAAAGGCCGAAGTGCTGGCAGCAGGCGGCCTGTTCGTACTCGCGACCGAACGCCATGAAAGCCGCCGCATCGACAATCAGTTGCGCGGCCGTTCAGGGCGTCAGGGCGACCCCGGCCTTTCTCGCTTCTACCTCAGCCTCGACGATGACCTGATGCGCATCTTTGGCCCGGACACGATGTTCGCCAAGATGATCCGCTCCAACCTGGAAGATGGCGAGGCGCTGCCCCCGTCCAAATGGCTGAGCAAGGCGATTGAGACCGCCCAGAAGAAGGTCGAAGCGCGCAACTACGACATTCGCAAGCAGGTCGTAGAATATGATGACGTGATGAATGACCAGCGCAAGGTCATCTACGAACAACGCTCCGACATCATGGATGCCGATACTGTCGACGATGTCGTCACCGACATGCGGCATGAAACGGTCAATGACCTGGTCGGCGCCTCCTGCCCGCCCGGCACCTATCCCGAACAGTGGGATATTGAGAGGCTGAAGGCCCGCACGTCCGAAATCCTGGGCCTGGAACCCGATTTCGACGCCTGGCTGGCGGAAGACGCCGTCGATCCCGAAATGATCGAGGAACGACTAAAGGCGCTCGCGGATCAGGCCGTGGCGGACAAGGTTGGGCAGATCGATTCCGAAAACTGGCACATGATCGAAAAGTCGATCCTGCTCCAGAGCCTGGATCATCATTGGAAAGAGCATCTGTCGACCCTCGACGCGCTGCGTCAGGTCGTGCATCTGCGCGCCTACGCCCAAAAGACGCCGATCAACGAATATAAGCAGGAATCCTTCGCATTGTTCGAGCGTATGCTTGGCAATATCCGGGAGGATGTGACCGGCTCCATCGCGCGCGTTCAGTTCCGCATGGAAGAACCGCTGCCCGAATTCGACCTGCCGGTATTGCCCGACTTCATCACCACGCACATCGATCCGTTCTCAGGAGAGGATAATAGCGGGGACATCGACGCGGGAAGTCTTGGCGGCATCACCACGACCTTGCCGCGCCCGCCGATCGGCAACGCCGCACCCGGCGAGTTCGCCAATCTTGACATCAGCCGGAACGCGCCTTGCCCTTGCGGATCGGGCCAAAAATACAAGCATTGCCACGGCGCGCTGTCCTGACCAGCGGTCTTGGGGAGCGTCCGCTGGGCGCTCCCCAAGACGCTGAAGCACAGGCGACTGTGCGGCTGTAACGAGGGCATGTGGCGCGCGTAGCCTCGTTGGCTACATGCGGCGGCATCGCCAGCAGTCGCCCCCGGTTCAGCCGCCGCGCTTCCTGTCCGCTGCCTCACCATGCAGCTTCGCCCATAGTGCCGCAGTGCCGGCTTCCTGCGCCTTGTTCACATATTGAGCAGCGATGAGCCATCCCTTGATCGGCCGCAGCGGAAGCACGGTCGTCAGGATCAGCACCGGAATGCCGACGGCGACATGCACCCATAGCCCCGGTCTCGCCAATATCTCCAGCATCACGATGAAGACCACGCCGGGCACACAGGCGAACAGTTGCACGAACACTGCAGGGCCGTCAGCCGGATCAGCAAAGGAATAATCCAGGCCGCAGACCTCACAATGGTCGCGCACCGTCAGAAATCCGTGAAAGATATGGCCTTCGCCACATCGGGGGCAACGGCCCATGACACCGGTTTCCACCGCGGATCGGGGCTGCCACCCATCCTGGCCTTGCGGCACGATCACCTTGTCCTGATTTTCCATGCCACAGCCCTTCTTTGTGCCCGGCTGATGTGATGGCTCCCCAACAAAATGCAATTGGACGTTTCGTCCCACCACTGCAAAATGCGGGCCTCTCGCAGCTCAAAATGTGCGATATCACGGCCTTGCCGTAGCGGCATTGCGGGGCGCTGCGTCACCTGCTAAATGGCTCATGATTTGATTGCCCGACAGCAAACAGATCACGCCCCCGGCATCCCTTGCTCGGGGGCGTTTCCTTTTCTTCAGCGATTGCTTTTGGTCTCCACGACCTAGTGAGCGATGGTCCCGGCGCCAGCATGGCCTGAGGAATTGAATTTCTCCATGGCGTCACACAACACCTGTTCGGGCGCCGAAGCGGCCAGTGCCCTGACCTTGTATCGCAACGCAAGTTCGCGATGCGCCGCAATCTCCGCTTCGGAAGCGTGGCGCGCAACAGCAGCGTCTGCTTTCTCGGCTTCTTCCCGCGCGCGTCGGAAAAGATAACGTGCATCTGTATCGGCTGACATCGCAACCTCCCATAAGAGAGCCTTGCTTCTAGCACTCCCGACGGGAACATACTTTGATGCGGATTAAAGTTGCAAAAATGGCGGACAGGGTGGGATTCGAACCCACGGTGAGCGTAAACCCACGGCGGTTTTCAAGACCGCTGCCTTAAACCACTCGGCCACCTGTCCGTTGCTGGCTTCCTAGCGAACCTTGCGGCCAAGCCAAGCCTAAAATGTAATGCGCGCGTTCCCATGATGGAGCTTTGGGCGGATTAGGGGATTTCATGACCTGCTGTCCCTGTGCCACAATCGGGGGAGGGAGATTCTTCAATGCGTTCAATCATTCTCTTGCTGTTCCTGGGCCTTGGCGCCGTTGTATCGGCTGTCCTGCCCAATGAACCGGCCAGAGCGCAGGAGGATGTTGCCTTCCGCAGCTATCTGGAATCGCTTCGGCCCAAGGCTCGATCGATGGGGATCAGGGATGCCACGCTGAATTCGGTATTCCCCACACTCACCCCGAACCCGCGCGTAATCCAGCTTGACCAGAATCAGCCCGGCGGCGGTGCATATGCGCCGATCCCCAATTTCGAACCTTATCGGCTGCGCCATGTCGACGCCGCCCGCATCAGCCGGGGACGCGTGGCCTATCAGTCCAACCGTTCCCGTCTGGCACGGATCGAAGCGGAAACGGGCGTGCCTGAGGAAATCATGGTCGCGATCTATGGCCATGAAACCAATTATGGGTCCTACACGGGCGACTTCGACCTGATCCGATCCCTGGCCACGCTGGCCTATGAAGGACGGCGTCGCACCCTGTTCGAACCGGAACTGCTCGCCACGCTCAAGATGCTGGACAACGGTGTGCCGCGCAGCCGCCTGGTCGGAAGCTGGGCCGGGGCGACCGGATATCCCCAATTCCTGCCCAGCGTCTATTTGCGTCTGGGCAAGGATGGCGATGGCGATGGCCGCGTCGACATCTGGAACAGCGAAGCCGATGCGCTGGCGTCTATCGCCAACTATTTCGTCAAAGCCGGATGGCGGCGGGACCAGCCATGGGGCGTAGCCGTTTCAGTGCCTTCCGGCCTTGATCGCGCAAGCATTGGCGCCCGCACGGCTCCGGCCCGCTGCCCGCGCGTCTTCAACCGGCACAGCCGCTGGCTCAGCATGGCGGAATGGCGACGTCTGGGCGTCACCAGCGCCAATGGCAACTGGCCGGCCGACACGGTCATGGCGACCCTGTTGGAACCCGACGGGCCGGGCAAGACCGCCTATCTTCTCACCAGCAATTATCGGGCGATCCTGGATTATAACTGTTCGAATTTCTACGCTCTTTCGGTCGGGCTGCTGGCCGATGCCGTAAAGCGTTAACGGTCCCACGCAGGCTGCGTTGTCCTTTGTGGGGCCTTGTGAATGTTGCCGTCATGACTAATGACTGGCGAAGGCATATTTCCCCACCCGAATCCATATAGTTCGAAGGCAGACCATATGAAAAAGTCCGTAGGCGCCATTCTTTTCATCGGGCTGCTGGCGCAACCGCTCACTGCCGCCGCGCCGCCTTATACCAGTGAAGCGCCTATCGCCTATATGAAGGACCTGGCATCGGGCGCCGTTCTTTACAACAAGGGCGGCCAGACCCGGATTCCGCCTGCCTCCATGGCCAAGATGATGACTGCGCACGTCGCCTTCCGCCTGATCCAGACCGGCGACCTGAAACTCGATACCAAATTCACGGTGCGCCCTGAAACCTGGCAAAAATGGCATGGTCCGTCCGCAGGTTCCACCATGTTCCTGTCTGCCGGGGAACAGGTGTCGGTCGAAAACCTCCTCCATGGCATCGTCACATTGTCGGGCAATGACGCGTGCGTGGTGCTGGCCGAAGGGATCGCCGGAACGGAGCAGGCTTTCGTCGCCCTGATGAACGAGGAAGCCAAACGGCTTGGCCTGAAAAACAGCAATTTCGGCAACAGCAACGGCTGGCCTGATGAAGGCGTGACCTATGTGACCGCCGAAGACCTGGCCAATCTTGCCGAAGCGACGGTCGAGGAAACGCCGGACCTCTACAAGCGCTTCTATGCCGCCCGGTCCTTCACTTGGGGCAAGACCATGGGTGGCCAGGACATCCAGCAGGGCAACCGCAACCCCATTCTGGGCCGCATCGCGGGGGCCGACGGCCTGAAGACCGGACATACGCAAGAGGCCGGCTATGGCTTCACCGGTTCAGCCGAACAGGATGGGCGACGGCTGGTGATGGTCGTCGCCGGTCTGTCCACCTTCAACGGTCGCATATCGGAATCCGTCCGCTTCATGGACTGGGGTTTCAAAGCGTGGAAGGCGCAGCCCCTGTTCAAAAAGGGGCAGACGGTCGAAACCGCCGAAGTGCAGTTGGGCAGCGCCACCAGCGTTCCGCTCGTCGCGCCGCGGGACATGGCCGTCACCCTGCCGCGTACGGCTTCCACCAATATCTCGGTGAAGGTGGTCTATACCGGGCCCATAAAGGCCCCGATCGCCAAAGGGCAGCGGATCGCCCAGTTGATCGTCTCCACCCCCGATACCCCGCCGCAGATCCTGCCCCTGGTCGCCGGTGAGACCGTGGACGAGGCCGGCATCTTCGGTCGGATGTGGAATGGGCTGAAGTCCTTCTTCGGGTGACACGCGGTCGCTTCATCACCTTGGAAGGCGGGGAGGGCGCGGGCAAGTCTACCCAGTTAAGGGCGCTTGCCACGGCCCTGCGCGCGCGCGGGGTGCAGGTCGTCGAAACGCGCGAACCCGGCGGCAGCGACGGCGCGGAAGCCATCCGATCACTACTGCTGACGGGCGAGGCGGACCGGTGGAACCCGCGCGCCGAAGCCCTGCTCTTCGCCGCCGCCCGGTCCGATCATATCGACAAGACCATCAGGCCCGCGCTTGAAGCAGGATCGTGGGTCCTTTCCGACCGCTTCCTCGACAGCAGCCGCGCCTATCAGGGGATGGGCGACCTTAGCGACGCAGATATATTGACGCTCCACCGCATCGGCAGCGACGATTTTGCACCCGACCGCACATTCTTCCTGACCCTGCCGGATGGTGAAGCCGAACGTCGTGCACATGCCCGCGATGGCGACGCGGCGGATCGCATCGGCGCGCGCGATCCGGCCTTTCACCGGGCCGTGGCGGATTGCTTTGCACGGATCGCGGCGCAGGAGTCCGATCGCGTCCGCCGTATCGATGCGACTGGCGAGCCTTCCCATGTCACCGGGCGTTTGATGGAAGCGTTGGAAGACCTTCTGCCATGACAACCATCATCGGCCATGACAGTCAGGCCGGAATATTGCAGGCCGCCGCACGCAGCGGGCGCATGCATCATGGCTGGATATTGGCCGGACCGCGCGGCATCGGCAAGGCGACCTTCGCCCGCGCCATGGCGATGCACTTGCTGGCGGAGGCAGCTGGACAGCCGTTGCCAGGCGACGGCCTTGCCGTGCCATCGGACAACCCCACCCGCAAATTGATCGAAGCGGACGCTCATCCCGATTATGTCGAACTATACTGCCTGGAAAAGGAAAGCGGGACCGCGCGCAACATCACCGTCGATCAGGTCCGCGGCCTTCAACGGCTGATCCAGTCCGCTCCGACCTTTTCCTCGCGCCGGATCGTGGTGATCGACAGCGCCGACGATCTGGAGCGCGGAGCGGCCAACGCCCTGCTCAAAAATCTGGAGGAGCCGCCGCCGGGCATGCTGTTCCTGCTGGTCAGCCACGCGCCCGGCCGCCTGCTACCCACGATCCGGTCGCGCTGCCGGACGCTGCGCTTCGATCCGCTAAGCGATGACGCGGTCCGCGCCGTGCTGCGCATGCAGGAACCTGCCATCCCAACCGACGAAATCGAACCGCTGGTGCAGGCAGGCGAAGGCGCCCCCGGTCGGGCGCTGCGCTACGCCGGGCTTAACATCGCCGAAATCGAGCGCACCTTGGCTTCCATCTGTGCGGATGGCGATCCCGGCAACCGGCAATGCCTGGCTTTGGCCAAAGCCCTGTCCACCAAAAGCGCCCGCCCGCGTTATGAGGCCTTTCTCGAACGCGTCCCTGCCTTCATCGCGGAAGCCGCCCGGCACCGCAGCGGCCCGGCTCTGGGCGCGGCGATCGAACATTGGGAAGCGGCCCGTAAATTGGCCAGCGGGGCCATCATCCTGTCGCTCGAGCCGGGATCGGTGGCCTTCGAACTCGCCGGGCACGTTGCGGCTCTGTCCCCCCGCCATCCCTGACCGATCGATAAAAGCGGGCTTTGCCTTGCGATGAACAGCGGCTAGGGAAGGGGCCATGTCGCGACCCTATACCATCACCACCGCCATCAGCTATCCCAACGGCCGCCCCCATATCGGCCATGCCTATGAAGTGGTGGCGACCGACGCAATCGCTCGTTTCCAACGGATCATGGGCCGGGACGTTTTCTTTCAGACCGGAACGGACGAACATGGCCTGAAAATGGCGCAGGCCGCACGCGGCAGAGACATGGAACCACGCGCTCTCGCTGATGAAATGTCAGGATATTTCAATCAGATGAACGACAGGCTGAATATCAGCTATGATCGTTTCATCCGCACCAGCGAACCCGACCATCATCGCGCCAGCCAGGCAATCTGGCAGGCAATGGAAGCCAATGGCGACCTGTATCTGGGCCGTTACGAAGGCTGGTATTCGGTCCGGGACGAAGCCTTTTACGACGAAAAGGAATTGATAGAGGGAGAGGGCGGTCAAAAACTGTCCCCCCAGGCAACGCCTGTGGAATGGACGGTCGAAGAAAGCTGGTTCTTCCGTCTGTCAAACTATCAGGAAAAACTGCTCGATCTCTACAATAGCCAGCCCGATTTCATCCAGCCTGACAGCCGCCGCAATGAAATCATGCGTTTCGTCGAAGGCGGGCTTAGCGACCTCAGCATATCCCGGACCAGCTTCGACTGGGGGGTAAAAGTGCCGGGTAGCGAAGGCCATGTCATGTATGTGTGGGTGGATGCGCTGACCAATTATCTGACCGGCTGCGGCTATCCCGACGATGTCGACCGGATGGCGCGCTATTGGTCGGAAGGCGGCGACATCACGCACATTATCGGCAAAGATATCGTGCGTTTTCATGCCGTTTACTGGCCAGCGTTCCTGATGAGTGCAAAGCTGCCTTTGCCCCGCCAGATATTCGGACACGGCTTCCTCCTCAATCGTGGGGAAAAAATGTCGAAGTCGGTCGGCAATGTCGCGGACCCAATGGAACTGGCCGATCGCTTCGGTGTCGATCAACTACGCTATTTCCTCCTGTCGGAAGTCACATTCGGCAATGACGGCAGCTATAGCGCGGAAGCCATCGTCGCCCGGTCCAACAGCGACCTTGCCAACAGCTTTGGCAACCTCGCGCAACGGACGCTCAGCTTCATTGCAAAGAATCTGGATGGCCGCCTGCCCCAACCTGCCGCTCAGGATGCGGACAGCGAATTGCTCTCCGCCATCCGGGATGCTGCCGAAACGTTTGAAAAGGCCATGGCCGACCTGGCGCCATCGGTCGCGATTGAGGCATGGATGCGGGCCGTTTTTGCCTGCAATGCCTATATCGACGCGCAGGCGCCATGGGCGTTGCGCAAGACCGATCCGGCCCGGATGGAAGCTGTCCTGGCGACGCTCTATGACGCCATCGCCAGCCTGGCCATCATGATCCAGCCGGTGATCCCGGCCAGCGCGGCGGCGCTGCTCGACCAGATGGGCGTCAATGGCGATACGCGCGGATATGACGTCATCGGAACGGATTGGTACGCACGGCTGCGCGCTGACGGCTTCATATTGAGCGCGCCCAAACCGCTCTTCCCGCGCCTGGAACTGACAGAGGCGGACGCCTGACCGATGCTGATCGACAGCCATTGTCACTTGAATTACAAAGGCTTGATCGAAGATCAGCACAATGTGCTTGAACGCGCCCGCGCGGCGGGCGTCGACCTGATGCTGAACATAGCCACGCGCGAAAGTGAATGGGACGCCGTTCTGGCTACCGCACTGAATGCGCCGGACGTCTGGGCAACGGTGGGCATTCACCCCCATGAAGCGGACGAACATCCCCATGTCGATACCGCCAAGCTGATCGAACGCGCCGCTCATCCGCGCGTCGTGGGGATCGGCGAAACCGGCCTCGATTATTATTATGACCACAGCGACCGGCAACGGCAGCAGCGCAGTTTCCGGTCGCACATCGCCGCTTCACGGGACACGGGCCTGCCGTTGATCGTCCATACCCGCGATGCGGAGGATGACACGATCGCCATCCTGCGAGATGAGATGACGCACGGCGCCTACAGCGGCGTCATCCATTGTTTCACCGCCAGCGGAGCCTTTGCCGACGCGGCCATGGAACTGGGATTTTACATCAGCATTTCTGGCATCGTCACGTTCAAAAACGCCAAGGATCTTCAGGCAACCGCAGCTCGCCTGCCGCTCGATCGCCTTTTGATCGAAACGGACTCGCCCTTTCTCGCGCCCGTGCCGCACCGTGGAAAGCCATGTGAACCGGCTTATGTGGCTGACACGGCCCATTTTCTCGCCAATCTGCGCGGCGAAACCGTCGATCAACTGGCGCAAGCGACATCGGCCAATTTCCGCACGCTGTTCAGCAAGGTCGAAGGCGCGTCCTGATCCATGGGGCTTAAGGTCACCATCCTGGGTTGCGGCACATCGTCGGGGGTCCCCCGGATCGGCAATGATTGGGGAAGCTGCGATCCCGACGAGCCGAAAAATCGCCGCACTCGCGTATCGATACTCGTCGAAAGCCCAACCACGCGCCTGTTGGTCGACACGTCACCCGACATGCGCGCGCAACTGCTCGCCGCCGATGTCGTTGACATCGATGCCATCCTCTGGACCCATGATCACGCCGACCATTGCCATGGCATAGATGATGTGCGGCAGCTCTATCATCACCGGCGTAGTCCCGTGCCCGGCTATGCCCGCCGCCAGACGCTCAAATTGCTCGGTGAACGCTTTGCCTACGCGTTCGAAGGACGTCAGGGCTATCATGCCACGATAGAGGGGCGCGTCCTGCCCGACGGGCTGCGGATTGGTGACATAGACGTCGCTTGCACCGATCAGCCGCATGGCGAAATCTATTCGACCGGCTTTCGCTTCAGTCATGATGGTCATTCAGTCGGCTATGCCACTGATTTTCATGCACTTACCCCTGAAATGGCCGCCCTTTATGACGGTTTGGATATTTGGGTGGTCGACGCGTTGCGCGAAAAGCCGCATCCTACCCATCCGCATCTGGCGCTGACGCTGGACGGTATCGCCGCATTGGCGCCCCAGCGGGCGGTCCTGACCCATATGGACCAGAGCATGGATTATGCCACGCTGTGCAACATGCTTCCCGACGGCGTGGAGCCGGCCTATGACGGCATGGTGATAGTGCTGGGTGGCGAGGGGCAGCAGGGCTGATGGACATGAGCGGCGATCAGGCAATGTCCAGCCTCTGGTATGTGCTGGCGCTGGTCCTGGTCGGTTCCGCCCTGCTTGCCCGGCGCGTGCCGATGGCCGGGCTGCTGCGCATGGCTTTGTTCTGGGTCGTCATATTCGCGGTGCTGCTGATGCTGTTCAAACTGGGTGAACAGCAGGGTCTTTTCTCCGCGCAGATGGCCGGGGAAGGGGGATCATCTTCCATGCGCAGCGAAAGCTCCGCGCCCGCTTCCGTGCCAACTGCGCAGGTCGAAGGGCAGGCGCTGCGCATCCCCATGGCTCCCGATGGTCATTTCTGGGTGGAAGGAACCGTCAACGGCACGCCCACGCGGTTCCTGATCGACAGCGGCGCCAGCATCACGGCGCTTTCGGCGCGATCGGCGCGCGCCGCAGGACTGAATTTCGATCTCAATGCGCCGGGCGTATCCATGATGACCGCCAATGGCAGGATAGCCGTCCAACGTGCCTCTGTTTCCACGCTCGCTATCGGCCCCATCCGGGCGAGCGACCTGGACATTGTGGTTTCGCCCGCCTTTGGGGAAGTGAACGTGATCGGCATGAATATGTTGTCGCGCCTCAAAAGCTGGGGCGTTCAGAATAGCGAGATGGTGTTGACGCCATGACCGCACCGCTGGCCCATCGACCGCCGACCCAGCGGGAACGGATGAAGGCGATCATCGGCGGTTCGGCAGGCAATCTGGTCGAATGGTATGACTGGTACGCCTATGCGGCCTTCACCCTCTATTTCGCACCGCATTTTTTCCCTAGCGATGATCGCACCGCCCAGTTGTTGGGCGCGGCGGGGATTTTCGCCGTCGGCTTCCTGATGCGGCCCATCGGGGCATGGATGATGGGCGTCTATGCCGACCGCCACGGTCGCAAAAGCGGACTGACGCTGTCGGTGGCGCTGATGTGCGCAGGCTCCTTGCTGATCGCAATCATACCGGGATATTCGACCATCGGCATTGGCGCGCCGCTGCTGCTGGTCTTGGCCCGGCTGATGCAGGGCTTGTCAGTCGGCGGCGAATATGGCGCCAGCGCGACCTATCTGTCGGAAATGGCAGGGCGCAAAAGGCGCGGTTTCTTTTCGAGCTTTCAATATGTTACGTTAATCGCCGGACAACTTGTCGCAATCTGTGTCCTGCTCATTCTCCAGGCGCTGCTCAGCGAACCGCAGCTTGAATCATGGGGATGGCGGATTCCCTTTTTGATCGGCGGCGCACTGGCGGTTGTCGTCTTCTGGCTCCGCCGGGGCCTTAGCGAAACGCAAAGCTACTCCATCGCGAAAGCGGAGAATGCACCGAAGTCGGGCTTCATTGAGCTCATCACCAAACATCCGCGCGAAACGCTGACAGTGATGCTGCTGACCGCGGGTGGCACCATCGCATTCTACGCATATTCGATCTACATGCAGAAATTCCTAGTTAACACCAGCGGGTTCAGCCGTGAAACTTCATCCCAAATCAATGGGATAACGCTGTTCATTTTCATGACGCTGCAACCACTGGCGGGCATGTTGTCCGACCGCGTCGGTCGCAAGCCGCTAATGATCGGCTTCGGCGTCGCGGGTGTCGTCTGCACCTATCCCATCTTTGCGACATTGGCGGTAACCCGCGACCCGCTGGTCGCCGGGATCCTGGTCATGGCCGGTTTGATCATCGTCACGGGATATACCTCCATCAACGCAGTGGTGAAGGCGGAACTGTTTCCCGCACATATCCGCGCGCTCGGCGTAGCGCTGCCTTATGCGCTGGCCAACACGCTGTTCGGCGGCACCGCGGAATTTGTCGCGCTATATTTCAAGCATCTGGGCATTGAGCACGCATTCTACATTTACGTCACGATCATGATCGCAATTTCACTCATCATGTACGTCCGCATGCGCGACACCCAAAAGCACAGCCGCATCCTGGAGGACTGACCCAAAGCCTCGATATGCATGTATATTTAACATAATATATATTATCGATCATTTTACGTGTAAGCGCCGGATAGAAATGACACCCCTCTGCTGAATAGAAATGACACCCTT
>CAMPHJ010000023.1 GCA_946885845.1 uncultured Sphingobium sp. | reverse complement strand
TTGAACGCGCGCAACAGCCTCGCGGCTGCACAAGGTGACGAAGCGCTCGCCATCGCCCAGCTTTACAGTGCGTTGGGCGGCGGCTGGCAGAATATGGAAAACTCGCCCGCATGAGCAACGATGTGACCAAAGATCAGGACCTTGACGATTTCCTGGGAGCAAAGCCTGCAAAGCCCTGGCGCAAATGGGTGGTGCGCGGCGGGATCGGCCTTGCGCTGCTGATCCTCGTCCTGCTCGTCGCGCGCTGCTTTTCCGGCGACGATCAGCCCAATTACGCCACACGGGAAGTGCGCCGTGGGGACCTGACGGTCACCGTGTCCGCGACCGGCAACCTTAAGCCGATCAATCAGGTCGATGTTGGTTCGGAACAATCCGGCAAGATCACCGCCGTCTATGTCGACGTGAATGACCGCGTGACGAAGGGCCAAAGGCTGGCCGAACTCGATACCCGTCGCCTCGTCGATAGCGTGACGCAGAACCGGGCGCAGGTCATCGCGTCCCAGGCCAGCGTCGCGCAGGCACAGGCGCAGGTTGCGCTGTCCAAGGCGACGCTCGACCGACAGCTCAACGTCTATCGGCTTTCCGGCGGGCGCGTCCCTGCCAAGACAGAGATTGACGCCGCCCGCGCCGACTATCAATCGGCGCTCGGCACCCTTCGCGCCGCGCAGGCCCAAGTCGACGTGTCGCGCGCACAGCTTTCGACGGCGCAGACCAACCTGTCGATCGCGCAGATCGTCTCGCCCGTGACCGGCGTAGTCCTGTCCCGCGATATTGAGCCGGGCCAGACCGTAGCGGCGTCGCTCAACGCCCCCGTCCTTTTCACCATCGCGGAAGATCTGACGCAGATGGAAGTCGAAGTGTCGGTCGATGAAGCCGATGTCGGGCAGGTAAAGGACGGACAGGCGGCTACTTTCAACGTTGATGCTTTCCCCGGTCGGAGCTTTCCGGCGCGCGTGACGCGCGTCAATGTCGGATCGAACGCATCGGGCAGCGCGTCCTCAACCTCCTCCAGCGGCACGAGTTCCGCCAGCAGCACGGCGGGGACGGTGGTCGCCTACACCGCCGTTCTGGCAGTGGATAACAAGGATCAGATCCTGCGCCCCGGCATGACCGCCACCGCCGACATCGTGACCCAGCAGTTGCGCGATGTTCTGCTGGTCCCCAACGCCGCGCTGCGTTTCAAGCCCAACGCCAATGCCGGACAGGGTGGCGGCATCACCAGCCAGATCGTGCCCAGCCGCCGTTTCCGCCGGGGCAACAACAACCGACAGGTCAGCTTCGGCGCGGGTAGCAGCCAGACCGTCTATGTGGTCGCAGACGACGGCAAGCCCAAGGCGGTGCAGGTCACGGTCGGCGCCAGCGACGGCGTTCGGACCGTGATCACTGGCGGCGACCTGAAACCGGGGATGCGCGTCATCACCGGCCAGCTCGCCGCCGGTCAGGAAGCGCCGGCTGAAGATAAAAACGGCCGGGACGATCGTCAGGGCGGACCTCCCCAGCCCCGCAACCGCGCGTCGGACGGCAGCCCGGCCACCGTTGGAAAGCTAGGCAATTCCGGTGACTCTCTACCTGAAACGGCCCCCGTCGCTCCTTCGGTCGGCGAACCGCGCGCGGCCAACCGCCAGGCCGGAAACTAACTGGTGGCCGCCGACCCCATCATATCCCTGCGCGGCGTGACGAAGGTCTATGGCTCTGGCCCCACCGCTTTTCAGGCGCTCAAAGGGATCAACCTTGACATCCGCGAAGGCGATTTCGTCGCCGTCATGGGGCCATCGGGTTCGGGCAAATCGACCACGATGAACATCCTGGGATGCCTGGACGTGCCATCGGACGGGGAATTTTTGTTCAAGGGTCGCCATGTCGAAACGCTGGACCGCGACCAGCGCGCCTTGCTGCGCCGCCGCTATCTAGGCTTCGTATTCCAAGGCTTTAATCTCCTGTCCCGCACAACCGCGCTTGAAAATGTGGAACTGCCCCTGCTGTATCGCGGTGAGGACCGGAAGGCACGTTATGAAGCGGGCATGGCGGCGCTCGACAAGGTCGGGCTGAAGGACTGGTGGGACCACACGCCTGCCGAACTTTCCGGCGGCCAGCAGCAACGCGTCGCGATCGCCCGCGCCCTTGTGACGCAGCCCGCCGTGTTGCTGGCCGACGAACCGACCGGCAATCTCGATTCGGAACGGTCGCTGGAAATCATGGAATTGCTGACCAGCCTGAACCGCGACGTTGGCATTACCGTCATCATGGTCACGCACGAACCCGACATGGCCGCCTATGCGCGCACTCTCATCCACTTCAGGGATGGTCATGTGGAGCGGATTGAAGAAGGTGTGAGCGCATGAACATCTTTCCGCTCCACTCCGCGTCCCGCACCTTTTGCGAGGTATCAGGATGCTAGGCACCACCGTCATTCTCGCCTTCCGCGCGATCAACCGGCACAAGTTGCGCAGCTTCCTGACAACGCTGGGCATCATCATCGGCGTGGCGGCGGTCGTCACAATGGTGACGCTGGGCAATGGCGCGACCGCCGCGGTGCGGGAACAGATCAGCTCGCTTGGCGCAAATGTCCTTCAGCTTCGGCCCGGACAGGGCTTTGGCCGTGGCGGCGGCGGTCCCCGCCCGCCTGACTTCAAGCCCGCCGACCTCACCGCCATCGAAAATCAGCTGACCGGCGTGCGCGCCGTCGCGCCCCTGGTCCAGTCCAGCGGCACCGCCATCTACGAAGGCAGCAACTGGTCCACCACCGTCTACGGCACCACCGCATCCTATTTCGAGGTGCAAAGCTGGAAATCGGACACGGGTCGGCTCTTCATGCTGGAGGAAGAGGAGGCCGGGAAGCCCGTCTGCATCATCGGCAACACGGTGCGCACCAATCTTTTCCAGGGCAGCGACCCGGTCGGCAAGCGACTGCGTATAAAAGGCGTATCCTGCCAGGTGATCGGCGCGCTGGCGACGCGCGGCCAGGGCGGCTTTGGCGATCAGGACGATGTCGTCGTCATGCCGATCAAGTTCGTCCAGCGCCGCTTCACCGGCGACCGCGACATCAGCCAGATATTGGTCGCGGTCGACGATGCCTATGACACCTCCACCGTCCAGGCCAGCCTGGAGGAATTGATGCGCGACCGGCGCAAGGTGAAGCCGGGGGCAGAGGATAATTTCAACGTCTTCGACACCAAACAGATCAGCGACACGCTCACCGGCACCACCACCATCCTGACCCAAATCGTCGCGGCGGTGGCGGCCATTTCCCTGCTGGTCGGCGGGATAGGCATCATGAACATCATGCTGGTTTCGGTGACGGAACGGACGCGCGAAATCGGCATCCGCCTCGCCATTGGCGCGGTAGCGCGCGAAGTGCTGATGCAATTCCTGGTCGAAGCGATCGTGCTGTCCTGTCTCGGCGGCCTTATCGGGCTGCTCCTCGCGCTCGCAGCGTCGGTGGTCATCGCGCCATTGATGCAGGTGCCCTTCATCTTCGACGTTCGCGTCAACGTCATCGCCTTTCTCTTCTCGGCGGCGATCGGCGTGGTTTTCGGCTATTTCCCAGCGCGGCGGGCGGCGGCGCTCAATCCCATCGACGCCCTTCGCCATGAATGACGGTTACACTTCAAGACAATAGCGGCGTCATCCGGCACATTCTCGCGACAACTTCCTCCTAAATCTGTCTTCAACGCCGCAACACAGGCGCACAGGACCAAGACAAGGAGCAAGTGAGATGATCAAGAAACTGCTGATGAGCCTGGCCGCAACCACCATGGTCGCCAGCCCCCTGCTGGCCACCCAGGCCCAGGCCGCCCCCCATCGCGAAGTCACCCGCGTGGTGAAGCACGGTCCGCACGGTCGCGCATCCTACAAGCAAAAGACGGTCTACAAGCAGCAGTCGGTGCGCAAGAACGACAATCGCCGCTGGGCCAAGGGCCAGCGCTTCGATCGCCGCGACGCGCGCAACTATCGCGTCGTGAACAATTATCGCGACTATCGCCTGAACGCACCGCCGCGCGGATATCAGTGGGTCCGGTCAGGCAATGACGCTGTGCTGATCGCTATCACCAGCGGCATCATCGGCGCCATCATCGGCAACGTCATTCGCTAACGCCACCCCTTGCCAGCGGGCGGCGGACGCCTCCGGGGTTCTCCTCCCCCGGAGGCGTTCTTATAGGGCTAAGGTATTTTGCGGACAGTTGAACAAAGCCCAACTCCTCCTTGCCAACTTGCCGCGTTTCCGCCATAGGCGCCGCTTCGCACGGGCCGGGGTGACTCGAAACGATGTGATAGAATGCTTGAGACGACAGCCGGAGGGGCGTTGCGCATGGGGCGCGCGTCAGCGATCGGCCAACAGATGAGGCAATACCCATGGCTCTTTACGAGCATGTGTTCCTTGCGCGCCAGGATCTGGCACAGGCGCAGGTGGACGCACTGGCGGAAACCGCCACCAAGATCGTCGAAGATATGCAGGGCAAAGTGACCAAGGTCGAAACCTGGGGCCTGCGTTCGCTCGCGTACAAGATCGCGAAGAACCGCAAGGCGCACTATGTCATGCTGAACATCGACGCCCCCGCCGGCGTTGTTGCCGAGCTGGAACGCCAGACTCAGATCAACGAAGACATCATCCGCTACATGACCATTAAGGTCGATGAGCTGGAAGCTGGCCCGTCGGTCATGATGCGCAAGCAGGAGCGTTCCGAACGTGGTGATCGCGGCCCGCGTGGCGACCGTGGTCCCCGTGAAGGTGGTTCGCGCGAAGATCGTGGCCCGCGCCGCGATCGCGAAGAAGCCCCCGCTGGCGAATAAGGAGATCTGAAACATGGCACGCCCGTTTTTCCGCCGCCGCAAAAGCTGCCCCTTCGCCGCAAAGGATGCGCCGAAGATCGATTTCAAGGACGTTCGTCTGCTGCAGGGCTTCGTGTCCGAACGCGGCAAGATCGTCCCCAGCCGCATCACTGCGGTGTCCGCCAAGAAGCAGCGTGAGCTGGCCCAGGCCATCAAGCGCGCCCGTCACCTGGGCCTGCTGCCCTACATCGTGAAGTGAGGGAGTAAGACTCATGGAAATCATTCTCCTCGAACGGATCGAGAAGCTGGGCGCCATCGGCGACATCGTCACCGTGAAGGACGGTTACGCACGTAACTTCCTGCTGCCCAACAAGAAGGCGCTGCGCTCCAACAACGCCAACAAGAGGGTCTTCGAAGCCAACCGCGCGAAGATCGAAGCCGACAACGCCGCTCGTCGCTCGGACGCCGAACAGGCTGCCGAAGGCGTCAACGGCAAGCAGATCGTCCTGATCCGCCAGTCGTCGAATGCCGGCCATCTGTACGGCTCGGTCGCCGTCCGTGACGTTGTGGAAGCGCTGCACGCCGATGGCGTGACCAACGTGTCCAAGGCGATGGTCGTGCTGGAACGCCCGATCAAAACGCTGGGCGTGTTCGACGTCAAGGTCGCGCTTCACCCAGAAGTTGCCGTCACCATTACGGTGAACGTCGCACGCTCGCCGGAAGAAGCCGAACTGCAGGCGCAGGGTGTGAACGTGATGGCTGACCTGTTCGAAAAGGACGAGGCTGGCTTCACCGAAGACTATGACCCGAACGCGGAACCCGGCGAAATCGCCGTGGAAGCTGAAGAAGCCCCGGCTGAAGACGCCTGATCTTTCTTTCCGCGATCAAACAGAAAAGCCGCCCCTCACCGGGCGGCTTTTTTGTTATCCGCCTGCTTCGTGCATGGCTGGAAAGAAAAATCACAGACGGTTCCAGTCATCCCTCAAAAACCATGGCTATATCAGGACTTTCTGGACGAAACATTTGAGGCATATCGACGTTCTGTTCGCGATCTTAAGCTTTTTCGAAGTGATGGTTGATATGCTGACTTTGGAAATGCGACGAATAATGCGAACAGGGCGTAGATCGACCAGCGCCAACGGTCGTGCCCTGAGGTGACATGAACATAAGCTCTGCATCCAAGTCAGAGCGAGAACAGGCAGAGGCGAAAATCGTGTACACAATCGAATTTGATGAAAAATCGCGTGTGCTGACCCAGCGGAGCGGCGGCTTCTGGGACGTAGAGGAGGTTGCGCGCTATGAGCGCGAGCTGACGGCCGTTCTGACCCGGCTGAAGGCAGACGGAAGGCCTTTCACCATATTGCAAGACAGTCGCGGCCAACCAACCCAATCAGCCGAAGTCATGCGCGCCTTTGCGGAAATGTCCGATGCGCCGATCATGCAACCAGTTGGCCGCGTCGCCATCCTGGTCACCCAGATGTTGAGCAAACTTCAAGCCGAGCGCGTAACACCCAATCCCTTGATCAAGGTGTTCCGCGATGAAGCCGAGGCGAGGAAGTGGCTCGCAGGAGAGGACGAGACCAGCGAAAGAGGCGTTCTCTCATCCACGTCATCCCGGTCCTGAGCCGGGATTCCTCTCGCCGACTATTATGCCCGTTAAGATGCGAGAGCAAAAACGATAATGAAGTAGCGCTTTTCAGGCGCTTTAGGGTGCCGTCCCCTCACCCGCGATCCCATGGCTTTGCCTCTTTCCTCCAGCCCCCAACCTGATCTATGGCAGGGTCATATTTGCCACGGGGTACGCCGACTTGATCCTAGACATTGCCGCCGCAGCTTCCACCGCCATCCATTTCGACCAGTTGGGGCTTAGCCCCGTCGCGCTCGACCTCGGCTTTTTCACGCTGAAGTGGTATAGCCTGGCTTATCTGGTGGGCATTCTCGTCGGCTACTGGTATCTCCTGAAATTGGTGGCACAGCCCGGATCGCCAATGGCGCGGCGACATGCCGACGACATGATCTTCTATGCGACGCTGGGCATCATCATCGGCGGTCGGCTGGCGTATGTCCTCTTTTACCAGCCAGATATACTTCGCAATCCGCTCGACATCTTAAAATTGTGGAACGGTGGCATGTCCTTCCATGGCGGCGTCATTGGCGTGTCGCTTGCCGTGCTCTACATGGCGCGCAAGGAAAAGCTGAGTTGGCTGCGCATCCACGATTATGTGGCCTGCTGCGTTCCCTTCGGCCTGTTCTTCGGTCGCCTCGCCAATTTCGTGAATGGCGAATTGTGGGGCAAGGAAACCGACGTCGCCTGGGGGATCATCTTCCCGACCGGCGGTCCCTTCCCCCGCCATCCAAGCCAGCTTTACGAAGCCGTCCTCGAAGGCCTGCTACTGTTCCTGATCCTGGCATTCGCCTTCTGGAAGACGCGTGCGCGTTATAAGCCCGGCCTGCTCGTGGGCATTTTCCTGCTCGGCTACGGCGTCTTCCGCTTCGTCGTCGAATTTTATCGTGAGGCTGACGCGCAGCTCATGGAGTTCGCCGCTCGCACCGGCCTCCACATGGGTCAATGGCTGTGCGTCCCGATGATCCTGGGCGGCCTCTATCTGATCATCACGGCGAAGGGCCGTCGCGTGCGCGTGGAACCCATTGCGGGCACCGCGAGTGTCAGCTGACGCGATGAAACTCGCCGATCGGCTCGCGCGGCAGATCGACTCCGGCGGGCCGATCTCGATCGCGCATTATATGGCGGAAGCCAATCAGCATTATTATGGTACTCGCGATCCGCTCGGCGTCGCGGGCGACTTCACGACCGCCCCCGAAATCAGCCAGATGTTCGGGGAGCTTGTGGGTCTTTGCCTAGCCGACATCTGGATGCGTTCGGGCAGCCGTCCCAACGCTCTCTATGCTGAACTGGGTCCGGGACGCGGCACGCTTGCGTCGGATGCGCTGCGCGCCATGGCCAGTGTAGACTTCACTCCCGAAGTCCGCTTCGTCGAAACCAGCCCCACCCTGCGCGAGCGCCAGCGGACGCTCGTCCCGAATGTCAGACATTGTGACGATGTCGCGGGCCTGCCCAGCGATGCCCCTTTGCTAGTCGTCGCCAATGAGTTTTTCGACGCCCTCCCCGTCCGTCAGATCGTGCGGGCGGGCGATGATTGGCGGGAACGCGTGGTGATCCACTCAACCACAGATGACGCCACTCATTTCCTGCCCATGCCGGGCTATCGCCGGGTGGAATCGGGCATTCCACCGATGGCTGCCAACGCGCCCGAAGGTTCCATCCTTGAGCTGCCGATGGCGGGAGCGGCAATTGCCCTGGAACTCGCGTCCCGTATCGCGCGGCAAGGGGGGGCGGCGATCATCATCGACTATGGCTATGAAGGCCCCGCGATTGGCGACACATTGCAGGCCGTGCGTGGCCACGGCTTCGCCGATCCCTTTGTCGATCCGGGTGAAAGCGACCTTACCACCCATGTCGATTTCACGATGATCGGCAACATGGCGCGACAGGCGGGCTTGCGCGTGCTCGGTCCCGTCAGCCAAGGCAGCTTTTTACGTCTGCTGGGAATCGACGGGCGCGCGGATCAGCTGGCCCGCACCGCACCGCAACGCGCTGCGGAGGTGGAGGCCGCCCGTCACCGGCTGACAGCAGATGACGCCATGGGAACATTGTTCAAGGTGATGGCCTTCGTCCACCCGGATTGGGTGGACCCTGCCGGGTTCGACGTTTGACGCAGAGCGCCCGGTTCGACCTGTCCCGTCAATCTTCCTGGTGGTAGCGGCTGAGCTTGCGGATAAACCCGATCAGCCCCGTCTGCCGACTGCGCTTCATGCGTTCGGCGTGCAGGATGGTCTGGACCCGCTGGAAACAGTCATCCGCGTCGACGTTGCACAGCACATAGTCATATCCGTCCCAGTGCGCGATCTCATTAGCGGCGCGGGACATCCGGCCTTCGATGACTTCCTCACTGTCAGTCGCACGCCCGCGAAGGCGCCGTTCCAATTCCTGCATTGATGGGGGGAGGATGAATACGCGCACGACATCGCCACCGGCGATCTGGTGCAGCTGCTGCGCGCCCTGCCAGTCGATGTCGAACAGGACGTCGCGCCCGCTCTTCAGCATCTCCTCAACCGGCGCGCGGGGCGTGCCATAGCGCTGCCCGAACACATGCGCCCATTCCAGAAACTCATGGTCGTTCGTCATCCGCCGGAATTCTTCCAGGTCGACGAAATGATAATCCCGTCCCTCAACCTCCCCCGGTCGCATCGGACGCGTGGTGGCGGAAACGGACATGGCCAAGTCAGGCTCAGCGGCAAGCAATTTGCGCGCGATCGTGGACTTGCCCGCGCCAGACGGCGACGAAAGTACGAAGAGCACGCCGCGCCGCTTGAAATCGGGCGCTTCGGTGGGGATGCTGTCGGCCATGGCCGCTAGTGACGCCGCGAGCGCGATTTGGCAAGAGGCGGAAAAGGGGAAGACATTGTCCAGAAGCAAACAGGCCCGCAACCGACGCGGCTTTCTGATCGCCGCAGTCATCGCAATTGTCGCAGGCGTGCTGCTCTATCTGATGGCGCGCCCGCTGATTTGCAGCTGCGGCCGGGTCGAATTGTGGCACGGGGCGCTGGACAGCGGCAACAGCCAGCACATCGCGGATTGGTACAGCCTCAGCCACGTCATTCACGGCTTCCTGTTTTACGCCGCTGCCCGTCTATTGATGCGCCGCCAGCCGATGGGGCCGCGCCTGGCATTGGCCGTAGCCATCGAATCGGTGTGGGAGATCCTGGAAAATTCGCCGATCATCATCGACCGTTACCGCACCGCTACCATCGCCCTGGGCTATAGTGGCGACACCATCCTCAATTCCATGAGCGACATAGGCATGATGACGATCGGATTTCTGTTAGCCGCGCGCGTACCGACTGCCGTAACCGTGCTGGCCGCCATCGCGATGGAACTGGTCGCCCTCTACGTCATTCGTGACAATCTGACGCTCAACATCTTGATGCTTGGCTGGCCAATAGAAGCGATAAAGACTTGGCAATCAGCGCTTTAGGCCTTGCCCTGCCGTTCCTTGACCGGCGCTTCGATGAGGGCCGGTTCACCGCTCATGTCCGGCAAGGCGCGCACCGACCGCTTGCGATCCACCTCACGCTTCGCCTCATAGGCCTTGCCTGCGAGATAGGCGCCGGTCACGAACAGGGCACCCAGTGGATGACGCATGATCACGCGCTTGGCTCCAACGCCTGCAACGATACCCACCACACCTTTCTTGCCGGTGGCGGCCGCAACGCGAGCGGCGACCACAGTCGCTCCCAACCGGGCCACCTTTCGCAAAAGACCCGCCTTGCGCGGCGGACGGACGGTGACAAGCGGCTGAGCGGTGGAGATTTTCTTCATACAGCGTCAATGTATCGAACCTTGCGGGGTTCCGCCATGGTCACACCATATTTTCCGGCCGCACCAGCCGGTCAAAACTTTGTTCGTCGATAAGGCCCAGAGCCAAGCCCGCCTGCTTCAGCGTCAGCCCATTGGCGTGAGCATGTTTGGCGATTTTTGCGGCATTGTCATAACCGATCTCCGGCGCGAGGGCGGTGACCAGCATAAGGGACCGATCGACCAGTTCGGCGATACGCGCTTCGTTCGGCGCCAAGCCTTCGACACATCGTTGAGCGAAACTGTCCATTCCAACGCTCAACAAATGGATGGAACGCAGCACCGCCGCCCCGATCATCGGCTTGAATACGTTTAGTTCAAGATGGCCCTGCAGCCCTCCCACCGTCACGGCCTGATGATTGCCGATGACCTGCGCGGCGACCATGGTCAGCATCTCGCACTGGGTTGGATTGACCTTTCCCGGCATGATCGAACTGCCCGGTTCATTGGCGGGCAGATCCAATTCACACAGGCCCGATCGCGGGCCGCTGCCCAGAAGGCGAATGTCGTTCGCGATCTTCGTAAGCGCAACCGCCAGCGTCGCGAGCGTGGCGGATAAATGCACCAGCGGATCGTTGGACGCGAGCGCTTCGAACTTGTTGTCGGCTGTTCGGAACGGCAGTCCGGTTATCGCCGCAATTTCCCCAGCGACATCCACATCGAACCCATCAGGTGCGTTCAGCCCGGTGCCCACCGCCGTCCCGCCCTGGGCCAGCGCCATCATGCCGTGGAGTACGGCCGGTTCAATCCGGTTGCGGCACCGGTAAAGCTGGTGGGCATAGCCCGAAAATTCCTGCCCCAACGTCATGGGCGTGGCGTCCTGCAGGTGCGTGCGGCCAATCTTCACAATGCCCGCCCAAGCCTTCGCCTTGTCGTCCAGCGATTGGTGAAGCCGGTCCAGCGCCGGAAATAACGCGCCCGTGACCGCCCGCGCCGCCGCTATGTGGAGCGCCGTCGGAAAACTGTCGTTAGACGACTGGCTCATGTTCACATGGTCGTTGGGATGGACCGGAACCTTGCCGCCGCGCTTTCCTGTCATCGCCTCATTGGCGATACCGGCGATCACTTCATTGACGTTCATGTTCGACTGAGTGCCGCTGCCCGTTTGCCAGATAACCAGCGGGAACTGGTCGTCATGCTGGCCCTGAACAATGGCCTGCGCCGCCGTCTCAATTGCATCGGCAATAGCCGGGTCCAATCCATGCAGCCGGTTGACGCGGGCGGCAGCTTGCTTAACGATGGCCAATGCATGGATGACGCCGACAGGCATGCGCTCATCAGGTCCGAATGGAAAATTCTCGATACTACGCTGCGTCTGGGCGCCCCAATAGGCGCTGGCTGGCACGTCTATCGGGCCGACGCTGTCGGTTTCGATGCGAATGTCGTTCAAGGCGCGCTCCCCTGTTTCAGCCGGGATGCTGCCAATCTGGGGAGCGGGTTGCCGCTCCGCCAGCCTTTATTTCTTCTTGCCGAAATCAACCGTGACGACATTGGACCCGTCCTCGGCCGTGACCTGAGGCATGTCGTTCTCCGCTTCCTCATGAGGTTCGGGCATTTCGTCCGCCTGCGCCTGGAACTGAAGCGCGAAGTTGACCGCCGGATCGACGAAAGCGGTGATCGCGGCAAAGGGAATATATAGATGCGACGCGATCTGGTTGAAGGTCAGGCTGACACCGAACGCATCGTCCCCGACTTTCAGGTCCCAGAATTTATTCTGTAGCACGATCGTCATTTCATCGGGAAAACGTTCAGCCAGATGCTTGGGGATGTCGACCCCCACGGCTTGCGTCTTGAAAGTGATGTAAAAATGATGACTGCCCGGCAGGCCGCCGGACCGTTCAACCTCGCCCAGGACGCGGCCAACCACGGCCCGCAGCGCCTCTTGGACGATTTCATCATAGGGAATCAGGCTGTCAGGCAGGTCTTCGCTCATGGGGCAATGTCCTAACGGCGCGGCGCGGCGGGTCAAGTGCGCGGGGCACATTGCATAGCACGCCCACTTGGGTATAGGGCGCAGCATGCGCACGGCCGAAATTCACCGCAACACTGCGGAAACGCAGATTGACGTGACCGTCAACCTGGATGGCACGGGCATTTATGCCGTGTCCACCGGGATAGGCTTTCTCGACCATATGATCGAGCAGCTGTCACGGCACTCACTGATCGACATGGATGTGAAGACGCTGGGTGACCTGCATGTCGACCAGCATCACACAACGGAAGACACCGCGATCGCCATTGGCGAGGCAGTGGCCAAGGCGTTGGGCGACAAGCGTGGCATTTCCCGCTACGGCACCGCCTACGCGCCAATGGACGAAACGCTGACGCGCGTCTCCCTCGACATTTCGGGTCGGCCCTGGCTGGTGTTCAAGGCGCCCTTCACGGTCCAGCGACTCGGTGAATGGGATACCGAGATGATCGAACACTGGTTCCACAGCTTCGCGCAGGCGGCGGGCGTAACGTTGCACGTCGAAAATCTGTACGGCAGCAATAATCACCATATCGTCGAAAGCTGCTTCAAGGGGCTTGCCCGCGCATTGCGACAGGCGGTGGAAATCGACCCGCGCAAGGCAGACGCCATTCCCTCTACCAAGGGGATGCTGTGAGCGCGCTCGCCCTGATCGATTACGGCGCAGGCAACCTTCATTCGGTCTATAACGCCCTGCGAAAGGCCGGTGCGGACGATCTGGTCATCACCGCCGACCCCGATGTCGTGGCCAAGGCGGATCGCATCGTTTTGCCAGGCGTCGGCGCATTTCGTGCTTGCCGCGATGCGCTGGTCGCGGTCCCCGGCATGGTCGATGCGATGAACGACGCGGTTCATCAGCGCGCCGTGCCATTCCTGGGCGTGTGCGTGGGCATGCAGCTGCTGGCCGATGCAGGCGAAGAGTTCGGGCGGCATGAAGGACTGGGCTGGATCCCCGGCACCGTGCGGTTGATTGAACCAACCGATCCGGCGGTCAAGGTGCCGCATATGGGCTGGAACGACGTGATCCTTCAAGGAACGCCCCCCCTATTGGTCGGCGGCGAAGCCTATTTCCTGCACAGCTATCATTTCGAAGCAGCAGACCCCGCGCATGTCGCGGCGATCACAGTGCATGGCGGCCCACTGGTTGCCGCAGTCGCCCGCGATACGATCATCGGTTGTCAGTTCCACCCGGAAAAGAGCCAGAGCTACGGCCTGTCATTCCTGTCCCGGTTCCTGGAGTGGCGTCCATGACCCTCGACGGAGCGAATGAAATGCCGCGCTCCTCCCAAGGAAGGGGCTTGGGGTCCACTTTCCCCAGCGACGCTTTAATATCAGCGCCCGATCCGCGCACCCGCCATCCCAGGCGCGCGTTCGGCACAATCAATCGGTAGAATCCATGTCTCTGATCGTTTTCCCCGCCATTGATCTAAAGGCCGGACAGGTCGTGCGCCTCGCCGAAGGCGACATGGACCGCGCCACCGTCTATGGCGATGATCCCGCGGCGCAGGCACGGCTCTTTGCCGACGCGGGCGCGCAACATCTGCATGTCGTCGACCTCGACGGCAGCTTTGCTGGCCGCGCCATCAACGCCGATGCCGTAGAGAACATTGTCCAGGCATTTCCCGGCCATGTTCAACTGGGCGGCGGCATCCGCAATCGCGAAGCGGTGGAACGCTGGTTCGACCTGGGCGTGTCGCGCATCGTCATCGGCACCGCCGCGTTGAAGGACCCCGAATTCGTGAAGGCTGCAGCCCGCGACTTCCCCGGCGGCATCGTCGTGGCCGTCGATGCGCGCGACGGCTTCGTCGCGACAGACGGCTGGGCGGAAAAGTCCGACATGCCAGTTGCTGACCTTGCCCGCCGCTTTGAAGATGCGGGCGTTGCGAGCCTGCTTTTCACCGACGTCGGTCGCGACGGCCTGCTGAAGGGATGCAATATCGATGCGACGCTCGACCTCGCCCGCGCCACCGATATTCCCGTCATCGCCAGCGGCGGGGTGGCGGGCATCGCCGACATTCGCGTGCTCAGCCTGCACACGGAAGCCGGGATTGAAGGCGTGATCACGGGCCGTGCTCTTTATGACGGGCGGCTGGACTTGAAGGCGGCGCTGGCCATTGCGAGGGCGGCAGCGTGATGGGCCTGATGCCATGACCGTCCGCACGCGCGTCATTCCATGCCTGGACGTCGCAAATGGTCGCGTCGTCAAAGGCGTCAACTTTGTCGACCTGCGGGATGCAGGCGACCCTGTCGAACAAGCGCGCGTCTACGACGCCGCCGGGGCTGACGAGCTATGCTTCCTCGACATTACGGCCACGCATGAAGCGCGCGGGACCATATTGGATGTCGTTCGTCGCACGGCGGAAGTCTGCTTCATGCCCGTGACCGTGGGCGGCGGCGTCCGCAGCCCAGACGACGCGCGCGCCCTGCTGCTGGCAGGAGCGGACAAGGTCGCGGTAAACAGCGCCGCCGTCACTCGGCCAGAAGTGGTCGCCGACATCGCCGACCGTTTTGGCAGCCAGTGCGTCGTAGGATCGGTAGATGCCCGGCGTGTGGATAGTGGCCGCTGGGAAATCTTCACCCATGGTGGCCGTAAGCCGACAGGCATCGACGCGGTTGAACATGCCATCCGCCTGGCGAAACTGGGCGCGGGCGAACTGCTGGTCACGTCGATGGACGGCGACGGCACGAAGGCGGGCTATGACCTCTCCCTCACCCGCACCATCGCCGATGCCGTGTCGATCCCCGTCATTGCCAGCGGCGGTGTGGGCACGCTCCAGCACCTGGTCGAAGGCGTAATCGAAGGCCATGCCAGCGCGGTCCTTGCCGCCTCGATCTTCCATTTCGGCCAGCACACGGTAGCGGAAGCGCATCAGGCGCTGGCAGCCGCCGGTGTTCAGGTCCGCAAGAGCTAAAATCAACTTTTAGTTGACGCCCCCGCCACCTAAGGCTTGATGGATATCATGCGCTCAACCCTCTTCGACCTCGAAAAAACCATAAATGAGCGGCGGACCGCCGATCCCGCCTTATCCTATGTCGCGAAACTCACGGGTCGTGGCCGCGCCAAGATCGCACAGAAGGTCGGCGAAGAAGCAGTAGAAGCCGTCATCGCTGCCATGGCGGACGACCGGGACAACCTGGTCGGCGAAAGTGCGGACCTGCTGTTCCACCTGTTGATCCTGCTTGGCGATCTCGGCATTCCGCTGGACGCCGTCCTGGATGAGCTTGACCGGCGTGAGGGCATGTCCGGCATAGTGGAAAAGGCAGCGCGCAAACCCGCCTGACCGCTCCGCTGGAAAGATATGCCCCTCCCCGCGTTCTGCTCTCACCTTCAAGGCGGCATGGACAGGAGTATATATGGTCAGAACGGTCGCAAGCGGCGTCGTAGGCGGCATCGCCATGTTCATCATCTATTTCATATTCTGGGGCACACCGCTCAGCGCTCTGGCCTTTCATCGCGCCGATGAACAGGCGAGCGCAAACCTGCAGGCCGCCATGGCTCAGGCGCTCACTGTGAACGGCACCGGGGTTTACATCATTCCCGATCCCGCAACGGCTCAAGGCACAATCCTCTATGGGAAAGGCCCGATTGCGACCGTCTTCTACAATAGCAGCGGCTTTCCCGTCACCGACAGCGCCGCCTTGATCGGCGGGTTTATCCTGGCGCTGGTCGTCGGCATCTTGATCGCCCTCGCGCTGCGTTTCGTCGCCGCCGATTTTGGCAGCCGCGCCCGAACGGCGATCCTCTTTGCCACCGCCGCCGTGTTTTGGGTCCATATTGGGCAGTCGGTATTCAATCATGCGCCCTGGGGATATATGCTTTACCTCACGTTTAGTGACTTCATCGCCTTGGGTGCGGCCGGGCTGATCGCAGCGAAAGTGATGAGCCCGGGGCGGGACGTAATCGCGCCTTTGCCGACGGCGCATTGAAGATATCCGGCTCGTTCTGGCGTGGAACAAGGTCGCATGGCGATGGAGCGGATCATATTTTTAGAAAAAGGCGAGTTTGAACCACAGGGGCTTTGCGCTATCTGGTCCAGCATGAACCGTCTCGATTTGATCCGCTTATCCGCCGCTTCCCTTCTGGGCCTGTCGGGTGCGCCTCTGTTTGCGCAACCTCCAGCAGTGGCGCCAACCCTGCCTCCCGTCGCTCAGCCGGTGGTCCCGCCACCTGTCCCGGTCGCGCCAGCAGTTCCAATTCCGCCGCTGTCCTCTGCTCAGGAAGATTGGCTGAACGACTGGTTGAAGGGCGGCACCAAAGAAGGCCTGATGGCCCGCAGCAGGCCCAGCAAGCGATTGAGCGGCGAGGCCTTGATCGCTGCCGTCCTGGATCGGGCGAAGGCATTGAGCACCGGGCGGGTCAACACCGCCGACTTTCTGGAAGTCTGGGCGTTGCGCCCGGCGCCGTTCGACCCGCGCCCCGGACTTGCCCGCGCGGTGGCCGAAGATCGCGTGCCGCAGTGGGTCGCCGGTTTAACGCCTCCCTATTCGGGCTATGACGGCCTGCGCCGTGGTCTTGTCACTTATGAAGCCATCCGCGACAAAGGTGGCTGGCCCGCGCTGACGGCCAAATCGTCGCCTGACACTGTCCGCCAGCGTATAGCCATAGAGGATATGAGCGTTAAACCCGGTGAAAAGCTGGTTGACGTGATTCAGCGCGCCCAGCGCCGCTATGGCCTCAACCCGACTGGCGTTCTGGACACGCGCACGCTGCGCGAACTGAACGTGCCTGTGGATGACCGTATCGCCGCCATCATGGCCAATATGGAACGGTGGCGCTGGATGCCTCGCCAGCTGCCGGTCAACCGTGTGCAGGTCAACATCGCCGCCGCCGTGCTGACCATGTTTGAAGGCGATCAGCCCATCACGTCGATGCGTGCGGTCACCGGCTCCCCCGATAACGCAACACCCATGCTGACATCCAGCATCCATTCGATCGTCGTCAATCCGCCCTGGAACGTGCCTGCATCGATTGCGAAGAAAGAATTGTGGCCCAAGGGACGCGCAGCGTTGAAGCGGCAGGGCTATAAAATCGTCGGCACGCCGGAAACAGGGGAACGGATCGTCCAGCCCGCCGGGCCGAACAGCGCGCTCGGTCGCCTGAAGTTCGATTTCAACAACCCCTTCGCCGTCTACCTGCACGACACGCCTGCCCGCGCCAAATTCGCCAGCTATGACCGGCTCGCCAGCCATGGCTGCATCCGGCTGGAAAAGCCTGTGTCGCTCGCCGAATTGATGGTCGCAGGCAATCCCGACCTTGTCGGCAAGGTCCAGACCATGATCGACACCGGCAAGACGCAGCGGGTGCAATTGCCCCAGGAGGTGGCGGTCTATCTGCTTTACTGGACGGCTTTCGCCAGCGGTAACGGCACGATGCATTTCCGTTCCGATCCCTATGGCTGGGACAAGCTGCTCGCCCAAAAGATCGAAGCGTCGAGCAGTCGGCTTGATCCCACCGCCGCGCCATCGAACACCATTGCAGCAAAGGACTGACCCATCATGCGCATTATCGCCCTGACCGCACTCGCTGGCGCCCTGATCCTCTCCGCCTGTGGCGAGAAGGAAGAAGCGCCCGTCGTCAACAATATGGTCGAACCGCCGGTTGAAAATGTGATCATCGAAGAGCCTGAAGCGCCGCTGCCCCCACCCAGCAACAACATGACCGCACCCGAACCGGCACCGCCCCCAACCATTTCGGAACTGCAGCAGATTCAGGACGACGCCGCGGCCACTGGCATGACCGCGCGGCTGGACAGCAGCACTGAAGACGCCAACAACGCCATGAATTGAAGCAAAGGCTGGTCGTCTGCCATATGCGGGCGGCCAGCCGTTAATCCCTGCTCTTGGAGCGGCGCTTCAAAATTGCTATATTGGATGCCATGGATCGTCGCAGTTTTACGAAGCTTGCCTTAAGCGGATTTGCTCTTTCATTTCTTGCCGACAGCGTCGGACGCGCGACGCCGGTAACTCCGTCGCCGCCCAGACCCCTGACCCCTGGCCCCCGGCCAAGGGCTGGCGGACCTTTGGCCAACCAACCCTATGCCGAACTGCTGGCGCGCGCCAAGGCGGCGCTGGATCAGCATCAGCATATGTTCGAACTACGGGACCGTGTAGCGCTGGCGGATTTCAACGCGCCGTCGCGGGAACTGCGTTTCCATATCGTCGATCTGGTGGGCGGCCATGCCAGTTCCTACCTCGTGTCCCATGGAAGAGGGTCCGACCCGGAGCATTCGGGCTGGCTGCAAAGCTTTTCCAATGAACCAAACTCCCTCGCCAGTAGCGCCGGAGCGTATAAAACCGGTATGATTTACGATGGGCAACATGGCCAGGCGATGCGGCTGGCGGGACTCGACCCACTGAACAATAACGCCGAAATGCGGGCGATCGTCATCCATGGCGCCGATTATGTGAGCGAAAATCACATCGCCAGCTGGGGAAAGATTGGCCGCAGCGAAGGTTGCTTCGCCGTTGCGCGGCACATGCTGCCGCAGTTGCTGGGCCTGTTGGGCCAAGGACGACTGCTTTACGCGAACAAGCTGACGTCAAACGCTGCCTGAAGCAGGCTCCGGCCCCTGAGATATGCGGACGACCGATGGCAAGCATCCATCGGTCGGAAATCGACCGTCAGCCGCGCGCCAGATCGCAAAAGGTGCACGCCATTCCGAACTCAGCCCGGCGCCGCGCGGAGCGGGCCGCGGCGTCCGCGTCCTCGCCCCACTGCTCAACCTCCCAGACCTCATCAATTTCGGACGCTGACCAAATGACGTCCGCGTCATGGTCGCCATCCACGATGGCCAGCCCGCATATCAACGACCCGGACAGCGTGACCAACGTCGATAGTCCCGCCAGGGTGAACGGATCAAAGGCCATAACCGCCGCGCTCAATCGGCCCAGCGTCTCAACCGGCTGTTCCACCGGAACGATGCCCTTGGTCACTCGCAAAGTGACGTCATAGCGCCGCTGTGCCCATTCTAGCAGCGGGTCCCACGCAGCTGCTTCGCGAGCAATCAGTTCGCTTGGTCCCTCCGCCCGGTAACATAGAAGATCGCTTTCACCGTAGCGCGCGATCCCAGCAGCAAAGTTTTCACGATTGGTGGCGATCTGGTCAATCGCACCGTTGGCCAGACCCGTAAACGGCATGGTGCGTGGATCGATACTGTCCCCCTGCTCCCGCCACTCGCTGGCAATCGCCTCAGCCAGCTTCGCGCTGGGCAGGATCAGCGGCGCGCGCGCGGGCGTATGCACCGGACGGCCATCAAGGTGAATGCCAAAACCCGTTTCGCATTCGGCAATGGCGGCTTGTTTGTAGAAACGCTTCACTGATGCTCATCCTCGACCTGATGCGCCGCGGGCTTCTTGAACAAAGCCAACAGCAGGCGAGGCACGATCACGAACTGGAACAGGCCGACCATCACGAAGATCGCGCCCATCGCCTTGGCTTTCCCGCCCTGAACCCAGCCAAATCGCTGCATCAGGATGAGGAACCCGAACATGACGATGACCGCACCGGAAAGGCGAAACAGGCCAAGCGCGAAATAGCGCTGGCGAGCCAGTTTTTCAGGATCAACGGGCGGAGGAGGAGTGATATCAGTCATTGGCCGACGATATGGCGGTGCAATTCACTGCTGTCCATGGCCACGCCGTTAGCGCCCGCCGCCACAAGTCCCGCAGGATCATGATAGCCCCATCCCACGCCCAGCGTTCGCGTTCCGGCGGCAATGCCCATATCGATGTCGAAACTCGTATCCCCAATCATCACCGTGGTTTCGGGCGATGCGCCCGCTTCGGCCATGGCGGTCAGCAGCATGGAAGGGTGCGGCTTTGACGGGTGCCGGTCTGCGGTTTGCAGCGTCACGAAATGGGCATTTATGCCATGATGCTCCAGACACAGGGCAAGCCCGCGATCCGACTTTCCCGTCGCAACTCCCAACAGCCAACCGGCGGCATCCAGATCGCGGATCAGTTCCGCCATGCCGGGATAGAGCGGTTCTGATACCGCGCATTCGCGGCGCAGTTGCTGGAACGCGCTTTTATAACGTTCCGACAGATGATCATGATAATCCGGCTCCGCTTCGGGTAGCAGCCGCGCGATGGCGAGCGGCAGGGACAGCCCCACCACTGACAGGATTTTCACGCGATCAGGCGCGGTCAGCTTTTCGCCTTCAAAGGCGCGAGTCATCGCGGCGCAAATACTGTGCTGGCTGTCCACCAAAGTGCCGTCGCAATCGAAAACGGCCAGGCGATTGGTCATTTCTTGCGCAAATCCCGCCCCTCGCCCGGTCCACGCGAGCGACGTTCGCCGCGACGGCCCTTGCGGACCTGCTTGGCATGGGCGCGGGCCAGCTTCTTTTCATCCTCGCGCGTGGGCTTACGCTCGATTTCCTCGTCCAGCGGCAGGTCGCCCGCCGACAGGTCGAAGCCCAGGGAAACAAGGCTGGCCGCGAAATGTTCAGGCAATTCCGCCCGCACATCCACTCGCCCGCCATCGGGATGATCGACACGAATACGCCTGGCATGAAGGTGCATCTTGCGGCTGATCGAGCCGGACAGGAAAGATTCCTTGCCCCCATATTTGCCGTCGCCCACAATCGGATGACCAATGGCCGCCATATGGACGCGCAACTGATGGGTGCGACCGGTATGGGGTTGCAGTTCGACCCAGGCGGCGCGGTTGCCCGCCCGTTCGATCACGCGATAACGGGTGCGGGATGGAAGCCCCTCCTCCTCATCCACATGCATTTTTTCCCCGCCGGTGCCGGGCTGCTTGGCGATGGGCAATTCTATCATGCCGTCATTGATCGACGGCACGCCGATCACGATTGCCCAATAAACCTTGCGTGCCGTGCGGCTGGAAAAAGCCTTGGCAAAATAGGCCGCCGACCGCGCCGTCCGGGCGACCAGAAGCGCGCCGGACGTATCCTTGTCCAGTCGGTGGACCAATTTGGGCCGCTGTTCCAGCTCGAACTCCAACGCGTCGAGCAGTCCGTCGACATGCTCGTCGGTCTTGGTCCCACCCTGGGTGGCAAGGCCCGGCGGCTTGTTGAGGACAATTGCCTGCGCGTCGCGGTGGATCACCATGTTCTGCGCGAACATGGTCTGATCCTCGCTCAGTTCCGGTTTTGCGCGTTTCGGCTTGGTCGTTTCGGTCGCCTTGGGTTCGGCAGGGGGCACACGGATACTCTGCCCGGCAGCAACTCGGTCACCCGGCGCTGCGCGCGCGCCATCGACCCGCAACTGGCCCGTGCGCGCCCAACGTGACACGGTGTTGAAGCCGATGTCCGGCAAGTGCCGTTGAAACCAGCGATCGAGGCGGATACCGTCATCGTCCACGCCCACGCGAAACTGGCGAACATCCAGCGACACGCCCTTTGCGGCAGAGGATTTCGCAACCGGAGCCTTCGCCGCGGGAGCCTTCACTGCCGCCACCTTTGTGCCCAAGGACTTGGCTGGCGGCTTCGAGCTGGATCTGGGCGTTTCGGATTTTCGCGCTCGTGCGGCCTTGGCTCCACCCCGCGCCCTGTCAGGAGCGCCTCCGCCACCCGGTTTCCGCCCGCCGCGCGCGGGTCCCTGCGGTTTGCCTGGCGGACGTCCCTTCATGCGATAGTCCTCATCAGGCTAAGCCCGCCGATCAGCGCGGCGACCGCGCCGACGACGGAAAAGGTCGCATAGCCGATGGCCATGCCGAACTGGCCCCGTTCGATCATCAGCACCATTTCCAGACTGAAGGAAGAAAAGGTGGTGAAACCGCCCAGCAGCCCCACCGCCAGCAACAGGCGAAGGGATTCGCCGGGTGCGGCGTGAAACCGTGCCAGCCATCCGACGACTATCCCCATCGCGAACCCGCCCAGAAGGTTGACCGCAAAGGTTCCCCATGGCCAGAGGGCAGCGGGAAACAAATGGCCCGACAAGCGGCCAAGCTGATAGCGCCCGAGCGCGCCCACAGCGCCGCCACCCATGACGAGGAGGATATTATTCATGCCGCCGCCCTAGAGGGAAATCGCGACAAAGGAAATGGGGCGATCTTCAGCTATCGGCGTTATCAGCGCCCGTTGTCGGCGATGATATCAACACTGGTCTTGCCCCCCGGAGCGTCGGTGAACAGCAACATGAACGCGCCACCGTCATCCTTGCGCGTGCCGCCCAGCACATGGTCGCCGCCCAATATCCGGTGTTCGGCCTCAAAGCCTGATCGGCGCGCTTGCGTATAGTAGAAATCCATGACGCTCTGGCGTGGCACTGGCGTCACAAAGGTCGCAGCGCGCAGGGTGCATCCATCTTTTTCCGCGCCGGCAGCTTCCATCAACTGCGCACCGGGATACACAGTGAACGGGTCGGGCAAGCGGCTGGCCCACTGCATTCCGTAGACCAGATTCTTGCGGCAATAGACGTTGCCGCCGGGCTGCGACTGTTCACGGGCCAGCGCCGCCAGCGTCGTAGTCGATTCCATCGCTTCTCCCTTTGCAGGAGCAGGCGTAGCAAGCAGTTTGCCTCCAGCCAGCTTTACCGACTGGGCCAGCGCCTGGGCGGCATCGCCCTTCAACACCGGCAATGCAGCATTGGCGGGACGGTCAGCTGGACGAACGGCATTGCGGTTCGACTGGCTGGTCAGATTGGGATCGACAACGATCTGACCGGCAAGCGCGCCTTTAAGAGCGGGATCGACGGCGTCATTGGTGAGCTGGGCGTCCAGCGCGTTGAGATCGGCATCCTTGTCATCCTTGCCGCACCCTCCCAAAGGCAGGATCAACAAAAACGCCGCCACGCAGGCAGTCGGGAAACGCACCATAGCTTCACTCCTTCGTAAACAGGAGATGAAGAGCGCAGGTTAATTTTCCGTTAGGCTTTTTGGTGAATCGCTAAATATTTCCGTCACGCCATTCTTTGCACGTCGGCATTATCGCCACCTTGCCCTTCGATGCCGGAATGGCCATGTGTTGATAATGCTTAATATAGTTTCAGTCCTGATCGGACTTGTCGCCCTTGTCCTGATGATCCCCGCGATCCTGCCGTTCGTGGCGATCCTCAACTGGCTGCTCGTGCCGCTTGCCCTGGTCGGTGCGCTGATCGGCATGGCGTCCAGCCGGAATGGCGGACGCAACTTCTGCCTGATCGTCGCGGCCTTTGGCGCGCTGCGGCTGTTCGCCGGGGGAGGGATTTTCTGAACGAACATAATCCTGAACTGCGGGCAGGTATGCTCGCGGCTCTGGGTGCCTATGGGCTGTGGGGACTGCTCCCCATTTTCTTCAAGCTGCTTCACGAAGTGGCCCCGGTCGAAGTCGTGTCCCAACGTGTCATCTGGTCGCTCCTGCTGATCCTTGGCGTGCTGGCGGCACGGCGCGGCCTCGGCCCGCTATTAAGCGCCTTTCGGGACTCGAAGCTGCTGTTGCCGCTGGCGGGATCCGCGCTGTTCATCGGCATTAACTGGGTGACCTATGTCTGGTCGGTCAACAACGACCATGTCATCGCCGCCAGCCTTGGCTATTTCCTCAATCCACTGGTGAATGTCGCGCTGGGCGTCCTGGTGCTCAAGGAAAAGCTGCGACGCGCGCAGGTGCTGGCAATCGCCACCGCAACGCTGGGCGTCGCCATCATGGCCGCCGCAGCACTCACCACCCTTTGGATCAGCGTTCTCCTGGCGCTGAGCTTTGCCTTCTACGGATTGATTCGCAAGATGACGCCGGTGCCTCCGATGGCCGGTCTGGGCGTGGAAACATTGATCCTGACGCCTTTCGCGCTGGCCTATCTGCTGTGGCTATCCGCGCATGGCGGGATCAGCCTGGGCACCAATGCCTATGTCACATGGTTGCTGATCGCTTCGGGCGCGCTGACCACCATACCGCTGGTTCTTTTCGCCATGGCGGCACATCGTTTGCCGATGGCCACGCTGGGCCTGATGCAATATCTGGCACCGTCGCTGCAATTCCTGTGCGGCGTCTTTCTTTACGGTGAAAAACTGTCGCACGGGCAGATGGCCAGCTTCGCGCTGATATGGCTTGGCCTCATTCTCTTCGCGGGCGACAGCGTGACCGCCGCCCGCCGGAACAGACTTTCCCCCGCTTAATAAAATTCGGTCGCTTCAAACCGGACCGGCTCACCGACCGCCTCATTAGCCAGCGTGTCTTCCCACATCACCCGATGGCCGCGCACGATGGTGCCAACGACCTTTCCGGTAAGGTCCATCCCTTCAAAGGGCGACCAGTTACAGCGTGAAGCCAGCCATTCGCTGCCCATGGTCCACCGCTTCTTAAGGTCGACCACGGTGAAGTCGGCATCATAGCCCAGAGCGATGCGCCCCTTGCCCACCAGCCCGAACACCCGTTGCGGCCCCGAAGATGTAAGCTCGATAAAACGACGCAGCGACAACCTGCCTTCCGCCACATGGTTCAGCAGCAACGGCACCAGCGTCTGGACGCCGGGCATGCCGCTGGGGCTGGCGGGATAGGGCTTTGCCTTTTCCTCTATCGTATGCGGCGCATGGTCGCTGCCCAGAACATCCGGCACGCCCTGCGCCAACCAATGCCACAGGCCGTCCCTATGCGCAGCGGACCGGATCGGGGGGTTCATCTGCGCATAAGTGCCCAGCCGTGGATAGGCGTCCTCCGCCGCCAGCGTCAGGTGCTGCGGCGTCACTTCGCATGTCGCGATATCCTTGTGCCCCGCAATATACGCCAGTTCCGCAGGGGTAGTCACATGCAGGATGTGGATTCGCCGCCGTGCTTTTCGGGCAAGGCCTATGATCCGCTTCGTCGCGATCATGGCGCTTTCATCGTCGCGCCAGATCGGGTGCGAAGACGAATCGCCCTCGACCCGAAGGTCCTTTCGCGCATTCATCCGCGCCTCGTCCTCGGCATGGATGGCGACGCGACGCGTCCCGCTGGCCAAGACCCGCGACAGCGCGTCGTCATCGTCCACCAGCAGGCTGCCTGTCGACGCGCCCATGAATATCTTGACCCCCGCCGTGCCGGGTATGCGCTCCAGTTCCTTCAGCGCCTCGGCATTGTCCGCCGTCGCACCGACATAAAAGGCATGGTCGCACCACATGCGATGATGCGCGCGATCCAGCTTTTCCCTCACCCGCTCTGCACTGTCGGTGTTGGGGTTGGTGTTGGGCATTTCAAAGACCGCGGTGATCCCGCCCAGCACAGCCGCCCGGCTGCCCGATTCCAGGTCTTCCTTATGCTCCAGCCCAGGCTCACGGAAATGCACCTGACTGTCGATGCACCCCGGCAGCACGTCGAGGCCCGAACAATCGATCACCTCGCCCGCATCGCCCAGGCTGGTCCCGATCGCCACGATCTTGCCCGCGCGGACGCCTATGTCCGCATTTTCCGCGCCGCCGGGGGTGTGGACGGTGCCATTCTTCAGGATCAGGTCGAAAGTCTCGGACATGGGATGCTCGCCGCTTGGATAAATTGATTGCCTGTCCTACCTAAAGCCGATGACCGGCACCACCTTAACCGACCGCGCCCTCCTCAGAATTTCGGGTGAAGATGCAAAGAGCTTCCTTCAGGGGCTGCTGACGCGCGATGTCCTCACCCTGACAGCGGACGCGCCGCGGTGGGGCGGGCTGTTGACGCCGCAGGGCAAGGCGCTGTTCGACTTCATCCTTTGGGCCGATGGCAATGACGTGCTGATAGATTGCGAGGCCGCGCAGGCGGACGCGCTCACGCGGCGCCTGACCCTCTACCGCCTGCGCCGCAAAGTCATGGTCGCTCGCGAAGAGAATCTGGCTGTTCATTGGTCCCTCGACCAAAGCGACAAGCCCCTCGACCCACGCCTCCCTGCGCTCGGCCATCGTTGGCTCGCTCCGGCAAGTCCGGGCGACGCCGCCGCCGCATTCCGCGCGCACCGCCTGTCGCTCGGCATTTTCGAAGGCGTCGGCGAACTTGGGCAGGATCAGCTGCTCTGGCTGGAAACCAACGCCGAAGAACTGGGCGGCGTAGATTATGACAAGGGTTGCTATGTGGGGCAGGAAAACACTGCGCGGATGCATTATCGCAGCAAGATCAACCGGCGGCTCGTCGCTGTTCCGATAGCTGAGGCCGATGAAAAGCGGCAACGGGCCGCCCTGCCCGACATGGGTATTTCCATCGAGCTTCGGCGCGTCGAAACCATCGATCCCGCCACCCTGCCAACCTGGCTTGCCAAGGAAATTGCTTCGACCCTGTAATCTTTTGCCCGCCACAAGCAACGCGACGGAAATATTAAGGTCTGGGCGTTAACATCCCGGTCCGGCATGCGATCAGGGGGGGGGCGCAATCCTTGCGGAACGAACGATTATCGACGGCTGAAACGCGCCGCGCATATCTACCTGTTTCAGCGCCCACCACGCCTGTGCAGCAGTGGCTATTGGCCGCCATTTGCCTTTCGACCCTGTTCTTCGCCCTGATCACGCCACCTTTTCAGGCTCCCGACGAAAACCAGCATTATATGAAAGCGCTCCTCCTCGCCGAAGGGCGCGTTTTCACGCAGGCGCGGGGGACGATGATCGGCGCGGAACTGCCCCGTGCGGCAGTGGACCTGCATGGCGCGGATTTTGCGACAGATGTACCTGCGACGCTCCGCCGCTTCGACCCCGACATGCTGGCAAAAGCGTGGGCCGCAGATGACGCGCGGCCCGGAACGGATTTCGCCGACTTCCCCAACGTCGCCAGCTATGCGCCCAGCCTTTATGCGCCGGGCGCAGTCGGGCTGATGCTGGGGGACGCGGCGGGCCTGCCCCGGCTGGGCAGCTTTTACACCGGACGTATCGTGAATGCGCTGGCCGGACTGGGCCTCCTGACTTTGGCGCTTTCCCTGCTGCCGTTCGGACGGAGCGCAATGCTTGCAACGGCATTGCTGCCGATGTTCAGCTACCAAACCGGGTCTTTATCACCCGATGCAGTGATCAATGGCATGGGCTTTCTCGGCCTCGCCCTTGCGCTGCGCATAGCATTCATGGGTGTCACCCCGGCACGATCCATCGGCCTGCTGGCTGCGGCCCCTCTTCTCGCGCTTGCAAAGGGGGTCTATCTGCCGCTGATGGCCGCCGGTTTGACCCGCCCTGAAATGCGGCGCGACCTGCGTCCCTGGTTGCTGGTCGCGGCAATGGCGGTCGGCGCGATCGCATTCATCGCGTGGATGAAAATGTCGGGCGGAAGCCAGGCGCTATACCATATCGCTTCGCGCAAAACCGGCGAACATGCCATGACCGCTCCGCTGGCCGATCAACTTGGCATGATCCTGGCGGACCCGGTCGCCTATGTACGCATCCTTTGTTCCAGCGTGGTCGACCGTGGGCCCGTTTACGCGCTTCAGATCGTCGGTCGTTTCGGCTGGAACGCCATATTGCTGCCACTCGCCGCCTATCCTCTTGCCGCACTGATGATCGGCGCCGGGGTGCTGAGCGGATCGGGCGTGCAGATCGGTATCGGGCAGCGCCTCTGGTGGATCGTGGTGGCGGCGGGCAGCGCGCTGCTCATCGAAACGGCGATGTACCTGACGGGAACCCCGCTCGGCGCTGACTATATCCAGGGAACGCAGGGTCGCTATTTCCTGCCCATCCTGCCGCTCCTATTGCTGGCGATCATGCCCGAAACCGCCGTGAGGGGCGCGCGCCCGATATTTGCGGGCGCGGCGCTACTGCTGCTCGCCGTGGCGATGGCCAGCGCCTTCGACAGCTTCTGGGTACATGGTTTCGTCACCGCCGACGGCATGCCCCCCTTTGACCGCCTGAGCGACGCGCTGCTGCTCCCTTCCCCGCGCTGGTAGCCAGCACCGGCAGAAAGCGAGCCAGCCCAACCCGACGACCCAGCCCGCCAGAACGTCGGTGGGCCAATGGACGCCCAGCCAAATGCGGCTGACCCCGATCAGCAGGATGATCATGCCGCTCACCATATAGGCTGCGCATCGGTTGATCAGCATCGCCATCGCGCCGAACAGGATCATATTTCCCGCCGCATGCCCGCTGGGGAAACTGTAGCTGTTAACGACGTCCAGATGCGGCAGCAAATCGGGGCGTGGCGCGGCGAAAAGCTGTTTCAGGCCCAGATTCAGCAAAGTGCCGCCTGCCATCGTGAAGGTCAGCCATAGCGCGGCGATCCGCCTTCCCTGCCACAGCAATCCGGCAAGGGCGACGTTGAACAATAGCAGGCGGCCTCCGCTTCCCCCCGCCATCGACGCGGCCTGCATCGCTATCGTCACGACCACGCCAACTTGCGTATCGCGCGCCGCTCCAGCTGCCCCCATGCCGGCAAGATTGAACGCATCGGTTGCGCCCGATTGCTGGAGCAGCGCGATCAGGAAAACGCAAAGGAGTGAAACGGCGAAAGCCATTCCACCCCTTCGCCATGCGCGCCGATCAGATATGGAGAGCTCTGCCATAGGCGGCGAGCACGCTTTCATGCATCGATTCCGAAATGGTGGGGTGCGGAAAGACCGTGTGCATCAGGTCGGCCTCGGTCGTTTCCAGCGTCTTGCCGACGGTGAAGCCCTGGATCATCTCCGTCACTTCCGCCCCGACCATGTGCGCGCCCAGCAGCTCGCCGGTCTTGGCGTCGAAGACCGTCTTCGTAAAGCCTTCCGACTCGCCCAGCGCGATTGCCTTGCCATTGCCAATGAACGGGAACATGCCGACCTTGACCTCATACCCTGCCTCCTTGGCCTTGGCTTCGGTCAGGCCGACGCTGGCAATCTGCGGGTGGCAATAGGTGCAGCCCGGAATGTTGCGCGCATCCATCGCATGGGGATGCTTCCCGGCAATGGCTTCGGCGGCGATCACGCCTTCATGGCTTGCCTTGTGGGCCAGCCATGGCGGCGCGGTGATGTCGCCAATCGCCCACAGCCCGTCGACATTGGTCCGGCACATCTCGTCGGTCTTCAGAAATCCGCGATCGTCCATGGCGACGCCTAGTTCCTTCAGGCCGATATCGGCAGTGTTCGGAACGATGCCGATCGCGACGATCATATGGCTGAATTCGGCGGCGCTTTCCTTGCCAGCCTTGTCCTTCAGCTT
>CAMPHJ010000022.1 GCA_946885845.1 uncultured Sphingobium sp. | reverse complement strand
TCGCGAGGCTGTTGATCAGACCGATGTTCGGGCCTTCAGGCGTTTCAATCGGGCATATACGGCCATAATGGGTCGGGTGAACGTCGCGGACCTCGAAGCCAGCGCGCTCACGGGTCAGACCGCCCGGCCCAAGCGCCGACACGCGGCGCTTATGCGTGACTTCCGACAGCGGGTTGGTCTGGTCCATGAACTGCGACAGTTGCGAGGAGCCGAAGAATTCACGCACCGCGGCCACGGCGGGCTTCGCGTTGATGAGGTCGTTCGGCATCACCGTCGATACGTCGACCGACGACATGCGTTCCTTGACCGCTCGCTCCATGCGGAGCAGGCCGACGCGATACTGGTTCTCCAGCAGTTCGCCGACCGAACGGACGCGGCGGTTGCCGAGATTGTCGATATCGTCGATCTCGCCCTTGCCATCCTTCAGGTTCACCAGTTCCTTGACCACGGCGAGGATATCCTCGGTGCGCAGGGTCGTGACTGTGTCTTCGGCGTCGAGGTCGAGACGCATGTTGAGCTTCACGCGGCCCACGGCCGACAGGTCATAGCGTTCGGGATCGAAGAAAAGACCGGCGAACAGCGATTCCGCCGTTTCCTTCGTCGGCGGCTCGCCGGGGCGCATGACGCGATAGATGTCGGACAGGGCCTGGTCGCGTTCTTCAGCCTTGTCGGCCTTCAACGTATTGCGGATCCAGGGACCGGTGGTGACATGATCGATGTCGAGCAGTTCCAGGCGATCGATGCCCGCCTTGTCCAGCTTTTCGAGGTTTTCGGGAGACACTTCGTCACCGGCCTCAATGTAGATTTCGCCGGTGCTCTCGTTGATCAGGTCATAGGCGCTGTAGCGGCCATAGACTTCCTCGGTCGGGATCAGCAGCGTCTCAAGGCCGTCCTTTTCCGCCTTGTTGGCCGCGCGGGGCGAAATCTTGTGACCGGCGGCGAAAACGACTTCGCCTGATTTGGCGTCGACGATGTCGAACGCGGGCTTCTGGCCGCGCCATGCTTCGGCAAGATAGGGAATCTGCCAGCCGCCTTCGCCACGCACGAACACGACCTTGTTGTAGAAATGACCGAGCATGTCCTCAGGGGTCAGGCCCAGCGCATAGAGCAGAGCCGTCACGGGCAGCTTGCGCTTGCGGTCGATACGGACGTTGACGATGTCCTTGGCGTCGAATTCGAAGTCGAGCCACGAACCGCGATAAGGAATGACCCGTGCGGCGAAGAGATATTTGCCCGACGAGTGGGTCTTGCCACGGTCATGGTCGAACAGGACGCCCGGCGAACGGTGCATCTGCGACACGATGACGCGTTCCGTGCCGTTGACGATGAAGGTGCCGTTGCCCGTCATGAGCGGCATGTCGCCCATATAGACATCCTGCTCCTTGATATCGAGCACGGAGCGGGTTTCGGTATCCTGATCGACTTCGAACACGATCAGGCGAAGCGTGACGCGCATGGGCGCGGCATAGGTGATGCCGCGCTGACGGCATTCCTCGACGTCGTATTTCGGGTCTTCCAGCTCATAATGGACAAAGTCCATTTCGGCGGTGCCGGCGAAATCGCGGATCGGGAAGACCGACCGCAGGGTCTTTTCCAGGCCGGACACATAGCCGCGCGATGGGTCCGAACGCAGGAACTGCTCATAGCTTTCCCGCTGAACCTCGATCAGGTTCGGCATCTGCACCACTTCGTGGATGTCGCCGAACACCTTCCTTATGCGCTTCTTCGCGCCGGTATTGCTGATCGGGGGGAGAGCTTTGGTCGCCATTGCGTATCCTGCCTGTTAATTCGTCGCATTTTTTCGCATCGCAGCGAAATTCAGCCTGACATGGGCGACTTAGGGGGTGATTCGCCCCTCTGCCTCCACGCAAAAAAGTGCGGGCCGGGACTGTCCGAACCGCACTGTCAGCGTCTTGTGACCCGTCGATTTTCGCCCAATCCCGCCAGCTTCGCGCGCTACTTGAAGCTGGTCCCCGGGCGATCCACGGGACGACCGTCGCACTGCCCGAAGGCGATATGACGGCCGGATTTCGAAACTGCATATAGAACGCGGACCTGCGTTTGGGAAGGGTGCTCTCACCAAAATCGACCAGTGCCCTTCGACCGGCAGGTTGGCGGTCAGAAAAGCCGCGTCAGTTCATAGAAGCCCGCGCCGATCAGTGCTGCTGCGGGCAGGGTGATCACCCAGGCGACGACAATGTTGGACGCAACGTTCCAGCGCACGGCGGACAGGCGGCGGGAAGCGCCCACGCCCACGATCGATCCGGTGATCGTATGAGTGGTGGACACTGGCACGCCCAGATGGGTCGCCATGAACAGGGTGATCGCCCCGCCGGTTTCCGCGCAAAATCCCTGCGCGGGGGTCAGGCGGGTGATCTTCGACCCCATGGTGTGGACGATCTTCCATCCGCCCAGCAATGTGCCCAGGCCCATGGCGGCCTGACATGAAATCACCACCCAGAAGGGGACGTGAAAGCCGCCCTCCAGCATGCCCTGCGAATAGAGCAGCACCGCGATGATCCCCATAGTCTTTTGCGCATCATTGCCGCCATGCCCCAGGGAATAGAGCGATGCCGACACAAGCTGGAGCTTGCGGAACACGCGATCCGCGCCCTGCGGCGTGAAGCGGCGGAATATCCAACTGACGATAAGCACCAGCAGCAGCGCCAGCAGCAAGCCGACGGCGGGTGACAGGACGATGGCGGCGCTGGTCTTGAACACTCCGGTCCAGACGACGGCGCTCAACCCCGCCTTGGCGGTGCCCGCGCCCAGCAAGCCGCCGATCAACGCGTGGCTGCTGGAGGATGGGATGCCGAGCGCCCAGGTGATGAGGTTCCAGGCGATGGCGCCCATCAGAGCGCCAAAGATCACCGGCGGATCGATGATGCTGGCGTCCACGATTCCCTTGCCCACCGTCTCTGCCACATGAAGGCCAAAGAAGAGGAAGGCGATGAAGTTGAAGAAAGCCGCCCAGGCCACGGCATATTGCGGTTTCAGCACGCGCGTCGATACGATCGTGGCAATGGAATTGGCCGCGTCGTGAAGGCCGTTCAGAAAGTCGAAGGCAAGGGCGACGCCGATCAGGGCGATCAGCAGCGGAAAGGCGATATGGGGTTCCATCGGGTCTGGGCTCGGTCGAAGCGGCGATCAGGCGTGGTCGATGACCAGGCCGGAAATCTCGTTGGCGACATCCTCGAACCTGTCCGTCACCTTTTCCAGATGCGCGTAGATTTCGTGCCCAACGACAAAGTCCATCGGATTGCCCTGCCGCGCCTTGTTATAGAGCGCCTTCAGGCCCGCCTCATGCAATATGTCCGCATGGCCTTCCAGCTTTACCAGCCTTTCGGTCAAATCGTGCAGCCGGACGGAATTAAGGTTGAGCGAGCGCAAAAGCGGCATGGCTTCGGCGGTGATCCGCGCGCATTCGACGATCAGCGCGCTCATGTCCTGCATCTGCGACGCGAACTCCTTGACCTCAAACAGGGCGATTGCCTTGGCGGTCTGGTTCATCTGGTCGATTGCGTCGTCCATGACGCCGATCAGGCCGGTGATGGCGCTGCGATCGAACGGAGTCACAAAGATACGGCGCACATCCTGCAATACTTCGCGAATGATGTCGTCCGCTTCATGCTCGCGTTCGGAAATCTCCCGGATATGCGCGTCCATGTCAGGTCCGCCCTTCAGCAACTTCGCGAGCGCATCCGCACCTGCGACCAGCATTGTGGCATGATCTTCGAACTGTTCGAAAAAGCGGCCCTGTTTGGGCATCAACGCATGAAACCAGCGCAGCATTCCAGTCCTTTCGGTTTGCCATTCCCTGATCCGCAGCAGCATGCGGAAAAACCAGCCCGGATTTCCGGGGGGTTCGCGAAAGGCAGCGATAATGGATTGTAGATCGGGTTCGTCGACGGCCTTCGCGGCTTCTGCGACCGGGAACCAGCGAAGTTCCCGCTGCCCCTGTTCGGGCCATTGCGGCAACTGGCCGGTGACGGCAAGGGGGAAAACATCCACCGTTGCCTCACGCGTGCCGCTCTTGCGCCGCTTGTCATATCGGTAGCGGCCCAAGGGGGCGGGGCAGGCGATGCCGTGGATGCCCGCTTCCTCATAGGCTTCCACTTCGGCAGCGCGGTGCCCGGCCATGCCCTTGATACGATTGCCCTTGGGAATGACCCAGCGCCGCGTCTCCCGTGACGTGATCAACAGGATGCGCATCGATCCGTCGGCGTCCGTGGCATAGGGGAGCGCAGCGATCTGGCGCATCACCATAGTTCCAGCGCAGCGCGGCTGGCCGCGCCAATGTCTGGTCGCCCCTGATCCATGCCAGCGCTATGTAACGAAAACGTCACATAGCGCAATCAACTAGATTTAGATCGACAGTCGGGCTGTGACGCGAATGTCTCGCCCGGCCAGCGGTGCATAATCCTTCAGCACGCTGGCATGACGCCGCGCCTCCACGTCAAAGATATTATTGGCGCTGACGGTGATGCTGGTGCGATCGTTGCCGCTGAACGGTTTGAAGGACAGCGACGCATTCACCAGCGTAAAGCCGCCGGTGCGTGTTTCGGTCGCCGCGATCCGGTCTTGGGCGAAGCTGTGCTCCACTTCGCCGCGCAGCGTCAGTCGATCGTCCTGCAGTTCCAGGCCGCCCAGCAGGCGAAGCGGAGGGATGCGGGGCGCCGGGCCCGCGCCGGTGATCGTTGCCCGGACATAGTCGGCTACGCCATCCACATTAACGGCATAGCGACCGATTTGCCCGAGCTTGGCCGAAGCCTCCGCTTCAAAACCCCAATAGCGGGCATCTGCCTGCGCATATTGGAAGCATGGAAACTCCAGTTCCGCGCCACCATTGGCGGCCATGCATATGCTGTCGTCCGCGATGGCGTCGTAAATATAGCCATTGAACCAGTTGTGATAGGCGGACAGCGACAGGCTGTAGCCGTCACCCTGACCGCGCAGCGTGCCTTCCACGCCCCAACTTTTTTCCAGGCCAAAGCCCGGGTTGCCCAGTTCAAATGCCTGCGTCCCGGCGTGATTGCCGCGCGCGAACAATTCTTCGGCAGATGGCGCGCGTTCCGTGCGGGCAAGGTTCAACCCCAACCGCCAGCCCGGAACGATTTGCTGGCTAGCGCCGATCGATGCTGAAAAGGCGTCAAAATTGCGCCGTTGGCCCGCGATGAACAGGTCGGCGTCGGGGACCGAACGCAGCTTGGTCTTTTCATAACGCGCGCCTGCTTCCAGTCGCATATCGCCCAGATCGACCGACTGCAGAGTGAAGAAGCCCAATTGTTCCGTGTCATTTTTGGGCAGGAACTTCTCTTCGCCATTGGCGGAAAAGCGGCGGGTGAAATATTGCACACCGGACGCGCCATCCCAATTACCACGACGTGACTGAATCAGCTCCAGCCGACTTTCCATGGACTGATTGCGGAATGTAGTGCCAATTTCGCCGCTGGGTTCGATTTCGTCATGCCGGTAGGTCGCCCAGCCGGCGCGCAGTCGGATACTGTCGAGGAACCCGCCATTCACCGCCACTTCGCCGCGCAGGTCCGCGCGTGTTTGCTGCATGGCCAGGGTCACGTTTTCATGGGAATGGCCATGTTCTTCTTCGTGATCGTGATCGTGATCATGATCATGATCATGATCATGGGCCTCGGTCACATCGATGCGTGATGGAACGCCGTAACGGTTTTCGCTGTGTGAGACCGAAAAGCCCAGATTGCCGCGATCGCCGACATAGGCCAGGCCGCCCGCCACTTCCCATGTTTCGGCCGCCGTGTTGGGCAGCTTGCCGCGCAGACGCCCGTCTTCGCGGATTTCTTCTTCGTCGGAATCAGCCGCGATGGCGCGAAGTGGCGCTGCCAGGATATAGCCGCCGGTCCGCAGGTCGCCGGTCTTGGTGTAGCTGCCATCCGCATGAGCGACCAGCCCGCCGCCCAACGGCACCTCAATCTCTCCAGCAACCGTCCGTTCGTCCGCTGCGCTGCCATAGGTGGCGATGCCGTCCACGTGGATTGGTTCGTCCGGCACCCGTCGCGGTATCCGGCTATCGATCACATTGACCACGCCGCCAATTGCCGATGACCCGTATAGAAGCGCCGCGGGACCGCGCAATATCTCGATACGGTCGGCGGTCAGGGGATTGATCGCGACCGCGTGATCGACGGACGTGTTCGACACGTCGAAACTGCCCACGCCGTCGGTCAGGATTCGCACGCGCTCGCCCTGAAAGCCGCGCAGCACCGGGCGCGATGCGTTGGGTCCAAAGGAGGTGGCGGATACACCGGGCTGACGGGCCAGCGTTTCGCCGATGGTGGGGCGGAGCGCGCGGACGAGTTCTTCGCCGGTCACCACCGACGTGCCCGACAATATGTCGCCCTGCCGCCGGGGAATGATGGCGGTGACGATGATGTCGGCCCGGTCGTCATGATAGGCCGGTGGAGTGGGCGGCGTGCTGACTTCCGCCAAAGCGGGGATGGCAGGGGTAAGGGCGGCGATGGCGCAGCTGGCGCGCAGCAGGGGGAGCCGGAGCATCGGATATTCGTCCTTCAAGATATCGAAAGCTGCGCTCCTCTACCGTCGATGTTATAACATATCAATGAGAAAATCGGGCATGGCATGGAGATTTTCAGCATCGGCATTAAGGGAATGATCAGAGGAACAGATAATCCGCCAGCGCGGTGGCTGCCGATCCGTTCGCTGCTCGCGTTCCTGTCGCCTGCCTCACTTCGACGACAGGCAGGGAGCGTTCGAGCGCGAGCCGCCGAATCCCGCCAAGGCGCCCAAGGTCGCGGGCCAACGGACCAAAGGCGGCGAAGCAGCCCGCGCCTTCCCGCAATATGGTCATGATGTCGAACATATTGTCGGTTTCCAGCACCGGATCGCCGATGCGGATGCCTTCCCGCGCCAAAGCCCCGTCTATGATCCGGCGCAGTGGATTGGACCGTTCCATCATCAGCATCGGCAAGGTCGCCAGATCCTGTGCGCTCACACTATCCTTGGGCGCGAGCGGATGATCGTTGCCGACATAAAGGTTGATCTGTTCCGACCAGCCATAGCGGGATGGCAGGTCCGCAGTTTCGCCGAGCGCGTAGAAATAGGCGATGTCCACCCGTTCCTCTCGCAACGCCGTCGCGGCTTCTTCGGCAAGGTGGATAGTCAGGTCCAGCGTGATCGCGACATCCTCATTGGCCGCTTCGAAAGCGGCGAGCGCCTCCTGAAAGCGACCGAATACCGGAGCGGGGGCCGCCAGCACGATGCACTGCCGTTCCTCCTGCTCGGGCACCTGCGCGTCCGTCCCATCTACTTTGCTGCTGCTCCAGCTGTCTGGATCGTCCCGTGACAGCAGGGTCAAGGCCTCGGCGGTCTTGCGTCCTGCGGCCGTCAGCCGGAGATTGCCGGAAATTTCGTCGAACAGGCGGTAGCCCAGGCGCATCTCCAGCGACGCGAGGTCCTGCGCCACCTTTTCCACCGAAATGTCAAGGTCGCGTGCGCAAATGGCAGCATTACCGGACGCCACCATCTGTGCGAATATGTCCAGTTGGCGCAGTGAAGATGTGGCCATGGCGTGTTGATAATGGAAATGTCGCACGGGGGTAAGCGTGATAATGGGCTTTTGCATCGATAGCCGCACGGTGGCATCTGGCAGCGGAGCAGGGACTTCTTTCGGAGGCGGCATGGGGGACATCATCAATCTGCGGCAGGTGCGCAAGGACAGGGCGCGGGCAGAAAAGGAAATAAAGGCGCAGTCTAATCGCGCAAAGTTTGGCCGCACGAAGACAGAACGCGAACGGCAGGCGCAGGATGCGCAGCGTCAATCGGATCGACTGGAGAATAGCCGCCGCGAAAATCAGGATGATACAGACAAAAAATGATACCGCAGGCTATATGTGACCTATAACAAGGTGAATATTTGTTCATATTGAACCATCAAGGAACGTTTCGTCCCTCTAAGGGATCAAGCTATCGTGGAAACTGGGCTCATCATGCGCTGAATTGAACGTATCGAGAGTTCAACTTTAGCTATGAGAGGATATATTTCAAAAATTCGCCCAGCCGGTTCCGCGATTGTCGCTGTTCTGGCTTTGAATTCCACCTATGGCTATGCGCAGGACGCTGCTGTTTCAGACACCGCCCCACCGTTGGTGGCGCCACCGACTGTTTCGACGCCCATCATAGCAGTACCTGTATCGCCGCCTGCCGACCTATCGGCGGACGCCGCCACGCCGCAACCAATGGTTCAACCAACAGCGCCGATACAGGAACGCATCGCCGCAGCGCGTGCCGCAGCCGAACAGGAGGCCGCTGAGCAAAGTGTGAAATCGGCTCCCGTCCCACAGGCTGCTCCTATCGCCCGTTCGGCACGTGCGGAGGTGCCAACCGTTCCACCCCCGATCGAACGGACGGCTGAAGCCGCGCCTCAGCCTGAAGCGCCAGTTGCGGTGATGGCCCCAGATCAGGCGACCGCAGCGACTGAGCCGGTCACCCGCCCGGATGAAAATGCTGGGATGAATGACTGGGTCCTGCCTACGGCTTTGGGTGGCGGTGCGCTGCTGCTTCTGGGGCTGGGCGCTGCGGCTGTAAGCCGTCGTCGTCGTGGAGCCAGAGGCGAAACGCTGAGCGACCAGGTCGTTTATAATGATCAACCGGTCGCTGCTCCCGTAGTGCCGACCGCGGCTCCAGTGCCAGCTGCGAATCTCGCGTCAGCGGGAGTAGGAGGCGGTCTGGCCGCCATGGTCGCCGCCCCGCCGAGCGCGGAAAATCCCTTCCTCACCCCGCGCAAGCGGATGGCAAGAGCGCGCTTTCTGTTAGCTCAGCAAGAACAGGCGGCGGCCGGGCAGAATGCTGCGATCAATGACGTAGCGCCCCCGCAGACCGTTCATGCCGAACCGCAGATGCAGACGGTTTATCGCATGGGTGCTGACCGCAAGCGCGGAATGACATTCAAACCGCAAACGCGTTAAGCATCGACATGGTGTTAGGAAAGGGCGATGGCGTTGCCGTCGCCCTTTTGCTTATGCGTAGTCTTCTCGATTCGGTTGCACTTCAGGCTCACCCCTGATACCGGCGCGCCGGTAATTTCGCGCCAGCTTCAAGGCCAGCTTCAAGGAAGGTCGCTCCACCCATGTCCGATAAGATCAACCGCATTGTCCTTGCCTTCTCAGGAGGGCTCGACACCAGCGTGATCCTGAAGTGGCTGCAGCAGACCTATCAGTGTGAAGTTGTGACCTTCACCGCCGATCTGGGGCAGGGCGAGGAGCTGGAGCCTGCGCGCCAGAAGGCCAAGCTGATGGGCGTCAAGGATGAGCATATCTTCATCGACGACCTGCGCGAAGAGTTTGTGAAGGATTATGTCTTCCCGATGATGCGCGGGAACGCGATGTATGAGGGGCTGTATCTGCTGGGCACGTCGATTGCCCGCCCGCTGATCGCCAAGCGCCAGATCGAGATTGCGAAGATGGTTGGCGCCGACGCGGTCAGTCATGGCGCGACCGGCAAGGGCAACGACCAGGTGCGGTTCGAGCTGGGCTATTATGCGCTGTCGCCCGACATCAAGGTGATCGCGCCCTGGCGGGAGTGGGACCTGGCCAGCCGCACGAAGCTGATCGAATTTGCCGAGCAGCATCAGATTCCGATCCCGCGCGACAAGCGTGGCGAGAGCCCGTTTTCGACCGACGCGAACATGCTGCACACCTCTTCGGAGGGCAAGGTGCTGGAAGATCCGTGGGAAGAAGTGCCCGACTATGTCTTTTCGCGCACGGTGAACCCGGAGGACGCGCCCGACGCGCCGGAATATATCACGGTCGATTTCGAACGTGGCGACGGCGTGGCGATCAATGGCGTGGGCATGAGCCCGGCGACTTTGCTCGAAACGCTGAACGAATATGGCCGCAAGCATGGCATCGGTCGGCTGGATCTGGTCGAGAACCGCTTCGTCGGCATGAAGTCGCGCGGCATGTATGAAACGCCGGGCGGCACCATCTATCATCTGGCCCATCGCGGTATCGAGCAGCTGACGCTGGACCGTGGCGCGGCGCATCTGAAGGATGAGCTGGCGCCCAAATATGCCGAGCTGATCTATAACGGCTTCTGGTTCTCGCCCGAGCGTGAGATGTTGCAGGCGGCGATCGACCATAGCCAGGAAAAGGTGACAGGCACCGTCCGGCTGAAGCTGTACAAGGGCAGCGTTCAGGTCGTTGGGCGCAAGTCGCCTTATTCGCTCTACAGCGAGAAGGTGGTGACGTTCGAAGATGATGCGGGCGCTTATGACCAGCGGGATGCGGCGGGCTTTATCAAGCTGAATGCGCTTCGGTTGCGGTTGCTGGGGCGTCGGGACAGCTGATCATCCACTCATGTCTCCCGTTACAAATTACGACAATTTGGCGGGTGACATGACAAGGTTGCGGGACAAATCTTCCTCATAAGGGTTTCACAAGGACGGCGGTGGCCGTTCATCGAACCCGTTGGAAGGAAGATGACAAGATGATCCGCAAATTTTTGGGAACCGTCGCGGTTGGCTCGCTCTTTGTCGGCGGGCTGGCCGCTTCGCACTTCGCGCTGGCTCAGCCCGGTCATGGCGGTCAGGATGGTCGTCATCGCGGCATGATGATGGCTGACGCCAACAAGGACGGCCAGATCAGCAAGGCGGAACTCACCGCCGCGCTCGATGCCCGCTTCACCCGGCTGGACCATGATAGGGACGGCAAACTGACGAAGCAGGATCGTGAACTTGGCCGCAAGGCGCGGCTTGACCAGCGCTTCGCCGCGCTCGACAGTGACAAAAATGGCCAGATCAGCCGGGCTGAATTCGATGCAGGCCATCAGGCTCGCGGCACCCGCAAGGACGGCGACCGCCCCGGCGGGCGCAAGGGCCATGGGATGGGCCATCGTGACCGGGATGGCATGGGCAAGGGCATGATGTTCCGTGGCATGGGCGATGGTCATGGCGCCGCTGCCAAGGATGGCGTCCTTACCCGTGCCGAATTCATCGCCGGTCCGCTGGCCATGTTCGACAAGGCCGATACCAACAAGGATGGATCGGTTTCCGCCGATGAGATGAAGGCGGCGCGCAAGACGATGCGTGATGCCTGGCAGGCGCGTCGGGACGCGGCCAAAACGGACACCAAAAACTGATCCCATGACTGAGCGACTTAGAGCGATTTCCAAGCGATCTGAAACGATCGCTGGTTAAGAAATCGCGGAAAACAAGAATTTAGGTCGGCGATCTGATTCTATCAGATCGAAAACCGCTCTAAACAGCAGGTGGGAAGGGTAGGGCGCTGCCTTCACCCTTCCCACTGGCCAGCAGCCGTGACAAGAACCCCCTATGACTGAACGCCCCCATCTGCTGCTCGTCGATGACGAGCGTTCCATCCGCGAACCGTTGGCGCAATATTTGTCGCGCAACGGTTTTCGCGTGACTGCCGTGGAAAGCGCTGCGGAGGCCCGGATCAGGCTGAACGCAAACGCCATCGACCTCGTGGTGCTCGACATCATGATGCCCGGTGAGGATGGATTGTCGCTCTGCCGCCATATCCGCGCAACCAGTGAAACCCCCGTCATCCTGCTAACCGCGAAGTCGGAGGAGACCGATCGCATCGTTGGGCTGGAGATGGGCGCAGACGATTATGTGCTGAAACCCTTTTCCCCGCGGGAGCTTGTCGCCCGGATCAAGGTGATCTTTCGTCGCGTCGCGACCGGGGGCCAGCGCGTTACCGCTCCCGATGGCGCGACCTATGCCTTTGCGGACTGGCTGCTAAAGACGCAGGAACGGGTGTTGGTGGATCGGGAAGGGGTGGCGTTGCCCCTGTCGACCGCCGAATATAATCTGATGCTCGCCTTTGCCACGCGCCCCAATCAGGTGCTGAGCCGGGACCAGCTGCTCGACATCACCCAAGGGCGGGAAGCGAACGCCTTCGACCGCGCCATCGACAACCAGATCAGCCGCCTGCGCAAGAAGATCGAGCCTGATCCTAAAAACCCCACGCTCATCAAGACGGTCTGGGGCGGCGGCTATACGCTGTCCGCCGATGTGAGAAAGCTGTGAAGCGCTTTCGCCTGTGGCCGCAAAGCCTGGTTGGCCAGATCATCCTGTTGGTCGCAATCGCACTGTTCGTCGCCCAAGCGATAAACTTCGGTCTTCTCCTGCGCGAACGCAATAGCCTGACACTGACAGCGCAGACCGCACCAGCCGTCTATCGCATCGTCGATGCGCTGGACAATCGCGGCGACCGTCCGATGGGGGATAGGCCACGCGCACGTTTCTTGGACAGAGCGCCGCAACTGACGGGGGACGCCCGTCCCGAAGTGGAAAGGCGCGCGCTCGCCATGTTCGCTGACGCGGGGCTGCGCATCTATTCGATCCGCGTGGTCGAAGCGAAGGAACCCGCGCCACTGCGCCGCTGGGAACGGCTGCGCATGCGCACAGGCGGCGACTTTGCGGAGGACAACCGACCTCGCCGCCTGGTCATGGCGGTTCAATATGAACCGGGCAAATGGGTGGTGACGCAAAGCCGTAGCGGCGGCCGTCCACCGCGTTTTGGCGGCTGGTTGATCGGCCAGACCTTGATCCTCTACGTCATCGTGCTGGCGCCGCTGCTGTGGGTCGGGCGCCGGCTGGCGCGACCGCTGGGGCAGCTTACGCGGTCAGCGCAGCAATTTGCGCACACCGGATCGGCTGATCCGGTGGAAGAACGTGGCCCCGGCGATGTGCGTGACCTGACGATGGCGTTCAACGCCATGCGCAGCCGTATCGTCGCGATGCTGGATGAAAAGGATCGGATGCTCGGCGCGATCGGCCATGATCTGCGCACGCCGCTTGCTTCGCTGCGCGTCCGCACCGAATCGGTCGAAGACGAAAGCGAACGCGCGCGCATGTCACAGACGATCGATGAGATGAACCGGATGCTGGAGGACATATTGTCGCTCGCGCGGGCGGGGCGCAGTACGGAAGCGGCGCAGAAAGTCGACCTTTCAGCGCTGGCCGATGCGGTGGTTGAGGATTTTATCGAGCTTGGCTCGCCCGCCACCATGGCCGACAGCGAACGGGCGGTCGCTTCGGTACGGCCGCAGCAGATACGCAGGGCGCTGCGCAACCTCATCGAAAACGCTATCGTTTATGGCGAGCGCGCCCATGTTTCCGTTGTCCGCGAAGAAGGGGCGATCCGTCTGGCCGTGGCGGACGACGGGCCGGGCATCGCCGAAGACCGCATGGAAGAAATGATGGAGCCGTTCACGCGGCTGGAGGGCTCGCGCAACCGCGAAACGGGTGGTGCGGGTCTGGGCCTTGCGCTGGTGAGCGCGATCATGGCCGAACATGGCGGCGCGCTGAAACTCGCGAACCGCCCGGGCGGAGGACTGGAAGCGAGTCTGGTACTGCCAGTTTAACAAGATGGTCCCCATGCACCGCATGGAGATATCTAATGCTTGCCGGGCTTGTTTGACGTTCCTGCTGCTGTTGGATTGACCAGCTGGGCGCCTTGGGGAAGCGTGGTTCCACCCATATCGATCCTGACCGTTTCCGTCCGGGCTACCGTCGCCGGATCGTCGCGTTCGCGGATCGCGGCCTTGGTTTCCTCGTCCATTGCTTCATCCTCGCCGCCTGCACCGCCGCCGCGTGTCCAGCCAAGGATGATCGACATGCGCCGGTTGCGCGGGTCGTAGACGTCGCCCTTGGCGAAGGGTTCGCGGTCGGCCACGCCCTCGATCCGGGCAAAGCGATCGTTGCCGATGCCGCTCGCTGCCAGCGTCTTGCGCGTGGCTTCGGCACGGGCGGACGAAAGCATCCAGTTGTTCATGCTCTGCCCCGAACTATAGGGCAGGCCGTCGGTATGACCCCGTACGATCAGCGGGTTGGGCATGCCGCGCACGACCCCGGCCACTTCGCTGACCAGTGCGCGGGCCTGAGGCAGCAGGCGGTCGGTGCCCATGGTGAACATCGCAAAATTGGATTCGTCGATCAGGTCGATGCGCAACCCTTCGCGCGTTTCGGTGAAGCGGACGTTGCGGCGCAGCTTGGCCATGCCCTTGTTGCGGGCCATGCGCGCTTCCAGTTCCTTCTTCACTGCCTCGAACTTCATGCGGTCGGCTGCGCGGGTTGCCTTGCCGCCCTGATCCTTGGTGCCGCTGGCGTCGCGAGGAATTGTGATGGCCAGGTTGCCCTGACCGCCGGTGGTCGGGTAATTTTCCTTGCTGACCATGGAATCGCCGCCGAACAGCCCAGTTGAACCCGCCGATGCCATCTTCAGCTCAACTAGCGTCGGCGTGAAATAGTCGGCCAGGCCTTTACGCTGCTTTTCGGTGGTTGCGCCCAGCAGCCACATCAGCAGGAAAAAGGCCATCATTGCCGTCACGAAGTCGGCATAGGCAACCTTCCACGCGCCCCCATGATGACCGCCATGCCCTTCGACGATGATCTTTTTGACGATGATCGGCCTTGGTTCGGGTTCGTTCCCGCCGCGCTTTTTTTCCGCCATGGCTTATTTGCCCCGCATGCCGTCGAACACTTCGGCGAAGCCGGGCTGGTTGGCGTGTGTCAGACCAGAGCGTGCGGCTTCGATCACCAGCGGCTGCGGATGGCCGTGCAGCGATGCGATGATGATCTGCTTGACCACATGATATATTGACCCGTCGGCTTCGATCACCGCGCGGCAGCGATTGGCGAAGGGGCCGACCATGCCATAGGCGAGCAGAACGCCCAGAAAGGTTCCGACCAGCGCCGAACCGATCATGCCGCCCAGGATCGCCGGAGGCTGGTCGATTGATCCCATGGTCTTCACGACGCCCAGAACTGCCGCGACGATGCCGAGCGCGGGGAGCGCATCCGCCAGACCCTGCAGATTGTCGGCGGGTTTCAGTGCTTCATGGTGATGGGTCTTGAGCGCGTTATCCATCACCTCTTCCACCGCATGCGGGTCGAGCGTGCCGGAGGAGACGACCACCAGGCGCAGCGTATCGCTGATTAGATGGATCAGCGTTTTGTCACCCATCAGGCGCGGATATTCGGAAAAGATGGTGGAACTTGCCGGGTCCTCGATATGGGGTTCCAGCGCGACCGGCCCTTCGACCCGCAGCGTCTTCATCAGGCGCGAAACGAGGAAGATGCAGTCGAGAAAATCCTGCTTCTTATATTTGGGGCCTTTGAACACCTTGCCCAGACCGCCGCCCAGCGCTTTCAGGTCCGCAGCTGAATTGCCGATGATTAGCGCGCCGACGGCGGCGCCGCCGATGATCAGCATTTCATGTGGCAGGGCATGCAGAACGGGACCAATGTCGCCGCCCGTGAAGATGAAGCCGCCAAATACCATGGCGAGCAGCACGACCAGGCCAATGATTGCGAACATGTCTACCCCTGAAAATTCTGCCCTTGGGCGCTGACTCCGCCCGACCGAAAGGGGCGCTTCATTGGATGGTTAACGTGCAATGGTTAGCGCGAGGTTTAGGACGCCGATTTTTTCGGTCGGTTCTGGTGCAAGCGCCCTTGCGCACGCCGTGCTCCCGCGAAGGAAAGAGCACGCCTCCCCTTAACTTTTAACGAATCAGGTCGAACAATGTCTGCTGGTTGATGCGCGCAAAGGCGGACTGGGCGGCCTCCAGTTGCAGCAGCTTGGCCTTGACCGACGAAATCACTTCGGCAAGGTCAGTGGCTTCCAGCCCCTGACGCCGTTCGCTCAGGTCCAGGTCGATATTTGTCAGTCGCTCGCCGATGACGTCCAGTCGATCGCCGCGTACACCCTGCTTCGCCTGTTCGACGACGATATGGGTCTGTCCTGCCCTGATGGCGTCGAGCGATGCAATGAGGTCGGCGTCGGTGCCGCTTTCCAGCGCGGTGATATTCTGGGCCATGATGTCGTCCAGCGACATGGGCGTGCCGTTGACGTCGATGCCTTCGGACACATCCTGCCGCGTGCCCACGACCGCCAGGTTCAGGCCGCGGCTGACTGGCACGAGCACGCTTTGCGTGTCGTCGAATACAGGTACGCCCTGATAATCCTTCTGCGTCAACATGGTGTCGATGGTGGTGCGGATCGTCTTCATTTCCTCGACAATCGCGGCGCGTCCCGATGCGTTGAGACTGCCGTTGCGGGCCGACGTGACCAGTTCCTGCGCGCGTACGAGCAATGTCGTGATCTGTTCCAGATTGGCTTCCGCATTGGCCGCGCGCGTGGTGCCGTAGCTGATATTGGCCTTCCACGCGGACTGCTGAGCCTGCGCCTTGCCGATTTCCGACACCTGCACCCATGCCAGCGCGTTGTCGGACGGTTTGGTCAGGGAAATGCCGGTGGAAATGGCGGTCTGGCCTTCGACGATCCCCTGCGACAGCTGTTGCTGTCGGCGGATTTCGGCGATCAGCGTCTTGTTGGTGATGCCTACCATGGGGTCAGCCCTCTCAGATCAGTTGCAGGATGGCGTCGACAGTTTCCTTCGCCACCTGAAGGATTTTGGCGGAACCCGAATAGGCCTGCTGCAATCGCAGCAGTTCGGCGGCTTCCATGTCCAGATCGACACCGCTCACGGCTTCCCGCGCTGCAATCGCCTGATCGCTGCGTCCTTGTGCGGTCGTATATTCCGCTTTTACCGAAGCGAGCAGATTTGCCTGCGATGCGATGATCGCGGTCCATCCCTGCTCCGCGCTGCCATTGCCGCGCAGCACCGTGGAAACGGTCAGCAGGTTGCCGTTGAGCGTGCCGTCCGCCGACTTGGTTGCGACTGCTGCGGGGTCGGTGATCAGCGCGGTGACGCTGGCTGCGCTGCCGCCGTAGGACAGCAGGGGCGCGCCTGCCACATTGGCATTGGTCAGGCCCTGCGCGTGCCAGGCGTTCATGTCCGTCACGAATTGCTGCGCCAGCGTGTCCAGGCTGGTCCGGCGTTGCACGGTCGTGTCAGCCGCGGAAAAAAGGCCGCCCAGCGTGCCGTTCGACGGCGCGGTCAGAGCAGTGCCGCTGCTGGTTGCGATCGCCATCGTGCCATTGGCATTGACGGTCAGCGCCAGCGTCGTGGCGGCGTCGCCCTGCACGATCGTCGTGCCGTTATAGCTGATCGTCGCCATGTCATGCGCGCCAAAGCTGATATCGACATTCAGGTTGGCAGACAGGGTGTTCAGCGCGGCGTCGCGGCTGTCCAGCAATTGCGCATGGGCCGACGTGCCGGGCTGAGCCCGCAACAGGCTGTTGTTGATATCGGCCAGTTGCGACAGCGAACGGTTGATGGTTTCGACCGATGCCTCTGCTTCGATGGCGATGCCGCTGGAAACCTGTGCAAGGTCGGCGGCGGTGCGCTGGAATGCCTCCGCCACCCGACTGATGCTGTCCAGCGATGTGACCCGCAGCGATGTATCATTGGGGCTGGCGGCCAGCTTGTCGATATTCTGGAACATCGACGTCATCAGCTTGCCGATGCCGGTGTCCGTATCGTTCAGCGCGCCTTCCAGGTCGGTCATCCACCGTAGTCGCGCCGTCGAATTGCTGAGCGCCGTGCCAGTATAGCGCACCGCTGCGTCCAGATAGGGATCGGCGGCGCGGTTGACGCCTTTCACTTCGGTCCCGCCGAAGTTCGCGCGCGGGATATAGGTCGCCATCGTCGCGGTGGACGAACCGGATTCGACCGTCGTCAGCGAACGGCGCGAATAACCATCGGTGCTGGCGTTCGCGATATTTTCCGCAATCGCGGCCATCGCTTGCCGATAGGCACGCGTGCCCGATGCGCCAATGATGAAAAGGTCGCTCATTCGCCCTTATCCTGTGCGGGAGCGGCAGCCGTGACCGGCCGGCGAGTTTCATATTGGCGCAGCAACATCTCCGCGATGCCCAGCGCGCCTTTTTCCGCCATCGTATCGGCGGTGCGCGCGTCGGACATGTCGCGGAACTGGTCGGTCGCGCTTGAATCGAAAATGCCTTCGCCGCCGCCTGACTGGCGCATTGTGCCGATCATCTGGCGCAGGAAGATCGCCTCGAACTGCTTGGCGACCGTTTCCAGTTGCGCCTTTTGAGCCGATGCGGCGGGCTGGGGCCCTGCTGAAACACCCGAAATCTGCATCACAATACCACCAGTTCGGCCTTCATCGCGCCTGCCTGCTTCAATGCTTCGAGGATCGCGACCATGTCGGCAGGGGACGCCCCAATGGCATTCACCGCCTTCACTATATCGGTCAGCGACGCCCCACCTTTAAAATTAACCATAGGTTTCTTTTCCTGATCGATCGAAATCGAGCTGGAAGGCTCCACGGCGGTTCGACCTTGAGAGAAGGGTGCGGGCTGGACGATGCGGGGGCTTTCATTGACGCTGACGGTCAATTTGCCATGCGCGACCGCCGCCGGGTGGATCTTCACCGCGCCGTTGATGACGACCGTGCCGGTGCGGGCGTTGACGATGACCTTTGCGGGGGCATCGGCGGGCTTGACCTCGATATTCTCGATCATGCCCATCATCATGATGCGGTCGGTCGCGCCGGGGGCTGCGTCGATATTCACCGACACGGCGTCAGTGGCGCGCGCGCGGTTGTCGCCAAAAGTGCGGTTGATGCCGTCCGCGACACGCAGTGCGGTAGTGAGGTCGGCTTCGGCAAGGTTAAAGGTGAGTGTGGGGGCGGTGTCGAAGCCGGTGGCGACCGCGCGCTCGACCGTTGCGCCGCCGGGAATGCGGCCAGCCGACGGGATGTTCACTGAAACCTGGCTGCCATCAGCACCTGAGACGCCAAGGCCACCGACGGCAAGGTTGCCCTGCGACATGGCGTAGATTTCATTATCCGCGCCGCGCAGGGGCGTCATGATCAGCGTTCCGCCACGCAGCGACTTGGCCTTGCCCAGTGCGGACACGGTGACGTCCAGCCGCTGGCCGGGCTTGGCGAATGCGGGAAGGTCGGCCGTCACCAGCACGGCGGCGGCGTTCTTCAGCGCGGGATTGATGCCCTGCGGCAATGTCAGGCCAAAGCGCGAAACCATGCCTTTCACGCCCTGCGTCGCATAGTCCAGGCTGTCGTCGCCCGTGCCTGCGAGGCCGACGACGATGCCATATCCGGTCAGCTGGTTGGGACGAACGCCCTGAAAGGTGCCCAGATCCTTGATCCGTTCGGCATGCGCCGGAGTGGTCAGGAGTGCGACAGCCGCAAACGCCGCAGCAAGAAGATTACGAAACCGTCGCCTTGATCCGTTCGAGCTGAGCCTGTCGAAGCTCTTCACTTCCTTGAAGAAAGACAAGCCCTTCGACAGGCTCAGGGCGAACGGTAATTTCGCAACGGAGCCGACGGAGATGCATTTCAATTGCGTCATGGCAATCTCCATCAGAAGGGGCTGATCATTGAGAAGAAGCGCTGCAGCCAGCCCTGGCGGCTTGCGCGGGCGATTTCGCCCTTGCCGGTGTAGATGATCTTGGCATCGGCGACGCGGGTCGATGCGATGCGGTTGTCAGGGCCGATGTCGGCCTGACGGACCAAGCCGCTGATCTGGATGAACTCGTCACCGCGATTGAGCGTCAGCGCCTTCTCGCCCCTCACCAGCATTGTGCCGTTCGGGTAGACCGCCGCGATCGTCACCGTGATTTCACCCATCAGAGCATTGGATTGGGTCGCGTTACCCTTGCCGGTGAAGCCCTGATCTCCGCTCGCGCCGATGTCGCTGGGCGAAAACAGTTTTGAAAAGAGGCCGGTAGTAGGTGGCGTCAGGCCGATGCTGCCGCTGCGGCTGGTGTCGGCCGAATTCGTCTTGGTCGCCTGCGTGCGTTCGACCAGGACGATGGTGATGATGTCGCCGACGCTCTGCGCCCGCGCGCCGCTGGTAAGCGGGGTATAGCCCATCGACGCCTGAAAAATGGAGCCGTTCGCCACCGGCGCGGCAGGGGCGGCAACGACGGTGGGGGCATAAAATTGCCGCTCGGCATCGCGTTTTTTGCCGGCCATTGCCGGGGTGGCGGCGAGGGCGGTTGCCGTGAGGAATAAAACAGCCGTTCGGGCTGAGCCTGTCGAAGCCCTTCTCTTTCTTTTTGAAGAAGTGAAGCCCTTCGACAAGCTCAGGGCGAACGGGGTGTGGGGGGAAGTCATCCGTCCGCTCACAGCTGCTGATTGACGTACTGGAGCATTTCGTCGGTCGCCTTGATCATCTTGCTGTTCACCTCATAGGCGCGCTGCGTTTCGATCATGTCGACCAGTTCCTCGACCACGTTGACGTTCGAGGTTTCCAGATTGCCCGATCGGATGACGCCGCGACCATCGAGGCCCGCAATGCCCACCTGCGGCGTGCCGCTGGCGGCGCTTTCAGTCAGCAGGTTGCCGCCGATCGGCTGCAGGCCCGCCGCGTTCATGAAGCTGGCAAGTTCGACCTGGCCCAGTTGCGTCGGTTCGGTCTGGCCCTGCAACGTCGCGGTCACGGTGCCGTCATTGCCGATGGTGACGCCGGTCGCGCCCTGGGGCACAGTGATTTGCGGGATCAGCGGCAGGCCGTCGCTTGTGACGACGACGCCTTCGGCCGTCGTGCTGAAATTGCCCGCCCGGGTATAGGCGATGCTGCCATCCGGGCGTTGGACCTGGAAGAAGCCGGACCCTTCGATCGCCATGTCGAGCGCGTTGCCGGTCTGCTGCAACGTGCCTTGCGTGTTGATTTTGCTGGTGCCCTGCATCGCGACACCCGAACCCAGGTTCAGGCCGGTGGCGAACTTGTTTTCGCTGTCCGAATTGGCGCCTGCCGCGACCATCTGCTGGTAGGCGAGTGTTTCGAAATCGGCGCGGTCGCGCTTGAAGGCGGTCGTGTTGACGTTCGCCAGGTTGTTGGCGATCACGCGCATCTTCGTGTTCTGCGCGTCAAGGCCGGTGCGGGCGACGTGAAGGGCTGCGTTGGTCATCGTCTGAAGTTCCTTGCGAAGTCAGTCTTGCTGGATGAAAAGCAAGGTTCGTGCCAAATTAACCATCAAGCCGCATGAGCGATGCGCCGCCGTCATCCATCTGCTTGGCGGTGTCGATCAGCTTCACTTGCGTTTCCCACGCCCGGCTGGCTTCGATCATGTCGACCAGGGCCGATGTCGCGTTGACGTTGGAGCCTTCGACCGATCCGCCGGTGACGGTCGCGAGCGGGTCTGTCGGCAGGACGCCGCCATTGGTTTCGCGAAACAGGCCGTCCGTGCCCTTGGCGATGCTGGAGCCGACCGCACGGACGAGCTTCAGCCCGTCGACGCGCTGCGGATTGGCGGGGTCGCCGCCCTGGGGAACGCCCCAGATGCTGCCATCCTGCGAGATGGAAACGCTGTCCATCTGCGGCAGGGTGATGGGGCCGCCTTCGCCCAGCACCGGCAAACCATCGCCGGTGGTGAGGAGTCCGCTGTCGGATACTTTAAGGTCGCCGCGGCGCGTATAGGCTTCGCTGCCGTCCGCAGCCTGAACGGCGAGCAGAGCATCGCCGTTCATGGCCACGTCCAGCGGATTGCCGGTTTCGGTGACCGCGCCTTGCGCCATGTCGGCGGCGATCACCTGTTCGGACGCCTGCGCCCGTGTGTCGAAACCATCGCCCTTGATCCAGCGCGTCTCGGCATTGGCGATCTCCGCCCGGAAGCCAACGGTGTTGACGTTCGCGAGATTGTTGGAAATCGCCGCCTGCCGCGCCATCGCGCCGCGCATTGCGGTGAGTGCCGTGTTGACGAGCCGGTCCATGGGTCTGTCCTGTGTTTCGGATTTCGCTGCGTGCTCCTGCGAAGGCACTCGAACAAGACGAGTGGCTTGTGAGAGCCCAGATCATACGGCGGGACTGGGCTCCTGCCTTCGCAGGAGCACAAATCCCTATCCGCTATCAGGTGCGCATGTTGACGATGGTGGTCGAGAGCGTGTTGGCCGCTTCGATCGCCTTCGAGTTCGCCTGGAAGTTGCGCTGGGCTGAAATCAGGTTGACCAGTTCTTCTGTAATATCGACGTTTGAACGTTCCAGCGCGCCGGTGCGGACAGCACCGTAAAGACCGTTATTACCCATGCCCAGCATTGCAGGGCCGCTCGCGTCGGTGGAGGTCCAGTGCGCGTCACCCTGCTGCCGCAGGCCTTCCTGACTGTTGAACGCCGCGATCGCCGCTGCGCCCAGATAGACGGTCGTGCCATCGGCATAAACGCCGCTGATCTTGCCATCCTGACCGACGCCGACGCTGTTGAGCTGGTTGCCGGTGCCTCCGGCTGGCCAGTTTGTCGGGATCTGCAAATCGGTAAGGGATGCGGATGTCAGGGTGGAATCAACCGTGACGGTGGGAAGGCCGGTCGTCGGATCCAGCGGGATCACCTGCAAGCGGGCGCCCGTGGTGTCGGTCACATAACGCTCCTGATCGACCGCCAGCGCGCCATTACGCGTATAGCCGATCTGGCCGTCTTCGCGTTTGACGGTGAAGAAGCCTTCTCCGGTGATGGCGAGGTCAAGCGTCTTGTCGGTGCTTTCGATCGTGCCTTGGGTAAATTGCTGGTTGATACCCTGCGCGCGCACGCCCTGACCGGCGACCTGGGTTGTCGTCTGCATCGGCGCGGCGGCGAAGATGTCGCCGAATACGGCTTTGCTCTTCTTGAACGCGGTCGAATTCACGTTGGAAACGTTGTTGGCGATGGTCGAAAGATCTGTCTGAGCGGCTTTGAGGCCGGAAAGCGAAATGTAAAAGGACATGGCGTTGCTCCTTGGGTGAAAAGGATTTGGTCGATCGGTAACTTAGGCGAGTGAAAGAGCGTCCGACGGGCTGTAGGTGCCCAATGCGGTGATGAGTTTGGAGGCGCTGCCGTCGGCGGGTGACTGGACGGCGGCGATGGTCGCCCAGCTGGCGACGCGCGTGGGCGAAGCGCCATTGACGCGGATCTTGAGCGCGTCGGTGGCGACCTGTTCTCCCGCATCATTCTTGCCGTCCCAATAGAAATTGACGTCGCCCGCAGGCTGGTTGCCAAGTTCGATGGTTTTCAGGACATTGCCGCTGCCGTCCATCAGGTCGACGGTCGCTCCGCTGGTCGCGTCCTTGAATGATACCTGGCCGATATATTGGCCTGCGGCGTCGGGGGCGACGATGTTGCTTTGAATCAGCATCGACTTGCCGATCCAGCTGGCCGCGTCGCCCAGACGCGATCCGGTCAGCGAGGATGCAAGGCCTTTGAGCGTCTGGTTCATCTCCGCGATGCCGCTGGAGTTGGTGATGGTCGCCATCTGCGAAACCATCTGCGCGTTGTCCATCGGTTCGAACGGATCCTGCGTCTGCATCTGCGCGGTAAGCAGGCGCAGGAAATCCGCCTGGCCCATTTCCGACTTGCCGGTGCCGACATTCTTGTAAGGATTATAGACCGACAGCCCGGCGCTGTCGGTGACGGTAGAGGTCGTGCTCATTTGCCGATCCTTATGGTTTCGAGCATCAGCGACTTGGCAGTGTTCAGCACCTGCACGTTATTCTGGTACATGCGGGCGGTTTCGATCATGTCGACCAGTTCCGCGCTGCTATCCACGGCTGCTTCCCAGACATCGCCATTGGCATCGGCCAGCGGATGATTGGGGTCGTGCCGCTTGGTCGGCTTTGCGTCAGTGGTGATGACATTGGCGACCTTCACCGTGGAAACGCCGGGGCTGTCGGTAACCGACTGGAAAACCGGCTTGATGGCGCGATAGGCTTCCGCCTCGCTGCCGGTCACATTGCCAGCATTCGCCATGTTTGATGCGGTGGCGTTCAGTCGCACCAGCTGCGCGCTCATGGCGCGCCCTGCGATATCAAATACGTTCATGGGACCGGAGCCGCTCATGCTCATTCTCCCCTCAGCGCGCGGTTGATGGTGTTGATGCGACCTTCGAGGAAGGACAGGGTCGTGCGATATTTGACGGCGTTTTCAGCGAACAGCGTCTGTTCTGTGCTGAGTTCGACGGTGTTGCCGTCCAGGCTGGGCTGTAGCGGCACGCGATAGCCCATGCTGTCATCGACCGCCTTGCTGACATCCGCGATTCCGCTGCCCTGCTGGCGCGTGGTCGCTTCTTTCAGCGCGGCGTCGAAGTCGATGTCGCGCGCCTTGTAACCGGGGGTCGAGGCGTTCGCGATGTTGGACGCGAGCAGGGACAGACGCTGCGAGCGAAGCGCCAACGCCTTTCCATGTACTCCGAACAGTCCGTCTTCCAGCGACATTTTCGTCTTTCCGTCTTTTTGAGCCGAAGCCCTAAATCGTGTCGGACATCCGCCGTTCTAAAGCCTGATGGCGTGAACCGCGGGTGATCCGAAGGTGTATTCGCAAGAGCCGTGCCAATTTGTGTGGGTGACGCAACGACTGGCACGGAAATGGCGGAATTCCGTGGGTTGAAACGGGAGCAGCGGCAAGGACGGCAAGATTTTGCCGCTCCCTGGCAATGTTTTGCCGCCAGGACTCGGGCGTTAAGTGGGGACAGGTTGATGATCGGGACATTGGCGCATCTGATTGATCCCTTGACGCTGGCGGTGATGATCTCGGGCGTCGGCGCGGTTGCGCTTTTCCAGAATGGCGGCCCGGCAATCGGCAGGGCGCTAGCGGCGCTCGTGCCGCTATTCCGCGCCGATCCGGGCAAGGACCAGATGGTCGCGCGATCGGCCTTGCTAAAGATCGACGAGGTCGCGCAGCTGCGCGGCCTGGCCTGCACCGACCGGGTGAAAACAGCCAACCCCTTTCTTGCCGAAGCGGCGCGCCGCCTGGCGAACAGCGACCGGACCGAACAATTTGAAATCTGGGCGTCGCAATCCCTGTCGGACCGCGCGCGGCGCCATGCCAGCGCGCGCAATGTCTGGCTGTCGATTGCCGACGCCGCGCCTGCGCTGGGCATGGCGGGCACGATCCTGGGCCTTATCGGCATGTTCGCCGCGATGGACGATCCCGCTGCGCTCGGCCCATCCATGGCCTTGGCGCTGTTGACGACACTCTATGGCGTGGTGATCGCCAATCTGATCGCCGCGCCTGTTGCCAGCAGGCTCGCCGACCTGTCGGAACGCGAACTTGCATGGCAGAAGGAAGCTGCCGACCGCATGTTGACCATCGCGCGGCGTGAAAATGTGCCAGTGCGCCGCGCGTCGATGCGAGAGGTCGCATGACCGCCATGGCATCGCAGGCGCGGCGCAACCGCTGGGCGGTCAGCTTCGCCGATCTGCTGCTGCTGCTGCTCGGCTTTTTCATTTTGTTGCAGGCGAGCGGGCATAAGCGTGACGGCATGCTCGCCCAGGTGAGGCAGCAATTTGGCGGACGCACGGCCAGTTCGGTCGTTGAATGGCGGGCGGCGGCATTGTTCCTGCCCGATGAAGCGCTGTTGTCCAGTCAGGGCAGGGCCGCGATCGCGCGGGCAACGGCTGGCCTGAGATCAGGCGGCGGCAGGATTCACATCAGTAGTCAGGGCACCGACCCCGCGCAGCGGCGGTTCGACCCATGGGATCTGGCTGCCGCAAGGCTGGGCGCGGTTGCGCGTGAATTGAAGGCGCAGGGCTTGGCCGAAGACCGGCTTCGCATCCGGGGGCTGGACCAGATGGATGGCGATACCGGCAAGGGGCAGGTCATCCGCGTCGGTCAGGTCGGCTCGCCGCGTTAACGAAATATTAGCCATGGCCATTGCTTAATGCGTGGCATGAATCTGCCCGCATTCGGAGAAGTCCTGTGACCAAGCTGCCCCTGATCGCCATCCTTGCGCTGTCAGCAGCCTGTGCCCAGCCGGCGCTGGCGCAGCAGAGGTTTGAAAATCTGGACCGTATCGACGGCCTGGTTGCCATGACCGTGGGAGCCAAGATCGGCGAACCGGGCGGGCCCATGGCTCCGGTCGATCGACGGTTGCGGCTGGCGGCCTGTCCTTCTCTGCCCAGCGTTGAAGGGCCGACATTCGGTGCGGCAATCGTGAAATGCGATAAACTTGGATGGCGGATACGCGTGCCGCTCAGCAGCGGCGGTGCTGTGTCGGCGACCCCGGCGGCACGCTACGGCGCGGCTGCGCGTCCGGTTCAGCGGGACATGGTGGTAAAGCGGGGCGACCCGGTCCAGCTGATCGCGGGCAACGCCAGCTTCAGCGTATCACGCGTCATGGTCGCAGATGAAGACGGCGCGATCGGCGACACCATCCGCGTGCGTGAGGACAGGAGATCAACGCCCGTTCTGGCGCAGGTGGTCGAAATGGGCACCGTGCGCATTCCGGGATTTAATGATTTCTGAACCCGACCGTTATAGAATGAGCGGGATGAATGAAGGATAGTAAGCCATGATCAAATCTGTCGGCCAGAATGTAAGCGCCGCCATAGAGGCTTCCCGCTTGCGGGAAAGCGGCAAGGCACGGACCTTTTCCGACAAGGGATCGTCAAACGTGACGTCATTTGCTGCATCGGCCAGCCCGGCTGCCCGCATGGCTGCCGAAGGTGCGCCGGTCGACATGGACCGTGTGGCCGCGATCAAGGCAGCCATCGCGTCGGGCAATTATCCGGTCGATCCGGCCGTGATCGCGGACAAGATGCTCGCGCTCGACCTGCCGATCAACGGATAATTCTGGCCATGCCGCTCGGTCTCGCAGCGTTGGATGACCTCTTCTCGGCTTTCGAGGAGCTGCGCGTTGCGCTCGATGGCACCGATGTGACGGTGATCGATGCCGCCGCGAGCCGTGTCAGTCGTTGCGCTGCCGCTGTGCGCGCGATCGGCGCATGGCGCGCCGACGACGCCATTCGTGCGCGGGTGACGGATCTGCTTCCCATGATCGAATCCGCGCGCGTGCGAATCAATGTGCTGACCGATCATGCCGGTCAGCGTCTTTCGCTGCTGGCCGCACATGGATCGACGCAAGCGCCCCTGGTTTACGGGCGCTGACTTTTTTCTGCGCCTCCCTTCGCGGGAGCGGAAAACACCAGCAAACAGGGCGCCCATGGGCGCCTTTTTCTTTTCATGCTGAACGCGCCATCAATATTTATGGAGCGCGCGTTAACCAAATCTTGGCATAAGCTTTGCTCTAATGGTCCCCGGTACCAAAGGGGATTTTTCAATTGTCGGCTTTTGCAGACATATCATCGACAGGCGCTTCGACCGGCAATCGCGTGACCAGCGCGATTGCCATGGCCAGCCGCAGGACCGGCGTCGATTTCGCCTATCTGCTGGGCCAGGCCAAGATTGAAAGCAGCCTCAATCCCGCAGCGCGCGCGACCACATCGTCTGCGACGGGCCTTTATCAATTCATCGACCAGAGCTGGCTTGCGGTCATCGACAAGCATGGCAGCGAATATGGGCTTGGCTGGGCAGCTGACTCGATCAGCCGCGGTCAGAACGGGCGCTACTTTGTGGCCGATCCTGAATTGCGGCAGCAGATACTGGACCTGCGAAAGCATCCCGAAACCGCGTCCGTCATGGCCGCGCAGCATGCTGCCGACAACAAGGCCTATCTGGAACAGCGGCTCAACCGCGAGGCTGAGCCGGTCGACCTTTACCTCGCCCATTTCCTGGGTGTTGGCGGCGCCAGCAAGTTCCTGTCGGTCCATGATCGCGCTCCGGGTGCGACTGCCGCGTCGATGTTCCCGGCGGCAGCGCGGGCGAATCGCTCCATCTTTTATGACCGCTCCGGCAGTCCTCGCAGTTTCGCCGAAATTCGCGATCGCTTCGCGGCAAAGCTGCAGAAGGGCGTCGATTCTATCGACACCGGACCCATCCGCTATGCCGCCAATGGTTCGGACACCGCGCTGCCCGAAGGCGCGAAGATGGTGCAGCCCGCCGACTATGTGCGGATCGAAACCCAGCGCCTTGCGAATGCCGCCGACGTCAGTGTCCGGCCCAATCCGCAAACGGCGCGTCTCGCCTACCTCATGCTTGCCACCCTCGGAAGGTAACGGCCCATAATGTCTCCAGCCCAAGTCAAAGCGAAGATATGGACGAGCGCTGCCAAGGGAGCGGTTCTGCCTGTCGCCACGCTGATGGTCGTACTCTTCATGATGGTGCCGGTGCCCGCATTCATGCTGGACCTGGGTTTCATCACCAATATCATGATCAGCCTTGCGGTGCTGATGGTTGCGCTCAATGCCGCCAAGCCACTCGATTTTTCCAGCTTTCCGACGGTGCTGCTGTTCGCGACCCTGTTGCGGCTGGCGCTTAACGTCGCCTCGACCCGCGTCGTGCTCGTGTCGGGCCATGAGGGGTCCGACGCAGCGGGCCATGTTATCGAAGCCTTTGGCCACTTCCTGATCGGCGGCGATTATGTCGTCGGCATCTTCGTCTTCGCGATCCTGATGATCATCAACCTGGTGGTCATCACCAAGGGTGCGGGCCGCGTGTCCGAAGTCAGCGCGCGCTTCACCCTGGACGCCTTGCCCGGCAAGCAGATGGCGATCGACGCCGACCTGAACGCGGGCCTCATGACGCCCGAAGAAGCGAAGGTCCGCCGCCGCGAAGTGTCGACCGAAGCGGACTTCTACGGCTCCATGGATGGTGCGTCGAAGTTCGTGAAGGGCGACGCCGTCGCTGGCATCCTGATCCTTGTCATCAACATCGTCGGCGGCATCATCCTGGGCGTGGTCAGCCACGGCCTCAGCATGAGCGAAGCGGCGCAGACCTACATCATCCTGGCCATCGGCGACGCACTGGTGGCGCAGGTGCCCGCGCTGCTGCTCTCCATTGCCGCAGCCGCGATCGTTACACGCGTTGGCAGTGAGCAGGAACTGTCGGACCAGATCACCAGCCAGTTCGGTTCGGGCAAGTCCTGGGTGCCGGTCGCGGCGATTCTGACCTTCCTTGGCATCCTGCCCGGCATGCCGCACATGATCATCCTGCCCGCCGCCGCGGTCGCAGGCTATATCGCCTGGCACCTGCGCAAGAGTGCGAAGGCCAAGGCCGCCGAGCCCGCGCCGATGCCGGAACCGGCCAACCCGGCGCTGATCGAATGGAATGATGTGTCGGACGGCGCGATCCTGGGGTTGGAAATCGGCTATGGCCTCATTTCGCTGGTCGATGAACGCAAGGGCGCGCCGCTGATGGCCCGCATCACCGGCATCCGCCGCCAGCTGTCGAAGGAACTGGGCTTTGTCGTGCCGATGGTGCGCGTGAAGGATAATCTGGCGCTTGAACCCAATCAATATCGCATCACCATCGCTGGCGTGGTCGTCGGCGAGGATGAGATTTATCCCGACGATCTGCTCGCTCTGGACAGCGGTGCGCTGGAAGGCGTGGTATCGGGTCGCGAGGCCAAAGACCCGACCTTCGGTCTGGACGCCGTGTGGATTTCTCCCGCCCAGCGCAGCGAAGCGGTGGTCGCAGGCTATACCGTGGTCGATCCGCCGACGGTTGTCGCCACACACCTCAACCAGCTGATCGCCATGAACGCCAGCGAGATGTTTGGCCTGGACGAAGCGCGCAAGCTGCTCGACAATCTGAAGGACGCCGCGCCGCAGCTGGTCGATGGCCTGACCCCTGGCACGCTCAGCCTCACGCAGATTTCCGCGCTGTGCCGCGCGCTGCTGTCCGAAGGGATCGCGCTCAAGGACTTCCGTCGCGTCTGCGAGGCGATGGTCGACGCCGCGCGGCCGGACATGAGCCACGAACAGCTTGTGGAAGCGGTGCGCCAGCGTATCGGCGCGTTGATCATCCAGGGCCTCGTGCCCGTGAAGATGCCGCTGCCGGTCATCACGCTGGACGGCGATCTCGAAGCGTTGCTCGCACAGGCGATGCGCGTCGCGGGCGATGCCAGGCATCCGATCGAACCGGCGCTTGCCAACCGCATCATCGAAGCGGTGGTGCAGGCCGCCCGTCCGATCATGGGTCAGGCGCGCAACTTCGCCATCGTCACCTCGCCGGTGGCGCGCCGCGCGCTGGCCCGCCTGTTCAAACCGCACCTGCCCGAAACGCCGGTGCTGTCCTTCCTGGAAATTCCCGATGGCAAGGGCGTGGAAGTCGTCGCAGTCGTCGGTGGCGATCAGCGGCCCGCGCCGCGCCACGATCCGCTGCCCCGCGAAACCGTTACTGGCCGCGAACGCGTCGCCTGAGGAGCCTGACCCATGTTCATGAAGAAGGTTGCCGCCGGTTCCGATTCCAACACCTACGGCCGGTCGAACAATAGCCCTGAACAGCTTGCCCGGCGCTACATGCCGCTGGTGCGCAAGATCGCGTGGCATGTTCATGGCCGCGTATCGACCGCGATCGAGGTCGAGGACCTGCTCCAGATCGGCATGGTCGCCCTGGTCGAGTCCGCGAACAGTTTCGAAGATCGCGGTCTTGGCTTTGCCTCCTACGCACAACTGCGCGTGCGCGGCGCGATGATCGACCATTTACGGCGTCAGGCGACGATTGCGCGGTCGGCGATGGCGAACCGCAAACAGCTTTCGTCGGTCCGCGCCAAGCTGGAACAGCGGCTGGGGCGCGCCCCGCTGGAAGCTGAAATGGCCGCTGAATTGGGCATTGAGGCCGCCGCCTATCGCGAACTCGCCGATGGGACGGAAATGGTCCAGCACACCAGCATGGATGAGGTCT
>CAMPHJ010000021.1 GCA_946885845.1 uncultured Sphingobium sp. | reverse complement strand
TTGACATCGCAGGGGTCGCAAGTTCAATCCTTGCCACGCCCACCATCGAAAACCCCGTCAAATCAACGGTTTGGCGGGGTTTTTGTTTGCCTGAAGAAGGCGTCCAGCCCTGCCATGCCCACGACTTTTCTGGGCAAATTCTGGGCAAATTGCACCCTGTTTGGGCAAATTCTGGGCATGAAAATGCCGGGCGGACCCAGCTAAATTCCGATTCGTTCGTGCATCGCAGACCCGCTTGCGCAGAGCCTCATGATGCCTCTTCGACAATCGACGGGAAGCTCGTTTCGAGAGTTGCGCATGACAGGCACATTGCGACGACGAAACGGTTCTGTGTTGCCGCAAAGCAGGCAATCTCACCTGCCGGCAAAAGACGAAACGCTGTCTTCGGTGCCCATAGAGCCCGCGCTCCCCCAAAACACGCACAAGCCCCTTCAAGGTCTCCTAGCACTCTTTCTCAGCGCAGCATGGCGACGCCAAGCGTGCACCGGAATGTGCCGGACCTTCACAAAACATGGCGTGCCCCACCTTCAGGAATGAAGATAAATCCGCGGGTCGGAGGCGCGAAAACACATGCGACTGGAAAAGATCACATGCTTTCAATCCGTACCCGTGGGAAGAAAGGCATCTACTATATTCGAGGTTCGGTCTCGCTTGGCGACAAGCATATCGAGGTCCAAGAATTCAGCCTGAAAACGACCGATCGTGATGCGGCGGCCCATCTAATGGCGGAACATGAAACGAAGCTGCGCCACCAGCTCATGTTCGGTCCCGCTGCGCTCGTCGCTCAAGGAACCATCGCCGACGCCTTCGATAGCTATCTTTCAAAGGCCAAGCCTCCTTGCGCGTCTGACATCCTGCGCATCGGCAAGCTCAACGGCCTCATCGGCGACTTCAGCTTGCGTGAACCCAAACAGGCATGGGAGCATTTCCGCCGCGCTTACCTGACCGGCCATGATCCGGGCGGTCAGGATCGCTATCGCTCGGTGTTTCAGGCGGCGATCAATGTCCATTACGAACTGCACGACCTTCCGCCGCTGCGGATCAAGGCAATCCCGTTCAACAATGAGCGGGTGCGCTTCCTCAGCAAGGAAGACCGCGATCGGCTCATCGCAGCCTATTCACCTCATATCCAACCAATTATCATCATGCTGGCGTTCCAGGGTCCGCGCATTCAGACGGCCTTGCAGATACCCTGGGGCGTCGATGGGATCGACATGAAGGAAAGATCGATCCGGCTCAATCACAGCAAGAACGCCGTCATCAAGTCGGTCCCGATGCATCCTCGCGTTTTCGATGTGCTCTGGCCGATCTGGGAAAAGCGAGGACAGCCGACAAAGGGCCACGTCTTCCTCAACCGGTTCGGCAAACCTTATTCGGACACGCGCAAGTCGAACATACCCGGCGGCAACCCGATCAAGAACCAGCATGCGACCGCCTGCAAGCGCGCGGGGATCGAGGATTTCACCGTCCATGACTGGCGGCACCACTGGGCATCCCACTGCGTGATGGCGGGCATTGACCTCATCACGATCATGAACATGGGCGGTTGGAAGTCACTGCGGATGGTTCAGCGCTATTCCAGCGTCAGCGTGGACCACATGCGTGAGTCCATCAACAAACTGAGCTGAGGCAGATCTTCTGGACTTAGGGCAGACCAAACGGTCTGCTCCGTTCCTGCATGCGCGTGTATGCGGCCGACCTCGATGCGCTGCTGCATGATATCCGTCATCTACGGGAGAAGCGTTCTTCTCTGTATGCCACCGACAGCTATGACGCCAGTCGGGCCCTTGTCATCGAACTGCGCAGCCGATGTTCGGACGGCATGGCATATGAAAGCCTGCGACGCGCTGATGGTGAATGCACGGCGATTTTCCGCCCCCGTCTACTCACCAACTACCGTCAAGAGCGGCACTTGTGCTATGTGGGGGTGGGCAGTCGCGGTTTACGAGAAGAAGGCATTTTGCTGACCGCTTATCGCTAAGCACAACGCCGGATAGCCGCAGCCAAGATATAGATACAGCAATCCTCAACGCTGCGGGCCGGACTAGGTATCCGCCAAGACGTGGACGCCCTGTCAAGTTCCGTCCGGACCTGGTGACCTGGATTGGGTAACAATCGGGCATTCCGAACTAGTGCGCACAGGGGCTGCCGGAGTAATTCGGCGATAGATATAGAGGGACTGCGTAGGGACAAGCTCCCGATAATTGGTTGCTAAATATGTCCGCAGAACTGCATCGCGAAGGAAAAAGCCGCGAACGTCGAAGGTGGTCGGCTGATAGACATAGTTGGTACGCCGCTCGAACATAACAAGCGCCGGCGCAGAGCAGCGGACTTCCAAAACTGCCTCTTTCTGAATTTGCTTCGCCAGCGCGCGTAGCGGCGCAGGATTGGGGCCAATGACTTCCCCATGTGCGATCGCCGGTATCATCCAAAAGGCAGCAAGGCGCGATGACCATGCCAAGCCATGATCCTGGACCGTTGGCCAGCCCCACATCGGATCGGCTGAAGCGATGAAGACAGGTTGCCCCCTCGGCACAGCGGCGAGCACCGGGTCAATTTCCGCCCGGAAGAAGTTGGAATAAGCGCCGGTCTTGAAAGGCAGTAATACGGGTAAAGACAGCATTACCAACCCGATAACGACCGGGATCGGCCGGCGCATATCTGCCATTCCCAGTCGCACAGCAGCGGCAGTGGCGGCTGCTCCCGTTACCGGGACACTATGATAAAGCCAACCCTTCCGTTGCAGAAAATAGGCGATAGCAAACCCAATAGCGACAATCAGCAGCGTCGACACCTGTGCGTTCGCTTTTCTCCCGAATGCTCCTCCATAGACGAGAAAAAATGCAACGATATAAGCCCAAATGACGATCCAGGGGCGAGAAAACATCATCTCCCACGACGACTGATAACCGTGATAGGCGGTTTGCACCATCGGCACAGCATGAGTGAAAAAAGCAGGCGTGAAGAAAACTACCGCGAACGCATAGAGAAGCGCGGTGGAAAAGAGCATCAACGTTTCGGGACGCACTACACGCCACTGCGGACGGTTTTGAATGATCAGCCAAACTTCCAGCATGATCGGAATGACGATAAAATAGTGCTTGAGCGCAAACGCAAAGGCGGCCGCCATACCCACCATTAATGCCAGCCCGGTGGGCACCGCCTTGCCGACTGATCGACGCGCGATTAACGTGGCATAGGAGAGAGCGCCGATCAGCGCCAGATGTTCCCGCTGACCGAAATCGTAAAGAGGTGTAATGACGGCCAACCAGAAGGTCATCATCATCGTTGCAAATCGTACCGTGGGAGAGGTAAAGTTCCCCAAACGCCCAACTAACAAGGCAGAGATCGCACCCCCCGCCACCACTATAATCACCAGCAGACGGAGCGGTGGCAAGTGAAATAAGGCGGCTAGATTATGAATCGGCACAGCCGACCAGAACCACAGCGGCGGATTGATCTCCCAAATATCGCGATAGAGCGATGCCCCATTCAGCAGCTGTCGGGCCACCCAGAACTGCCAGACTACATCATGCGTGATAGGAATATCGTAGATAAGGAAAATGGTAAGTGTAGCAGCTGCACATAGAGCAATCTCCGGCAGGAAGCGCGTTACGGTGCCACTAGCCCGGTTCCAAAAACGATCCAGACGCCAATGATCTGCCGATCCAATCATTCCACCTCCCTGTCATGAAGCATTGCCATTAGTAGATCCTGTAAAGATGCACTGGCCGTTAACATGCTGATGAAGCTTCCATGCCGTTCATTGCTAGATCGATCAATCGCAACTCATTTCCTTTTGAGATGTTGTGACGCTGTGCCGCCCCGTTGAGCGGACGATAGCAGGCGAGTAACCGCGACAGGCGATCAAGCAGTGAATGAAGTGTTTGCCGTGGCTAGCGCCAGCCTTCCAACCTTTGTGATAAATCGGTGAGGCTGAGTTACACTCAACCGCATAGCACTCACGCTGCCTCCCAGGGATAGACGATCTTGCGACCAGAATACGGTTCTCGCCGTGGGAACATCAGAAGGAACGGCAGCAATCTCTCACGCAAGGCTGCGCTTCTTCTAGGCCCTAACATCATCTGATATAGTTAAGGTTCGCTCAACTAAGACGCGCTAGGCAGACTGCATGAACCTTGAGCCCATCGCCGCCGCTGCGCGAGCCTGCCCCCTTTGCGGAGCGGGCTCCGATCAGGCCGAACCCTTTCTGCCCGAAACACGCGACGAAAGCCGAGTGAGCGCCTCGAGCTTTGCATCACGCAAAGTGCCCGAATATATGAGCCATGCCATGGTCCTTTGCCGGGCATGCGATCTCGCCTATGTGGACCGCCCTCCAACGGCCGCCTCGCTGGCGGCGAGCTATCACGAAGCTGATTATGACAGCGCTGAGGAGGCCGAAGACGCCGCTGACGCCTACGCGCGTGCACTGCAGCCGATGCTCGACCGACTGAAGGAGCGAGACGCTGCGCTCGAAATAGGAACCGGGACCGCAGCTTTTCTAGAACGGCTGGCCGATTCCGGCTTTGCGAAGCTGGTCGGAGTCGAGCCTTCAAAAGCTGCCATAGCGGCGGCGCCAGCACACCGAAAAGCATGGATATATGAAGGAATTTTCGAGGAAGAGGTTTTCGTTCCCGAAAGCTTCGATCTCATCTGCTGCTTCATGACGCTGGAACATGTTCAAGATCCAGGAGCTCTGGTGGCATCGGCGTATCGTTTGTTGAAACCAGGCGGGGCGTTTGTCGGCGTGACGCATGACCGACGCGGACTGCTCAACCGGCTGCTCGGACGCCGTTCTCCCATCGTCGATATCGAACACATGCAACTATTTTCGGCGGAGAGCGCGCGACGGCTCCTCCAAATCCATGGCTATGGCGATGTTGGTGGCGCGAGTTTCTGCAATAGCTATCGGATGAGCTATTGGCTGCGGCTCATGCCGCTGCCGGATGGACTAAAGCGGATCCTCACTAGATCGGTACGCGGCTCGTGGCTGGACCGCCGGCGGCTCCCCGTGAATGTCGGCAATTTCATGAGCTGGGGCTTTCGTCCCAAAGGCGAATTCTCAGACGCCGCCTGATAGCGGATGTCACTTGCCGACCATCGGCCGTTGGGTAGCCTATGAGGCGGGTAAAAATAAAAAGAGGTGGGAAGGCTCCAGCGCCTTCCAAATCTGTATGAAGGCGCCGCTTCAGCCAAGCAGGAGTGTCGTCACCACAATTTTTCGCGCGATAGCAATGACTGCAGCTGCCATAAAGTCCGGCGAATGGATCATCACAATGTAGGAAAAGTCGCTGGCGCTTGGCAGAATTCAAAGACGGCCTGTGAGACGACGCGGTGGCGCGAATGAACTATTGCACGACTCTCCAACACAGAGCACAACTTCGTTTTTCGACACATCTGTGTTCAATGGCCTTTTAATCACGCGATAAGTGGCCAGGCACCCGATCGGGTCAAGCTCGAGGCACGACTGAACTGATCGCCCAGTTAAACCAGCGATTGTCCTCAGGTGCGCTTGGACGCGAGGATGACGCTTTGCCCACATGCGATAGCCCGAACAAATGGTAAGCGCTCAATCGCAAGCTCCATCCATTGTAGTGGAGCGACCGCCCAGTCGGGGCAAAAGAACGGAACTAAATTGACCACCCTACTCTGCTCAATATGGAATTGAGCATCCCGCAACCATTGGTGAATGAGGGAAGGTGAGAACGACCGCTCTTCATGATCAATATGATAGCGCGAATACCTTTCTAATAGCTTGAGCACTGGGTTATTACCGTTTGGTTCAACAATGAGGATCGTACCGGTGAATCCGGATAGTCCAGCAATGGCGCGAGCCGGATCGGGCAAATGATGCAGTACTCCACGCAGAACTATACAGTCAAAATGCTGGCCTTTCAGATAGGGTTCGAGTTCGTAGACATTTCCAACCTCGAAGTGCGCGATCTCACTCACACCATTCGCCAAAGCCCTGGCTCTGGCCGCCGTGATGGCCCCGGCTGCCGGATCGACGCCGACTACCTTGCTTACGCCCAAAGCCGCGAATTCCACTGTATAGGCGCCGTCACCGCAACCAATATCCAGCACCGCTTTATTCTTGAAGTTATAGGCTTCGAAGATGCTGCGGGAAAGACGCTCATTCGCGGCGCGGGCTGATCGCCTTTCAGCGGTGTATATGTACGAGCCGCCCTGCGCCACATCCTGGTCAAATTGATGGACATTGCCTTTGATCGATAGCTGGTCGGCATCGGTGTGAGACGGCGTGCCGTCAAATTTCAGGTGAGGCATAGAATTGATCCCCTACAAAGTCGGTTCATTTAGAACCACGCGCACGGCTTCAACATGCGAAGGGAAAGATTTCCCCGGCTGCGAACTGGCCCGCGAAACGCGCCAAAGCGGCCAAGGTGGCTTCGTGATTCATGCAATCTGCCTAGTGCATCTTGGTTGAGCAAATGTTAACCATATCGGGGGATTTTCAGGGGCATGAAAGAAGCACAGCTAATCGCAGCACGACCGTATGAGACCAGGCCGCTGGCCGCGCGCATCCGCAGCCAGGCCCTCCGCATGGTCACGCGCGCCAAGGCGTCCCACATCGGATCGGCGCTGTCGATCGCCGACATCATGGCGGTGCTATATGGCAGAGCCCTGCGCGTCCATCCGGGCGCACCGCGCCATCCCGAACGCGACCGCTTCATCCTGTCAAAGGGTCACGCCTGCGTCGCTGTCTATGCAGCGCTCGCCGAGACCGGCTTTATCGATCCCTCGCTGCTGGAAACCTACGGCGCGGACGGATCGATGCTCATGGCGCATATCAGCCACAAGGTGCCGGGCGCCGAGTTTTCCACCGGCGCACTGGGCCACGGCCTCCCCTTCGGCACCGGCAAGGCGGTGGCGGCCAAGCGTCGGGGAGAGGCGTGGCGGACGGTTGTTCTTACCAGCGACGGGGAATGGGGCGAAGGGAGCAACTGGGAAGCGGCGCTGTTCGCAGCGCATCATGGCCTCGACAACCTCATCTGCATTCTGGACTACAACAAGCTGCAGAGCCTGCGGACGGTGGACGAAACCCTGCGGCTCGAGCCCCTTCACTCAAAATTCGAGGCGTTTGGCTGGGCTGTGCGCGAAGTCGACGGGCACGATCATGACGCGCTCACCACTGCGTTGGAAGGACTGCCATGGGTGGCCAACAAGCCAATGATGCTGATCTGCCACACCACCAAGGGCAAGGGCGTCAGCTTCATGGAGAACAAGGTGGAATGGCATTATCGCAATCCCACCCCCGAACTGCTGGAGGCAGCGCTGGCGGAGATCCAAGGGGAGAATGGCCTTGCGTGACGCTTTCATTGATGAGTTGACCACGCTGGCCGAAAGCCATGAAAATATCGCCCTCATCGTCGGCGACCTTGGCTACAACGTGATCGAACCCTTCGCCAACCGATTTCCCGACCGCTTCATCAATGCGGGCGTCGCGGAGCAGAATATGACGGGCCTTGCCGCCGGCATGGCAAGCGAAGGCTATCACGTCTTCACCTATTCGATCGCTAATTTCCCGACCTTCCGCTGCGCTGAGCAGATCCGCAACGACGTCGATCATCACCGTCTGCCGGTGACCGTGGTCGCTGTCGGTGGTGGCGTATCCTACGGGGCGCTCGGCTATTCTCACCATGCCGTGCAGGACTATGCCCTGATGCGCGCCATGCCCAACATGACGATCGCTGCGCCAGGCGACCCGTCGGAGACGCGGGCATGCCTTCGCTGGCTGGTCGATAATCCCGGGCCTTCCTATCTGCGCCTCGGCAAGGCTGGAGAGCCCCGCTTCCACGACAGTATCCCCGAAATTGCGCCTGGCCGATGGGTCAAGGTGCGCGACGGCAACGACAATTCAGTCCTGCTATCGACCGGCGCGGCACTTGGCGCGGCGGTCGCGCGGGCGGATGGCCGGGCCGTCTGGTCACTGCCGCTCTGGAGCATGGCCGCGAAGGCGGACCAGCCCAGCCAGATCGCGCGGCATAGCCGCATTACGACACTGGAAGATCATCTTGCGGACGGCGGCTTTGGCTCCTGGCTGACGGAATCGGTCGCAGGCACGCCTGCCGCCGCTTGCATCCAACCGATCGCCCTATCGTCGGAAATCTGTGACCTGGTGGCCAGCCAATCAACACTCAACCGGATCGGCGGGATCACAGCATAACCATTTCTTTACCACACCTGTTCATAGGGTTTGTTCCATGAAAGCGATCATCCTTGCAGGGGGCCTAGGCACCCGCCTCGCCGAAGAAACCTCGGTCCGGCCCAAGCCCATGGTGGAAATCGGCGGCAAGCCTATCCTTTGGCACATCATGAAGATCTATGCCCAACATGGCGTGGACGAGTTCATCGTGTGCCTTGGCTACAAGGGTTACATGATCAAGGAATATTTCTTCAATTACGCCCTCCACATGTCGGATGTGACAGTCGACCTGCGGCGGGGCACGACCGACGTGCATCGCAACGCGTGCGAGGATTGGAAGATTTCCCTAATCGACACCGGCGCCGAGACGATGACCGGCGGCCGCCTGCGGCAGGCGATGCACTATCTGGGCGATGACGAGGATTTCTGCCTCACTTATGGCGACGGCGTCAGCAACCTCAACGTCGGCGCGGCGATAGACTTCCACCGTTCGCACGGCCGCAAGGCGACCGTAACCGCGGTGCGCCCCGCAAGCCGCTACGGCCAGCTCGACCTCAACGGCGACCAGGTCGCGGCCTTTGCCGAAAAGCCGCTGGATGAAGGTGGCTGGATCAATGGCGGCTTCTTCGTCCTCAATCGGTCGATCAGCAATTATCTCAGCAATTCGGACGGCTGCGTCTGGGAGCGCGAGCCGCTGGAGCGCCTGGCGTCGGACGGCGAGCTGCGTTCCTTCTTCCACGATGGTTTCTGGCAGCCGATGGACACGCTGCGCGACCGACAGATGCTTGAAGGCATGTGGGAACGACAAGAGGCCCCATGGAAAACCTGGCACTAGAGCGCGTCGGCGCGGTGGCGCTTACGCCGGAAGCCAGCTTCTGGACTGGACGGCGGGTGCTCGTGACCGGCCATACCGGCTTTAAGGGCAGCTGGCTGCTGACCCTGCTGGACTCGCTGAATGCTCAAGTTACCGGGCTGTCGCTTGCGCCCGATACCACGCCAACCATGTTCGAGACTGTCGGCGGCGCATCGCTATGCGATCATCATATCGCGGACATTCGTGATGCTGAAGCGGTGGAAACGATCGTGACCCGCGCGGAGCCGGAAATCCTGCTGCATCTTGCCGCGCAGCCCCTGGTGCGTGCCTCCTATGCCGATCCGATCGGCACCTATCAGACCAACGTCATGGGCACCGCACATGTGCTGGAGGCATGCCGCAAGACGCCGTCCGTTCGCACTATCGTCTCTGTCACGACCGACAAATGCTATGCCAATGACGGCCGCGCCGAAGGCTATCGTGAGGATGCGCCCTTGGGCGGCCATGACCCCTATTCCAACAGCAAGGCCTGCGCCGAGCTAGTGAGCGCCTGCTGGCGCGACAGCTTCCTTGGAGAGCGAGGCACGGGCCTTGCCACCGCGCGCGCCGGCAACGTCATCGGCGGCGGCGACTGGTCGGCCGACCGGCTAGTGCCCGATGCGATCCGTGCTTTCTCTACGGGCCGGACGCTGGAGATCCGCAATCCCGACGCGGTACGGCCTTGGCAGCATGTGCTTGAACCGCTGACCGGCTACCTCCTGTTGGCACAAGCGCTGACAACTGACCCTGCCCGCTTCGCGCGTGGCTGGAATTTCGGCCCTGCCCCTGCCGACATGGCGAGTGTCCGCGATGTCATCGGTCTGCTTGGCCGCCATTGGGGCGTGACCCAGCCCTGGGCAGCACAGCCTGGCGACCACCCGCACGAAGCCGCGATGTTGACGCTCGATTCCTCCGCCGCTGCCGACCTGCTTGGCTGGCGGCCACGCCTGACGCTTGATCAAGCACTCGCGTTCACAGCAGACTGGTATCGCGCCGGGGATAAGCGCGCTGTCTCGCGCGCACAGGCTGAGGCTTTCCTCGACATGGTGCCCGCATGAGCCGCATCCTTGTCACCGGCGCGGGTGGCTTCGTTGGTGCCGCCGTCGCCGATCTTGCGGCCCGCAATGGCCACAACGTCACTGCGTTGGTGCGCAATCCGTCTTCACCACGCGCTGTAGCTCTGGCGGGACGCTGCGCCATCGCCGTCGCTGACCTGTCTGATCGTGACGCCGTTCGCGCCGTGCTGGCGCAGGCGCGCCCTGATTGCGTCATCCATTCCGCCTGGGAAGGCGTGGGCGGCCCGGCGCGCGCGGGCGACATTCAGCTCGATAATATCCGCACCTCCGTCGAACTGCTCGACAGCGCCATTGCGGTAGGCACCCGCCGCTTCATCGGCATCGGCAGCCAGGCCGAATATGGTCGGCATAATCACCGGATCGACGAAAGCGCAACGACCGAGCCCTTCCTTCTCTACGGCGCGGCCAAGCTTTCCACCTACCATCTGACGCGTCAACGCGCGAGCGAAGCAGGCATCGGCTTTGCGTGGCTGCGTCTCTTTTCGCCCTACGGCCCCGGCGACAATCCCAATTGGCTGATCCCTTCGGTGGCGGCCCAAATCCTCGCCGGGCAGACGCCGCGTACCAGCGCGGGCACCCAGAAATGGGATTATCTGCACATCGCCGATTGCGCACAGGGCATATTGGCCGCCGCCGTGACAAAGAGCGCACAAGGCGTGTTCAACCTGTCGAGCGGCCGTGCGGTCACTGTTCGGACAATCGTCGAGCGTATCCGCGACCTTGCCTGCCCCGGTCTTCAGCTGACCTTCGGCGACATTCCCTTCGGCCCCAACCAGATCATGCATCTGGAAGGTGACAGCAGCCGCCTCAGCGCCGCGACGGGCTGGACCCCGAGCATCATGATCGAGGACGGGCTCGTCACCGTCGTGGATTCCTTGAGGCAGGCCGCATGATGATGCCCGCCCTTGACCGCCGCTTCATCCGCTTCCTCATCGCGGGCGGGATCAACACGCTGTTCGGCTATAGCGTCTATAGTGCCCAAGTGCTGATGGGTATCGCCCCACATGTCGCGGTGACGGTCAGCGCCATTGTGAGCGTCCTCTTCAACTTCCTGACGACGAGCGCCGTGTTCCGCTCGCGCGATCTGCGCCGACTGCCGCGCTTCCTCATCGTCTATGGCTTCATGCTCAGCCTAAACCTCCTGTTACTTGAGCTTGCGATGCGCGTGGGCCTTGGGCCGCTGCTCGCGCAGGCGCTCATCCTGCCGATCTTCACCCTCACCTTCCTCGCCATGCGCCGCTTCGTGTTCGCGGCCTCGCCGGAGCAGACCTCATGAAGACCATCTCCATCGTGACGCCCTGCTTCAACGAGGCGGACAATGTCGAAGCGTGCCGCGACGCCGTTGCCACCCTGTTTGCCCCCGGCGCGCCGCTGGCGGGCTACAAGCGCGAGCATATCTTCGCCGACAATGACAGCAGCGACGGCACGCAGGACATTTTGCGCACACTGGCAGCCAGCGACCCTTCGATAAAGATCATCCTGAACGCGCGCAATTACGGCCCCTTCCGCTCCAACTTCAACGCGCTTCGCGCCGCGACGGGCGATGCGGTCGTCGTGTTCCTGCCCGCCGACCTTCAGGACCCGGCGGAAATGATCCCGGAATTCGTGAAGCTCTGGGAAGGCGGCATGGAAGTCGTGGCGGGCGCCCGGGTCAACCGCCAGGAAAGCCTTGCACTCCGATCCTGCCGCGCGATCTTCTACCGCACCGTCCGCAGTTTCAGCGATATCGACATTCCGGTAAATGTCGGCGAATTCCAGCTTCTGGACCGCAAGGTGTGGAAAGCGGTCGTCAGCCATGACGATCATTATCCTTACATCCGCGGCATCATCGCTTCAGTCGGCTTCCGTCGCGTAATCGTGCCCTATACCTGGGCCGCGAGGCGATCGGGCATATCGAAGAACAATCTTCCGCGCTTAATTGACCAAGCGCTGAATGGCATTTTCAGCTTCACCAATGTGCCTATGCGCCTGTGCACCTTTGCAGGCATCGCCATGGCGTTGCTCTGCATGCTGTACGCGACGGCGTCGGTCGGTCTTTACGTCATCTGGCCCAATCTCGCCCCGCGTGGGATGACGACGCTGATCGTAGCCCTGTTCTTCCTGTCCGGCGTCCAACTCGCCTTTATGGGCATATTGGGCGAATATGTGACGTCGATCCATGCGCAGGTTCGCAAACGCCCCCTCGTGGTCGAGCGTGAGCGGATCAATATGAAAGCAACATCGACCGGGGATGTGGCTGGCAACCCCGTACATGCTCTCAAGCAGGAAATCGGCGTGGAGGCGGCGTAACGCCATTGCCGACTATGGCAATAGCAGCCAGCGATCGGAACTTTGCATCGGCAAGCGTCCCATTGGGAGTGCTGTCGGCGCTGCTCGTCGCGGCTTTGCCCTCAACAATGTGCTGCGGCTCAGTTTCCTGGGCCAACCGCCCCTGCTGGTCGCGGCGCTTGCCGCCATCGTGCCACCGCTACTGGGATCCATCGCCTAGACTCGCGAATATCACTCCGTAAGCGGATCAAAGCTAAGTCATTTCATGCGATTGTAGGACCCGATCTGCTGCGGCCGAAACGCCAACTAAGGATGCCATCCGCTCGCATGATCCCGGACGCTGCCTTGCCGATGTTACGGTCAAGCGCATCGCACCAGGGCACCAGCGTGAAATCTCGCGAGCGCTCGACCAGTGCATGAGGGCCGCTTTCCAGGTCCACGCGCCGCGCAATGACGCCCTCGACGCGCTCGCCCATCCTGGCCGGCTCGAACGCCTTCCCCAGCTTCCGGCCAAGCCGCTCGCCCACGCTCTCCAGCTCGCGCAGACGAAGGCTCTCCAAAGCACCTCGCCGCAACCGGAAAGCCTGCCCGTCGCCATCGGCCAATTGCCGTTCGACCAGCCACTGGCGTCGCGCCGCCAATGCGGCCCGTACTTCGCGCCCGAAGCCCACATCGCGCACTGGACTGCGCGAGCCCTCTATCAGTTCGCAATCGAGCCATGTCGGGGCATTTTTCGTGGCCAGCTCGACAACGGGCGTTCGAGACAAGACCGATATTATGACAGGCCTGTCCCGTCGCTGGCACCGCGCATACGCCTCCGCGCGCCCCAGATGATCATCGGGAATGATCCAGCTGCCATCCACTTGTCGCTCCGGACCGGCCCTGGCTCTTCGCATAGCCTCAAGCCGACGGACATGGCTGGCGGCATAGGCCTCGCTTGCGTTCGGATCATGCCGCAGATGCAGGTCGACTGAGTAGCGTCCCCCATTTGTGCGAGCAACCACATCGACCCTTCGGTCGGCGGCAGTGGCCTCGGTCTTGGTCGCTTCGATCCGCACCGCCGCACCCTCGGGCACCGAAGGAATCCCGTGCGCACGTCCGATGTCGATATAATGGACGCGGCCGTCGACGCCATCGATCATCATGTAATGGCGGTCGCGATGCTCGTCGGAAAAGCCCCGGCTGATCAGCCGCCCGACGATCGGCTCGCGCAGCTCGGTGACGACGACCTGCTCGGCCCCGGCGCGGTCGAGCCGATGCGAGGTCAGTTCGCGTTGCATGAGGCGGATGATGTCGCCCCGTTCGCCCATGCGGCGGAGCGTCTCCTCAATCCCATCGACGAGCCGATAACGCCCACTGCCGATGTCCTCCGCCAGGTCCATCGCCTTCAGCTTGCGCAACCGGCCGACAGCCACCGACTGCTGGAAGGGATCGTTGTCGCCCGGCGAGACGATGCGATCAGCATCCATCCGGCGGAGCAGACGCCGGTCTATCGCGGTCAGCCGTTCCTGATTGACATCATGGCGAAGGCGGTCTTGGATTTCGCGATCGGTGCGCGGGCCGAGGTCGAGCGTTACCAGTTCGGACGCGCGCTCGCGCAGCCCGTGCGAGATATACTCGCGCGCAATGATGAGATTGTCGCCGCGATCATCCACCCCCCGCAGCACGATATGGGTGTGCGGCCGCTCGGTGTTGAAATGGTCGACCGCCACCCAATCCAGCTTCGTGCCAAGATCCTGCTCGACCTGCGTCATCAGGCGGCGGACATAGGGCTTGAGGTCGGGATATTCCGCACCATCCTCGGCCGAGACGATGAAGCGGAACTGGTGCCGGTCGCCGGTGGTGCGCTTAAGGAAATCGTCGCCATCGGCCCGATCAGCTTCCGGTCCGTAAAGCTCGCCCGGCAGCCCCTCGCGCGTGACCCCGTCGCGCTGGATGTAGCGCATGTGTGCGCGGGCCGCCTGGCCGGCCTTGCCCTGGAGCCGGATCAGGCTCGCCTTCACCACCGCGCGGCGCGCCCGCATCCCGGTGAATCGATCGCGGCTGGACAGCAGCCGCCCGACACTCGCGCCACGCCCGACCCGGCTGCCGTCGAAGCGGCGCGCCTTCACGCCGGTCTTGCTGCCCGCCAGCCGCGTCGCGGCCAGGATGCGCCCGCCATATTTGACAACCTTCTTGCCGTCCTTGCCGCGTTGCCTGCCGAGCTTCGGGGTGAATTCGTCGTCAGACATAGCAACGCATACCAGTCTCGCGATTTCGAGCAGGAAAAGGCTGATTTGTGCCATTTGCGTTCTCACTGTCTCGCGGTCGCGAGTGCCTGTCTCCCGAAAAAAGGATGTGCAGACAATGACTTGGCGGGTGCCGCGAGACACTGCCTTTATCTTGTTTCCCCTTCCTCCGCTTTCCCTCACCACATCGTCGCAAGAGAAGAGGAAGGAAAGCGCCAGCCCTACGCTGCCCCTCCCCGTCAAAATCCGCATCCTCAGCGCGCGCCGGCCATTGCCTGACGTGCGGATTTCCGGCTGCCACAGACCCGATGCGCGATCGTTCCGGCCGACGTTCCCTCGCCGTCAACCAGCATGATTGCCATGAATCAGTGGCCACCAAGCCTGCCCCAGATCGCCATCCTGTCGAGTTTCTTCTCATCGTCGCCAAGCCCCTCAAAGGCGCCCAGCCAGCGTTCCCCGACCCTCGCGTCCCAAAGAAAATCGCTTTCCTCTGCATCCAGAAATCGCTGCGCCAAAGCCTTGCCGACACTGTGGCCAAAGTCGGCTTCCAGTCCTGGAACCACCGCTGCCATGATGTGATCCGACGCCGTTCATATGCTCTGAACCATGCCCATGTTGATCTCCATTCGCTTCGCGTTCTCGCCATCGAGAACGGCGTCATGAAGATGGGTGGCGGTGGGGCTGTCAGGGCCGCTCCGCGCAGCGGAGCGCCGCGAAGCGGACGCGGGGGGAACCGATTGGCGCAGCAAATTGGGGGGTGCCCGCAGGCCTTGATAGCCGCTCCGCGACCCGTCATGCTGGGCCTATCGAGACGAACTCCCCCCCACTCGGTCATGCGGGACGACGCCTTAGGGGACATGATTGCGCACCACGAAGAGCGGTGATTGTGACGGCCCGGCCGTCATTCCCCGCGTCCCCACTGAGACCTGGCGCTCGATCGCGAACAGCCCCTCGCGCGAAGGTTTGGGCGGCGAAACTCGGCCGCTCATGGCAGAGTCCGTCACCTTGCCAAGATAGGCGATGGTTTCGCCCGGCAGCTCCCGCCCGGTTGCAAGATGCGCGGCATAGCGGGCCGGCCCGGCATTATAGGCGGCGAACAGACCAGGGTAGCCGAAGCGATCATACATCTGCCTGAGGTAGCAGCTGCCTGCCATGATGTTGTCGGCGGGGTCGTCGGCCTCGCGACCCAGACCAAGGGTTCGGCGCATCTCGTCCCAGGTGCCGGGCATCAATTGCATAAGCCCCATCGCACCAGCACGGCTGCGAATCGGCCGCCGGCCGCGCATTGTCTCGCCGTTACTTTCGGCGCGCATCACGCGCTCGATCCATGCGACGGGCACGCCGCAGCGGGTCGATGCTTCACTGATGAGGTTCCGCCAACGGGCCATCGGCTGGGCTGCCGAAGGACCTGCCATGGCAAGCGCCAGTGCGGCGCAGGCGAACCTCAGCGCCGCCACAGCAACGCTGCCTTGCCGATGACGTTCTCTTTCTCCGTAACCCCGAAATAGCGGCCATCGAACGAGCGGCTGTTACTCATGAGGAGGAACAGCTGGCGTCCGCGAAGGCGCATGCATCCCTCCCAGAGCGGCATGGATCGACCCCGAAGGTCAGTGAGTTGCCGATCGGCAATCCGGCGGCCGTTGACGAGGATTTCCCGACCCCTGGCGCAAACCTCATCCCCAGCACTGGCCGCTACGCGTTTCACCAGCGGCACATTCATGGGAAGGTAGCGGCGCTCGGCGGCAAATTGGCGAAAACGCCGGGGCACCCGCGCGATCACCATGTCGCCGACGCCAGGCACCGCTCCAGGCGAGACGATGTAGGGGCCAACTGGAGCGCTGGCGCTCGCGTTCCAGACAAGCCGCGGAGTAGGCGGAAAGGCGGCGGAGACGAGGAGCAGCGCGAGGCCCGAGCCACCGAGTGCGAGGCGGCGAACGCGCCTTTTGCGATGCAGTTTCCTCGCGCGAAGCTCATCGCCCCAGGACAGGAGCGGCGCGTCGTCGCGGCCTTTGCGTGGCCGTTTCATCCGCCGATCTCCCGGCCAGAATGCTCGGCCGACCATGTATCGAGGTCGTCGATATGATATTGGACGAAGCGGCTGTGGCGGCGGAAGACCGGGCCTTTCCCGTCGCGGCGAAGCCGTTTGAGGAGGCGGCTCGAAAGCTTGAGGTAGGCTGCGGCCTGGTCGGTATTGAGGAAGGGCGAGCCGCGTTTGGCGCGATTGGCGCGGGTAATGTCGTCATCGGTTTCCATGGGGCGCTGTCCTGTGGCTGCCGACCGCAACATCGCGGTCGCTGCACTCAGGATGGCGGCGAGGACACCGCGGAATCAGTGTCGAAACCGCAATCCGCATTTTCGACACCCTTGGTATGAGGCCCCGCGCGCATCGACGCGGGGCGGCCGGGTCAGCGGGACCAGATGAGCTTGTGCTCGCCGTCATCCGCCTGGGTGAGCGTCGCGTAGATCGGCGCGGGGAAGGAGGGGTCATCGAGCTTGAGGCTCAGATATTCCGCCCCCGTCTCGCGTGCTGCCTTGGTCCAGCCTGCGCCGAACTCGACGATCCCAGTGCTGACGCGGTGGTCCGGAGCCTTGCCATGCTCGCGATCGACGGGCCGGATCGTCGCCTTGACGCGAAGGGTAAGGGTGCGGATTTCGCCGCTGTAGACGCCCTCCTCGTTGCGGATGAAGCTGCCGATCTGTGCCATGGGAAATCTCCTTGTGCTTGCTCGAATGCCGCCCCGTGCGGCCTCGATGGCAGTCGATCAGGCGCGGGTACGACGCCGCGCACCGTCAGCCCGGAGCGCCAGCGAAGGACGGCCAGAGCCGGGATTCTTGGTTTGCGAGGAAGCCCCCAGGGCGGGGAAGAAAATCGGCGAGGCCGTTGCACGGACGAGTCGTGCAGGCGCCAGACCTGCCATGAAGAGAGGCGCCGGGCGCTGGTGCGCTGCCTTTCAGGAGATGACCTGCGCCAAGGTCTGCTATTCGGTCACGCGCCGGTAGTTGGCTAGCCATCTTCAAAACATGGCAACAGCTTCGCCGCGTCGAACGGGTTCACATGGTCGAACAAGCTGCGGTCAAAATGTGGATCGAGCCCAGCATGGCAGCTATGGCAGAGCGTCATGAGGTTGGGCATCTCGGCCGCTCCTCCAGTCGCGGAGGGGCGTCTGCAATGGAGCTTCCAGCACGATATCGCCGTGGCGGCGTGACGTACCGCCTTCACGTCATCCCTTGTCCGGATCGGGCGAGGGAGAAATAGGGTCCGCGCCCATCCGGACGGCGCGGCGGATCAGGGCTTCGGCCCAGAGGATGGAGCCAGCACGGCGGGACTGTTCCGCCCAGACGGAGAGCGGCAATTTGTTCCCGAAACCCAGATCGCGCTCGATGAAGAGGCCGTAGGGAAGCCGGACAGCGGCGATTTCGGTCAGGCTGAAATAGCCGAGTTCAGGACAACCAAAGCCAAGATCGGCCAGTCCGAAAAGAACATCGCCGTCATCCGCCAGTTCCGTCGCAAGCCATGCCGCGGCTCCAAGCGGATTGAACAGCTTGACGACGGGCGGCGGATCGAAGCGCTCGCCCTTGGCCTCATGGGCGCGGCGGGCGATGTCATTGGCGCGCAGCGCAAAGCGCAGTTCGGGAGTCAGGAGCTTCATGCCGCCAAACTCCCCTCTTCCCGCGCCGCCTGCGCCTCGCCCCCTCCACCTTGCTCGGGACAGGGCCGACGGGCGAGCAGCCAGTCCGCCGCTTTGCTGGCTGCGCTGGCAGCACAAAAAATTGCCCGGTTGTCTTCTCGCAGCACCTCCAGCCACGCGCCGACATAATCGGCATGGCGGACGGTGGGCATTATGCCGAGCGCCGCGCAGAGGAAGGCCGATCCCATCTCGGCGACCAGCTCCTCGCGGGCATAGTCCTTGCTGCCAAAGGCGTTGAGGAGATGGCGGCCCAGCCGCTTTGCGTGGCCGGTCGCGTGGGTCAGTTCATGGAGGCAGGTCCGGTAATAATTGACCTGATCGAAGAAGGCGGGCTGCGGCGGCACAGCCACGAAATCCTGTCCGGGCGCATAGAAGGCCTCATTGCCCCCGACGCGGAACGCGACGCCTGACGCGGCGATCACTTCCTCGGCGATCGGTACGATCTCGCGCTGGGCAAGCGGCGCAGGGTCAGTGGCCAACCCTTCGCGCAGACCCTCGCATTGCGCGACGTTGAAGACGGTAAAGCGCTTGAGGAAGGGAATGGCCTTGGGATCGCCACCCTCTCGAGAGGCCCTATCCTTTTCGGCTTCCGGGGTAAAGCGATCGGCATAGACGACCGTCACGCCCCGCTCGCCCTTCCTCACACGACCGCCTGCCTCCAGCGCCTGACGGAAGGTCAGCCAGCATTGCGACGGCCAGCCCTGCTCGATGACCTTGCTCCACAGAATGAGGATATTTACGCCGGAATAAGGGCGGGCGGTCAGCGCATTGCGCGGCAGCGCGGGACCGATCCCCGCGACCTGTCCCCAAGGTTGCACCCATGGCAGCCTCCCCTCTTTCAGTTCAGCGATAATCCGGGCTGTCACCTCTTCGTAGAGATTGGCGCGCGGCTCCTGCGTCCCTCCCACTTCAACCTCGCGACGGGCGCAACGGCTGGTCATTCTCGGCATGGCCACTCCTCCACGCCACCCTAAAAAAGGCACAAAGCCTCCCCGCGAAGGCGGGGGTGGGCGGCAGGAGCGACCAAGAGGCCCGGCTCCAGCGGCCGGGGGCACCTTCAGGGCGAAACAAAGTGTAGCACCCCAAGCGCAGCGCGGGGGTTGCCTCGGGCCGCGACGGGCCTAGCCGGGAGCGCCGCCCGCACCCGCCGTAACGGGAGAGGCACCAGCAGCGCCGCCGTGCAGGGGCACGGCGTCCGCAGACGCGCCAGCGATCGTTACCGTGAGGCGGAGACCCGGAGGGGCTCGGCGGCGAGCGCAGCGAGCCGTAGAGCGCGATCGCGCATCAGCGCGGGGCGCCGATCCTGCTACCTATTCCCGCTGTCCGAACGCCAGGATTGCATTCGCCAATCCATCCCCGACGATCCAGCGCGCTCGCTCCAGGTGCGAGGTCCAACAGGCTCGCGCGCCGACAGCCTTGATGTCGAGGCCTATCAGGTCCGATGCCGCGTCGGTCCAGTGCCGCCCAGCGGCATCAGCGTCGAGCATCGCGGCATAGAGTGCCAGATGCTGACGATCATATTCGCCAATTTGGCTCCCTGTGGGAGCTAGATGCTTGACTAGCAACACCATCAATCCTCGCACGGGACCATTATTCAATATAGTGAATAAACCCGTTCAAGCAATTCCTTGAATCTCAGTTCATGGACATGCGAAAGGTGATCGGGGCTAATTTTGCCCGTCTGAGAAAGGAAAAGGGGCTGACCCAGGAAGCTGTCGCAGAGAAGTCGGGCTTCTCACAAAGCTACATCGGCTGGCTTGAACGTGGGCAACGGAATCCTACGGCGATTTCCATCTGGATGCTCGCTCAGTCCGTCGATGCAATGCCCGCTGATTTGGTGCAGCCGATCAGCGATTAACGCGCGTTTCAGCGGATCTGCCGGGCAAGTAGGCGCGCGGTCCTGCGCTCACCAGCTGCCCTGCTGTCATCAGCCACCGCGCCAGCGATAGTTACCGGCAGTCGAGAGCCGCAGGCGTTGGGCAGCGAACAGAGCAAGCCGTAGAGCGCGACCGCACATCAGCGCGAAGCGCCGATCCTGCTACCTATTCCCGCTGTCCGAACGCCAGGATTGCATTCGCCAATCCATCCCCGACGATCCAGCGCGCCCGCTCCAGGTGCGAGGTCCAACATTCCTCTGCACCAACAGCGGCGGGATCGATGCCCATCAGGGTTCGGGCGGCATCCGCCCAATCCAGTCCGGCCTTTTCGGCGTCGAGCAAGGCTGCATACAGGGATAGGTGCGAGCAATCATAACTGCCCACGCTGCCAGTCGGCACCTGATGTAAAAGTTTAGTCCTCATCTGGCTCTCTGAACACGAATGAACTGTATACAATGTAGAGAAATACAGTGCAATCGTGTCGCTGGAGGTTATGTCCAGCCGAGACAATTTGGCACGAAATCTTCGTCGTTTAAGGGCTGCTCGCGGCATGTCTCAAGAGGCTCTTGCCCATGAGGCCGGCATTCATCGCACCTATGTCAGCGCGCTGGAGCGCTGCGAATACAGCGCCAGCGTTGATCGCCTAGACCGGCTCGCTATCCAGCTGAACGTTCCGACGTATGTCCTTCTGATGGATGAGATGCCACCGGATGTGCTAACGCCCGATTAGCTAGATTCATACCAATTACCTCAACACAGCCCGCGGCCCTGCCCTCACCATCACTTCCCCTGCTGTCACCATCCGCCGCGCACGCGATTTGCGGTATTCGCCGTCGCCGGGCCAATCCCCGGGTCCCAGCAGCAGATCAGCGACTTTACGAAGGCTGGCGCCAGACCTTCGGGCATCGAGCGCCCAAAGGCTGAGCAAGGCGGCTGCCTGCCGCTCATGGTAGATATTCGGCCGCAGCGCCCCTGACACGAGACGGTGCAGCGCATGCGCAGCTTCAGTTTGCAACGGCAGGTTCGGTCCGACGTCCAGCACGACCCGCAGAGCCATGGAACGGCCGGCGAGCACATCATCAACCATGTCCAGGCGAATGACATGGCCAGCTTCGTCTATGCGAACGTGTCGGCCAGCCGCGCTGGTTACGACACGGGCAATATGATGCCGAAGGTCGAACCGCCATCGATCCGTACCGCCGCAATCAGGCAGCAGCTCGACCGGAACAACGCGTGGATCGACGCCCGCCGACCAGACCGGCAGGACATGGGCGCAGGAGTGCGCCGGATCCTCAGGGAAAGTGCAACCCCCAACGCGCGGCAAAAGCCGGAGCGGCCGCCGCCGATCCCTCGGGCTTCAACGACAGCGCCCTGAAGGCCTCGCGATAGGCAGGGTCGCGGCGAAGCACTTCCCAGGCCAGCGCCGAGCGGCCCAGCCGCCTGACCGCATCATGCGCTTCGGGATCGACCGGTGCGATGGTCATGTCACCCCATCTCGCCCAGTTGCCCGCGAAGGAAAGCGGCAACCGCCTCCTCCTGGTCCGGCCGCAGCGCATCAATGGCCGGGATATGATCCGCAATGGTGCCGCGCAGCAGGATGGAGGGGCACTGGCCCTCGACATTGCCGAGGTTGGGTCGATGCTGGGCATAGCCCACGAGAGCAGCAAGCTCGGGCGAAAAGCGCCGCGCGATGGCGGGCGGGTACACAAGCCATTGAAGTTCGAACGGTTTGAGCCAACCCAGGCAGTAGCTCATAATGATGCCGCGCCGGGGCAAGGCGGTTGCGTTCCCGCCGCCGCCGTGAAGCGTCGATCCCAGGAACAGCAACGCGTCGCCGGGTTCCACCATTGGTACGACCGCCTCCTCCTCGGGAAGCAGGGCGGCGGCCTGCTGGAGATGACTGCCGGTCCAGAGGCGCGTTCCGCCATTTTCTCGCGTGAATGACGTCAACGGCCACATCACATTGACGAGATACTCGACCGAGCCCTTGGGTCCCTGCCACATGTCCTGATCGCGATGCGGCAGTTGCGGCAGGGCGCCGGGATGGATTTCAATTGCCTGGGTGAGGTTGAGATTGAAACGCTCGCACCAGGGCAGCAGCATCCTGCTCACGACATCGAGGACCAGAGGATGCATGACCAGGCGCTCGGCCAGAGGTGATCGCGCGAGCAGGCCGCCAAAGCGCCGGGTCCGTTCGCCATAAAATGGTCCTTGGCAGAGGGGCGTAACGGCAAAGACTGGATCAAGGTCGGCCTGCAGGGCGTTCAACCCTGAGGCATCCAGCGCATGGCGAATGACACACCACCCATCGCGGCGGAGCGCTGCCGCCTTGTTATTCACGAGCACGCTCATGCAGTCACCTCTGGCTTCTCCGAGACGTAGGTGCCGGTCCATGCCAGGCGCAGGGGCGTGTCCTGGTCGATGTGGACCATGAAGGCGCCGACCGGGCCGCCGGGCATCGGCACGGCAGGACCCAGCGGTTCTGCTCTCCAGCCCATGGCGAGCACCTCCTTGCGGAACGGCTCGGGAATGACGCCGGTGTAGCGCTCGATACCGCGCTGCAGGCCAAAGTCGACCATGGCGGAGATCAGCTGGTTGCGTAAGGTCCGCCTCCGCTCGGCTCCATGCCGTTGCGGCAGGCAGAGGCGTGTGCTCTCCCAGATCCTGTCGCCAGCGGGAACGCCCGCTGGGCAAAGATGCTGGAAAATCGTCCCCATCATGTGCGGCCGGTTCGTGGGAAGAAGCCGCAGCGAGGCCGCGTGCTCCCCGTCCTCACCGGTCAGGATGATGTAGACAGCGCCATGGGTGTCGAACTGGTCCAGTTCATATCGTCCCCCAACCACCGGCACGTCCCACCCGAAGAGATCGACGAAAAGACGTTTGCGGTCTGTGAACATGGAGTTGAGGAGCGGCTGGGAACCGGCCGCCAGATGATTGTCGATGATGTGCATCATGAGGGCTTCCCCGGATCGTGACTGACGCAACGGAGGGAAGCAGGTGGAAGAGAGTCCCAACAGCCCGGCTAATTACTCGGGTTGACGTGGCTTCAATTCGTGAAGGCCGACTTCTCCGGCGAGAATGGCGCTGACGACCAGTTCCGTCCGGTCATGCACGTTGAACAGGCGGCGGGCGTCGGTCAGGTAACCATCAACCGTGCGCGGCGTGATCTTCAGCTCCCGGGCGATTTCCTTGTTGGACATGCCCCGCCCGGCAAGCACGATGCAGTCCCTCGGACGGGGATGAAGGCGTGGCCGCGACGCGGCGATCTGTTCGGTCCCTCCGGTCACCCGCTTGGCAGCCTGGAAGGCGAAGACGCCGATCATCTGAGCTACGCCAAGGCAGCGCCGGACCGATGCGCGTGACCCACCGCCCGCAAAGGTGCAGGAGCCGACAGGTTCGCCCAGAGCAAAATAGGGAATAGTGATACCCTGCTTCAGCCCAAGCCGCCGGCCCGCTGCAAAGCATTCCTGATCGCGGCGGCTCATCATGATGAGGCCTGGCAACTCGTCCCAGGAAAATGCGCGCTGTGCAAAAATGCAGCCGCGCATGACGGGATCATTCCGCCACTGCCCTTGGCCAATGATCCGTTCCATGGCGGCCACCGGATAGTCCAGGAGCTTGACGCGTCCTGGAGGATCGCCGCGCAGATCATCATGATGAACCAAGGCATAGTGGCGAAAGCCAAGCTCGTGGGTGATCGCTTCCATGACATTGGCCAGCTCGGCGGGCGATGCTGCTCTGGAGAGACAGCGCAGCACGCAGTCCGCGACAGACACAGCTGCGGCAAGGCCCATAGGGTACTTATCATTATTCTTGACCAGCAAGCGCGCCGCCCGTCCCCCTCGTCTTCTCAGCGGCCTTCTCCTGGGTGACGCCGCACGAACCGCCGGTACCGATTCCGATAAGCTGCACCTGCTCTATGCGGGTCACCTGCGGCACGCCTGGAATATCGCTTTGTCAATCAAGCATCCCGGTTGCTGGAGAGCAAGCCTTGCTAAAGCATCCCGCTACAGGTTCAGCTTCGGGCCGACCTTAGCTTGGCGAAGCCAAGAGGCCGGACGGCCATGATGAGGAGGAAAGCGCCGACTGAGCCCACAGCGGCCACCACCGCAATGAACATGTTGAGCGAAAGCGCCCGAAGCGTCAGGGCATAGAGGCTCGACACGGAGAAAATACCAAGGTTGAGGAGACTGGCGTGATAGGAATTGACGGTCCCGCGATACTCGTCCGACAGGCTGCTGAGCTGGGCATGATGAAGCGGTCCTGCGCAACCATAGCCGAATGCCCAGGCGGCGCCCGCTCCTGCCAGCACGACAGCGGAGGGAGCGGGAAGCAGAAGCGCAAGAACGCCGATCGCCGCAATGCCGGCCATGATCGGCAAGGCTCCTGCCGTCAGGCGCTTCTGTATCCGATACCCGCTCAGATTGCCTGCCATGATCAGCGTCCCCCAGAAAGCCGCGACCGCCCCGGCTTCTGCGGGTCCGGTTTCCAGCTTGCGCCGCGCAATTTCCGCCGCCACCGCGCCGATTCCCGCCATCCATCCAAGCCAGAAAAAGCTGGCGGCAAGCCGCAGCTTGATCTCGTCGAGCCGGAGTGCTCCGCGATGCATGGCCAGAAGCGTGACAGGCGCGCGGGATCTTGCCGGATCAGGGGGAAACAGCCGTGCAACGAGCAGGGCAGCGATCGCAGCAAGCAGGGCGAGTAGGTGATAGCTGGCCTGCCAGCCAAATCGCCCAGCGACCAGGCCCGATACCGCGGGTGTCACGATGAAGGCCGTCATCAGGCCTATGAAAACCTGCCCGATGCGCCGGGCCATGTCAGCGGGAGCCGTGACGTCACTCACCATAGAGAGGGTTGCAGGCTGGATGATCGCCGCCATTGTGCCCAAGGCGGCAGACAGCGTGACGGCGGCCGCTAGACTGCCGGAACTAGGCAGCAAGCCGCACAATAGAGCAAAAATCGACAGGCTGATCATGAGGGGCCATTTGCGCCCCCAGCGGTCAGAGATCGGGCCAGCCACTGATGCAATGACGGCATAGGCAAGGCCGTAGGCTGCGGGCAGATAGGCGATCACGCTGGACGGAACGCCGAACGATTGGCCCATCAACTGCATGATCGGACCAGCGACCACCTCCGCTGATCCGATCACGAACAGGCAGAGCCAAAGCGCCGCAAGACGATTTCCAGTCATCGGGGTGACATCTATCCGCGACATCTGGACCGAAGCAACTCCTTGAGATCGACGAAAGACATAGCGGGCTTCAGGGCACTGCAGGCAATCCAAGGAGAGCGAACAATTCCATCCGCGCACGGAAATCATCCCGGAAGACGCCCGTCATCCTGCTGGTGATCATGGCAACGCCAGCCTTGTGGACGCCGCGGGTGGTCATGCACTGATGGCTTGCCTCGACAATGACGGCGACGCCGCGCGGCCGCAATGTCTGGTCGATGGCATTCGCAATCTGCGCGGTCATCTTCTCCTGGATGGTGAAGCGCTTGGCGTAGCCCTCCACGACGCGAGCAAGCTTGGAGATGCCGACGACCCGTTTCGCCGGGAGATAGGCAATGTGGACCGATCCGATGATCGGCACCATGTGATGTTCGCAATGGCTTTCGAAGCGCACGTCGCGAAGAGCGACGACGTCATCATAGCCTTCCACCTCCTCGAAGGTGCGGCTGAGCACATCGACCGGTTCCATGGCATAGCCTGCGAAAAATTCTCGGTAGGACCGGACGACCCGTTCCGGCGTACCGGAAAGGCCTTCGCGACCAGGATCATCGCCCGCCCATCGCAGCAAAATCCGGACAGCGTCTTCCGCCTCCTCCGCAGTCGGTCGCGCAAGGGTAGGAGCAGCGAGGCTCTGGAACATGGAATCACCTCCAATAGACAAGCGTTAGAAGAAATGGATCTCGAGCTTGATGTCCTCGAGAAATGTCCAGTCGATCGCATCGACATCGAAAAGCGATGCGTCGAACACGCCATCGTCATAGGCGTCGGCCGGATCGACGCTGTGCCCGGCAAACACATATTTCTGAAGATAGTCCATGTCGCTGCTGGTTATGGCCTTCTTGCCATAGCGCGATACGTCGACGATGTAGTGGATGTCGCCCGCTTCATAGGATCGAATGATCGAGACATAGGCGGAGAGGCCGAGCGACCGAAGCATCTCGACGGCGAAATTATTGGCGCCCACCTCGAAGGAGACCCGGTCCTTCCGCTTCTCATCCGTCATTTCCGGTGGCGCATCAAGGCCATTGGCGCTGCCCTCATGCTCATAATAGTGCAGTGCCGCCTGAACACCCCGAAGATCATATATATAGGCGTATCGTTCGATGTTCTTGCGCTTGGCTTCACATATGAAATAATAATGCCCGAGGCTATGCAGCAGCATGAAAGTCCGTGACGGCCAGGAAACCGACTTGGCAAAGGTTATTTTCCTGCCCTTGATGATAGCCTTGATATTGAGCGGATGATGATCAACTTCATCAATTTCCAAGCCGAATTTATCGATCAGGACATCGGTCAGCTTTTCATAGATGAATACACCGATTGTCGAGATAAGGTCACCCATGCGCCTGTCAGTATCATCGGGTCGCGTCTCGTTGATGTTATTCGCTATGTCAGTCATATCCGTCTCCTCTTGGTGAAGTGAAGTGGAGCAACTTTTCGGTCATCGACATCATAGGAGATGGAGCTGCCGCACTTGCGTGCGCAGAATCCATTGGATCATGGTCTTGTTATGATGCCTTGAGAACAATCGGCAGATGAGCATTCTGCAATTATCGCTCCACATCGAATCAAATAGACGATGCGGGATGAGGATTAAATCCCCACATCTGTGGGGGTTACTCCTTTGGCTTTCGCGGCTACTACTGGTTGTCGAGGCACCAAAGCCGCTGCTGTAACGTCGATCCTGTCGGAGAGGCTGATGTTCGAGACACTGGTCGAGTTTGAACGAAAGGCGCTCAACGCTTCCTCCCTCGAACGGCTAGGAGCGCTCACCCAGCCTTTGGCGCACACGTTGGGCTTTAGCTGCTTCACCCTTTTCCGGCCGCAGCCTGCCATGGCCGGCCACGCCCCGATCTTCTTCACGACCTACCCTGAGAGATGGATAAGCAGGATGTTCCAGGAGAAGCGGCATCTTGACGATCCAGCTCATGCAGCAGCTGCCCGATCCGTCGATGGCGTCCAATGGACGTCGATCGAACGGACCATGGCTCTTTCTGATCACCAGCGCGAAACCTTGTCACTCGCAGCCGGGCATGGCCTTTCCAGAGGCATAACCCTGCCCTTCCGCCTCCCCGGCCTGCCGAGCGCCATGTTTTCCTTAGCGGTCGCCGGTCCATTCGAACCTAAGCCTTTCGCCATATTGGCGGCGCGGCTGATAGGGAGCATCACCTTTGCTCAGGCACACCGGCTTGCAAGGAGCGAACCGTCCCAAGCCGAGGTCGTGACGCTCAGTCCCCGGCAGCTCGATTGCATCCGGCTGCTGGCGCGCGGTATGGCCGACCGCGCAATCGCCAGCCAGCTCGGCCTCAGCCCGCAAACGGTCCGGGAATATGTCGAGGCGGCACGGCTACGCTATGGCGTAAAGCGCAGGGCCCAGCTCGTCGCAGCAGCCATGCGCGACGGGCATCTGTCGGCCGAAGATGTAGAAGCAGCTATTCTGGAAAATCCTCCGCGTTCACCCTTCGCATAGGCGCATCACGTTGCGAGCCGGAGCGAGTGAACATGGTCTTTCCGCTTCGCCCCCAACCCCTCTTCAATGGATCCCGCACATATGCGGGAAGACGATAAAACTTATCAGATTCAAGGCGTCTCGCTAAATGGGATGGAATTTCTTGGCCATGATGCGTTGTATGACGAACTGATGATTGCTGGAGCAGGATTTGACGAAGGGCTTAAAGAAGCGAAACGGGATGGCGAACATCATGCGGACCGTACGGACCTTGTCCAACGCATTTTCGTCCTCCGGGGTACCCAATGCGGTCTATTGTGAATTGGTGGACGCGCTGTTTTCCATGAGGCTGCCCATTGCGGGAATGGGCGTCCTTTTCGGCGCGGCGGGCGCCATGATCTTCATGGAACATGGCAATATGACCATCGGCCTTGTTACGGTGGCAGCGGTGCTCGTCACGATAGCGCGGCTGATCCTGCTCACCGCCTACCGCCGGGAAGCGCATGGCACCATTCTGACCATTGAGCGGGTGCGGCAATGGGAACGGCGCTATGCCGTGGGCAGCTATGCCTTTGCGGCGCTGCTGGGTGCGCTTAGCGCAACGGTGCTCGCCACGCATTCGCCGCTCAATCATCTTATAGCGGTCAGCCTGATCTTCACCTTTGGCGCGGGGATCGTTTCGCGCATCGGCGGCAGGCCGCGAATCTGCGTAATCAGCCTGCTGCTGTCGACCGTGCCGACCATCACTGCCCTGGCGTTACATGCCCGAAACCGCGACGCGGCGGCGATGCATACGGAATATTTCGTTATAGAGGCGCTGCTGGTCGCTGTCGTGACGCTGCTCAGCCTTGAATCCGTGCGCCATCTCTATCGATCGGATGTGGAGCATCTGACCGCGAAGCATGACCTTGCTGACCTTGTCCGGCAGGATGCGCTGACCGGACTTCCCAACCGACTGCTCCTCAGAGAACGTTTTCAGAACAGCCTTAGCATCACTGCTTCGAAGGACAGCCAACTGGCGGTCCATTTCCTCGATCTGGACGGGTTCAAGATCATAAACGACCGTCATGGCCATCCCATGGGCGACTCGGTCTTGCGTGAGGTGTCCGCCCGTCTGCGGTCAACAGTGCGGTCGGTGGATACGGTGGCACGGATCGGGGGCGACGAATTCATCGTCGTGCAGGAAGGTGTCCAGCATGAAGGCGAGGCCGAGATGCTGGCCCGCCGGATCATCAGGAATCTGAGCGCGCCCTATCTGTTGATGAACGAACCGATCTGCATATCCGTTAGCATCGGAATAGCGATGGCACCGCGTCATGGCGTAGACCTGGAGCATCTGACTGCCTGCGCCGACGCCGCGCTCTATCGGTCCAAGCGGGACGGCAAGGCCCAACTATATTTCTGCACACATGATGATGTTGCCAATGTTCGGCTGGCCGTTGCCTGATTCCGTGTCAGAGCGACTGCGAGAGCATCTGCAACGCTGCCGCATAATAGTCCGACGAAAGGGGCAACGACGCTGGCAGGCCAAGCGCGCGGTTGGCGATCGTCATCCCGCCGCCAGAGAGCGAATAATCTGCCTCTTGCCGCGATTGAACGTCGATCCATGCCGGGATTGGGCGGCTCGCGCGGACATAACCCCGCCAGCAGTCGATGATGGGACTGACCAATTGCGGCCTGCCGCCCGCTTGCGCATAAAGCGGCAGGCGCACCGCGTCGAAGCCGAAGCGCGGCGGCTTGGAAGCGGCGGGGGCGATCACCGGGTCGGCAGTAACGTCGATCCAGTCGGTCGGAAGACGGAGTGGGCCGAAACGAGCTGCCTTCAGCAGCTTTTCGCAATCGCGGATGAGACTGCCCCAAACCGCCTCTCCGTCCAACCGCTGGAAATGATCGAAGGCAGGCCATATGAAATAGGAAGGATTGACCGTCACCACATTAGGCAGGGAAAATCCGTCAAGGCCAGGCAAAAGCAGCCGCCATCCAAAGCGTTCGATCACAAGATGGGCGAGGATCGCGGCCCTGATCTCCTCGGAACGGGCGGTAAGTGCGGGATCCTGCCACTGTTCGCCTGCTCGGGCCAGCGCCCAGGCGATGAAAATATCACCATCGGTGGCATTGTTGCGGTCGGCGACAGGATTCTCCTGCCGAGGGTCGTAGCGCCAGGAATAGAGTGCAAGATCGCGGCGGGCGAGCGTCGCTTCGGTCCAGCGATAAATGCTGTCGAACGCATCCCGGTCATTGGCCGTCAGCGCGAGCCACAGCCCATAGCCCTGGCCTTCGCTATGGCTTATCCCGCTATTGCCGTTATCCACAATGCGACCCGACCGATCCAGAAAGGCGGATTTGAAGCGGGGCCACATGCCGCTCTTTAACGAAGGGCGCCCCCCTGCGCGAGCGCAGGAAATGGTTAGCGCAGCCAGCGCGGCGAGCGAAAAAGCCCTTCGGTCAACGGCCATGCCATAAATCCAGCGTGCCGCCGTTGAAATCGACGCGGCGCGTCACCAGTGCGTCGCCGCTGCCCAGCGCGCGGAACCAGCTATCATAGGCGCCTTCCAGCACCGCGGAAATGACTTCGGACCACAGCCCCTCAACATCGCCGTCGAGCGCGGGGGGTAGGCCCTGATGGCGAATGGCGATGCCTTCCTCTTCCATGCAGAAGATTACATGACCCCAGTCGAGCGCCGTCCATAATTTGTTGGCGCGCGTCGCCAGCAAGGTCAGGTCGGTGGCCTCATCCATCGGCTCTGCGGCGGCCAGCTTGCGGCCCACGGCCAGGAAAAAACCGTGCGCCTGTGCAGGTGTCGCCGTAT
>CAMPHJ010000020.1 GCA_946885845.1 uncultured Sphingobium sp. | reverse complement strand
CGGGCGCGCTTTTCCGACGGCTTCTCGTAGTGACGGCGCAGCTTCATCTCGCGATACACGCCCTCGCGCTGCAGCTTCTTCTTGAGCGCGCGCAGGGCCTGGTCGACATTATTGTCGCGAACGATGATTTGCATAAGCCAGTCAAACTCCAGTCGAAAACGAGCAATTCGCCAGGACAGAAAACCCTTCCCGACGGGCCCACCGAATATAAAAGCCGTGAGTCGCCGCAGGTCACCCTACGCCGTTGTGGGGCGCGCCCTATCAGCAGAGTCGCCCCAGTTCAACCCCAAAGCCTTGGGCCAGCGCACCTTGCGCCGGAACGCGATGACCGCGACGGCCTGCGCCGCTGAATATAATAGGCTCGATATCGGGAAAGTCGATCCAGATCATAGACAGGCGTGGTGCAAGAACATATCATGAACTAATGCCAGCTCTTGCCGTCACCGAAAAACTCGAAATCCTTGCCGATGCAGCAAAATATGATGCGTCCTGCGCGTCGTCGGGCACAAAGAAGCGGGATAGCGCCAGCGGCCGCAAGGGAGGGCTGGGATCGACGGAGGGGATGGGCATCTGCCACGCATATGCGCCAGATGGGCGCTGCATCTCGCTGTTGAAAATCCTGTTGACCAACAGCTGCATTTTCGATTGCCATTATTGCATCAACCGACGGTCCAGCAACGTGCGGCGGGCGCGCTTTACCGTCCGGGAAGTCGTGGATCTGACGATCAGCTTCTACCGCCGCAACTATATCGAGGGGCTATTCCTGTCGTCCGGGATCATCCGTTCGTCCGACTATACGATGGAGCAATTGGTAGGCGTCGCTCGCAGCCTGCGCGACGATCATGATTTCCGGGGCTATATTCACCTGAAGACCATTCCCGATGCCGACCCGGAACTGATCCACCAGGCGGGGCTTTATGCCGATCGCCTGTCGATCAATGTCGAATTGCCCACGGCTCAGGGCCTGGAACAGCTCGCCCCGGAAAAAGACGCAGGCCGGATCGAGGGCGCAATGGCGGGCATGCGCAGTTCCATGGAGGATATGGGGGAGGCACGGCGCAAATATCGACACGCGCCCCGATTCGCGCCCGCAGGTCAGTCAACGCAGATGATCGTCGGGGCCGATGGAGCGGACGACCGGGCGATCATCCGGCGGGCGCGATCGCTGTATGACCGGCACGCCCTGCGCCGTGTCTATTATAGCGCCTTTTCCCCAATCCCGTCGCCCAGCACCGTCCTGCCGCTCAAGCGGCCACCGCTGCTGCGCGAACATCGGCTTTACCAGTCCGACTGGATGATGCGCTTCTACGGCTTTTCAGCGGATGATCTGGATGGGGCGACTGACCCGGACAGCGGATGCCTGCCGCTCGACATCGATCCCAAGCTCGCCTGGGCGCTGAGGCATCGGGATATATTTCCCGTCGATGTGAACCGCGCCCCGCGCGAGATGTTGCTGCGCGTTCCGGGACTGGGCGTGAAGGCCGTGGACCGCATCCTGATGAGCCGACGGCACAGGCGCCTGCGGCTGGACGATGTCGCCCGCGTCACCAGTTCCATCAAAAAGCTGCGCCCCTTTCTGGTGGCGAGCGATTGGCGACCTGTTCGCCTGGCGGACAGCCTCGATCTGCGCCCCAGACTCGGTCCGGCGCCACAGCAATTTGAGCTTTTCGCCTGAAGCCCGATTTTGCCGTTGATCACAGCGGAATTCCATGGTTTCCTGATCGTGGAGCAGGGGAAGGGCGATATTGGTGGCAACACTGTTTAAAGGACAGCTGGTCAAGGGACATTCGGCGGAAGCGCAGGCGTCGGGATATGCAAAGCGCATGAGTTCGCATCTGGCAGCCGCGCTCGTCACTTTCTGCCTGCTTCAGATTTTCATCGTTGCCAAAATGGGCGGATCGCTCGTCCTCCACCTGGGCATCATCGTCGCCATTGGCGCCTTCGCCATCGCGGCTCGCGGGCTGGAACGGCGTTGGGAACTGCTGGATTCAAGCGGTTTGTCCACGCGCGGCCTGGATGTCCGGTTTCGCCGTGACGCGGCGCAGCTTTGGATGGTGAGCATCGCCAGCAGCTTTCTGTGGATACCGATAGCCGTCATTTTCCGTTTTCTGTTCGGTTGATCGAGCGGACACAAAGCCCGCGACGCTTCGTTATGCCCCCTGCAAGACAGAGGAGCATGCCATGGCGAATGCCAATATTTTCGACCGGTTGAAGGAAGATCACGACGCCCACCGTCAGCTGTTCGACAAGATGGCTGATGCAAAGGATGACCATGATCGCCTGGAAAAGCTGTTCGATCAGTTCAAGGTCGAAGTGACCGCCCACGCCGCCGCTGAGGAAGAAACGCTCTACGCCACCATGCTGGCCCGGCCGGACCTGCGCGAAGATGCACAGCACAGCGTATCCGAGCATAAGGAGATAGACGATTATCTCGAAGAGCTGGACGAGTTGGAATTCAACAGCGAAGAATGGCGGCAGACCTTCGACCAGCTGAAAAAGCGCTACCTCCATCATATCGAGGAAGAGGAGGAGGAAATGTTTCCCAATGCCGCTGAAGAATTGACAGCGGAAGAGGAAACACGGCTTGCGGAAATCTTTGCCAAGCGCAAACCCGCCGAGCTGAAACGGGCAGAAGCCGCAGACTGAAGGCCATGTATCGCGCGCTGCTGAACGGCCCTGACGATTTCGACGGGTGGCGAGAAGCAGCGCGGCGCTTTGCCATGGGCGGCGTCGAAGCGACAGGGATCGACTGGCAGGTGGAGGGCGATGAAGCGTCCCTGCTGCCTTTCGAGGCCCCGCCGCCACCCATTAACGGCGGCGCCTTCTCCGTGCCCCGCACCTTCATTGCAGTGGCGGAAAGCGCAATATTGCATCATGACCGGGAACGGTTCGCCCTACTTTACGCCTTGTTGGTCCGGGTGCGGGACAACCCCGCATTGATGGAGGACCGCGCCGACCCACTTTTGCGCAGGGTGGACATGCTCGCCAAGGCGGTCAGGCGCGACATCCACAAGATGCGCGCCTTCGTCCGGTTCCGCGAGGTGGAGGATGAAGGAGGAGCGCGCTTCGTCGCCTGGTTCGAACCGGAACATCATATCGTCCGGGCCAATGCAGGATTTTTCGTGCGCCGGTTCGCGTCGATGCGCTGGTCGATCCTGACGCCGGAACTGTGCATCCACTGGGACGGCGAAATCCTGACCGAAAGCGCCGGTGCGACCCGATCCGACGCGCCTGATGGCGATCCGGTGGAAGATGCGTGGAAACGCTATTACGCCGCGATCTTCAACCCAGCCCGGCTGAAGCAGCGCGCCATGCTGTCGGAAATGCCCCGCAAATATTGGCGCAACCTGCCCGAAGCAGCTTTGATTCCCGACCTGGTGGCCGGGGCCCAGGCAAGAGAGGCGGCCATGATCGCGACATCGCCAAAACCCCCTGCCCGTCCGAGCGGGGTGCACCCAGACGCCAGCCGCGCCAGCAATATCGCAGCGTCATGGTCAGCGCTGAAGGAACAGGCGATGGCGTGCACCCGATGCCCACTTTATCAGGACGCCACACAGACCGTCTTTGGTGAAGGTCCGCTGGACGCGCCGCTGATGTTGATTGGCGAGCAGCCGGGCGATCAGGAAGATCTGGCCGGACGTCCGTTCGTCGGTCCGGCCGGGCAGTTGCTCGACCGCGCGCTGGAGGAGGCGGAAATCGACCGCGCCAGGCTGTATGTCACCAACGCCGTCAAGCATTTCAAACATGAGCGCCGGGGAAAGCGCCGCCTTCATCAGACGCCTGAAACGCCCGAAATTCAGGCCTGCCGCTGGTGGCTGGACCAGGAAATCGACCTGCTGCGTCCCCGGATCATCGTCGCCCTGGGGGTGACTGCCGCACGCGCGCTGCTGGGCAAAACGGTCACGATCAGCCGCACGCGCGGCGCGCCGATAGTTTTGGAAAGCGGGGCGGAAGGCTGGGTCACGATCCATCCGAGTTTTCTGCTGCGCGTTCCAGACGAAGCGCGCAAGGCGCAGGAACGCGTCCGGTTCGTCGAGGAATTGCGTGAAATCGGCGCGCGGGCGAAGGCGATTTCCTGACGACTGCGCTCCCATCGGGACGACAGGGCTGCGCCGTTCCGGCTTGACCCGGCGCTTTCGCCCAGCGAAATCCCCTATCCAAATCGTCGCGCCTTCAGGGGAAGCAGCCTGTCATGTCCATCGCCTATCTCAATGGTCGGTTCCTGCCGATTGCCGATGCACGCATATCGGTGCTCGACCGGGGCTTCCTGTTCGCTGAGGGCGTCTATGAGGTGACGGCTGTGATCGATGGGCGCCTGGTCGACAGCGCGTCGCACCTTGATCGGCTGGCGCGATCGGCTGGCGAGATCGGCATTGCCCTCCCCCTAATCCCCGATGAGATAGAAGCGACCCAGAAGCAGCTGGTGGAGCGCAATGGCCTGGACGAAGGGCTGATCTACCTTCAGCTGACGCGGGGCGCAGACGAAAGCCGCGACTTCCTGCCCGCGCCGGACCTGCAGCCGACGCTGGTGATGTTCGTGCAGCACAAGCTGTTCCTGAATGCGTCAGCGGCCAGAACAGGCATAGCGGTCGTCACCACGCCGGACCTGCGCTGGGCGCGCCGCGACATCAAGAGCACCGGGCTGCTCGCTCAGGCGATGGCGAAACAGATCGCGGCGCACGCGGGAGCGCAGGAGGCATGGATGGTCGAGGACGGCCATGTGACGGAAGGCGCATCCTCCACCGCCTTCATCGTTACAGACGACGCTATCGTCACCCGCGCCTATTCGCAGGCCGTGCTGGCGGGATGCACCGGCGCGGCGCTTACGGCCCTTGCCCAGGAAGCTGGGATGACGGTCGTCCGCCGCCCTTTCACCGTGGCGGAGGCGCTGGGTGCGAAGGAGGCGTTCATCACCAGCGCATCGACGCTGTGCCAGTCGGTAGTCCGTATCGATGGCCAGCCCATCGGCGATGGCAGACCCGGCCCCGTTGCGACCCGCCTGCGCGAGATTTACGTTGATTTTGCGCGCCGCACGGCGGTTTGAGCTACACCGGGCAAAGAAGCATCTCCATTTCGGACCAGAATGGACGGGGAGGATATCCCACCGTTTCGGCAGGAAACGCCGCCATTTTGACGACAGCAAGGATCGGTATCGAAGGCCGGGTCTTACATGCGCACAAATCAGGCGCGGCGCCAGCAGCGGGTCGGGGTCCGAAACGGAGAAAAGAGCTGCGGTGAAATCATCGCGTTCCGGTAAGGTCGGAACAAACAGGGGATTATCATGGTGGAAATGGATCGAACCCGGACAGACTTGCGCGTTCCGGCCGGGGAACTGTACGGGATGAAAGACCAAAGGCCGGGCCTGCTGATCCTGGCCAATGACATTTTTCTGGACGATGTGACGGGCTTGGCGGAGGCGGCCGATTTTCGCCTGCTGGACATTGTGCCGATAGAGCAGGCGTCCGCCCGGCTGGACATGCAGGTGGGGTGCGATGTCATCCTGCTATTCTGTCCGCATCCTTCTGCCGAACTGGAACGCTTGCTGGTGCAGGCCGAAACGCTGGCGGTTCAGAATGACCTTTCCGTCATTCTGATAAGCGGCATCGACAGCCTGGACCTGGCCTATGCATGCATGCGCAGCGACCGGACGCAATTGCTCTGTTCGCCCGATCATGCCGACATTGCCGGCGCGCTCCTGACGGCGGGGAGGACAACGCCCCAGCGGACCGTGCATGAGGTCAATCAGGAAAGCGAAGGCGTGCGGCTCCAGCAGTTGAGCGAAGAAGTCAGCCGCCTGGCCCGCACATTGGAGGCGTTGACGTCCCGCCCGCGCCATGCTCCTCCGTCCTTCGCGCTCGGCTCTCGCATTTCCGACCGGGACAGCGATTATATCGGCATGCCCGCGCTGACGCCGATGGGGAGCCACCAGGCACCGGCGGACCAACCCAGCCTGAGCGCTACCCAGGTGCGCGACATGCTGCGCGCGCGTCGCCTGCGGGAAGATTTCCTGCCCGGCGACCTGTTCGCCGATCCCGCCTGGGACATGTTGCTCGACCTGCTGGCTGCCCGGCTGGAACAGGAACGTGTGTCGGTTTCCAGCCTGTGCATCGCCTCTGCCGTGCCGCCGACCACGGCGCTACGCTGGATTCGCACCCTTACCGAACAGGGTTTCGTCCAGCGTCAGGCGGACCCGCAGGATGGCCGCCGCATCTTCATCGCTCTGGCCGACGACACGTTCGAAGCGCTCAGCCGCTGGTTCACCGCCAGCCGACGTTTCCTGTGCGGGTGAACGCAATGGCGTAACGAGGGTTGACCGGCGCGTCGATTGCCCTAGATAGACGCGCTCCGGTCGCACCGTTACAGGTTGCGGCTCCGGGCGATTAGCTCAGTTGGTAGAGCGTCTCGTTTACACCGAGAATGTCGGCGGTTCGAGCCCGTCATCGCCCACCATTTTCCCCGTCTTACGTCGTTTCATCCAATCGGGCGCGCCGCATATTGCGGCGTGCGCGCACCGCTGCTAATCGGCTGATCCATGATCCAGCCGCCTGAAATCCTTCGAGTCACCAAGCCGCGCGTTTCCTGCGACGGTTCGGGGGACATCCCCGCCGCCCTTGGGCATCCGCTCGTTTTTCTGGAAATTGACGAGCATGGCTATGTCGATTGCGGCTATTGCGACCGGCGCTTCGTCCTGATCGGCGGACCGGCAGACACACCGGAAATCGCCGGGTTGCCCGACATCGCTTCCGGGGCCAGCCTCTGATCGCCAGCCTCTGATCAGGCGGCGCGTGTAATTTTGATTGGGCTTGCGCGCCCCGCCCCCTATATCGGGCGGCATGAACGACATAGCCTCCCAATTCACCGACGCGCGTGGCCTGCTTTATCGTCCTGGGCTGCTTGATCCCGATGGCGCGCGACGCCTGACCGCGGACGCGTTGCGCCAGTGCGACGATGGCGAACTTTATCTGCAATATAGAGCCAGCGAGAGCTTTGGTTTCGACGATGGTCGGCTGAAGACCGCCGATTATTCCACCGACGCAGGTTTCGGCCTGCGCGGGGTGTCAGGCGAAATGACCGGCTTTGCGCATGCGAACGACATCAGCGAAGCGGCGATACGCCGTGCCGCCGAAACGCTGACCCTGCTCGATCCGGCGAAGGGCCAGCCCGCCCCGCCGCCGCAGCGGACGAACCGCCACCTTTACACGGACGCCAATCCGCTGGAAATCGTGCCCTTTGCTGAAAAGGTGACGCTGTGCGCCGCCATCGACGCCGCCGCGCGGGCGCGCGATCCGCGTGTCGCTCAGGTGTCGGTCAGCCTATCGGGCAGCTGGTCCGTGGTTGAAATCGTGCGTGCGGACGGTTTCACCGCGACCGACATACGCCCGCTGGTGCGGTTGAACGTGTCGGTCATATTGGAGGAAAATGGCCGCCGAGAAACCGGCACATTCGGTATCGGCGGGCGCTATCTCTACGATCAGGTGATGGAGCCGGCCGTCTGGAACAGGGCTATCGACGAGGCTCTGGCGCAGGCGCGGGTCAATCTTGGCTCCGTCGCCGCGCCTGCGGGTGAGATGACGGTTCTGCTGGGGCCGGGCTGGCCCGGCGTGATGGTTCATGAAGCGATTGGGCACGGGCTGGAAGGCGACTTCAACCGCAAGGGGACCAGCGCCTTTTCGGGACGGATCGGCGAACGCGTGGCCGCGCCGGGTGTGACCGTTGTCGATGATGGTTCGATCACGGACCGGCGCGGGTCGCTGTCGATCGACGACGAAGGCACGCCGACCAGGGAAAATGTCCTGATCGAGGACGGGATACTCAAAGGCTATATGCAAGACCGGCTGAACGCCCGGCTGATGGGTGTCGAACCCACCGGCAACGGTCGCCGCGAAAGCTACGCCCATGCCCCGATGCCGCGCATGACCAACACTTTCATCAAGGGTGGGCAGGATGACCCCGAAGAGCTGCTTTCGCGCGTAAAATCTGGCATTTTCGCCCGGAGCTTTGGCGGTGGTCAGGTCGATATCGTATCGGGCAAGTTCGTCTTTTCCTGCACCGAGGCTTATAAGGTCGAAAATGGCAAGCTGGGCGATCCGATCAAGGGTGCGACGCTGATTGGCGACGGTCCGACCGCGCTGACCAAGGTGGTGGGCATTGGCAATGACTGGGCGCTGGACCATGGCGTCGGCATGTGCGGCAAGGGCGGGCAGAGCGTTCCGGCAGGGGTCGGCCAGCCTACCTTGCTGATCAAGGGGCTAACGATCGGCGGCACGGCGACCTGAGGCGCCCACGCCACGGATGGTGCAGCATGGTGGAACCAGAAAGGCCTGTCCGTCTTTCTTTCATCATGAACATGCTGACCGATAGCCATGATGCCGTGACAGCCGATTGGGCGGCGTCGCTACTGGATTTCTGGTTCAATCGCGTCGGTGAGCAGCGGTGGTGGGAACATGACCCTGCGCTGGACCGCGCCTGCGTCGACCGGTTCGGTTCGCTGTGGGAAGAAAAGCAGGGTCTGGCGCCGGAAGAGTTTCTGGATCGTGCCGATGATGCCCTGGCGGCGGTCATCCTGTTCGACCAGTTGCCGCGCAATATGTTTCGCGGCACGGCAAAGGCTTTTGCTACCGACCTGCTGGCGAGAGAGGTCGCCCGCGGGGCGATTGCGCATGGTTATGACATCCAGATCGGCGGCGCTGGGCGTATCTTTTTCTACATGCCGTTCCAGCATAGCGAAGATATGGAAGACCAGACGCTGTCGCTCAGCCTGTTCGAGGCTGCGGGCGACCCGAAGTCCCTGGACTTCGCCCGGCAGCATCATGCGGTGATCGAGCGCTTCGGACGTTTTCCTCATCGCAATGCCGTGTTGGGTCGCCAAACCTTGCCCGAAGAAGAGGCAGCCGCGCGGGAAGGCCGGAACTGGTAGCCAGACTGCCCAATTTTTGGGCAGAGCGCGACATCTGCCCATTTTTTTTGCGCTCCTGATCCGTCGGGCGTGGAAAAAGGCCGCGTTAAACCGCTTTTAAGAAATTGGCACGGCTCTTGCTAGATTGTCCCCGCACACCATTAACAGGGGGCGACATGAAACTTGTCATGGCAATCATCAAGCCGTTCAAGCTTGACGATGTCCGCGAGGCACTCTCCTCGCTAGGCATCGCCGGCATGACGGTGTCCGAGGTGAAGGGCTTCGGCCGCCAAAAGGGGCAAACCGAAATCTACCGGGGCGCCGAATATTCCACGAACATGGTTCCGAAGATCAAGATCGAGGTCGTTTGCGACGACGATCTCGCGCCGCGCGTCGTGGAAGCCACGCAGGCAGCGGCCAATTCCGGCGCGATCGGCGACGGCAAGATCTTTGTCCTGGATGTCGGTCAGGCCGTGCGTATCCGCACCGGCGAAACCGGCGAAACCGCGCTGTAAAGAAGGGGGGAATAATGACCTTTTCCAAGAAGTTTTGCGGCGCGATGGGGGCAGCTGGCCTGTCCCTGTTCGCCGCGCTGCCCGCCTGGGCGCAGGACGCGGCTGCCGCCGTGCCAACGCCCGACAAGGGCGACACCGCCTGGATGATGGTATCCACCGTTCTGGTGCTGGCCATGATTCTTCCCGGCCTGGCCCTGTTCTACGGCGGCCTCGTCCGCACCAAGAACATGCTGTCGGTCATGACGCAGATCGGCGCCGTCGCCTGCCTGGCGATGCTGATCTGGGTAATCTACGGCTACAGCCTGGCCTTCGCTGGCCCCAGCAACGGCTTCATTTCGGACCTATCAAAGGTCTTCCTGAAGGGCATCACGCCCGATTCGACCGCCGCGACATTCACTGATGGCGTGGTCATTCCCGAATATGTCTTCGTCAGCTTCCAGATGACCTTTGCCGCGATCACCGTCGCGCTGGTGCTGGGTTCTGTGGTCGAGCGGATCAAGTTTTCAGCGGTCATGGTCTTCGCCGCAGTCTGGCTGACCATCGTTTACTTCCCCATCGCTCACATGGTCTGGGCTGCTGGCGGCCTGTTCTTCGAAATGGGCGCGCTGGACTTCGCTGGTGGCACGGTCGTGCACATCAACGCCGGTGTGTCGGCTCTCGTCGCGTGCCTCATCCTTGGCAAGCGCATGGGCTTCCCCAAGGAACCGATGCCTCCGCACTCGCTGACGCTGACCGGCGTCGGTACTGGCCTTCTGTGGGTCGGCTGGTTCGGCTTCAACGCCGGTTCGGCACTGGAAGCCAATGGTTCGGCGGCGCTGGCCATGATCAACACCTTTGTCGCAACGGCATCGGGCGGCCTGTTCTGGATGCTTGCAGAGCGCGTCAGCGGTCACAAGGGGTCGGCTCTGGGATTCTGTTCGGGCATCATCGCCGGCCTGGTCGCCGTTACGCCGGCAGCAGGCAATGCAGGTCCGTTCGGCGCGATCGTTCTGGGTGCTGTCGCTTCGATCATCTGCTTCTACGCGGTCACCGTGCTGAAGCCCAAGCTGGGCTATGACGACTCCCTGGACGCTTTCGGCATCCACGGCATCGGCGGCATGATCGGCGCGATCGGCACCGGCATCGTCTATTCGCCCTTGCTGGGTGGACCGGGCGGCGAAGACTTCGTCATCGGCGACCAGCTGGTGACGCAGGTCCTGGCCACCGTCACCACCATCGTCTGGGCGTCGATCGGCACTGCAATCGCCATCTTCATCGCCAAGGCCGTCACCGGCCTGCGGGTTAGCCGCGAAGTCGAACAGGAAGGTCTCGACCTCGGCGAACATGGCGAGCGCGCCTACAACATCTGATCAAATTCGGCAGGGCGGGCCGCCACCACAAGGGGCACGGCCCGCCCGCCACACGATGTTCCTCCTGCGAACACGCCTTGGACCGGTACGAAAGTATCGGTCCTTTTTTTGTTTCGCTGATTCGATTGCGTTTCGGAAAGAGCGGGCGCTGCCGCCTTATCCCCTGGGCCGTGTCCATAGATGCGCCGGGCGAGGCGATGACGCAGGCCAGCGGATGGATCGACCCGCAACCTGCCATGCCGCGCGCAACACCCAGCCTGCCTTGGCACTTTTGGCAGTGATGACGCGATGATCCCATGACCGTTCGCCACGGCGCGCCACTTCCCGTGCTATATCCCCATATATGCCCGCCGCAGCCAACACGGCCCAGGCCGCGCGCGGCGGCAACGCGCCCGTGCCGTGCCGGGCGCTCGCTTCATAGTCGGCAGCCATGTCAGCCAAGCGGCGCGCCAGGATGGTCAGTTGGGGCCGGGCCCAGGGCTTCATATGTTCCCCAGGGGGAATATCCATTTCCGCCAGCCACTCCATGGGTAGGTAACAGCGGCCAGCAGCTTCATCCTCGCTGATGTCGCGGGCGATATTGGCGAGCTGAAACGCGAGGCCCAGATCGCAAGCGCGGTCCAGGGTGGCGTCGTCCTGCGGATCGACCCCCATCAGGACCGCCATCATGCATCCGACCGCGCCCGCCACATGATAGCAATAGCGGAGCATGTCGGCCTCGCTGCGTGGGCGCCAATCCTGTGCGTCCAGCGCGAAGCCTTCGATCAGGTCATGGGCATAGCGCGGAGGTATGGCGCATTCGTGCATTACCAGACCGAAGCCGTCAAATGCGGGATCGCCGGTCGGCTCCCCGCGCAGAGCGGCCCCGGTCAGGACCCGCATGGACGACAGCCGCGCCTGTCCGTCGGTTACGCCCTGCATCAGGCCGCCATGGTCCTGCCCATCGGCGATGTCATCGCATTTGCGGCACCAGCCATAGAGGAGCCAAGCACGCTCACGAGTCTGACGGTCGAATAGCTTCGACGCCAAGGCAAAGGATTTTGATCCACGGGCGATGCTGTCCCGCGCGAAGGCGACCAGTGCGGCGCGATCGGGCGTATGAAGCGGAGAAGGCGGATGGCTATCGGTCACCGACAGAGCCATGCCCGCGCCAGCCTGTGTCCGCAAGCCACCGGTTAGCAGGCGGGGCTAGAGGCTGTCCGCCTTCATCGCGATGATCGGCTGGTGCGGGCGATAGGCGGCCAAGCGTTCGAGCAGCAGTTCAAGGCTGTCGGCATGGATCAGGATACCGGCGTGCTGGGGCCGGATAAACCCCGCGTCGATCATGTGCCGGTCGAACGCGATCAACTGGTCGTAAAATCCAGCGACATTGAGCAATCCCACGGGTTTGGCATGATAGCCAAGCTGCGCCCAACTGATCGCTTCCCACAATTCATCCATCGTCCCCACCCCGCCGGGCAGGGTCAGGAACCCGTCCGAAAGGTCGGTGAAGAGTTGTTTGCGTTGGTGCATGGTCTGGACGACGTGCAACTGCGTGCAGCCACGGTGCGCTACCTCCGCCCCGACCAGTGCTTCGGGAATGACGCCGATGACTTCACCCCCGGCGGCGAGCGCCGCGTCCGCGACCGCTCCCATCAAGCCTAAACGTCCACCGCCATGAACGATGCCGATACCCCGTTCCGCCAATGCGCGCCCGACATGTCGCGCGGCTTCGACATAAACCGGATCGGCGGGTGTGGCCGAACCGCAATATACAGCCAGTCTTTTCATCGCGCCCCCTTCAGGCGAGGTCTTCCAGCATCAGCGTGGCGGTCGCCTTGGCGCTGCCGACGACACCGGGGATTCCGGCGCCCGGATGCGTCCCTGCGCCCACCAGATAGAGGTTCGGGATCACATCGTCGCGATTATGAGCGCGGAACCATGCGCTTTGCGTCAACAACGGTTCCAGGCTGAATGCGCTGCCCAGATGCGCCGCCAGATCGGTGCGGAAATCCGGCGGCGCATAATGGAACTGGGTTACGATGCGTGACCGGATGTCCGGGATCAGTCGATGCTCGATCTCATCAAGAATTCGCTCGGCAAATACCGGCCCAAACTGTTCCCAATCTATGGGCAGCTTGCCCATGTGCGGCACGGGCGCGAGCGCGTAGAAGGTCGAATGCCCGTCCGGTGCCATTGATGGGTCGGTGACGGTGGGATGGTGCAGATAGAGCGAAAAGTCCTGCGGCAGCACGCCATGCTGATAGATGTCGGTCAACAGCCCTTCATAGCGCGGCCCGAACAGGATCATGTGATGGGGGATGCCCGGCCAGCTGCCCTTGATGCCAAAATGCAGCACGAACAGGCTGGGTGACCAGCGCTTGCGGCTGAGCTTGTCTGCTTCCTTCTGTCCGCGCGGGTGATGGCCGATCAAGTCGCGATAGCTGTGCATCAGGTCGGCATTGGATGCGACCGCATCCGCCTCCCCCCGCCAGCCCGACGCCGTGGTGACGCCCACCGCCCGGTCGCCGTGGGTTTCGACCCGAACAACCGGGTCGGCCAGGCGCATGGTGCCGCCCAACCGTTCGAAATGGGTCGCCATCGCCTGCACCAACCGGTTGGTCCCGCCCTTGGCGAACCACACCCCGCCATCCTTTTCCAGCTTATGGATGAGGGCGTAGATGGCGCTGGTATTCATCGGATTGCCGCCGACCAGCAGCGTGTGAAATGACAGCGCTTCGCGCAGCTTCTCGTTTTTCACATAGGATGAAACGATCGAATATACCGACCGCCACGCCTGATTTTTCGCTAGCGCGGGGGCGGCGCGGATCATGGACACGAAATCGAGAAAGGCGACCGAGCCCAGCTTGCGATAGCCCTCTTCATATACTTCGCCCGCATAGTCGAGGAAGCGCTGGTAACCGGCCACATCCTCCGGGTTCAGATTGGCAATCTGCGCCCGTAACGCGTTTTCGTCGTTGGAATAATCGAAGTTGGTGCCGTCACGCCAGTTCAGCCGGTAAAAGGGCGTGACCGGGACAAGGGTCACATCCTCCGCCATGTCGTGGCCGGACAGCCGCCATAATTCGGCAAGGCAGTCAGGATCGGTGATGACGGTCGGCCCCGCGTCAAAGACGAAACCATCCTTTTCCCACATGTAAGCCCGACCGCCGGGCCGGTCACGCGCTTCCACCAAAGTGGTGTCTACACCGGCGGACTGCAGCCGGATGGCAAGCGCCAGCCCGCCAAAGCCCGCTCCAATGACAATAGCTTTCCGGTTCATCGGGCGGGGGGATTCAAAACTGCGTGCATGGCGCTCCTTATGGGCACCGGAGGCTTTCCGCACAAGATGCGGATGCGATCCGCCCAGGTAGAGCGACCGCCATAGAAACGGCCAATGAGGCGCGGATCGAGGCGGTAGAAGCGCTGGAATATGCGCCAGCGCTGATCCGGCGCGGCGGCGCGAAAGAGCATGCGGGCGAGCAGCCGGTAAAAACCGCCGGAGCGCCAATGCGCCGATGCCCGCGCGCGCGTGGCGGTCGCCAGCCCTTCCAGCGGTTGCTCCACCGCCCATAATGCGAAAGCCACCGCGTCGGGCAGTGAATAGCCGGTCATGGGGTGAAACAGCCCGGCGCGAACCCCGGCGCGCGCCACCGGGTCATGCCGGGGCCAGAATCGATCGAAGTCGCCGCCCTGAACGACGGGCAGCACGCCGCTTTCGCGATGGACCACCGTCTCCACCTGCCATCCGGCGGCATGGACATAGGCGGCGATGCGGGCGTCCAGGACGGGGCCATCCAGATCGGGCGTGTCGCTATAATAGGTGTCCTCGACGAACAGCGTGCGTTCGTCCCATGGGAGCAGATAGACGAAACGATAGCCGTCCAGCTGGTCCACCGTGGCATCCATGATGACCGGGCGCTCCAGCCCATGGGGCGCGCTCAGCCGCAGCGCATGGCCAACGAATTTCTGCCACCCGCATTGCAGCTCCTTCAGATCGCCGCCGCCGCGGGCATCAAGCACTGCGCGCGCACGAAAGATGCGACCGTCGGCGAGCGTTACGTGATCCGCCGCAATGTTCGTCACGTCAGCGTCCAGCACCACCCGGTCGCCAAGCAGCTTGCGCCCATGCGCGTCCAGTTGGGACGAGGCGATACTGTTGTACGGAGTATCGAGACGGCGAACATAGGTTGGGAAGCGTACTTCATGCCCCTGCGCCCACCGATGGGTGATCAGGGGATCGACCAGCCACCGATCCTTCGCCCGGACATCGCCGTCGAAAAAGGACCAGAGATGATTGCCGCCCAGAGCGCCGTCCCGTTCGACCAGCAGCAGTCGCACCTCAGGACGCAACTGCGCAAACGCAAGCGCCACCAGGCTGCCAGCGAGTCCTCCGCCCACGATTGCAAGATCATAGTCCAGCCCATCTGTCATCCTGCCCCTGTTAGAGAGAGGGGGAGCCGACGGGAAGGGCCGAACTTGCGATAGCGCACCATATAGTATAGGGGGGTATCCTATGCATATAGTTGTAGATAGAGACAAGCTGCTGGCCCGCGTTCGTCGCATCGCGGGTCAGGTTAGCGCTGTCGAGCGTCAGTTGTCCGGGGAAGCCGACTGTTCCGAAACGCTCCAGCTGGTGGCGTCGGTACGCGGCGCGGTCGGCAGCCTGATGGAGGAACTGATCGAGCAGCATATGCGCGACCATGTCGCCCGCCCCGGCCTTACGGATGCGCAACGGCAGGCGGCGGCGGAAGAAATGCTGGCGCTGATCCGGCGGTACGGGAAATGACTATGCATCAGGATCATGGCGGTCATCGCCACGCGCATGACGGATCGCATCATCATGATGAGCAAGGCTTTGCGCCGCCCGTCGGCCCATCCGTTGATGCCAATGGCGAAGAAAGTCATTATTTCGACCATATCTACCTGACCGCTGGTCATGACCGCAACGCGCGGCGGACGTTGCTGGTGGTCGGATTGACCGCCGTGACGATGGTGGTGGAAATCGTCTTCGGCTGGCTCACAGGGTCGATGGCGCTGCTGGCCGACGGTTTCCACATGGCGACCCACGCCGGTGCACTTGCGGTAGCGGCGGCGGCCTACAGCTATGCCCGCCGACATGCGCGCAATCCCCGTTATACGTTCGGCACGGGCAAGGTGGGCGACCTTTCGGGCTTTGCATCGGCGCTGCTGCTGGGCATGACCGCCCTGTTCATCGCCGTGGAATCGATCCTGCGCTTTTTCGATCCCGTGGCGGTAAAGTTTGGGGAAGCCACCCTGGTCGCCGTGATCGGGCTGGTCGTCAATCTGGTGAGCGCCGTGCTGCTGGGCCATGATCATGGCCATGATCACGACCATGGCCATGGCGACCACGCATCATCGGGCCACAGTCACGCCGACAACAATCTGCGTGCGGCCTATGTCCATGTGCTGACCGACGCGCTGACGTCCGTGCTGGCCATCGTCGCATTGCTGGCCGGGCGCTATATGGGATGGTGGTGGATGGACCCTGCGGTCGGCATATTGGGCGCGGTGGTGATTGCGCGCTGGGCCTGGGGCCTGATGAAAGATACCGCCGCGATCCTGCTCGACACGGCGGAGCCTGCCCTGATGGCGCGTGTCCGGGCGCTGACAGAGGCGGAAGGGGCGATCATTCGCGACCTGCACGTCTGGCGCATCGGCCCCCATGCGCATGCCGCGATCATCAGCATTGCCCCCGGCGCCGATGCCGATGCAGTGCGCGGTCGCGTCCGCGCCCTTCCCCGGATGGAGCATGTAACGGTGGAATGCGGCTGAACGCTAACCGCCGGAGCAGCGATCAGAGCGCCTGGCCTGCCGCCCATCCGCTCGCCCAGGCCCATTGGAAATTATAGCCGCCCAGCCAGCCAGTCACGTCCACCGCTTCGCCGATCGCATAGAGGCCGGGAACGCGGCGCGCCTCCATGGTCTGGGATGACAGGTCCGCCGTCGCTATGCCGCCGACCGTGACTTCAGCCTTGGCGAACCCTTCCGTACCGTTAGGGGTAAAGGTCCAGCCGCGCAGTCGTTGTTCGGCGTCCTGCAGCCGGCGGTCGGGAATATTGCCCAGATCGCCGACCAGGCCCAGCCGGTCGGCCAGCACATCGGCCAGTCGGGCGGGCAGGAGCCCGCGCAATAGTGCCATGACGGTGGTCCGCGCCTTGGTCCGCTTGGCCTCGACCAGCCAGCCTGTTGGCTGATCCGGCAGGAAATCCAGGCTGATCGATTCGCCATGACGCCAAAAAGAGGAAATTTGCAGGATCGCGGGACCGGACAGCCCGCGATGGGTCAAAAGCGCGGCTTCCCGAAAGGCGGTCTTGCGGTGGCGCGCGATCACGTCTGTCGAAACACCCGACAAGGCCCGGAACAACAGGTCTTCGCCGCCCAGCGTCAAAGGCACGAGCGCCGGGCGCGGCTCCACGACCTTCAACCCGAACTGCCGGGCCAGGTCATAGGCAAAGCCGGTGGCGCCCATTTTCGGAATGGAAGGGCCGCCCGTGGCGATGACAAGCGCTGGCGCGACCGCTAGCCGATCCCCATGGGCGACGCGATAATGTCCGTCGGCATGGCTGAGGGACGTGATGGCGTGATCGAGGTGGATCGTCACCCCTCCCGCATCGCATTCCGTCAGCAGCATGGCCACGATCTGACGAGCGCTGCCGTCGCAGAACAATTGCCCCAGCGTCTTTTCATGCCAGGCGATGCCGTGCTTTTCCACCATCGCCAGGAAGTCAGCGGCCGTGTAGCGGCCCAGCGCGGATTTGGCGAAGTGCGGATTGGCCGACAGATAGCGGTCGGGCGCAGTGTGGATGTTGGTAAAGTTGCAGCGACCGCCACCGGAAATCAGGATCTTCTTACCCACCTGATCCGCATGGTCGATGACAAGGACGCGCTTGCCCCGCTGCCCGGCGGTCGCCGCGCACATGAGGCCCGCTCCGCCAGCGCCCAGGACGATGGCGTCGAAAGTTTCCTGATTGGCGGACGTCATCCGGTGGCGAGCGCGTCCATGATCTGGCGCACTGGAGCAACGTCATAGCCAGCCGCCGCCGCCTGTTCGGTCAGGGCAGCCGGGTGGTCGCCTGCGCGTGCGCGGGTCAACGCCCATAGCAAAGTGCTGCGCGTGCCGGACCGGCAATAGGCCAGGACCTTGCCCTCCCCCGCCTGTTCCAGCGCAGCGGCCATTCCGTCGAGTTGCCAGGGCGCAAAGCCGCCATGGGCGACCGGGACAGCGGCATAGCCGATGCCGGCGGCCTGTGCCGCCGCTTCGATGGCAGCGCCGTTGACCTGTCCCGGCTCTTCATCATCGGGACGGTTGTTCACGATCATGGTCACGCCCAGCGCCTTGGCCTCTTCCACCTGATCGACGCTGATCTGGGGGGACACGTAGAGGCTTTTCGTTAGCTGGCGAAACATGGGCATACTCCTTGTATTGCGGCCTGCCATGCGCCTGTGGGGCGCGGCTTTCAAGGGGCAAGGACAATGGTCGCCTGCCCCGCCCCGTTCAAAGGTGGAGCCGGATCGCCGCGAGGAACGCGTCGCCATAGGCATCCAGCTTGCGATGGCCGACGCCGCTCACATGGCTGAGTTCCGCCAGGGTGGACGGACGTTGCTCGGCCATTTCCCGCAGCGTCGAATCATGGAAGATGACATAGGGCGGCACCCCCGCTTCCTGCGCCAGTTCGCGGCGGCAGGCGCGCAGCGCTTCGAACAGGGGATTGCCCACAGGGTTGGCATCGCCGCCGTTCCGCGCGTTCCTGCGGCTGCGGCGCTCCTTGCGTGGGGGCACCACCAGGCTGACATCTTCTTCCCCCCGCAAGATAGGCCGCGCACTGGGACCAAGCTCCAGCCCGCCATGTTCGTTGGTCTGCAGCGCGTCCCTGACCAGCAGCGCGCGGGAAACGGGACGGAGCAGGGCCGTTTCCTCCCCCGCCACGATGCCATAGACCGAAATCCTGTCATGGCCCCGTTCGCGAATCTTGTCCGTCACCGCGCCTGTCAGGACGGATTCGATATGCCCCACGCCAAAGCTCTGGCCGGTGCGGTAGACGGCGGACAGGAATTTCCGCGCGGTCTGCGTTGCATCGATGCTGGGCGGAGGATTCAGGCAGTTGTCGCAATTGCCGCAGCCTGGCGGCGGATCTTCGCCAAAATGGCGCAGCAAAATGGCGCGACGGCAGGTGCCCGTTTCCACCAGCGCGCCCAGCGCGGCGATGCGGGTGCGTTCCCCCTGCTGTCGCGCCGGTTCCAGTTCGGCGATCCGCATGCGGGCGCGGGCGAAATCTTCCGCTCCCCAGAATAGATGTGCTTGGGCAGGCTCCCCATCGCGCCCGGCGCGGCCTGATTCCTGATAATAGCCCTCAATCGACTTTGGCAGCCCCGCATGGGCGACGAAGCGCACGTCCGGCTTGTCGATGCCCATGCCGAACGCGACGGTGGCGACCATCACCATGTCTTCGCTGGCGATGAAGGCGGTCTGGTTGGCGGCGCGCACCTGCGGGTCCAGCCCGGCATGATAGGCCCGCGCCGGACGTCCGCCCCGGCCAAGCGCCTCCGCCAGTTTTTCCGTCGCCGCGCGGGTCGGCGCGTAGATGATGCCCGGCCCCGGATTGCCAGCGATCAGGTCGGCGAGCTGACGGTTAAGTCCATCGCGCGGATGCACCGCATAGCGGATGTTCGGCCTGTCGAAGCCCGCAATCACCAGCCCTTCGCGCGGGATGCCCAGCTGGACCAGAATATCCTCGCGCGTGTGCGCGTCGGCGGTCGCGGTCAACGCCAGTCGCGGCACGTCGGGGAATTCGTCGAGCAACGGGCGAAGAAGCCGGTAATCCGGCCTGAAGTCATGCCCCCATTCCGAAACGCAATGCGCTTCATCTATGGCAAATAGCGCGATGCGGACGGAGCGCAGCAGGTTGCGAAACCCCTCGCCGCTCGCGCGTTCGGGCGCGACATAGAGGAGGTCGAGGTCGCCGTTGCGCAGGCGATCCTGCGTTTCGCGCCAATCGGCGTCGACGCTGGTGAGGCTGGCCGCCTTTATGCCGACCGCCTGGGCGGCGCGAAGCTGATCGTGCATCAGGGCGATCAGGGGGGAAATAACGACGCAGCACCCGTCCAGCGCCACGGCGGGCAGCTGATAGCAAAGCGACTTTCCCGCGCCCGTCGGCATGATGGCAAGGGTGGGCCGTCCCGCCATGACGCGCCCGACGACCTGGTCCTGCACACCGCGAAAGCCTGAAAAGCCAAAAACGTCGTGAAGAAGGGTAAGAATGTCGGGCTGCATCCGCAGGGTCCTAGCCGCTATGCGCCCCCGCGCAAATATTCATTGCAGTGGATCGAGCAGGCATCCCCAGCCGGGCCGGTAATGCGCGCTGCGCGATGCCAGCAGCGGCACACTGGCGCGGACGGATCGCGATTCGGGCTGATCGGCGAGCGTTACCAGGGCCATGCCCGGTTCCTTGTCACTGCGGCAGCTGTCCATTGGCCGTCCCTCGACATAGCGGCATGAGCAGGCGATGCGTGCGCCATAGCCCGCCCCCACCTCCGCCCGGGCGCGCAGATCACCCCATTTCCACGCCAGCAGCGCCGTCAGCACCAGCGCCACGACGGCAAGGGCAAATATCCACTTCGGGCGGCCCGCCATGCTCCCCATTCCTGCATTCCAGTGACTGTTGACGTAATTCGTGGCCCCTGGCTTTTCACCCGGCGCAAAAATGCACTAGTGGTCCGATTGGGCATTTGCGACCATCCTATCCGGTTGGCGGGATGCAAATGTCGAAAATCAATCCACTAGGGCGCGGCTTATGAAGCTCGATCGGAAAAGCGTAAAGCGTCTTGGGGCGGCAGTCGGCCTTTTATCGCTGCTGGCGATGGCGGGGCTGTGGACGGCGCAGGCCACCGGCGCCGATCCGGCCTATCATGTCGCGAGCGATGGCGCTGTCGACGAAGCGATGCTCCGGTCGGCCATCGATCCACTGTTCGATGGCGATGATGATGTGGGAGAGACGCGCGCGCTGCTGATCATGCATCGGGGTGAAATCGTCGCGGAACGCTATGCGCCGGGCTATGGCCCCGAAACAAAGCTGCTGTCCTGGTCGATGGCCAAAAGCGTGACAGCGGTGCTGGTGGGCCTGATGGTGGCCGACGGGCGTCTGGCGCTCGATTCGCCGGTGCCCGTGGCCGCCTGGAGCCAGCCTGGCGACCCGCGCGGCAGGATCACCTTGCGGCAATTGCTGTCCATGTCGTCGGGCCTCGACCATGTGGAGGACGATGAACCGATCGCCACCGCCGATACCGTCCGCATGCTGTTTACCGATGGCGCACAGGATATGAGCGCCTTTGCCGAAGCGCAGCCATTGGGCCATATGCCCGGATCAACATTTTCCTACAGCACGGGCAGCACGCTGATCCTGGCCGATCTGATGACGCGGATGCTGACCAGCAGCGCCGACCCCGACGAGCGGCGGCGCGCAATGCAGACGTTCATCGACGGGCGGCTGAAGATACCCGGTCGCCTTGACAGTCTGACGGCGGAATATGATGCGGCGGGCACCATGGTCGGGGGCAGTTTCCTGCACATGACGGCACGCGATTATGGGCGCTTTGGCGAATTGCTGCGCAACCATGGGCGGGGACAGGGCGGGCATCAGATCGTCCCGGAAAAATGGGTCGACTTCATGCGCACGCCTTCCCGGCGCAATCCCGCCTATGGCGCACATCTGTGGCTGAACCGGGACAGCGGGGAAAGCGCCCTCATGCCGGGTCAGGCGTCCGCCAGCCTGTTCGGCTGCGTCGGGCATGGCGGGCAATATATTCTGGTGTCGCCTTCGCAGGAACTGACCGTCGTACGGATCGGCCTTTCTCCACACAAGGAACAGCGTCAGGCGCTGAAATCAGGCCTCGCCAGGCTGATCGCGCTGTTCCCCCGCTGAACTCTGGCGGTCCCAGCTGGAAAGCGCCTTCCATCACCGTTGCGGCACGCCCCGGACAGGATGACGCGGTTGTGTCCAACCGACAGTCCCGACGTCAACGACAAAGGGCCAGCCATGTTGTCATGGCTGGCCCGTGTTGCGGCTTAGGGGGACGTTTTGACCGTCAAACCATGCTCGGCATGATGACGCTCCCCAGGCTTACGCGCTGCCGCTCGCCCTCCCGCGGGCGATCGATGACAAGGATAGTAACCTAGATTTGCCGAGTCGTCTCGCCGGAATCACGCATTTTCGCGAAGACCGGCTCAATTCACCGCGTCAGCGGCCCTCGCCGCCGTCACCGCATTGGGCGCGGTCCAGCAGTTTCTGATCGGCAAGGACCAGCGCCATCATCGCCTCAACCACGGGAACGCCGCGGATGCCGACGCAGGGGTCATGTCGCCCCTTGGTAATGATGTCCGATGCTTCCCCTTCGCGGGTCACGGTTTCGACCGGGATCAGGATCGAACTGGTCGGCTTGAACGCGATGCGAACCTTGATCGGCTGGCCAGTGGAAATACCGCCAGCGATGCCGCCTGCATGATTGGCCAGGAATTCAGGCCCATCCTTGCCCGGACGCATGGGGTCGGCATTTTGTTCGCCGCGCAACCGGGCGGCGGCGAAGCCGTCGCCAATCTCAACGCCCTTGACCGCGTTGATGCTCATCATCGCCGCAGCAAGTTCGCTATCGAGCTTGGCATAGAGCGGCGCGCCCCAGCCCGCAGGGACGCCGCTGGCAATGCATTCCACCACCGCGCCGAGCGATGAACCGTCCCGGCGCGCGTCATCCACCAGCTTTTCCCAGCGCAGCGCCGCCTGCGCGTCCGGGCAAAAGAAAGGATTGTTGTCGATCTCGCTCGCGTCAAAGCGCGCAGGGTCGATCGCATCGCCACCAATTTCACTCACATAGGCAAAGATATCGATGTCCGGGATGACCAGCCGCGCGACCGCACCCGCCGCGACCCGGCTTGCCGTTTCGCGCGCGGATGAGCGTCCGCCGCCGCGATAGTCACGAAAGCCATATTTGGCGTCATAGGCATAATCGGCGTGGCCGGGACGATAGGCCTTGGCGACTTCGGAATAATCCTTGGACCGCTGATCGGTATTTTCGATCATCAGGCTGATCGGCGTTCCGGTGGTCTTCCCTTCGAACACGCCCGAAAGGATGCGCACCTCGTCCGGCTCACGACGCTGGGTGGTGAATTTGGACGTGCCGGGCTTGCGCTTGTCGAGAAAGGGCTGAATCTCCGCTTCGCTCAGCGCCAATCCGGGAGGACAGCCATCCACGACCGCGCCAATGGCGGGACCATGGCTTTCCCCCCAGGTGGTGAAGCGAAAGACGCGGCCGAATGTGTTGAAGCTCATGCCCTGACCTTTGGCGTCCCCATCAGCCCTTGTCGAGCGCGATGTCCGGGGCGTCCTCCGCCTTCATGCCCACGACATTGTAGCCCGCGTCGACATGGTGCACTTCGCCGGTGACGCCCGATGCCAGGTCGGACAGCAGATAAAGGCCCGCGCCGCCCACATCCTCGATCGTCACATTACGGCGCAGCGGCGAATTCAGTTCGTTCCATTTCATGATGTAACGGAAATCGCCGATGCCGCTCGCCGCCAGCGTCTTGATCGGACCGGCGGAAATGGCGTTCACGCGGATATTTTCAGGCCCCAGGTCCATCGCCAGATATTTGACGCTGGTTTCCAGCGCCGCCTTGGCGACGCCCATCACATTATAATGGGGAATGACCTTTTCCGCACCATAATAGCTGAGCGTCAGCAGGCTGCCCCCCTCCGTCATCAATGCGCGCGCCCGCTTGGCCACGGCGACGAAGCTGTAGGCGGAAATATTCATCGTCAGCAGGAAGTTTTCCAGGCTGGTGTCGACATATTTGCCGCGAAGTTCGTTCTTGTCGGAAAATCCGATGGCATGGACCACGAAGTCCAGCTTGCCCCAGCGCGCCTTCACTTCGTCGAACGCCGCGTCCAGCTTTGCCATGTCGGAAACATCGCAATCGATCAGGAAATCGGAGCCGAGTTCCTCCGCCAGCGGCCGCACACGTTTGGCCAAGGCATCGCCCTGATAGGCAAAGGCCAGTTCCGCGCCCTGCGCCCGCAGCGCCTTGGAAATGCCCCATGCAAGCGACTTGTCATTCGCCAGCCCCATGATGAGGCCGCGTTTTCCCGCCATCAAGCCCGTCATTCTGTTGTCCGTTCCCTTTGCTTTCAGCGACAACCACCTGCCATTCCTCTTCGGGAAATTCAGCAAGCGCAGCGTTGAGTTCCGCGCCAATTACCACGCCAAGCCCAACGAGAAAGAAAAAAATGAGCGTGATCATCACACCTGCCAGGCTGCCATAGGTCGCATCATAGTTGCCCAGCAAGGACAAGGTGGGCGGAAGGAGCGTCGTGACGCCATACCACCACAGGGCCGTGGCCACCGCGCCGGGCCATTTCGGGAAGCGCTTATGCTTGTAGGCGCTGGGGGTCAGGGAAAAGTAGAGATAGTAGAGAGCGACGCACAGGATCGCGATCGGCGCGAACCGCGTAACCGTCACGATACGGATCGCATCATCGGCAAAGGGCAGCAACCGCAGCAAAAATTGTTCCGCGCCTGCCATCAGGACCTGCATGGAAAAGGCGAACATGACCGCAAGGACGCTGACCAGGGTGATGCCGATCGCGTTCAGCCGATAATGCCAAAAAGGCCGCGTACTTTCCGTCCCGTAGGCGCGGCGCAATATATCGCGGATGGTTTCGATAAGGCTGCCCACTGTCCACAGGCCCACAAGGCCGCCAAGCCACAGCAGCGGCCCGGTGCGGGCGTTCAACACATCGTAGATGGGCTTGCGCACGACATCGGCCACGCCTTGGGGCACGGATTGAAGGAAAGTACCTACCGCCGCCAGCCCGTCGGCGGATCGCCCAAAGATGCTCGCCACCGCAGCTGCGACGATGAAGAAGGGGAACAGCGTCATCAACGACAGATAGGCAAGGTTGCCCGCGTGGATGAAGCCGTCATTATAGGTGCCTACCGCGACCCGCTTCAATATCTCCAGCATGTAGGATCCGGGTGGCACGCGCTCCATATGGCGCTGCCATCGCGCGCGGGCCTGCTTGGCGACCCTGCGCCGACGGGTTTCGGGCGAATAAGGCGAAGGCTGCATCCGCCTTTAACGCCTAGACGCCCAGATGGGCCCGGACGGCCCGGCTGTCCTGCCAGCCTTCGACCAGCTCGCGGATCGCGGGGTCGTCGGCGGAAACGTCGATCTGCAACCTGACCAGCTGATCGCCGCGCTCGCCATTCTTCATCGTGAAACCCTTGTTTCGCAGCCGAAGCGTCTTGCCGGATGTGGAGCCTGCGGGCACGCCCAGCATCACCGGGCCATCGACGGTGGGCACCTTGACCTTCCCGCCCTTGACCGCTTCGTCCAGCGTGATCGGCAGGTCCAGCAGCACATTGTCGCCTTCACGGGTGAAAAAGGGGTGCGGCTTTACTTCGATGGTGACGATCGCGTCGCCCGCGCCGCCACTGCCCTGCTGACCCTTCCCCGACAAACGCATCTGCGTGCCGGTTTCGACGCCAGCCGGAAGCTTGAGGTCGATATTCTTGCCGTCCTGGAGCGTGACACGCTGCGGGGCCAGCGTCGCCGCATCGACAAAGCTGACCGCGAGCCGGTAGGAAACATTGGCCCCGCGCTGGGGTGGGGCCTGCCGCCCAAAGCCCCCGAATCCACCGCCGCCCCGGCGTGCCCCAGCAGCGCCGCCGCCCCCGAACAGCCCGTCAAAAATATCGCCAAAGTCCGCGCCTTCGTTGAATTCGAAGCCACCGCCCTGGCCCTGCCGTCCGCGAAAACCGCCGCCGCCTGCCCCGCCATAGCCAAAGGGAGATGTCGGATTACCCTCCCCATCTATCTCGCCGCGGTCGAAACGGGCGCGCTTGTCCTTGTCGGACAACAGGTCATAGGCACCGGTCACAGCGGAAAATTTGTCCGCCGCCTTGGGATTGTCCTTGTTGCGGTCGGGATGCAGTTCCTTGGCGAGCTTGCGATAGGCCGACTTGATCTCCGCCTCGCTCGCGCCGCGCGCGACGCCCAGAGTTGCGTAGGGATCCGCCATGGCCGATTAGTCATCCTTCTGTTCGTGAAACGCCGATTGGACCCTATGTGGCAAAAAGGTCACGGCCCTTCAAGCGGCGGGGGCCATCGACATAGCTGCTGGCGGCGCCTAAATCGAGAGCATGACAGATCCTTTCCTCCTTTTCGACCAATGGTATGCCCAAGCGCGTTCGAGCGAGATCAACGACAGCAACGCCATGGCGCTCGCCACGGCGGACGCGCGCGGTCATCCTTCGGTGCGGATGGTCCTGTTAAAGGGGCATGGGCCGGACGGCTTTATCTTCTACACCAATTTCGAAGGGCGCAAGGCGGGCGAACTTCTGGAAAATCCCCATGCCGCCCTGCTCTTCCACTGGAAATCGCTGCGCCGCCAGATTCGGATCGAGGGAACGATCGACACGACGGATGACGCCACCGCCGACGCCTATTTCGCCAGCCGCAGCCGCGACAGCCAATTGGGCGCATGGGCTTCCGATCAATCGCGACCCCTCGCATCACGAGAGGAGTTCATGCAGCGATATGAGGATGCGGTCGCCCGGTTCGAAGGGGGACCAGTCCCCCGGCCGCCGCATTGGGGCGGTTTCCGGGTGACGCCCGCCCGGATCGAGTTCTGGCAGGACCGGGAACACAGGCTGCACGAACGGCGGCTGTTCGTGCGGAACGGCGACAACTGGTCCGAAGGACTGCTTTACCCGTGAAGCGCCGCGCCTTCGATCGTTCGAGGGGTTAGGCCGCCCGGCGCGATTGCCGGGGTGTCGCACGCCTGTTAGATGTGCCAGCGGGGCAAGGGTTAAAGGGGCTGCATGCGGAATCGACTGACGGCCTTCATCCTTGCGGGCATGATACTGGGCGTGATCACCGGCTTTGCAGCCAATCTGTGGGTCGGCGGCGATAAGGCGCTGGCCAAGGATGTGGCAGGCTATTTTCACCTTCTGGCCGACATATTTCTCCACCTTATCAAGATGATCATCGCGCCGCTGGTATTTTCCACCCTGGTCGCGGGCATAGCCCATATGGGCGACAGCGCAGCGCTGGGGCGGATCGGCGGGCGTGCGCTGGCCTGGTTCATTGTCGCCAGCCTCATTTCCCTCACTCTGGGACTGGTCTTCGTCAATTTCTTCGCGCCGGGCGAAGGGCTGAACCTTGTCCGGTCCGGCGCTGCTTCGGGCGTTAATACCGACGCGCTCAATTTCAGGGATTTCGTCCTGCACGTCTTTCCCACCTCCATGGTCGGGGCGATGGCGGAAAATTCCATCCTGCAGATCGTCGTCTTTTCCCTGTTCGTCGGTGTCGCGCTGACCGCCATCGGCGAAAAGGGAAAGCCGATCGTCACCTTGATCGAAGCGATGGTCGAATTGATGTTGCAGGTGACCGGCTACGTCATGCGGGTCGCTCCCTTCGCCGTATTCGGCGCGCTCGCGGCGACGATCACGACCGAAGGACCGGGCGTGCTTGTCACCTTTGGCGAACTGGTGAGCGAATTTTATTTGTCGCTTCTGGCGCTCTGGCTGCTGCTGATCGCGGCCGGGTCCGTCTTCCTGGGGCGGCGGATGGTGAAGCTCATCAAATATGTGCGCGAACCGTTGCTGATCGCTTTTTCCACCGCGTCGTCGGAAGCTGCCTATCCCAAGATGCTGGAGCAGCTCGACCGGTTCGGCGTGCCCCGGCGCATCTACAGTTTCGTGCTGCCCCTGGGCTATTCATTCAATCTCGACGGGTCGATGATGTATTCGACCTTCGCCACGATCTTCATTGCCCAGGCCTATGGCATCGACCTGCCCATCGCGACGCAGATCACCATCCTGCTGGTGCTGATGGTGACGAGCAAGGGCATCGCCGCCGTCCCCCGTGCATCCCTGGTCGTCGTGGCGGCAACGCTGGGCCAGTTCGACCTGCCGGTCGAAGGCATCGCCTTCATCCTGGCGGTCGATCATTTCATGGACATGGGCCGCACCGCCACCAACGTGCTGGGCAACGCCATCGCGACGTCCGTCATCACTAAATGGGAAGGCATGCTGGAGGTCGAAGAGCCGGAATATGTGCCGCATCCCAAGGCCCCATCCCACACACCCGCTCATGGCCGCGCCGGGCTGGAACTGGCGAGCGACATGGTGGAAGAGGGCAGAGGGGACTGAGGCCTTTATAGTGGTCGCCTGAAACATTACGCCCTCTTAACGGTTCCTTTTTCGACGGAGGACATGGGGAGCAACTGGTGGCAACGCGAAGCAGGACTGCATTTTCGCTGCAATGGCAGATGCTGGCGGGTTTTCTTGTCGGGCTGATCGCGGGACTGATCGTCTATGCGACGGCGCGTGACGCCGCCTGGGTCGATGCCACCACGCGTTATGTGACCGGACCGATCGGGCAGATATTCCTGCGGCTGCTCTTCATGCTGGTCATCCCCTTGCTGGTGTCGGCGTTGATCGTGGGGATCGCGGAAATGGGCGAAATCCGCTCGCTCAGGCGGGTCGGGCTCAAGACGCTGGTCTATACATTGGTGGTGTCCAGCATTGCCGTCGCCATCAGCCTGATCGTCGTCAACCTGCTGCGGCCGGGGGATGGCGTCGATCCGGTCCAGGCGCGGGCCATGCTGGACAATGCAGGCGACGGCGCACGCGCCATACTGGCGCGCGGCGGGGAAGCACCCACGGGGGTGGACGCCCTGTTGGCCATGGTGCCCGACAATATCATCAAGGCCATGGCCAATAATGACATATTGGCTGTCATGGTCTTTGCCCTGTTTTTCGGCATCGGGCTGGTGCTGGTGCGTACAGAGCAGACGAAGCTGCTGCTGTCCGCCATGGAGGGACTGTTCGAAGTCACGATGCGGCTGATGGGGCTGGTCATTCGTCTGGCGCCCATCGCCATCGCCTGTTTCATGTTCAACCTGGCCGCCCAGTTCGGGTGGGAATTGCTGGTGCGGCTGTCAGCCTATGTCGGCGTGGTGCTGCTGGCGCTGGGGTTGCAGATGGTTGGCGTCTATTCGCTGTTGCTGGTCTTTATCGCGCGGCGTTCCCCCCTGACCTTTTTCACGGGCGCGCAGGACGCGATAATGATGGCCTTCGCGACCGCATCGTCCAACGCGACTTTACCGACCGCCATTCGCGTGGCCGAGGAACGGCTGCATCTGCCGCGCCGAATCTCCCGCTTTGTGCTGACCATCGGTGCGACCGCCAACCAGAATGGCACCGCGATGTTCGAAGGCATTACCGTGCTGTTCCTCGCACAGTTTTTCGGCATCGAACTGGATTGGGCGCAGCAGCTGATGGTGATGCTGGTGTGCATCTTGGGCGGGGTAGGCACAGCAGGCGTTCCGGCCGGGTCGCTGCCGGTGGTGGCGATGATCCTGGGCATGGTCGGCGTCCCGCCCGAAGGAATCGGGCTGGTGCTGGGGGTCGACAGGTTCCTAGACATGTGCCGGACGACATTGAACGTCACCGGCGATCTGGTGGCGGCGACGGTTATCTCGGTCGGAGAGCAAGAGGAACCAGCCTGAGCAATCAGCGCGCCGCCTTGCCCGCTTCCGCCCACCAGATGAGGTCGCGCGCGAAGGCCGAAAAGCCGCGATCCAGCGCCGCGCCGCCGTCGCCCTGTGGCTGGCCCTGATCATCGAGCGTCTGGCCGATCTGGCCAACGCTCAGTCGTTCAGGAATGACGGCCATGCCCATGGCGGACAGCGTCACCGTCCAGGCCGCATGGCTGTTCACCCCGGCGTAGCGGCCCGCCGAATAGCTGGCTATGCCTGCCGGGCGGCGGTCGAATTCCTTGAGATAATGATCGACGAGGTTCTTGAGGCCGGGCTGGACGCCACGATTATATTCACCCGTCACGAAGACGAAGGCATCAGCAACAGAAAGCCGGTCGGCCAGCGCCGCCATGGCTTCAGGCGCTTCACCGGAAGCATAGTCGCTGTAGCGCTGGTCGAGCATGGGGAGGCCGACCTGCATGGCATCGACCAATTCGGCTTGATGGCCGAGCGTCTGGAAACCCTTGATTAGATAATCGACAAGGCGGATGCCCATGCGGTTCCGCCGGTAAGAACCATAAAGGACGAGTATATCGAGTGGCATGGCGGCGCTCCGTTACATTGCCTCCAGCTTGTCGCACCGCCGCTACGACGCATCAAGCCCCGGAGCAAAAGGGCCGCCGTTCTCCTGCGAAGGCAGGAGCCCAGTTCAGGCGGCGGGTCTGGGCTCCTGCCTTCGCATGAGCACGTGATCCCTGCGAGCAGCCTATCGCAGCTTGGCGATGGAAAGCCCGTCCTGCTTGGCCCGGACTTTCACCGATTCCTCGCTGCGGGTCAGCGCCTTGGCGATCGCTTTCAGCGCCATGCCCTTCTTGGCCAGCATATGCAGCTTTTGCAGCTCGTCCGCGGTCCAGGGCTGCTTGTGCCGTTCGAAGCGATCGCCTGCCATCGCCTCAATCCGCGAAGGGGTCGCGCACGAGGATGGTGTCCTCACGCTCTGGGCTGGTGGATACGAGCGTGACCGGGCAGCCGATCAGCTCTTCGATCCGACGGATATATTTGATCGCCTGTGCAGGCAGGTCGGCCCAGCTGCGGGCGCCCGCCGTGGTGTCCTGCCAGCCTTCGATATCCTCATAGATCGGCTCAGCCTTCGCCTGGTCCTGCGCATGGGCAGGCAAATAGTCGAAGCTCTGGTCGCCGATCCGATAGCCGGTGCAGATCTTGAGCGTTTCGAACCCGTCGAGCACGTCGAGCTTTGTGAGCGCGATCCCAGTCACGCCGGAAACGGCGACCGACTGGCGCACCAGCACGGCGTCGAACCAGCCACAGCGGCGCTTGCGACCGGTGACGGTGCCGAACTCATGGCCGCGTTCACCCAGGCGCTGGCCGACATCATTTTCCTGCTCGGTCGGGAAGGGACCGGACCCGACGCGGGTGGTATAGGCCTTGACGATCCCCAGGACGAAACCTGCGGCGTTGGGGCCAAGGCCGGTGCCGCTCGCCGCCGTGCCTGCGACCGTGTTGGACGAAGTGACGAACGGATAGGTGCCGTGATCGATGTCGAGCAGCGTACCCTGCGCGCCTTCGAACAGGATGCGATGGCCTGCCGCCTTCGCCTTGTTGAGCGTCAGCCAGACAGGCTTGACGAAGGGCAGGATGAAGCTGGCGATTTCGCGCAGTTCCGCCATCAGGGCGTCGCGATCGATCGGCGCTTCGTTGAAACCGGCGCGCAACGCATCATGATGCGCGGTCAGGCGGTCAAGCTGGGGACCCAGGTCATCCAGATGCGCCAGGTCGCAGACGCGGATGGCGCGGCGACCGACCTTGTCCTCATAGGCCGGGCCGATGCCGCGGCGCGTGGTGCCGATCTTGCCCGCGCCCGACGCATCTTCGCGCAGACCATCGAGGTCGCGGTGGAAGGGCAGGATCAGGGGGCAGGTTTCGGCGATCTGGAGATTTTCGGGCGTGATATCGACGCCCTGTCCCTTGAGCTTGGCGACTTCATCACGGAAGTGCCAGGGGTCGAGGACGACGCCATTGCCGATGACCGACAGCGTGCCGCGCACGATACCCGAAGGCAGCAGCGACAGCTTATAGACCTTATCGCCGACCACCAGCGTGTGGCCCGCATTGTGGCCGCCCTGAAAACGGGCGACGACATCGGCGCGCTCCGACAGCCAGTCGACGATCTTGCCCTTGCCTTCGTCGCCCCACTGGGCGCCGATTACGGTCACATTAGCCACAGATATAGTCCTCCGCCCGCCGCGGGGACCGGCCATGCCCTTCGACGGGACTCGGCATGCCGGTGGGATCGAGTGGGCGCTTATTCGCCCTGTGCGGGGCGCGCGTTAGCCGCGCTACCCCCTGTGCGTCAAGTCAGTAGGGGCGCGGCTCGTCGCCGTCCAGCCAGTGCGTGCAGCGCAACGCTTCCCCATTTTCCTGCGGCGTAAGGGCGGTCACGGTCCGCCACCCGTCCCTGCGAAGTTGCGCGGCGCGACTTTCGTCATGGTGTAGCGGCAGAAAAAGCCGATTGGGCTGCTCTGCCCCGAAACCTGCGTCGATCAGCGGGTCGGGATAGAGGGAGAAGCCCATGGCGGGTTCTTCCGATCCGTCCGCCCGGATGATGGCATAGCTGCCACCCCGGCCAATCTCCCCCGTAAAACCTTCCGCAAAGATCGAGAAGCCGAACCAGTTCTGATATTCAAAACCATGGCGCTCGGTCGGATCGAGAGTCAGCGTGATATCCCAGCCAATCGGCTTCGCAATGGCGCGCAGCCCAGCGATTCGGCTGTCAATCGCGCCCCCAAGCTGGGCGTTGAGCGCTTCCAGCTTTTCCATGGCAGGGTGGAACGGGCCGGCCGCTTCGATGAGGGGGAGATAGGCGGCCGCCGCCGGGCTGATCGCGGCAAGCGCGCCTGCATCCTTCGCGTCCAGTTCGGCGCGAACCAGTTCGATCTCCTCCGGCGCCAGCGGGAGCGGACCGGCGGCAAGGGCGTCGATCAGGTCCGGCAGGGTGAAGTCGATGGTGATGCCCGTGACACCCGCGGCTTGCAGCGCTTCGATCGCGACATTGACGATCTCCACAGCAGCGGCAAGGCTGTCGCTACCGATCAGTTCGGCCCCGACCTGCAACCGCTCCCGCTCCGGGCGAAGTTGGTTGGCGCGCAGGCGGATGACCGGGCCGCCATAGGACAGGCGCAGCGGGCGTGGCGTGCTGGCCAGGCGCGTTGCGGCGATGCGACCGATCTGCGCGGTCATGTCGGGCCGAAGCGCCAGGCTGCGCTGGGACACCGGATCGACGGCGCGGACCAGGTCCTGCGCACGCATGGATTTGAGCCGACCAGCCAGCGTCTCTTCAAATTCGGCGAGCGGCGGCATGACCCGTTCATAGCCATGCGACGCCACCGTATCGAGCACGCGGCGGACGAGCCGCGCGGATGCTTCCGCTTGCGGCGGCAGACGGTCGGAGAGCCCTTCGGGGAGGAGGCCGGGAGGGATGCTCATCTTAAGCCCTCCCCCTTGGGGGGGAGGGTTTGGGAGAGGGGGTTCCCCGCAAAGCCTGAGCGATCACGCTAAGCACGCCCTCAATATTACCCATCACGTCGGGATTGCCAAAACGAAGCACGCGATATCCTAGCGATTCCAGAAATTCCGTTCGCCGTGCGTCATAGCGATCTTTGGCGGAATGTGTATCCCCATCAATTTCGACGATCAGCTTCGCGGCCTTGGACGCGAAATCGGCGATATAGGGTGCGATCACCGTCTGGCGGGTGAACTGCCGGTTTTCGAAGCGGTTGGCGCGGAGGGCGAGCCAGAGCTTCTGTTCGGCTGCAGTGGGGTTGGCGCGCATGTGCCTCGCGCGTTCCTTGAGCTTTGGGTCAAGGCGCAAGGTTGCTTCCCCCTCTCCCAAACCCTCCCCCCGAAGGGGGAGGGCCTTTAGGCGTCAGGCGAACTTCAGCAGCTTCACCGTCTTCACGCCGGTCAGGTTGCAGATGGCCTTGAGCACATCGTCATTCACGGCGCCATCGACCGACAGCAGCAGCACGGCTTCGCCGCCCTGGGTGCGGCGGCCAAGGTGGAAGGTGCCGATGTTGACGTTCGCCTCGCCCAGCGTCGAGCCTAGGCGTCCGATGAAGCCGGGCGCGTCCTGGTTGACGATGTAGAGCATGTGGCCTTCAAGATCGGCCTCGACCTTGATGCCGAACAGTTCGACAAGGCGCGGGCTGCCGTGGCCGAACAGGGTGCCAGCAACCGACTTATCCCCGCTCTCCGTCTTCACGGTCACGCGGACGAGGGTCTGATAGTCGCCCTCGCGATCGTGGCGCACTTCACGCACGTCCAGGCCGCGCTCCTTCGCCAGGAAGGGCGCGTTGACCATGTTCACCGTGTCCGAATAGACACGCATCAGGCCAGCGAGCACCGCAGCGGTGATCGGCTTCTGGTTGAGTTCGGCGGCATGGCCTTCGACCTCGACCGACACGCCCTGGATGCGGTCGCCTTCCAGCTGGCCAACCAGGCTGCCCAGTTCTTCGGCGAGCGCCATATAGGGGCGCAGCTTGGGCGCTTCCTCCGCCGACAGGCTGGGCACGTTCAGCGCATTGGTGATGCCGCCGTCCAGCAGATAGTCGGACAGCTGTTCAGCCACCTGCAACGCGACATTGACCTGTGCTTCGTCGGTCGATGCGCCCAGATGCGGGGTGCAGATGAAGTTGGGCGTACCGAACAGCGGCGATTCCTTGGCCGGTTCCTGCACGAACACGTCGAGCGCGGCGCCAGCGACATGGCCCGAATCCATCGCTTCCTTGAGCGCGGCTTCATCGACCAGACCGCCACGGGCGCAGTTGATGATGCGCACGCCCTTCTTGGTCTTGGCGAGATTTTCCTTGGAGAGGATGTTGCGGGTCTGGTCGGTCAGCGGCGTGTGCAGCGTGATGAAGTCGGCCTTCGCCAGCAGCGTGTCGAGATCGGCCTTCTCCACGCCCATTTCGACGGCGCGTTCGGGGGTGAGGAAGGGATCGAAGGCGACGACCTTCATCTTGAGGCCCAACGCGCGGGTGGCGACAATCGAACCGATATTGCCCGCGCCGATCAGGCCCAGCGTCTTGCCAGTGACTTCCACGCCCATGAAGCCGTTTTTCGGCCACAGGCCCTGCTGCGTCTGGGCATTGGCTTCGGGCAACTGGCGGGCGAGCGCGAACATCAGGGCGATGGCATGTTCGGCGGTGGTGATCGAATTGCCGAACGGGGTGTTCATGACGATCACGCCCTTGGCCGAAGCCGCCGGAATGTCGACATTGTCAAC
>CAMPHJ010000019.1 GCA_946885845.1 uncultured Sphingobium sp. | reverse complement strand
CGATGCAGGGCAAAGCCAACCCGCAGGTCGTGAACGAATTGGTCCGCAAGGGGCTGGCCTAAGCCAGCCCCCGACCTTCATCCATCAGTTCGTGTTGAAGTTGGATAGCACGACATAGTGAATCTTCTGATTGTCGGCTGACAATATCTTGATCCGGGCACCGCGATAGGCAATCTCCGTCGATGCTGAAAGGTCATATTCGGCTTCATTTGAAAAGGCGGGACGAGCGATGCTGCCGCTGCTTTCGCGGTATCCGATTCTTATCCGGTCACCGATGCGCCCACTGTAGATCAACGTCTGTTGCAGGTCGCGATCGGATAGCACGGGCTGTCGGGTCCGCTTGAATCCATGCTCGGTATCGCAGATCGGACCATTGAGGCCGCCGATGATGACACAGGTCTCCAGCTTGCTCTTCGAAGCGCGGATCGATTGCGGCACGGCAAGTGGTAGGCCGAGAAAGTCGCGTGCAGGCGGTAGATATCCTGCGCCTTCGCGGTTAGGCGACATGCGATATGAATGATAAGTATTTGCTTTATCCTCTGAAATTTGAGGATAGAATCCGGCACTGAGCTTGTACCCCTTGATGTTGTTTTCCCGGGCCAGCGCTATTCCGTCTTCCTCTGTATAATACCCTTGGCGAAGCATATCTTCGCCCAGCGAAACTTGGGTTGGCTGGTCAAGCTTGGGAAAGCTAATCGGCGTTCGTACCGGCGTGTAGTTGGGCGCAGGCGTAGAAGCGCACGCCGACAAAAAAACAGGCAGCGCATATATTAAATGAGATCGCATGTGATTCTCCCCCTTGATCGTCAGACGAAGACATCCAGGATTAATACATATCTTTCAATCCGCTATGCCGCGCAGTTGAAGATGTTTTCTGTCGGTGGCTTAACGCGGTCTGTGTCTTCGCGCGCGAGATGGCGCAAAGCTTGAACAAGGAGGGGCGGCGACAATGTGGGTGGACGAAGCGGCTGCGGAGTCAGTGGGCATGGACGCCGGGCGCCTTCGTGCGTTGGCGGAAGGGCTGGACCGCACCTATGTCGCGTCAGGCAAGCTGCCGCATTTGCGCCTGCTCGTGTCGCGTGATGAAAAGCTGCTGCTAAGCCACATTAGCGGCAAGGCTCGCGCGACCGGCGAACCCCTGCAGGACGACGCCCTGTTCCGCATCGCTTCGATGACCAAGCCGGCAACGTCCATCGCTTTCATGATGCTGGCGGAGCAGGGGTTGGTGGCGCTTGACGACCCGGTCACGACGGTGTTGCCGGAATTTGCGGACCTGCGCGTCGGCTTGAACGGAGAGCCACTGCGACAGCCGATTCGGATGATTGATCTGCTGCGGCACATGTCCGGCCTGACTTATGGCTTGCAACAGCGAACGGCGATAGATGGGCGTTACCGTGACCTTGGCCTCGATGAGTTTCACCAGAAACGAAGCTCCGATGAGTTTATCCAAGCGGTGGCGAGCCTCCCGCTGGAATTTTCTCCCGGCGACCGTTGGAATTATTCCATCTCCACCGACGTGCTGGGGGTCGTGGTCGAACGATTGAGCGGAACGGATTTGGCAAGTTTCTTCGCTGAACGGATATTCCAGCCGCTTGGCATGCACGACACATTCTTCGATCTGCCCGATGACAAAGTGGGCCGGATGACCGATGCCTGGCAGCTGGGGCCGGGCGGGCGGCTGTCACTATATGACCGTGGCGAACGGAGTAGTTGGCGACGTGCTTCGCGCTTCCGATCGGGCGGAGGCGGCCTGGTTTCCAGCGCGCAGGACTATCACCGCTTCGCGCTCATGCTCCTGCGTGGCGGCGAACTGGACGGGGTCCGGCTGCTGCGGCCAGACACGCTGTCGATGATGCACGCCAATCAGTTGCCCGGTGGCGCCGACCTTGCCAGCCTTTCCTCCTCCATGTTCAGCGAGGCGGATTATGCGGGCGTGGGCTTTGGCTTGGGATTCGCCACCGATCTGGCGACTGGTGAGTTTTTCTGGGGCGGCGTGTTTTCGACTTTTTTCGTCGTTCATCCTGCTCAACGCACGATCGGCATATTGCTGACGCAGCATTTCCCATCCAACACATACCCCATACGCCGCGAGTTCCGCGATGGGATCAAAGCGTCGATCATCGGAGCGCAAGCGCCAGACGCTTGATTGTGCTGCGACAGAAATGTCGTTGTAGGCGGCCTATGTGCTACCCGGCCAGGCGACCGACGGCGGCAGCACCACCTACATATTTGAGATATATGGTGAGCCCTGCTGGGTTCGAACCAGCGACCTACTGATTAAAAGTCAGTTGCTCTACCGACTGAGCTAAGGGCCCTCACGCTGCGAGGTCTGCACGCCCTAAAGGCGGCGATGCGGCGGGTCAACCTCTAGGAAGCGGGATTGGTGCTGCTTTTCGCAGCCGCGCATGAAGGTGGCGGACAAAGCGACCGGAAACCGGGTGTCGCCAGCCGGGCGCGATCTGGCGAAGCGGGTCCAGCACGAATTCCCGCAGGTGGAAAGCGGGGTGGGGAATGGTGAGCGAGCGGCTTTGCCAACATCCCCCCGACCACAGAATGATGTCGATATCCATGCTGCGCGCGCCCCAGCGCCGATGACGGCGGCGACCGAGCTTGTCTTCGATTCCCTGCAGGGCTTTCAGCATCTCGTTAGGCGTCAGCGCGCTTTCAACAATCAGGGCGCTGTTGGCGAATTGCCGGGCGGAAGGGCCAAGCGGGCGGGTTGCCAAGACTGGAGCAACCGCGCGGACATATCCCAGCGCGCTGATCCGTAAAGCGGCCTCCTGCAGTAGGCGGGCAGGCGTGCGCCCGGCGGACAAGGCACGGTTGGAGCCGAGCGCCAAGGCATAGAGGTGAAGGGCGCGATGGGCCGTCATGGAACCAGCGTTTGCCGTGTCACACTGGCGCTGCAAAGCGTCGGCCTTGCGGCATCAAATGTCCTGCGCGATCCGGCCATAAAGCTCTGGCCGTCGGTCGCGAAAGAATCCCATGCCTGCGCGGTGCTTGCGCGCCTGGTCCAGATCCAGTGTCGCCACCAGTGCGCCATTATCCTTGCTGTCGGCTTCCGCTGCAAAATCGCCCCATTCGTCCGTGATGAAGCTGTGTCCGTAGAATTTCTGCCCCTGTTCCTCACCTATGCGGTTGGCGGCGATCACGGGCATGCAATTACTGACCGCATGGCCGATCATCGCGCGCCGCCACATCCGGCTGGTGTCCAGGTCGGCGTCATAGGGTTCCGAACCGATGGCGGTGGGATAGAAAAGCATTTCAGCCCCCATCAGGGCCATGACGCGGGCCGTTTCGGGATACCATTGGTCCCAGCAGATGCCGACGCCGATGACCCCATGCCGCGTATTCCAGACCTTGAATCCCGAATTACCGGGCCGGAAATAATATTTTTCCTCATAACCCGGCCCATCGGGGATGTGGCTCTTGCGGTAGATGCCCATAATCTCCCCTTCGTCATCGATCATGGCGAGGGAGTTGTAATAATGCTGGCCGTCCCGTTCGAAAAAGCTGGTGGGAATGTAGACGCCATGCGCCTTGGCGACCTTGCGCATTTCCTGAACGGCGGGATGTTGTCCCACCGGCAGCGCCTGAGAGAACAAGGCCTCATCCTCCACCTTGCAGAAATAGGGGCCTTCGAACAGTTCGGGGGGCAGCACGATCTTCGCGCCCCGTGCCGCCGCCTTCACGACCTGGCCAGCAACCATTTCGATATTGCTCGCCATGTCTTCGGAAAAGGCGAGTTGAAGCGCGGCGACAGTCACTTTGGTCATTGGTTCATGGTCCCTGGAGACGAGTGCCCATAGGGGCGGCAGAGGCAACGATCAGCAAATAGGGCAGGAAAGTGCCGGTGCAAGGTTCAGGCAGATGGCATTTGCTGACTCGTGCAATGGAAGCTGCCCCCGCCCGAAAGGATCGCGTTGCTGGGCAATCCCACAACTTCGCGACCGGGAAAGAAGGGACGCAGGGCATCAACGGCGGCCCGATCGTTGGGGCAGCCATATAATGGGACGATGACAACCGCATTGCCGATGTAGAAGTTCATGTAGCTGGCGGGGACGACCTCGCCATCCACGACGACCCGGCCGGGGGAGGGAATGGACGCTACTTCGATCCCGAACGCCTTGGCCCTGGCAAGTGCATCGGCATAGATGGCGGCGTTGGGATCGTCCGCTGTCGTCGCTTCTGGCAATGCCAGAAGGCCTGGCGCCAGGAAGCGGGCCAGATTATCGACATGGCCATCGGTGTGATCATTCAGCAGCCCGTCGCGCAGCCACAACATATCCGACAGCCCCAGGGCGCCCGCTAGCAGCGTTTCGATCTTGCCCCGATCCAGGTCGGGATTGCGATTGGGATTGAGCAGGCACTGTTCGGTCGTGACGAACAGCCCGGTGCCATCGGTATCCACCGCTCCCCCTTCGAACACCCATTGCTGTGTGGATGTGGGCAGGCCGGTGGTGGCGGCCAATCGCGCCCCGATATCCTCATCGCCCTCCATCCGGTATTTTCCGCCCCAGCCGTTGAAGCCGAAATCGACGAGCGCACGCTCCTTGCCGCGCATGACTGCAATCGGGGCGGTATCCCGCAGCCAGACGTCACCCAGCTTCTGGACGACGACTTCGACGCCCGGATCGATCAGCGATCGGGCAGCCTGTGCATCCGTTTCGCTGGCGGCGACCAGCCGCACTTCCTCGCCACGCCCGCCTGCGTGCAGGGCGTTGGCGAAATCGGCGATCTGCCGCCGCGCGTCGTCAAAAGCGCCGGGCCATTCTTCGGCATTTGCCGGAAAGCCGATCCACGTCCATTCATGCGGCGCCCATTCGGCAGGCATATGGAAGGTCATGGGCTTTCTCCTGACGATGCGGGTCCTTTCTGCCCTCTACAGGATCGCAGCCTGCATGAAAGTGGCAAATGCGCCGGGGCGCACCCCTTCAGCTTTGCATCTGCGCGGTCCATTGATCCAACAGCTTGAATCCCAGCGGTACATGGAATTGCAGCCCGAAACTGCGGTCCTGTCGCCAACAAACGCTTGCGTCGCGCTTGCCAAGGCCTTCGATCGATATCTGGACGTCCGTCCCTACGGCCAATGATGCGGTTTCGTCGATGACCTTGACGCCGGACAGGGAGATGTCCTGCATCACACAACTGCAGTCGCCATCGGGCGTCGTGACGGAAACTGGCATGGTGAAATGGAGGCGTATGGCTTCTCGCCCGCCACGTCCGTCGCGCTGCTCCGCCAGCATGGCAGAGGTGGACATCTGCCCTTCGAACAACAGCAAGACCTGGTCGCCCTGAACAAAACCAACCACGGCAGCGATGGTAAAGCCGTTCCGCAGCGCCAGCGTGACGCTTTGCCCCGAATCCAGGGGCAGGGTGGTCCGTATCAACGCTTCCTTGGATGCGAGGGAATGGACGACGCATAAGCGTTCCCTATCCGCCGTGACCAGCTTGCCTACATGCAATATTGTGACTGCGTTTTTGATCTCCATGGAGCATCCACCCTTCGTTGCGACCGCGTTTCTTTTATGGGGGGCAGTTAAACCTATGGATTCCGTAGCGGAAGTGGAAACGACTCCTGCCTCATGTACGAAAAGGGGACAGTTGCGAGCAGCCCTTTGTCACCAGCGGGGACATGGTTTTTAGGTGTTAGCGGGGTTCGCGCGGTGACGGACTGGCGGAAATGTGCCGATTAATGATCCGTCGCTTCTGTGACGGAATTCATCGCCTGGGGTCGGCTGGACCTGCCGGTCATGCTCGCGAGTGCACGTCCTGCATCAAAATAAAGTTCAGGATCGCTCTCCACCTGATCCCATCCCAGCCCGAATCATATCTGCGCCGGGATCGATCGGCCCGCCCCACTGTTGGGTGAAGGCGTCCGACACTGAGCAAGCAAGGCATGGAGCGCAAAAGAAAAGGCGGCCCATAAGGACCGCCTTTCCGAAAAATGCAAAAGTCTGGATCGATTAGCGCGAATAGAATTCGACGACCAGATTCGGCTCCATCTTGACCGGATAAGGTACTTCGTCGAGCGTCGGAACGCGGACATAAGTTACCTTGGTGGCGCCATCGGGAGCGACATAGTCAGGAATTTCGCGCTCTGGCAGGCTCTGCGCCTCCAGAACCAGCGCCATTTCCTGCGCCTTCTTGCCCAAGGTGATTTCGTCGCCCGGCTTCACCAGACGCGACGCGATGTTGCACTTCACGCCGTTCACATAGATGTGACCGTGGGAAACGACCTGACGCGCCGAAAAGATGGTGGGAGCGAACTTGGCGCGATAAACGACAGCGTCCAGGCGGCGCTCAAGCAGGCCGATCAGGTTCTGGCCGGTATCGCCCTTCATGCGCGCGGCTTCGATATAATTCTTCTTGAACTGCTTTTCGGTGATGTCGCCGTAATAGCCCTTCAGCTTTTGCTTGGCGCGCAGCTGGATGCCGTAGTCGGACATCTTGCCCTTGCGGCGCTGACCATGCTGGCCGGGGCCATATTCACGCTTGTTGACCGGGCTTTTGGGGCGACCCCAGATGTTTTCGCCCATGCGGCGGTCAAGTTTATGCTTGGCGCTTGAACGCTTCGACATGATATTTCCTTCGATATGCTAACAACGTTGTTTCCGGTCGTCGCCTGCTTGCCTCAAACAAGGGGCAGGGCCACCGCTTCACCGGAGTGCGGGACCAATCGCGAAGGCGCGCCTATGAAGAAGGGCCTGGCTCATGTCAACCCTCGACAGGGCGGTTATGCGGGCTTAGGCAGCTGCCCATGAACCCGGAAAACTACACCAGCATGGCGCAAGTCCGCGCGGGCGTCGACACTATCGACCGGCAACTCGTCGCGCTGCTCGACCAGCGCTTTGCTCATATGCGGGCGGCGGCACGGATCAAGCCCGATCGTGCCGATGTGCGGGACGAAGCGCGCAAGGCGCAAGTCATCGCCAACGCGCGCTCCGAAGCGGAACGCCTGGGCGTGCCTGCCGACATCGTCGCGGACCTATGGGACCGGCTGGTCGAAGCGTCCATTGCTTACGAACTGAACGAGTTTGAACGGCTCAGGGCCTGAACCCACCCTTAGCGACGCCGAGGGCGGGACAGGGTGGACAGAACGCCGCGCAGCGTTCGCACTTCAAAATGATTCCAACCCGGCTTCGTCAACAGATTGCGCAACGTCCGTTTGGTCGCGGTGGCGCGGTCGGGCGGGAAGAAATAGCCAGCATCCTCCAGAAGCGCTTCGAACTGGTCCAACATGCCTTCCAGCTCGATTTGCGGAGCGGGCTGGCCAAGATCGTTGAGAGTGGGCTGCTCCAGCCCCGCCTGTTTCGACCATTCATAGGCGCACAGGATCACCGCCTGGGCCAGGTTTAGTGATCCGAATTCCGGGTTGATTGGAACCGTCAATATCTTGCGGGCGAGCGCAACATCTTCCGTTTCCAGTCCCGACCTTTCCGGTCCGAAGACATAGGCGCAGCGGCCAACTGCCTGATGCACTTCGCGCGCGGCCTCTTCGGGCGTGACCACTGGCTTGGTCACCCCCCGCTTGCGCACGGTAGTGGCATAGACATGCGCGCAATCGGCCACAGCCTCAGCCAGCGTGCCGAAAACCTGCGCCTGGTCCAGGACGACATCCGCCCCCGCCGCAGATGGACCGGCGTCAGGGTTGGGCCAGCCGTCACGCGGGCTGACCAGCCGCATTTCGGTCAGGCCGAAATTCAGCATGGCGCGCGCGGCCTTGCCGATATTCTCGCCCAGCTGTGGCCGGACCAGAACGATGACGGGGCGGGATGTGGTGCTGGCTGTCATTTCGTTAGTCCTGGGTGGGGGCTGATCCGCCATTTCGACAGGCTTAATGGCTATTCAGGACAGACGAGGAAATGCAGGGAGCAGGGCTATCGGCCTCACTCACTCCCCACCTCTTTCACCGACCCCGCAAAATCCTCAAAGTCCCGCGCGTCCGTGAAGTCCTTGTACACGCTCGCGAAGCGGATGTACGCGACGCTGTCGAGCCGTTTGAGGCCCTCCATCACCATTTCGCCAATCGCGCGCGCAGGAATTTCCCCTTCACCACTCGTTTCCAGCTGGCGCTGGATGCCCGAAATCATCTTTTCCAACCGACTTGGGTCGATCTGCCGTTTGCGGCAGGCAATGTCGATTGACCGGGCGAGCTTGTCCCGGTCGAACGCTTCCTTGCGTCCCTCGCTCTTGCCCACCCAGATGTCGCGCAACTGAATGCGTTCGAATGTGGTGAAACGTGCCCCACAGGCTTCACACTGCCGCCTGCGGCGAATGGCGGCGCCATCTTCGGTGGGGCGGCTGTCCTTTACCTGACTGTCGTCATGGGCACAGAAGGGGCAACGCATTCAGTGATTAGCTCCGTTCGTTTCAGGCGATTCGAGACACGGGATGGCACAGCCGCCGCGCCTCGACCACCCCTTGAAACGAACGGAGGCGATCAACCTTCGTAAATCGGGAAGCGGGCGCAAAGCGCCGTCACCCGGTCACGCACATTGGCCTCGACCGCCGCGTCCCCATGCTCGCCGCCGGAACGCTGGGTATCGCGCAGACCTTCCAGAACGTCGGCGATCATATCGCCAATCGCTTCGAATTCCGCGACGCCAAAGCCGCGGGTCGTGCCTGCGGGCGAACCCACGCGAATGCCGCTGGTCTTGGTTGGCGGCAGCGGGTCGCCCGGTACGCCATTCTTGTTGCAGGTGATGAAGCTGCGCTCCAGCGCCTCGTCAGCATCCTTGCCCGAAATGCCGTAGGGGCGCAGGTCGATCAGCGCCAGATGCGTGTCGGTGCCGCCGGAAACCACGGCCAGGCCGCGCTGCTCCAGCTTGGCGGCCAGCGCCTTGGCATTGGTGACGATCGCCTGGGCATAGGTCTTGAATTCGGGCCGCAGCGCTTCGCCGAATGCAACCGCCTTGGCGGCGATGACGTGCATCAGCGGCCCGCCCTGCAGGCCGGGGAACACAGCCGAATTGATCTTCTTCGCAATGGCTTCATCATTGGTCAGGATCATGCCGCCGCGCGGACCGCGCAGGGTCTTGTGCGTGGTCGTGGTCACGACATCGGCGAAACCGAAGGGCGTCGGATGCGCCCCGCCAGCAACCAGGCCAGCGAAATGCGCCATATCGACCATCAGCAGCGCGCCCACCTTGTCAGCGATCGCGCGGAAGCGGGCGAAGTCGAGGTGACGGGGATAGGCCGATCCGCCCGCGATGATGAGCGTCGGCTTGGCCTCGATCGCCTGCGCTTCCAAAGCGTCATAGTCGATCAGATGCGTATCTTCGCGCACGCCATATTGTACGGCATTGTACCACTTGCCCGACAGGGCGGGCTTTGCGCCATGCGTCAGGTGGCCACCAGCGTCGAGCGACAGGCCCATGATGGTGTCGCCCGGCTTGGTCAGCGCCAGCATCACCGCGCCGTTCGCCTGCGCGCCCGAATGGGGCTGCACATTGACGAAGCCGCAGTTGAATATCTGCTTGGCCCGGTCGATGGCCAACTGTTCGACCGTGTCCGACGGCGCGCAGCCCTGATAGTAGCGCTTGCCCGGATAGCCTTCGGCATATTTGTTGGTGAAGACGCTGCCCTGCGCCTCCAGCACTGCCTTTGACACGATATTTTCGGACGCGATCAGTTCGATCTGGGCCTGTTCGCGCTTCAGTTCGCTGGCGACGCCCGCAAAGACTGCCGGATCGGCTTCGGCCAGGCCGCGGGTGAAATATCCTTCGGCCCGGATATCGGACAGGTCAGGCTGGGCGAGGGCGGCTGTGCTCATCGGCTGGCTCCTTGAAGCGCGGGCTGGGACAGTTTTTCGACGCGGCCACTATGGCGGCCACCGCCGAATTCGGTGGAAAGAAATGCTGTGATGCAGGCACGGGCCATGTCGACGCCGGTCAGGCGAGCGCCCAGGGCGAGAACGTTGGCATCATTATGTTCGCGGGCGAGCGCGGCCGACAGAGGTTCGGATACCAAGGCGGCGCGGCATGCGGGGTTGCGATTCACGGCAATCGAAATCCCTATGCCCGATCCGCACAGCGCAATGCCGCGATCGGCATCGCCTGCGGCCACAACGGCTGCAAGCTTGTAACCATAATCAGGATAATCGACGCGGTCGGCGGTCGCCGGGCCAAGGTCGTTTACCTCATGTCCTTCAGCACGAAGCCAGTCTGTAAGTTCCGCCTTCAGATCGACAGCGGCGTGATCGGAAGCGATTGCGATTTTCATATGCCGTCCCCTGCATCATATGGGGGTGATTCGTCCCGCGCCTCATAGGGGGTGCGCTGATCAATTGCCACAGTCCAGCTGCCGCCTTATGGCCTGCATCATGACTGGTACGATATTATCCATCCTGATGCTGGCGGGCCTGTTCCTGACCGGCGGCGGCATTTACGCGATCGTCAGGAAGGGGGATCGCAAACGGGGTATCCTGATGATCATAGCCGGATTGGTGATGTTCGCCAACGTCGGCATTTCCGCCATTCCGGGACCTGATGCCGCCCTACTGGATGGCGGTAACTGATCAGGGATGCAATGCTATCGCCGCCAGAAGGTCGGTCTGCGTCACCAGGCCACGTAACCGGCGATCGTCATCCACGACAATGGCTTCGCGCCGCGTGCCGCTGGTCAGCGGCCGCAGCAGCTGGGCCACCGGGGTCGCGGAAGTGACCAGCAGGGGTTCGGAGGCAATGTCCCTTACCCTCTCGCCAGCTTTCGCCAGGTCGAGCGGCCCGACCAGGCCGCGCACGCGCCCGGCATCGTCCACCACCGGCAACGACAAGAGCCGCCGGGTGTAGAGCAACTGCCGCGCCTCTGAAACCGGCTGCCCTTCGCCTATCGCGATAACGTCCCGGGACATGATCTCTCCGCAGGTAAGGTCGCCATGAACCCGCTCGGCGGCGCGTATTTCGGCGTCGTGCAGCACGACATGCAAGTCGGCAGCATCCACATCCAGAGCGTCGCCATAGGCTTCCAGAGCTTCTTCCACATCACGCTCCGACGGGGTGCGCAGCGGCGGAGCGCTATCCTGCGTTCCATGCGGGCTAGGTGCCTTGGGCGCGACATGTGGATAGCTGTGCCCGGCAATCCGGTGGAAGATTATCGCCACGACCAGCAGCAGGGCGGTATTCACCGCAACCGGCACCAGCGCGAACATGAAGCTGGGGGCCGCTCCACTCGCGCCAAGCACAGCCGACAGCGCAACCGCACCTCCCGGTGGATGAAGGCAGCGCAGCAGCGACATGGCCGCGATGGCGCAGCCCACGGCCAGCGCGGCGGCGACGGTAGGATCGGGGATCGCTCTGGCAATGGCGATGCCGACGACCGCAGAAATCACATTGCCGCCGAACACTGACCAGGGTTGGGCCAGCGGGCTTGCAGGCACGGCGAACAGCAGGACGGCGGATGCCCCCATTGGCGCGACCAGCAAGGGATGGGTGATGCCATTTCCCAACATCAGGCCGCACAACAGGCCCGTGATGGCGATGCCGCCAATCGCCCCGCTCGCCGCCTTCAATCGATCAACAAAGGCCGGCCCCGGCGGAGCGGGTATGAAGGCGCTGTAATAGCGGCTCCAGATCAGGCGGGCGTCATTTTTCGGTTCGGTCATCAGGCGTGGCGGCTAGCCGCGAAGGGTGACAAGGCCAAGCAGGAATTTCACCCGCCTGGGCAAGCTGCGCTTTGCGGGGGTGCTGGCGGATCGAAGGGGCGGCCCCATCCATCCGCCTGCCCATCAGGATCAGCGGATCGGAGAGTCGGGGGCGAGCCGCATGTCGAGATAATTGTCGACGGACTTCATCAACTGGTCCAGCTCATGTTCGAAAAAGTGGTTCGCGCCACGGATTTCGTCATGATGGATGGTGATGCCCTTTTGTGTGCGCAGCTTGTCGACCAGCTTCTGCACGGCGCTGGCCGTCACTACCTCATCACCCGTTCCCTGGACGATGATGCCGGACGAAGGGCAAGGCGCCAGGAAGGAAAAGTCGTACATGTTCGCGGGCGGAGCGACCGAGATGAAGCCGCGAATTTCAGGACGGCGCATCAGCAATTGCATGCCGATCCACGCGCCGAATGAAAATCCGGCGATCCAGGTGGTCTGCGCTTCGGGATGGAAGCTCTGCACCCAATCCAGCGCTGCGGCTGCATCGCTCAATTCACCGACGCCGTTGTCGAATGTCCCCTGGCTACGTCCCACGCCCCGGAAGTTGAAGCGCAAAACTGCGAATCCGCGTTTCACGAACGTCTTGTAAAGCGCCTGGGTGATGCGATCGTTCATCGTGCCCCCGCCTTGCGGATGGGGATGAAGGATCATCGCGACAGGGGCGCGAGGGCGGGGCGGAGGGCTGAAACGCCCTTCAAGGCGGCCTTCAGGGCCAGGAAAGATAACGTCGGGCATGGCACCTTATTATGGTTATGGCCGCGAACGGCTGACTGGATGCGGGGGCGCAAGCCTTTGCTGGCGTTGCGCGGCAGACCGCCTATATAGAAGTCACCGCCGTTTCCGCAATCAATGAGTATAGCCGCCTAGTGGCCGCCGATCGCCTTTACCTGGATCATGCCGCAACGACGCCGATGATGGCCGAAGCGAAAGCGGCGATGATCGAAGCGATGAACCGCTGGGCCAACCCGTCCAGCCCCCATGCCGAAGGGCGTGCGGCGCGCGCTGTGTTGGAAGACGCGCGGGGCAGGATTGCGCGTGCGCTGGGCTGGCAGGCGCATGTCATCTTCACCTCCGGCGCGACCGAAGCGATCTCCATGGCGCTCGGCCACGTACCTGCCCACGATATTGCGACCTCACCGGTAGAACATGATTCCGTCCTGCGCGTCACGCCTGGAGTCGGTCGGCTGCCGGTCGATCGCGACGGGCGCGTCGACACCAGGTCTCGCGCCGTGCTTCCGCGCGTGATTGCGGTCCAGCACGTCAATAACGAAACCGGCGTCATCCAGCCGCTTGATGAAATCGATCGCGCCGACACGTGGCTGTTCGCCGATTGCGCCCAAAGCGCAGGAAAGCTCCCCCTGCCGGACGCGGACATGATCGCGATCAGCGCACATAAATTCGGCGGCCCGCCGGGGATCGGCGCACTGCTGGTCAAGGACCTTGCCCTTTTGCGCCCCAGTGGCGGGCAGGAACAAGGCTACCGGGCCGGAACGGAAAATCTGCCGGGCGTGATCGCTATGATGGCTGCGCTGGAGGAGCGGCAGAACTGGCTGGCGCAGGCTGAACGACTGCGAGCAAGACTGGACAGTGGAATAGAGGCGGCTGGCGGCGAAGTGGTCGCGCGGGACGCTCCACGCATCGCTTCGATTGCCAGCTATCGCATGCCGGGCGTGTCGGCCCGTGCGCAACTGATCCAGTTCGACATGGCGGGCATATCGGTGTCGGCGGGCAGCGCTTGCTCATCCGGTTCGCTAAAGACCAGCCATGTGCTGCATGCCATGGGCTGGGACGATGTCGCCGCATCCGAAATTGTACGCGTCAGCTTTGGTCCGGCCACGGATGAGGCGGATGTGGATCGCTTCCTGCGCCAATGGACGGGCCTGATGGAACGTGGACGGCGATGACCATCTATCTCGACTATCAGGCGACAACGCCGCTCGCGCCCGAAGTCTTTGACGCCATGGTGCCGCTGCTCCGCGAACAGTTCGCCAATCCTCATAGTGCGCACAGGCTGGGCCGGGCAGCCGCGGCCCATGTCGAGCATGCACGGGCGGAAGTTGGGACGTTGTTGCCGCCCGGCGGCCAGCTTCTCTTCACATCAGGCGCGACCGAGGCGCTTAACATCGCCATTCAGGGTGCTCCTGTTGGCGGCATCGTGACCATCGCGACGGAACATGCGGCGGTGCTGGACACCGTGCTGGCTCAGCAGAACAACGGACGCGACATAGCCATTCTGCCCGTCGGGCCGAATGGCCTGGTCGACATGGATGCCGCCGCGCGCGCAATTCGACCCGGTGTGGCGCTGGTCGCGGCGATGCTGGTCAATAATGAGATCGGCGTGATCCAGCCTGTCGCCCAACTCGCCGACATGGCGCATGAAGCGGGCGCGCTGTTTCTATGCGATGCCGTGCAGGGCTATGGCCGCGTGCCGCTGCCTCAAAATGCCGATATGATCGCGATTAGCGCGCACAAGATCCACGGACCCAAGGGCGTGGGCGCACTCTGGCTGCGGGATGGGGTGCAGCTTCAAACCGTCATCCATGGTGGAGGGCAGGAAGGGGGGCTGCGTTCGGGCACTCTATCGCCTGCCCTGTGCGCGGGTTTCGGCGTCGCTGCCCGGTCGATGCGGGAAAAGGCGGACGCTGACCGATCCCATGTCGAAGCGCTCTGGGACCTGGCGCGGGCGCTGTTCGCCGACTGGACCCTGAACGGCAGCGCGGACTGCCGCTACCATGGAAATATCAATCTGCGCCGTGAAGGCATTGATGGCGCGCGGCTGTTGTCGGATTGCCGCAATGTCGCTTTTTCGCTCGGCAGTGCTTGCGCGAGCGGGTCCGGGCGTCCTAGCCATGTGCTGCGCGCCCTGGGACTGCCGGACGGAGAGGCGCGTGGATCGGTTCGGATCGGCTTTGGCCGATACACGACACTGGCCGAATTGGAGGATGCGGCGGCAATCATAAATAAAGCGGCAGCCGCACAAGCGGCGCCATAAAGCCAAGGGAAGTCGCAATATGGTCAGGGTCACCTTCATCAGCGCCGATGGCGAACGCCGACAGGAGATCGACGCCGCCAGCGGATCGGTCCTGCTGGACGTCGCCCAGGCGGCGGGCCAGCCTTTGGAAGGGACGTGCGAAGGTCAGATGGCTTGTTCCACCTGCCATGTGATCGTGGATCGGGATCATTTTGACAGGCTGACGATCGCCAGCGAAGCGGAGGAGGATATGCTCGACCTTGCGGCTGCGGCCACGCGGACCAGTCGTCTGTCCTGCCAGATACTCCTTGATGACACGCTGGACGGCCTTGTCGTCCGCATTCCCGGCCAATCCCACAATATGCAGGGCATGTAAGCAGATGCGCTTGGTCCTGCCCGCCGCTTTGCTGGCTACGGCGATGCTTGTGACGACCGGCAGCGCGGTTGCCCAGGAACGCCAATCACTCCTGCCGCCCGCGCCGCGTTACATGGTCAGCCAGTCGGCAATGGAAGCCGCGCGCAATCCTCGCGAAATCGAGAAAGAGACTGGCGGACGGCTGGGTGTGGCGCTGATCGACAGCAAGGGCGCTTTGCTGCTCGGCTTCAACCGGGACGACCGTTTCGCGATGTGCTCTACCTTCAAGGCGCCTCTCGCGGCTGCCGTGCTGATGGGGGCGGAATCGGGCAAGTTCGGGCTGGACGGGCAGGTCGCCTTTTCCAAAGCCGACCTCCAGGAATATGCGCCAGTCGTAAAGGCGAACATGAAGCGCGGGCGCATGTCGATGGCCGAACTCGCCGAAGCGGCGGTGGAAGTGAGCGACAATAGCGCGGCCAATCTGCTGCTTCCCTTCGTGGGCGGGCCGGAAGGACTGACGGCGTTCATGCGCTCGCATGGCGACGCGGTCAGCAGGCTGGACCGCAACGAACCCGACCTGAACGAAAATGCGGAAGGGGATGTGCGCGACACGACCAGCCCCGCGGCGATGGCTGGACTCATGGCGCGCCTGATATTTCAGGACATGCAACCCGACAGCACCAAGCGACTGCGTGAATGGCTGAACGGCAGCAGCACGGGCGACCGTCGCATCAAGGCCGGACTGCCCGAAGGCTGGACATCGGGAGGCAAGACAGGCAGCTGCGGCACGGCGTTCAATGATGTCGCCCTGGTCAAGGCGCCGTCTGGCGAAGAATATGTCCTCGCAATCTTTCTCGATCGGCCCACGGTCGATGCCAAGGCAGCTGACAGCGCGATTGCGCAAGCGGCACGGGCGGCGCTTGGGCTGATCGGCAAGGCGCAGCGCACGGGGCTGGAGTAAGGACGCGCGCACTTTGCGCCCTTGCCATCGCCGATCCCTTTCGCCATATGCGCCGCGGGAGTCGGGCGGACGTGGTCGTCGCCAACTTGGTCAGGTCCTGACGGAAGCAGCCACAACGATTTCGCCGCGGGTCGTTCCGGCTCCCACCCTTATCCGGCTTTCCGGCTTCGACAGCCGCCCGCTAAGCCGCTAGGTTGATCCTTATGTCCGATTCACCTCAGCCTTATCGCGTGCTTGCGCGCAAATACCGGCCGCGCAATTTCAATGAGCTGATCGGGCAGGATGCGATGGTCCAGACGCTGGGCAACGCCATTCGTCGCGGGCGGCTGGCTCATGCCTTCCTGATGACTGGTGTGCGCGGCGTGGGTAAGACATCCACGGCGCGGTTGATCGCCAAAGCGCTCAATTGCATCGGTCCAGACGAACAGGGCGGCCCTACGATTGACCCCTGCGGTCAGTGCGAACCGTGCACTGCAATTGCCGAAGGTCGGCATATCGATGTCGTGGAAATGGACGCTGCCAGCCATACCGGCGTCGATGACGTGCGAGAGATTATTGAGGCGGTGCGTTACGCAGCCGTTTCCGCGCGATACAAAATCTACATCATCGACGAAGTTCACATGCTGTCGAAGAACGCGTTCAACGCGCTTCTCAAGACGCTGGAGGAACCTCCCGCGCATGTGAAGTTCCTGTTCGCCACGACCGAGGTGAACAAAGTGCCGGTCACCGTCCTGTCCCGCTGTCAGCGCTTTGACCTGCGGCGCATCCCGGCGGAAATGCTTTCCGCGCATTTCGCCCATGTCGTCGAAGCCGAAGGTGTCGCTGCGGAAGACGACGCGCTCGCGCTGATCGCGCAGGCGGCTGAAGGCTCAGCACGCGATGGCCTATCCATTCTGGATCAGGCCATCGCCCATGCGGAAATGGGTGAAGGCGCGCCGCGGGTCACCGCCGCCCAGGTGCGTGAGATGCTGGGTCTGTCGGATCGCGCTGCTGTGCGGCGCTTGCTGGCCCTGCTACTGGAAGGCGACACCGGCGCCCTGCTTGGTGCGGTGCGCGATCAATATGCGCTGGGGGTCGAACCGCTTGCACTGGTTCGTGGCCTGTTGGAATTGGTCCATGCCGTGACGTTGTTGAAGGCCGGGCGCGACATCGCCAGTCCGGGGCAGTCGGCAGAAGAGAGGGAAGCGTTGGCCAACTGGGCCTCGCAAATCGGCTTCGCGCCGCTCCACCGCCTGTGGCAGTTGCTGCTCAAGGGACATGACGAGGTGGCGAGCGCTGCCTTTCCCATCGAAACTTGCGAAATGGCGCTTTTACGGGTGATGCATGCCGCGACCATGCCTGATCCGGGTGAGATCGCCCGTCTGCTGCGCGATCGACCGTCGGCCGCGCCGGGCGCGCCGATTTCGGGCGCCCCCGACGCACCGGCAAGCGAAGGCCCCGCCGCTTCGCTTCCCGCAACATTCGAACAGATGATCGTTATGCTGGAGGATGGCGGGCGGCACATGATCGCAGGGCAGATCAGGGACTGCGTGCGCCTGGTCAGCTACGCGCCACAATCGCTGGAAATGCAGCTTGCCCCGCCACTCGATGCGAATTTTGCAAAGACGCTGGAAGGCGCGCTGCATCAGGCGACAAAGGTTCGCTGGCAGGTGCGGATCAGCGATGGCCCCGCTGCGCCTTCCCTGTTGGAACAGGAACAGCAACGGCGCGCTGATGAGCGAGCGGAAATATTGGAAACACCCGTGGTGAAGGCGGCAATGGCGGCCTTCCCGCATGCGCAGCTTAGCGATGAGCTGGAACAATGGAGCGCAGAGCGATGAAGGATCTGAACGAGATACTGGGCATGGCCAACCGCGTGCAGGAGGAACTGCAACGCGCGCAGGATAATCTGGACAAGATTGAGGTTGAAGGCGCTGCTGGCGGCGGCCTGGTCAAGGTGCGCGCATCGGCCAAGGGGCGGATCGTGGGCGTGTCGATCGACGACAGCCTGCTCGCCCCTTCGGAAAAGCAGATGCTGGAAGACCTGGTCGCTGCCGCGTTCAACGACGCGCGCAAAAAGGCAGACGAAGTAAGCTCTGCTGAAATGGCCAAGATGACCAGCGGTTTGCCCCTGCCTCCCGGCTTCAAGCTGCCTTTCTGAAGAATATGGGCACGTCCTCAGTCGCCGTTCATGGTTCCTTTAATAGGCTGGCGCGATTGAATGGCGGGATGACTGTCCCCATAAAGCGATGAACTGCATGGCGGCCAAGAGACCGGCGGCATCGGAGATTGAATGAACACGCAATATCCCCTTCTTCCACTGCGCGACATTGTCGTTTTCCCGCAGATGATCGTGCCGCTGTTCGTTGGCCGCGATAAAAGCGTCGCCGCCCTTGAATCGGCTATGGAAGGCAACAAGGAAATCTTCCTCGTTTCGCAGCTTGACCCTGCGGAGGATGATCCCAGCCGGGATTCGCTGTACGACACGGGCGTCATCGCCGTCGTCCTGCAATTGCTCAAACTGCCCGATGGCACGGTGCGCGTGCTGGTCGAAGGAAAGAGCCGCGCTCAACTCGTATCGATCGACGCGGACGGCACGCATCTGGTGGCGGATGTCAGCCCGATTGAAGAGATCGCTGCGGAAGGTCCCGAAGCCGCCGCATTGATGCGCTCGGTTGCGGAACAGTTTGAAAATTACGCCAAGCTCAACAAGAAGCTGCCGGCCGAAACGCCCGTGCAACTGCGCGAGATCGAAGACGCCGGACGACTGGCCGATGCCGTGTCCGCCAATATCAATGTCAAGGTCGCCGACAAGCAGTCGCTGCTGGTTGAGGCTGATCCGGTCAAGCGGCTGGAGATGGTCTTTGCCTTCATGGAAGGCGAACTGGGCGTGTTGCAGGTCGAAAAGAAAATCCGGGGCCGCGTGAAGCGCCAGATGGAAAAGACCCAGCGCGAATATTATCTGAACGAGCAGCTGAAGGCGATCCAGCGTGAACTGGGCAATGGCGAGGGTGAGGAAGGCGACGAACTCGCCGAACTGACCGAAAAGATCGCCAAGGCCAAGCTCAGCAAGGAAGCGCGTTCCAAGGCGACGGCGGAGTTGAAAAAGCTCAAGGGCATGCAACCCATGTCCGCCGAGGCGACCGTCGTCCGCAATTATCTGGACGTGCTGCTGGGACTTCCCTGGGGCAAGAAGGGCAAGGTCAAGAATGACCTGAAGCGGGCGCAGGCCATCCTGGACGAAGATCATTTCGCGCTGGAGAAGGTCAAGGACCGGATCATCGAATATCTCGCAGTTCAGGCGCGCACCAACAAGCTCAAAGGTCCGATCCTGTGCCTCGTTGGGCCGCCGGGCGTCGGCAAAACGTCGCTCGGTCGCTCGATCGCCAAGGCGACAGGCCGTGAATTCGTGCGCCAGTCATTGGGCGGCGTGCGCGATGAAGCCGAAATTCGTGGCCACCGCCGCACCTATATCGGATCGCTGCCGGGCAAGATCGTCACCAACTTGAAGAAGGCGGGGACGATGAACCCGCTTTTCCTGCTGGATGAAATTGACAAGCTGGGCCAGGATTTCCGGGGTGATCCGGCTTCGGCACTGCTTGAAGTGCTGGACCCGGAACAGAACAGCAAGTTCCAGGACCATTATCTGGAGATCGACGTCGATCTGTCCGACATCATGTTCGTGACGACGGCCAACTCGCTGAACCTGCCGCAGCCATTGCTCGACCGCATGGAGATCATCCGTCTCGAAGGCTATACTGAGGATGAGAAGGTGGAGATTGCCCAACGGCACCTGCTCCCCAAACAGTTCGACGCCCATGGCCTCAAGGATGGCGAACTGGAAGTCACCGAGGCGGCGGTGCGTGACCTCATCCGCTATTATACGCGGGAAGCCGGTGTGCGGACGCTGGAGCGCGAAATCGCCCGGCTTGCGCGCAAGGCACTGCGCAAGATCCTGGAAGGCGCGTTCGAAAAGGTGACGATCACGCCGGACAATCTGGCGGACTATGCCGGTGTACGGAAATTCCGCCATGGCATGGGTGAAGAAGAAAACCAGATCGGCGCCGTGACCGGCCTCGCCTGGACCGAGGTCGGCGGGGAATTGCTGACCATCGAAGCCGTGACAGTGCCGGGTAAGGGACAGATCAAGACGACCGGCAAGCTGGGCGAAGTGATGAACGAATCGGTTCAGGCGGCCTTCTCCTATGTGAAGGCGCGCTCACCGGGCTATGGCATCAAGCCCAGCATCTTCATTCGCAAGGATATCCACATTCACCTTCCCGAAGGCGCGGTGCCCAAGGATGGGCCTTCCGCTGGCATTGGCATGGTGACCACCATCGTATCGACGCTGACCGGCATCCCCGTCCACAAGGATGTGGCGATGACGGGTGAGGTGACGCTGCGCGGTCGGGTGCTGCCCATCGGCGGGCTGAAGGAAAAGCTGCTCGCCGCGCTGCGTGGCGGGATCAAGACGGTCCTTATCCCTGCGGAAAATGAAAAGGATCTCGCTGAGATTCCGGCCAATATCCGCGAGGGACTGGAAATCGTGCCGGTCGCGCATGTGGATGAAGTGCTGGCGCGGGCACTGGTTTCCGCCCCCGAAGCGATCGCCTGGACCGAAGAAGATGACCTGGCCGCGCAACCCAGCCCCGCACATGGCCGGGACGGGGATGCGTCCTTGCGTCACTGACAAGGGTTAAGTGGCTGTTAAGAGCCGGTTTGATGAGAGATGATCTGGATCAGAAAATCTTGTCGATGCCGGTTCTTTTGTCGTTTTCCCTTTGACAGTCATTAAAAGCTGCGCCTTATTGCGCCGCTTACGCGATTCCGACGTTTATCCATAAAGCTAGAAGGGGGTTCCAAGGCATGAATAAGCAGGATCTTATCAGCGCCGTCGCCGAAACGAGCGGCCTGAGCAAAAGCGACACGACCAAGGCTGTTGAGGGTGTGTTCGAATCCATTTCCACCGCGCTGAAGAAGGGCGATGAAGTTCGCCTCGTCGGCTTCGGCACCTTTTCTGTTTCGCAGCGCAAGGCGTCCACCGGTCGTAACCCGCGCACTGGCGAAACCATGACGATCAAGGCTTCGGCTCAGCCCAAGTTCAAGGCTGGCAAGGGCCTGAAGGATTCGGTAAACTAAAATCCGGCATCCGGTTCGCCGGATCGTTCTGCCCCCCCTTTAGCGGCATCTGGCCGACAGTTGGTGGGAAGTTTTTAGGAGAGCGGCGCGGCAGGTGGACAATCCATCGCCCGCTGTATGTTTGAGGCGGATTGGGGGAAGGGCCAGACGGTTCGTCCCCCTTTCCTTTTTCGTTGAAGAGACCCATCTGGGCGCTTGACGAGGCGGAAATGGCCGCATATGTGCCGCTTCTCTCTCGGGCCATATGGCCCTGTGGCGATCGTAGCTCAGTTGGTTAGAGCGCTGGTTTGTGGTACCAGAGGTCGGGGGTTCGGATCCCCTCGATCGCCCCATTTCCCCTTCTGCATCAATTAATTGGGCGCGTGCCGGGCAGCACGGGAAAGCCAATTTTCCATATTCACCCCTTCGCATCCCGATCATAGGCTTCTATAAAGCGGCGATGGATGATGCACGCGACCGGGGCCTGACTCTCAATCCGAAATATGACCGGGACGGGCTCATCACAGCCGTCGTCACCGATGCTGATGGAGGCGACGTCTTGATGGTCGCCCATATGAATGCTGAAGCGTTCGCGTTGACGGTCGAAACCGGACTCGCCCATTTCTGGTCCAGAAGCCGCCAGTCCCTTTGGAAAAAGGGCGAAACGTCGGGCCATATGCTGCAGGTCCGCGACATTCGCATAGATTGCGACCAGGATGCCCTGTGGGTGAAGGCGACGCCCGCCGGCCCCAGCTGTCACACGGGCGCGCGATCATGCTTTTTCCGCCGCGTGGGGGCGGACGGTCTGACCCCGGTCGACACCGACTAGAAGGCGGCCCTAGCCGTTGCCCTGACCGCGGCCAATCTCCGCAACTCAGGGGTGGGGCAGGGCCGCACCGACATTCAGCATCTTGCCGTTGGTGATGATCACCAGATCGCCCAGTTTGGCTATGTTGAACAATTTGCGCGCAAAAGCCGTTGGCACACCGATGCAGCCATGAGTCGCTTTACCCCATTGAACATCGCTGCCGTGGATCGCGACGCCATCATTTGTGAGGCGCAGCATGTAGGGCATGGGCGCGCCATAGATTGAGGACACATGGTCCGCATCCTTCTGCGTGATCGGAAACGCGCCCAGCGGGCTGGGCTTGTCATCCGCGCCATAAAGTATGACGGCCGCGCCGATTTCATGCCCGGCGCGGAATACGGATAGCGTCTGGGCCTTCAGGTCGACGGTGATGATCACCGGGCCGACCGCAGGCGCGCGGCTTTCGTCCCAGGCATAGTCCCCATGGCGGAACGGGCCATGGATGGGCAGGACGCTTTTGACTGCCAGCGCATGCGGATCGACCGCCACGGGCTGAGTGCGTGCGCGTTCGACGGGGGCAACCGGGGCGACAGATTTTGGGGCCGAATCGACCGCCTGCTCTGCCTTCGCGGTCGGCTCCAGGTCACGGCCACGTTCCAGATACGCGGTGACCAGCAGCAGCACCGCTCCCGCCGTCGCTCCTACGGCGATCTTGGGCCCTGCAAATCGCATCAATGCCGTGATCAGTCGCACATTCACCCCGTTTTTCCGACAATCGCCTCAACGGTTTGCCGGAAAAAGATTAAGGTCACCCTTCCCGGTCGACCTCCGCCGCAGCAATGGCGGTCAGGTTCAATATGCCTCTGGCCGTCACGCCTGGTGTCAGGACGTGGATCGGTTGAGCCAGTCCCATCAGCATCGGCCCCACGGTAGGCGAACTGGATGACGCGGAAAGTGCCGTCAGCGTGATGTTCGCCGAATCGAGATTGGGCATGATGAGCAGATTGGCCGGTCCTTCGAAACGGGTGTCGGGGATCAGCTTTTCGCGCAGGGGCTGGCTCAGCGCCGCATCCGCGTGCATTTCACCATCCACCTTCAGGTCGGGCGCTGCCGCCTTCACGATTTGCAACGCGGCGCGCATCTTGCGAGCGCTGGGGCTGTGTGACGCGCCGAAATTGGAGTGGGACAACAGCGCGACACGGGGTGACAGGCCGAAATGCTTCAGCTCGGTCGCACCCAGGATCGCCATTTCCGCGACCTGCTCAGGCGTTGGATCAGGCACCATATGCGTGTCGGTGATGAACAATGCGCCGGGATCAAGGATCAGGCCTGTCAGCGCATAAACGCGACTATGTCCCGGCCTGCGCTCGACGATCCGCAGCACATGTTCCACCTGGCCCCAATATTCACTGTTGCCTCCGACGATTGCGGCATCGACCCGCCCGGTGCGCAGCAACATGGCTGCCGTCACGGTGGGGCGGCGGTAAACGTGGCGAAGAACTTCGGCGGCAGGCACGCCCTTGCGCGCCGCGATCAGGCGATAAGCCTCCACCAGTTCGTTCATGACCAGATGATCGGTTTCTGGATCGATGACCTCGACATCGCGGTCCAGTTCAAGGCTCAGCCCCAGTTCGGGCAGCTTGTCCTTCAATATCCTGCGGCGCGCCACGATCACTGGCCGCACGATCCCTTCGTCCAGCCCATCCTGAATCGCCCGGAGCACACGTTCATCCTCGCCCTCGCCATAGGCGATCCGCCGACACGTGCCGCGCGCCGCTTCGAACACCGGCAGCATGAGCTGAGCCGACCGTGTATTCTGCTGTGCCAGGGACCGCCGGTAAGCCTCTATATCCAGGGCGCGCTTGGCAGCGCCGCTGTCCATTGCCGCCTTCGCCACGGCGGGAGCGATCTCGGCAATCAGGCGGGGATCGAACGGGGTTGGGATGATATATTCGGGGCCAAAGGCCAGCTTGCGGCCGCCATAGGCCTGGGCGACGCTGTCATGTGCGGGCAGCCGGGCGAGCGCGGCAATCGCCTCCGCAGCCGCCGCCTTCATCGCTTCATTGATCTCGGTCGCGCGCGCGTCCAGTGCGCCCCGGAAAATATAGGGAAAACAAAGGACGTTGTTGACCTGGTTTGGATAGTCGGACCGCCCAGTCGCGATGATCGCGTCAGGGCGCGCCGCCTTGGCCACCTCTGGCCGAATTTCCGGCTCTGGATTGGCCAGCGCGAAGATCAGCGGCCTGTCGGCCAGCAGCGGCAACCATTCGGGCTTCAACACGCCCGGCGCGGATAGCCCCAGGAAGATGTTCGCGCCCGGCAGCACTTCCGGCAAAGTCCGGGCGTTCGTATCGCGGGCATAACGCGCCATGTTGGGCAGCATGTCCTCGCGCCCGGAATGGATCACCCCATCCTTGTCGGTCAGCGTGACATTGTCCACCTGCAGTCCCATGGACACGAGCAAGTCGACGCAGGCGAGCGCCGCCGCGCCAGCGCCCGACGTTACCAGTCTTGCTTCGGCCAGGCTTTTGCCTTGCAGGACCAGCGCGTTACGCACCGCCGCCGCGACGACGATGGCGGTGCCATGCTGGTCGTCGTGGAAAACGGGGATGTTCATCCGCTTCTTCAGTTCCGCCTCGATGGCGAAGCATTCGGGCGCCTTGATATCTTCCAGGTTGATGCCGCCAAAACTTGGTTCCAGCAGCGAAACGGCCTCGATGAACTTTTCAGGATCGGTTGTATCGACCTCCAGGTCGAACACGTCGATGTCGGCGAACTTCTTGAACAGGACCGCCTTGCCCTCCATCACCGGCTTGGACGCCAGCGCGCCGATGGCGCCCAGGCCCAGCACCGCCGTGCCATTGGAAATGACCGCGACCAGGTTGCCGCGCGCGGTATAGTCCATCGCCTTTTCGGGGTCTTGCGCGATCTCCAGGCATGGCGCGGCGACGCCCGGAGAATAGGCCAACGCCAGATCGCGCTGATTGACCATTCGCTTGGTCGGCTCGATCCGCAGCTTTCCCGGTTGCGGCAGGCGGTGATAGTCCAGTGCGGCGCGGCGTGTGTTTTCGTCCATGCTGGGGGATTAGTGGCCATTCATCGCCGGGGCAATGGCGACATCATCCAAAGGCCATCCCCGCCTGTCGGATAAGAAAACCCGCTCGACCCCTGCGGTGAAAAGCCCCGCTTGTGCGCCGGGGCGCTTGCAACTAAATCGCCCCCATGACATCGACAAACGACATTCGCCGCTCCTTCCTCGACTATTTCGGGGCGAACGGCCACACCATCGTTCCGTCCGCGCCGCTGGTGCCGCACAACGACCCGACCCTGATGTTCGTCAACGCGGGCATGGTGCCGTTCAAGAATGTCTTTACCGGATTGGAATCGCGGCCTTATTCCACGGCTACCAGCAGCCAGAAGTCGGTCCGCGCGGGCGGCAAGCATAACGACCTCGACAATGTCGGCTACACCGCGCGCCACCATACTTTCTTCGAAATGCTCGGCAATTTCAGCTTCGGCGATTATTTCAAGGAGCAGGCGATTGTGCACGCCTGGACCCTGCTGACGAAGGAATGGGGCCTGCCCGCCGAAAAACTGACGGCGACGGTCTATCACACCGACGACGAAGCATTCGATCTGTGGAAAAAAATTGCGGGCCTGCCTGACCAGCGCATCATTCGCATCCCGACCAAGGATAATTTCTGGGCGATGGGCGACAGCGGTCCCTGCGGCCCCTGTTCGGAAATCTTCTACGATCATGGCGATCATATCTGGGGTGGACCTCCCGGATCGCCTGAGGAAGACGGCGATCGTTTCGTTGAGATCTGGAACCTCGTCTTCATGCAATATGAGCAGGAAGCGAACGAGATCGTGGGCGAACTGCCCCGGCCCAGCATCGACACCGGCATGGGGCTGGAGCGAGTCGCCGCCGTGCTTCAGGGCGTCCATAACAATTATGACACCGACACGTTCAAGGCGCTGATCGAAGAATCGGGCGCACTGACCCGGACCGCCATTGATGGCGAGCATCAGGCCAGTCACCGCGTCATTGCCGACCATCTGCGGTCGACCAGCTTCCTGATCGCGGACGGCGTGCTCCCGGCGAATGAAGGCCGGGGCTATGTCCTGCGCCGTATCATGCGCCGCGCCATGCGCCATGCGCACATCATCGGCGCCAAGGAACCCTTGATGCACCGTCTGGTGCCCAGCCTGGTGTCCGAAATGGGCGGCGCCTATCAGGAACTGGTCCGCGCCCAGCCTTTGATCGAAGAAACGCTGCTGCGTGAAGAAACCCGCTTCCGCCAGACGTTGGAAAAGGGGCTGAAACTGCTCGACGAAGCGACGGTCGACATTTCCGAAGGCGGCACGCTCCCCGGCGAGACTGCGTTCAAGCTCTACGACACCTACGGCTTCCCCTACGACCTGACCGAAGATGCGCTGCGCTCGCGTGGGCTGGGCGTTGACCGGGGCGGCTTTGACAAGGCGATGGCTGAACAAAAGGCCGCTGCCCGCGCCGCGTGGAAAGGCTCCGGGGAAAAGGCGTCTGACGAAATCTGGTTCGACATTGCCGAAACCACCGGCAGCACCGAATTCATCGGCTATAACGGCACGGAAGGTGAGGGCGAAGTGCTCGCGCTGGTCAAGGACGGCGCGCGCATCGACGCGGCGGGGCCGGGCGATGAGGTCATCATCATTGCCAACCAGACGCCATTTTACGGTGAAAGCGGCGGCCAGATGGGCGATGCTGGCACCATCACCTCGCAATCGGGCCTGGTCGCGGATGTCGAGGACACGTCAAAGCCGCTCGGTCGTATCCACGCCCACCGGGCAAAGGTTGGCGCCGGTAGCGTCAAGGTTGGCGACACGATCCACATGGCGGTCGATATCAGCCGCCGCGACCGCATTCGTGCCAATCACAGCGCAACGCACCTGTTGCATGCCGCCCTTCGCAATGAGTTGGGCGCCCACGTCACGCAAAAGGGCAGCCTTGTCGCGCCGGATCGCCTGCGTTTCGATTTTTCCCACCCCGAAGCGCTGACGCATAGCCAGATCGCCGCCGTGGAAATGCATGTGAACGCGCAGATCCGCCACAATGAGGCGGTGACGACCCGGCTAATGACGCCCGATGACGCGATTTCGGCGGGAGCGATGGCTCTGTTCGGTGAGAAATATGGCGATGAAGTTCGCGTCCTGTCCATGGGCAGGGGCGACGCCAACAGCTATTCGGTCGAACTGTGCGGCGGCACCCATGTTCACGCGACGGGCGACATCGCGATCTTCAAGATCATTTCGGAAAGCGCCGTTTCCTCAGGCGTCCGTCGTATCGAAGCACTGACCGGCGAATCCGCCCGGCTCTGGCTCACTGATCGGGAGGAACGCCTGCGTCAGTCCGCCGCCGCGCTCAAGACGACGCCGGATGAGGTTCCGGCCCGTATCGCCGCGCTGATCGAACAGACCCGCAAGATTGAACGTGAACTCGCCGAAGCAAAGAAGGCGCTGGCTCTCGGCGGTGGCGGTAGCGCTCAAGCGGCGGGTCCCGAAAAGGTCGGCAACGTGAACTTCATCGGTCAGGTGATCGAAGGTCTCGACCCCAAGGAACTGCGCGGCCTGATCGATCAGAACAAGGCGGCCCTTGGCAGCGGCGTCTCCGCCGTCCTTGCGGTGGTCGAAGGCCGCGCCAGCATCGCCGTAGGCGTGACCGATGATTTGGTGGGCAACATCAGCGCTGTCGATCTCGTCCGTGCAGGCGTCGAAGCGCTGGGCGGCAAGGGCGGCGGCGGTCGGCCGGACATGGCGCAGGGCGGCGGTCCCGAAGGTGACAAGGCGCAGGCCGCATTAGATGCCGTGAAGGCCGCTCTGGCCAGCGTCCCGGCTTGACGTTGGCCATAGGTGCGCAGGGGGCGCTTTCCTTAAGGGGAAATTGCTTCCCCGTGCCACTGGAGTAGCTCAAAAATCCGTCGCGAATGCGTCGGCGTCAGGGCACCTCATCTGTCCGCAGCCTTCGCAGTTTCGGCGCTGTCTCCATATGCGCCGCCTCCTTGATCCCCATCCGCAGGTCCTCGCGCGTCTGGTGGATGGACGCGATCACCGGACCCATCGCCACGCCCAGATCAACAAGCGCTGTTTCAGCGAGTTGGAGCGAGCTTTCCAGCGTTTCAGGCACGGCGTCGCTGGCCCCGGCCTGGTAAAGCTGCGCGGCATGATTGGTATCGCGGGCGCGTGCGATGATCGGAAGGTCGGGCACCCATCCCCGGACGCGCTTGGTCACGCGAATGGACAGCACCGGGTCGTCCATCGTCAGGATCAGGGCGCGCGCATGGCCCAACCGCAGCTTGTCCATCATTTCGACACGCGACACGTCGCCAAAAAGGATGGGATATCCGCTGCGCCGGGCTTCGGCGACGACATCCGCGTCGGATTCCACGACGATGAAGCGCTGATTATGAACACGCAGAAGGTCGCACACCATGCGCCCGACCCGACCGAAGCCAATGACGACGGCGGCGGCTTCAGTGCTTTCCACTTCGGCGTCGGTCATCTCCTCACCCAGCGCCATTTCCAGTCGGCGGGCGAAATCATGGCCGATCCTGGCCAGCAATGGCGTGATGGTCAGGCCGATTGCGGTCACGATTTGCCAGAATGCGGCGGTAGAAGGCAGGATGAGTTGCGCCGCTGCCGCTGCCGTCAGGACGATGAGGGTTGTTTCCGACGGGCTGGACATCAGCACGCCAACCTCCAGGGCCACTCCCTTGCGCGCCCCGGAGAAATACAGGAGCGCCGCTGTAACCAGCGTCTTGGCGACGACAACTCCCAACACGGCAAGGACCAGCGATGGCCAGTTGGCCAGGATGACGCGAACGTCCAGGCTCATGCCGACGGTGATCAGGAACACGCCCAGCGCCAGCCCCTTGAACGGAGCGGTCATGACTTCGACTTCGCCATGATAGTCGGTTTCGGCGATCAACAGCCCCGCCAGCAACGCCCCCACAATGGGGGATAGTCCCGCGATTGACGTGGCGAGGCTGGATACGATGACGACCAGCAGGCTGGCTGCCAGAAACACCTCAGGGCTCTTCGTGCGAGCTGCCTGGCGAAAAATATGTGGCAGGAAAATTCGGCCGAGCACCAGCATGACCGCGATGGTCACGCCACCCTTGAACAAAGTGCTCGCCAACTCCGTCCACGCACCATCGGGGCTGGTCGCAATCGATGGCGCGAGCGCACCGAGCATGAAGATGATTGGCACAAGCGCCAAATCTTCGAACAACAACATAGAAAAGGCGGCGCGCCCGACCGCGCTTTGGGTGCCGACGATAGGAAGCACCACGGCGGTCGATGACAGGGCGAGCGCAAGGCCAAGGCCAAAAGCCCCCGCTGCCGACTGCCCCAATGCATAAAGGCCTCCGGCTATCAGGGTGGCGCTGCCGATCAGTTCAGTCGCGCCGACGCCGAACACCTGGGTCCTCATGGTCCACAGCCGCCGAAAACTAAGTTCCAACCCGATTGAGAATAGCAGCAATATGACGCCAAGTTCCGCGAACGGCTCTATGGCTTCCTGATTGGAAATAGTGACATGAAAGAGCCACGGATATTGGCTTACGAGCGACCCAAGCCCTGCTGGCCCTACCGCCAGGCCCACCAGGATAAAACCGATCACCGGACTGACGCGAAATCTGGCAAAGGCCGGGATAACCAATCCTGCCGCGCCCAGGATGACGAGGGAATCGCTGAAACTATGGGGATTGATCGCACCGGTCATGCCGCATCATCGCGGCAAGCCAGCAGAATTTCCAGCCTTATAGCTGATCCAGCCTGGCCATATCGATTTCCACCTGGTGCGGACGGCGGGACTTGAACCCGCATTCCCAGGGGGAGGCGGATTTTAAGTCCGCTGCGTCTACCGATTTCGCCACGTCCGCATGGCTTTACCCCCTGACGCTTGCGCGCTTCGACGTCAAGGACGCGGCGGCGATCAAGTCACCTTGCTGTTCAGCCGTTCACGCATTTCTTTGCCCGGTTTGAAATAGGGCACGCGCTTGGCCGACACCGGCACCTGTTCCCCCGTGCGCGGATTGCGCCCGGTCCGCGCGTCCCGTGCACGCGTCGTAAATGCCCCGAAACCGCGCAGCTCGACCCGGCCCCCGCCCGACAGCTGCTCGACAATTTCCTTGAAGAAAAGGTCAACGATCCTCTCGACCTCTGGAAGGCCCAGGTCCGGATTTTCATCCGCCAACGTCTGAATCAATTCTGAACGTATCATCGGTCCTCCAGCTCCCCCTTCTGGTTCCCATAGCATTCATACTGAATCCGCAAACCCCTGACAATTGGCCATTGTCGGTAGTCATTTCTTATTTTGGGATAAGAAAAAGCCCGCCGGAATGAAGTTCCGGCGGGCCTTATTACTTTCGCTATATCGAAAGCTATATCGAAGGGTTTCAGCCTTCGCTCTTGGCCTTCAGCGCTTCGCCCAGAATGTCGCCCAGCGACGCGCCGCTGTCGGACGATCCGTACTGAGCCACGGCCTGCTTCTCTTCAGCGATCTGCATCGCCTTGACGGAGAAGGTTGGCTTCTTGGCGCGGTCGAAACCGGTAACCATGGCGTCGAACTTCTGACCCAGCTGGAAGCGTTCCGAACGCTGTTCGTCGCGGTCGCGGCCAAGGTCGCTGCGCTTGATGAAACCAGTGGCGCCATCTTCGCCGGCCTGTACTTCCAGGCCGCCGTCGCGCACTTCCAGAACGGTCACGGTGACGATCGCGTTCTTGTTCAGACCGGCTGCAGCGGCAGATGTGCCGCCAGCGGCAGGGCCGCCACGCTCAAGCTGCTTCATGCCAAGGCTGATGCGTTCCTTCTCGACGTCGATGTCCAGGACAACGGCTTCGACAGTCTCGCCCTTGCGGTGCAGCGCCAGCGCGTCTTCGCCCGAAATGCCCCATGCGATGTCCGACATGTGGACCATGCCGTCCACGTCGCCGTCCAGACCGATGAACAGACCGAATTCGGTCGCGTTCTTGACTTCGCCTTCGACGGTCGAACCGATCGGGTGGCGTTCTGCAAAGCTGTCCCAGGGATTGCTCTGGGCCTGCTTGAGGCCAAGCGAGATACGGCGCTTTTCGGGATCGACTTCCAGAACCAGGACTTCGACTTCCTGGCTGGTCGAAACGATCTTGCCGGGATGCACGTTCTTCTTGGTCCAGGACATTTCCGAAACATGGACCAGGCCTTCGATGCCGGCTTCCAGTTCGACGAACGCACCATATTCGGTGATGTTCGTGACACGGCCCGACAGCTTCGCGCCGATCGGATACTTGGCGGCGGCGCCTTCCCACGGATCGCTTTCCAACTGCTTCATGCCCAGGCTGATGCGCTGGGTGTCGCGGTTGATGCGGATGATCTGGACACGGACGGTATCGCCGATGTTGATCATCTCGTTGGGGTGGTTGATGCGCTTGTACGACAGGTCGGTGACGTGCAGCAGGCCATCGATGCCGCCCAGATCAACGAACGCACCATAGTCGGTGATGTTCTTGACCACGCCTTCGATGATCTGACCTTCGGCCAGCGTCTGGATAAGGCCGCTGCGCTGTTCGGCGCGGGTTTCTTCCAGGATGGCGCGGCGCGACACGACGATGTTGCCGCGGCGGCGATCCATCTTCAGGATCTGGAAAGGCTGCGGAATGTCCATCAGCGGGGTGACGTCGCGCACGGGGCGGATGTCGACCTGGCTGCCGGGCAGGAACGCCACGGCGCCGTCGAGGTCGACGGTGAAGCCACCCTTGACGCGGCCGAAGATGACGCCTTCGACGCGGGCGCTTTCGGTGAATTCGGATTCCAGCTTGTCCCATGCGGCTTCGCGGCGCGCGCGGTCGCGCGACAGCATTGCTTCGCCATGGGCGTTTTCGACGCGATCGACATAGACTTCGACTTCGTCGCCGACCTTCAGGTCAGCCTTCTGGCCAGGCGCGGCGAATTCGCGCAGCGGCACGCGGCCTTCCGACTTCAGGCCGACGTCGATCAGCGCCATGTCGTTTTCGATGCCGGTTACAGTGCCCTTGACGACGCGGCCTTCAAAGCCGCCATCTTCACCACCGAGAGCTTCGTTCAGAAGCGCGGCGAAATCGTCGCGCGAGGGGAATGCCGTAGAGGCCATAAATAGTCCTTCATTCATCATTGCTGGCCTGCCGGTTGTATCCGGCGGTCTTTAGGCCAAAACGTCCGCCCGACCGAATGCCGCACGAACGTCCATCAGCCATCGGGAGTCGACGCTCAGCAGAAAAGCGAAAAGGGCGCGTGGAAATGCCACGCGCCGTCGCTGTGTCAGGCTTTACGCCGACGTTCCAACTGGGCGTCCACCAGCGCGATGGCTTGCTGGACGGCGGCGTCTATAGTCAAATTGCTGGTGTCGAGCAAGTCCGCGCCATCGGCCACGCGCAATGGAGCATGGTCGCGGCTCATGTCGCGCGTATCGCGGGCCTGGATGTCGGCGATCAGGCTGTCCATATCGGGGTGGCCGCCATGAGCGATGCCATCGTCATAGCGGCGTTGCGCGCGCACATGAACGCTGGCGGTCACGAAAATCTTGGCATCGGCATCGGGCACGATGACCGTGGCGATGTCACGTCCATCCAGGATAGCGCCACCTGGCTGAGCGGCGAAATCGCGCTGCCTCTGGATCAGCGCTTCCCGTACCGTCGGGTGGATGGATACGCGAGAGGCGAGCGATCCGACCGCCTCTGTCCGCAGGGAAGGGTCTGACAGGACCGTATCCTGAAAATCGCATGCGGCAAGAGCGTCCGCTTCAAGGTCCGGGTCTCCGCTCGCCTTCAGTACGGACAGCCCCACGGCCCGGTACAGCAAGCCCGTGTCCAGGCATGGAAGGCCATAATGATCGGCCAAGGCGCGGGCGATGGTGCCCTTGCCCGAAGCGGCAGGGCCGTCGACGGCAACAATCATGTCGGCCTTCCTTTCCTTAGCGCCTTCCATAGGCTGACCATAGCAATCAGCGCCCATACGACTTCCAGCGCCATCGACGCCATGTTGAAATGGACGGTGAGCGACGCGATCAGCAGCAGTGCGCCTATCAGGTTCAACAGGTTGAACAGCACGAAGTTCAGCGTCCGCGCCATGTTGCTGTAGGCAAAGGCGCCGACCATCAAAGCGCTCCCAATCAGGCCTATGATATTGGCAAGGTCGAACGTCATGGGATCGCGCCCAGCGTCTGGAGCAGGGCGGTGAAGCCAGGGAAACTCGTCGCAACGGGGCGCATGTCATCGACCGTCAGTCCGCCGGTCGTGGCGAGACCGGCAACCGCAAAGCTCATCGCGATCCGATGGTCGAGCGATGCCGCGATGACTGGCGGGGATTTGCCGCCCGGCAGGGGCGCTCCGCCCGTTCCTTCGATGATCAGGCCATCTTCGACTTCCTGGACCCGTGCGCCGATCTGGGTAAGTCCCCGCGCCATCAGGGCGATGCGATCGGATTCCTTGACGCGCAATTCGTCCAGGCCGCTGGTCCGTGTGGTGCCATGGGCAAAGGATGCCGCGACGAAAAAGACCGGAAATTCATCGATCATGCTGGGTGCGACGTCGGGCGGCACGTCGATGCCCGATAGCCTGCTATAACGGGCAGTGATGTCGGCGACCGGTTCGCCGCCTACTTCCCGTTCATTGGAGAAGTTGAGGTCAGCGCCCATCGCCGACAGGATTCCGAACAGGCCAGCCCTGGTCGGGTTCATGCCGACATTGGTCACCGTGATTTCCGAACCGGGCGTGATAAGCGCCGCGACGATCGGGAAAGCAGCTGACGATGGATCGCCGGGCACAGTGATGGCTTGGGGGCGAAGCTCTGCCTCCCCGGTCAGGGTGATGATGCGGGTGCCATCGGCCTCAACCTCGACCTTCAGGTCCGCGCCGAATCCTTTCAGCATGCGTTCGCTATGGTCGCGGGTGGGAACCGGCTCGACGATCCGCGTGATGCCGGGGGCATTCAGACCGGCGAGGAGGATGGCGGACTTTACCTGAGCCGAAGCGACCGGAAGGCGATAGTCGAGCGGGACGGCAGGGCAGGCCCCCCGCATGGTGAGCGGCAACCGGTCGCCGGGGCTGGTCATGAAGCTTGCGCCCATGCGCGAAAGCGGCTCGGTCACACGGGCCATGGGCCGTTTGCTCAGCGAAGCGTCGCCGATAAAAGTGGCGGTGATGCCATGGCTGGCGACCAGGCCCATGAGCAGGCGGGTCGATGTGCCACTATTTCCCATGTCGAGCGCCGTCTGGGGCTGAAGAAGGCCGCCGACGCCGACGCCATTGATGTGCCACACGCCATTTTCATCGCGCCGGATATCGGCGCCCATGGCGCGCATGGCCGCTGCGGTTGCAAGGACATCTTCACCTTCCAGCAGGCCTTCCACCCGACTTTCGCCTACCGCAAGGGCCGAAAGCATCAGCGATCGATGCGAAATGCTCTTGTCGCCCGGCACGGTCACATGGCCGGACAGCGGCGGCGCGCTGGAAAAAGTCATCGGGCAGGGCTGGTCAGAAGAAGCGGTCACGCGTGAATCCGTTGCGAAAGCTGAAAATTTGCGCCCGGCTTTTGACAGCGCGGTTCCGCTATGGCAAGGCGCGCCACGCTTTGCGGACGACGTTGTCGTGCCGCGTGATTTCTGTTTGAGCATTCGCGAGAAGGACAAGGCCGGACATGGTCAAGGCTGAATGGGGTACGAAGCGTACCTGCCCGAAATGCGCCACGCGCTTCTATGACCTGGGCAAGAACGACCCGGTTGTTTGCATCAGTTGCAACACCGCATGGGAACCCGAACCGGTCCTGAAATCCAAGCAGCCGCTGCCCTATGAGGAAGCGCCCAAGAAGGTGATCGAGACCGCCGACGGTGAGCGTGAGACAGCTGACGACGATCTGGACCTGGATCTGGACGTGGATGATGACGGCGATTCGCCCGACAATGACGTTGATCTTGGTGGCGACGACGATCTGGGCGTGGACGCCGCGGCTAATGATGGCGATGACATCGACAATTAAGCGAATTTAGCACTTGCCAAGGGGGTTGCTGCGGCATAATTGCAGCGCCTCCGAAGCGCCGGACCCAAGCGGCGCTGATGGTGGATGGGGCCTTAGCTCAGCTGGGAGAGCGCCTGCATGGCATGCAGGAGGTCAGCG
>CAMPHJ010000018.1 GCA_946885845.1 uncultured Sphingobium sp. | reverse complement strand
CCATCTACATGATCGACGAGCATCCGCTCCCCTGGCTGACTCCGCTGCTGAACGGCGTGGAGCACGCCAACTTCTTCGAAACCCGCGCGACCGAATATTCAAAGGGTGCCACCCGCGGCCAATGGAACGAAGTCTGGGATGCGTTCGACCGCAGAAAGATGCTCAAGACCGGCGACGCCGCCAATGTGGATGAACCGAGCGATCCCGACATGTTCAAGGCTGCGGGCATCGCGGCGGAGTAAACAAGGAAGTTTGGGTTGGCGCGGACCTTGACCAAAAAGGGCGCGCCAATCTTGTATGTAAAAACGGCGGCATACTTTTCTAAAAGCAGCCGCCGCAGAGTTCCAAATGTCTCACACGAAAGCCGGCAAGCCAAAGCGTGTGAGACTCCTTCCATAGAGAGAAAGGAGATGCGTCATGTGGTCCATGACCCGGTCATCATAGCGAATTAGAGCCGGGGGCGCGTTGCTTTTACAGCGCGTCCGCGGCTCCTGACTACTCGGATATTTCCTGCAAGTCAAAAGGAGTGAATTATGTCGAAGCAACCACCTCGACAGACATCTAGTCGGATTTCGACTTTGGCGTCTGGCATCTTGTCCGGCAAGATTTCCAACCCCACGAAGGCTCAGATCAAGTCGGTCGCCGCTTCGGCGTTGGGACAGGATCAAACCAAAGGACAGCGTAATTGATCATGCGTGGGGTGTGCTTATAACATCCCACGCAATTATACGCTCAACGGTGATCAGCGAGCCGCGCGATGTAAGGATGTCCGCCGCGTGCCCGTTATGCCCTCACGCGGCTTTTGAACCTGTTTAAAATGCGACCAATGCGAAGGCAACCTCCACATGTCGGCCCGCTGAACGCGCAGTTTTGTTGCGTTCATGCAACGTCCATCCCCGATCATGTGTTTAACCCAGCAGCCTGACTTATTTGGCAAGGAGCAAACTCATGAAGATCAGCTTGAAAAGCGCGCTGTCCGCGCTTTCGCTGGGTGTGATGACGCTGACCAGCGTGCCTGCGCTCGCCCAGCCGCGGGAACATCGCGAAAATGCGCGCGAATATCGCAAGGATATGCGGGAAGCGCGCCGGGATTATCGCAAGGACAATCGCGAAGCCCGTCGCGACTATCGCAAGGATGTACGGGAGGCCCGCCGCGACTGGCGCGACGATCGCCGCGACAATGGCCGCCACCGCGGTCATTGGAAACGCCCCGGCAAGGTCGTCTATGGCTATGACTGGAACCGCCCGGATCGCCGTTATGGTAGCCGCTATCGTCCCGACCGCTATTATCGCAGCGGTTATGAACCGATCCGCGTGACGCGCGGCACCCGCATCTATCGTGGTTATGACGATCGCTATTATTGCCGCCGGTCGGACGGCACGACCGGCCTGATCGTTGGCGCGGCGCTGGGCGCGCTGCTCGGCGGACAACTTGATCGCGGCTATTCCAATACGGCTGGCATCCTGATCGGTGGCGGCGCGGGCGCTCTGCTCGGTCGTGAGATCGACCGTGGCAGTCTGAACTGCCGTTAACTACGGCACCAGGGCTGGCGCGATCCCGTCCAGGGGCGCGCCAGCCCTTCTGCGACCAGCATCGACCCGATCGAACGGCCGTCGCGCGTCACGATCCGCAACAGCCGACCATAGCGATCCCGCTCCCGATCGATCCGCCTTGTGGAAAAGGCTCCCGCATTCAGCAACGCCTGCAACCGCCGCGTCGCCCGATCGCCCAGCTTCCGTTCCGTTTCGCAGCGCGGGTTATGCGTTTCGGGTGTATCGATATCCGCGATCCGCACTTTCTCGCCGCTCATCCAGAAAGTATCGCCGTCCACCACGCAATTCACCCCGCCGCCGCTATGGCAAAAGGTGAAGCGAGAAGAGGCGGTGTTTGAAGCGGTCGCCGAAGCCTGCTGCCCCAATATGCTCAGCAAGAAGGCCAAGAAGGCGCTCGTCGGACGTGGACGGTGGAACATCATCCGTCCAGCATAGGAATCAGGCGCAGGTCCGCGCGCCCAACCTCATCCGATCAAGCTCCGTAATGGCGGCGACCCAAGGAATATGGTCAGCGCTGCCGCTCTGTCGGACCCAGCGAATCCTCCTCATCATCCATCTGCGGCTCACCGGCATAGGCGTCCATGTCGATTCGACCGGATCGGTTCATTTCCTCCATCCGCTCGACCAGATCGGGGGTGTCATCGGGGATGATCTGGGCCGGATTGGGCTTGCCGCCGCGCTCGCTGTCCTCGGACAGGTCAGTGCTGCGGACCCGCGCGTCGTCGGCTACGTCCTGCGCCTGCGATCCGCTGTCCCTCTGTTCGTCATTTTCCTCGATAGGGTCGGGAATGGGGCTCTTGTCGTCCTGGTCCATGGCATGTCTCCTTGGCCCATCAACGGATCAGCCGCGCCGCTGTTCCTGGCCCGGCGAAAGCCTCTGGACAGCAGCGACGGCACGGGGCAAGAGCCGCCCAATCCTTTCCCCGTTTCCGCTCGAAGGAACCTTCCCATGTCCCGCAAACTCATTTCCTCGGGCTCGCCGTTCGAAGCGCAGGTCGGCTATTCCCGCGCCGTCGTCCAGGGCGACTGGTGCTTCGTGGCTGGCACGACCGGCACCGACCCGGAAACCAAGGCGATGCCCGAAAGCGTCGTCGATCAGACCGCAAATGCGCTGAAGGTCATTGGCAAGGCGCTGGACGAAGCGGGCTTTTCCTTCGCCGATGTGGTGCGCGTGACCTATTATATCACTGACCCTGCTTATTGGGACGATCTGGGCCAGGCGACCGCTCCGGTCTTTGGCGACATCCGCCCCGCGGCCAGCTGCATCGTCACCGGCCTTATCAAGCCGGAGATGAAGGTCGAAGTCGAAGTCACCGCGTTCAAAGGCTGACCCCATGATCACCATGTACGGCATCAAAAATTGCGACACGATCAAGAAAGCGCGCAATTTCCTGGATAATGAGCGCGTCGCCTACAGCTTCCATGATTATAAGGTGTCCGGCGTCGACAAGGGCAAGCTGGAAGAATGGGTGATGGAACATGGGTGGGAAACCATCCTCAACCGTTCCGGCACCACCTTCAAGGCGCTGGACGCAGGCGATAAGGCGCATATCGACGCGGAAAAGGCGATCCTGCTGATGACGACCAATCCGTCGATGATCAAACGGCCCATATTGGATGTCGGCGGCAGCACCGTGGTGGGCTTCAAGGCGACGACCTATGAAACCGCACTGGCGGGTGTAAAGGCCTGATCGGCGGCGCGGCGGCTTGTAAAATGAGGCCGGGGAGCGAATAACGGGGCCATGCTTTCGCAGAAGACCCGTTACGCCATCCGCGCGCTCCAGCATCTTGCCGACCGTTACCGCCAGGGACCTGTGCCCCTGAACGAAATCGCCACGCGGCAGAATATTCCGGCAAAATTCCTGACGGTGATCCTCTCCGAACTCTCCCGCGAAGGCCTGGTGGCGACGCAGCGGGGAAGGGACGGCGGCTACTGGCTGGCGCTGGCGCCCATCGACATCAGCTATGGCGACATCGTCCGGCTGACGCGCGGATCGCTGGCGCTGACGCCCTGCGCCAGCCGTTTCGCGCATGAAAGCTGCACCAACTGCCTGCCCGAATCGGAATGCCGCTTGCACCGTGTCATGTTGCGGGTGCGGGACGAAACCGCAAAGGTGCTGGACGGGATCAGCCTGGCCGAACCGCTCGGCCTTGAGCAGGTAGAGTAGCGCGATTGACGGTCGCTTGTGCAGCCCGGCTCTTGCGCACGCCGCGCAGCTTCGCCACATCGGCGCGATGACCACGCCTTCGCAGACCCCGCCGCTTCAGGCCGCGCTGATCCCGGTGACGCCGCTCCAGCAGAATTGCACCCTGTTCTGGTGCACCGCCACCCGGCGCGGCGCGTTCGTCGATCCCGGCGGCGATCTGCCGCGCTTGAAGGCGGCAGCCGATCAGCAGGGCGTCACCATCGAAAAGATATTGGTGACCCACGGTCATATCGACCATTGCGGAGAGGCGGGCATCCTCGCCAAGGAACTGGGCGTACCCATCGAAGGTCCCCATGAAGCCGACCGCTTCTGGATCGACCGGTTGGAGGAGGATGGCCGCAACTATGGTGTGAACGGCCAGATATTCGAACCGGATCGCTGGCTGGCTGACGGCGACCAGGTCACGGTCGGCAATCTGACGCTGGACGTCTACCACTGCCCTGGCCACACGCCTGGCCATGTCGTCTTTCACCATGCGCCCAGTAAGCTGGCCATTGTCGGCGATGTGTTGTTCCAGGGGTCAATCGGGCGAACCGACTTCCCGATGGGTAATCATCAGCATCTGATCGACGCGATCACCGGGAAGCTGTGGCCGCTGGGCGGCGACACGGCGTTTGTGCCGGGGCACGGCCCCATGAGCAATTTCGCCCATGAACGCCGCACCAACCCCTTTGTCAGCGACGCCGTGCTGGCCTGAATTGATCAGACCTGGGCGGCGAGCGCAGGCGGCGCGGGGACTTCACGTGTCGCGCTATAGGCTATGTACAGCGCTGCAACGGCCAGGACGACCATGACGGCCCAGGTCAGCATTGCGCCTGTGGCGCGCCAGGGCGTTGGATGATCGGCATCCATGCCCAGCGGATGAGCGATCCGCGCAATGACATAGGTGCATGCCATGATCCACAGCCACAGCGGCGATCCGATCGCCAGTTCCACCAGAACGAACAGGATGAGGACCAGCGGCGTATATTCGACGAAGTTCGCCTGGGCGCGGATGCGCCGCGCCAGCAACGGGTCGCCACCATCGCCATGCAGCGTCTTGTTGGCCATCCGAATCTTCACGCAACGGATCGCCAGCCACAGGTTCAGAAATGCGCAGGCGGCGGCCAGCGTCAGTGTGATCGGCAGCAGCATGATGTCTTCCTCCCTCATCTTTTTACCGGACGGCAAGGTAGAGGGGTCGGTGCCAACGGCAAGGAAGGACTTGCGCCCCGATCAAAAAAGGCTATAGGCGCATGGCTTCGCGATCACCCGGGCCGCATGGGTCTGCGGCGCCCTGTGGCGTCGCTTCCCGTCGGATACTGGCCGGTTGCACAACCAGATAATTACGGAATAAGGTGCCGACATGGCTGTCCCCAAGAGGAAAACTACCCCGTCCCGTCGTGGCATGCGCCGCAGCCATGATGCGCTGCGCGTCGAAGCGTTCCAGGAATGCTCGAACTGCGGTGAACTCAAGCGGCCGCACAATCTGTGCGACAGCTGCGGCCACTATAATGGCCGTGAAGTCGTTGCTGTCGGGGCGTAACGACACTCTCTCTCCTGTAAAGGTGTCCTGAAGTGTCCAGCCAGCCGCGAATCGCAATCGACGCGATGGGCGGGGATGAAGGCGTGCGCGTGATGATCGCTGGCGTGGCGCTTGCCCGTCATCGTCACGAAGGGCTGCGCTTCACGCTGTTCGGCGATGAGTCGCGGATCAAGTCCGCGCTCGACAATCACCCGAACCTGCGCGCCGCCTCGGAAGTCGTTCATGCCAAGGACGTGGTTGATGCCGGGGACAAGCCCAGCGTCGCCATCCGCAAGAAGGCCAGCTCCATGAGCATGGCCATCGCTGCGGTGAAGGCAGGCGAAGCGGGCGCGGCCGTGTCTGCGGGCAATACCGGCGCGCTGATGGCGATGGCGAAGGTGGCGCTGCGCACCATGCCGGGGATCGATCGCCCGGCGCTGGCGGCGCTGCTGCCCACGCTTGGCGACAATGACGTGGTCATGCTCGACCTGGGCGCCAATACGGAATGCGATGCCCGCAACCTGGTGCAATTCGCTGTGATGGGGGCCGCCTATGCCCGCATCGCGTTCGACCTGGACCGTCCCCGTGTCCGGCTGATGAATATCGGGACGGAGGAGATGAAGGGCACGGAGGAAATCCGCGACGCCGCCGCCATGCTGCGCGCCGCCGCCAGCCTGCCATTATCCTTTGAAGGCTTCACCGAAGGCGACAAGATCGGTCGGGGCGACGCGGACGTCATCGTCAGTGACGGCTTTTCCGGCAATGTCGCGCTCAAGACTGCGGAAGGCACGGCCCGGTTCGTCACGGACCTGCTGCGCACCGCCTTCACCAGTTCCATCCGGTCCAAGATCGGCTTCCTGATTTCCAAGCCTGCGATGCATTTGCTCAAGCACCATCTGGACCCCAACAACCATAATGGCGCGGTCTTCCTGGGCCTTAATGGCGTGGTGGTGAAAAGCCATGGCAGCGCCAATGACAAGGGGGTCGCCAACGCGGTTCACGTCGCGGCGCGCCTGCTGGAAGAAGACATCACCCGGCGCATCGCCGCCGACATGGCAGGCATTGCGTCGCTGTCTGCGGTTGCGTCGAAACAGGAGCTGACCGCAAAGTGATTCGCAGATCCGTTCTTCTGGGCACTGGTTCCGCGCTGCCAGTTCGTGCGGTCAGCAACGCCGAACTGGCGCAGACCGTCGAGACGAGCGACGAATGGATTGTCGAACGCACGGGCATCCGCAACCGGCACATAGCTGGCGAAGGTGAAACGACCGCCAGCCTGGCGACCGCAGCTGCCCGCGCTGCCCTGGATATGGCGGGCCTTTCGCCGCAGGACATCGACCTTATCATCCTGGCGACCGCGACGCCGGACCAGACCTTTCCCGCGAGCGCCACACTGGTGCAGGCGGCGCTGGGCATTGACGATTGCGTCGCCTTCGACGTGGCCGCCGTATGTTCCGGCTTCCTCTATGCCGTGACCGTCGCCGACAGCATGATCCGGTCGGGCGCAGCGCAGCGCGCTCTGGTCATCGGCTCTGAAACATTCAGCCGCATCCTGGACTGGGAAGACCGCACCACCTGCGTCCTGTTCGGCGATGGCGCGGGCGCGATCGTGCTGGGCGCGGAAGAAAGCGTTGATGGCAAGCGCGGCATTTTGTCGTCGAAACTTCATGCCGACGGACGCCACAACCAGCTGCTCTATGTCGATGGTGGCCCTTCGACCACGCAGACGGTCGGCAAGCTGCGGATGAAGGGGCAGGAGGTGTTCCGCCACGCTGTCGTCAACCTGGCCTCGGTGCTGACGGAAGTCATGGAACTGGCGGGCCTTGCGCCCACCGAAATTGACTGGCTGATCCCGCATCAGGCCAATGCGCGCATCCTGGACGCGACCGCGCGCAAGCTGAAGCTTTCGCCTGAAAAGGTGGTCATGACCGTGGACCGCCACGCCAATACATCGGCCGCTTCGGTGCCTTTGGCGCTTGACCTGGCCACCCGCGACGGGCGCATAAAGCCGGGCGATTTGCTCGTCCTCGAAGCCATGGGTGGCGGCTTTACCTGGGGTGCATGCGTTCTTCGGGTCTGATCGTCCCTATTTGCGGCAATTTCATGGACTTTTCCCCGCAAGTTACCTTGCAGAATCGCTCGGTTTGTCGCAAAATCCATCATTGAAGTCCGCGAATATCAAGCGGATGCAGGTGGGGACGAATCATGACTGTTTCCGGCACATTGACGCGTGCGGATCTCGCTGAAAGCGTGAACCGTCATATCGGCCTGTCGCGCGCGGAGTCCGCCGCCATTATCGAATCCATATTGGACCATATGTCCGCAGCGCTGGAGCGCGGGGAAAATGTGAAAATCTCCAGTTTCGGCACCTTTGTCCTGCGTGACAAAACCCAGCGCATGGGCCGCAATCCCAAGACAGGGGTTGAAGTGCCGATCGAACCGCGCCGGGTGCTGACCTTTCGCGCCAGCCAGACCATGCGGGACCGCGTCGCCGCCTCCTGAGCGGCGGGCAGGGTCAATCTCTGGAATGCGCCCATGGTTGCCTTTAGGCGGCTAACGGTGCAACATCATTGGCATGAACAAGGCAGACGGCGCATTCCTGACCATCAGCGAACTGTCGGCGGAATTGGGCCTTCCCCAGCATATATTGCGATATTGGGAAACACGTTTTCCTCAACTTAGGCCGCTGCAGCGATCCGGTAACCGGCGTTACTACCGCCCCGCTGACGTCGCCCTCGTTCGGCGTATCAACCAGTTGTTGAATGTCGAAGGGTTCACCGTCCGCGGCGCTCAAAAGGCGCTTGCGCAAGGGGGTGGCGCAGCTGTGCCGACCAACGTTGCTCCTGCGCCGGAAACGTCAATACAGGACTCGCAGCCGCAGGATATTCTTGAACGGCTTCAATCCATTCGCGCTACGTTGGCCCGCGCGGTCAACGGGCGGGACACCCTCTGACGCGGAAAGAGCGGCGGACGATCTCCCATGTTCGGTGAGGTCAATGAGCGGGCGCCCGACTATGCCCCCGCTGCCTGGATTCAGCGTGATCCCGGACCGAGCGCAGGATCGATGTCGCGGGGGCGGATGAAGCTCGCCAGTGTCGCAACCCCTTTGTGTGCGTCGACCCAGCGGTCAACCGCCAGGTCCATCGTCGCCAGGCTGGCGGTCGGAAACTTGACTTCGACTTCTTCCCGCAACCGGCTTGTCCCATCATCAGGCACAAGCTCCAATATCAATTCCTCCAGCCCCGGATTATGGCCCGCCATCAACACATTGTGAGCGGTTTCGGGCAGGTCGCGGATCACGTCGAACAATGTGGCCGCCGACGCCAGATAAATGCGACGGTCCCAATGCGGCTCTAGCGCATCGCCATAGCCGACCAGGAAAGTGTCCAATGTCTGGGTTACGCGGACGGCGGGTGATGCGACCAACAGGTCGAACGCCATTTTGCGTGACCGTGCGAACTGGCCAACGATCATCGCCGCCTTTTCCCCCCGCCGATTGAGCGGTCGATCGAAATCGCGTGCTACCGGATCGTCCCAGTCGGATTTGGCATGGCGCAAAAGGGTCAGCCGCTTCATCTTTGCTCCAGGTCGTGCATGCCGGATTCGTCGTCCTGATGCCCTAGCGCCGCGCCGCCCCCAACGCCAGCGCGGGAATGCGTGTTGACCGCAATGATCGCTTCATCCAGCGTCACGCGCCGGATGGGCGTGCCAGGGGGAAAGGCGCTGAGCAGGCGGCTGGGCATGGCGGCGGACAAAATGACGAAGCTGCCGCTATCCTCCGCCCGTCGGATCAGCCGACCGAAAGCCTGCGCCAATCGTGCGCGGATCAGCCGGTCGTCATAGGCCGCGCCGCCCCCAGCAAGTCGCCGCGCGGCATGCAATACGGTGGGCTTGGACCAGGGAACCCCCTCCATCACCACCAGCCGCAGCGACTGGCCCGGCACGTCGACGCCATCGCGCAGGGCGTCGGTTCCCAGCAGCGACGCGCGCGGATCGTCACGGAAAATGTCGATCAGCGTGCCCGTGTCCATGGGATCGACATGCTGGGCGTAAAGCGGCAGCCCGCCCCGCGCCAGCCGGTCGGCGATCCGCGCATGCACTGCCCGCAACCGCCTTATGGCGGTGAACAGGCCCAGCGTGCCACCGCCCGCCGCTTCGATCAGCCGGGCATAGGCGCCGGACAGGGCCGCAATGTCGCCGCGCTTGATATCGGTGACGATCAGCACTTCTGCGCGGCTGGGATAGTCGAAGGGACTGGCCGCTTCGAACCTCTGCGCTCCGCGTGCCAGATGTGTGGCCCCGCTGCGGCTTTCCGCATTGCCCCAGTCGCCGCCACCCTTCAGCGTCGCCGAAGTGACCAGAACGCCATGCGCGGGCTTCAATACGGTTTCGGCCAGGGGGCGGGTCGGGTCCAGCCAGTGGCGGTGGACGCCGATGTCATATTCGCGCCCCTCCACCCGATCGACCGTCAGCCAGTCGACATAGTCCGGGTCGGCGGGCCCACCGATCCGCGCCAGCAAAGCCAGCCACGCAGTGATCAGGTCACGCCGCCAGCCCAGAGAGGCGATCGCGCCTTCGATCCGCGCCCGTGCTGCGCCGTCCAGCCAGTCCGGCGCATCTTCCACCACCGCTTCCAGCCGCTTGGCGAGCCGGGCAAGCGGTCGCAGCAGCGTATCGAGCGCGAGCGCGGCATCCTGCGCAGCTTCCACCAGCGCGCCGTCAGGTTCGGCAAGCTCCGTTTCCAGCCCATAGCCCGCATCCGCTTCGCCGGTGTCCGCGGCGCGCGCAAAGACAGTCCCGCGCACGGCGGACAGCAGCTGTTCGACCGGGCCAAACGGCTCGCCCGCGACGATGCGTTTCAGCCATTCGTCGGCGGGCAGGGCACGCGCCGCGTCCGCCGCCGCGCGGATCGCGTCGCCGCCTTCCTCGTCATAGCTGGCAAGGTCGGACAGGCGCGCCGCCAGCCCGCGCCGCCGCCCGCGCGAAGAGCCTTCCGGCCCCATGATCCACCGGCGCAACTCGATCGCTTCGTGCCCGGACAGCGCCACGGAAAATGTTGCGTCAGCCGCGTCGAACAGATGGTGGCCTTCGTCGAAGACTATGCGTTGTGGCCGCTGTCCGGTTTCCCGTCCACGCGCGGCGTTGATCATCACCAGCGCATGGTTGGCGATGACGATATCCGCTTCGGCGGACGCGCGCGCCGACCGTTCGATGAAGCATTTGCGATAATGCGGGCAGCCGGCATAGATGCACTCGCCCCGCCGGTCTGTCAGCGCGGTCGATCCATTGCGCCGGAACAGGGTGGGCAGCCAGCCCGGCAGGTCCCCGCCGACCATGTCGCCATCCTTGCTGTAGGCCGCCCATCGGGCGACCAGTTGCGCCAATATGGCGGCGCGTCCGGCAAAGCCGCCCTGCAACGCATCCTCCAGATTGAGCAGGCACAGATAATTTTCCCGGCCCTTACGCACCACGACCCGCCGCGCGGCGGTCGCCGGATCGGGGAAGAGGCGCAGGCTTTCGCGGTCAAGCTGTCGTTGCAGCGCCTTGGTATAAGTGGAAATCCAGACCGTGCCCTGCGCCTGCGTCGCCCACAGGGATGCGGGGGCCAGATAGCCCAGCGTCTTGCCGATGCCTGTCCCTGCTTCGGCGAGCAGCATGTTGGGCTGATCGCGATGCGCGCGCGGCAGGAAAGCCTCCACCGCCGCCGCCGCATAGGCGCGCTGGCCCGGCCGCGCTTCGGCCTGGGCGCCGGTGAGGTCGGACAGGCGTGACAGCACCGCTTCCTCTTGCAGGGCGACGGGTCGGGCCGCTGGCCGGGGTGGCGCTTCGTCCCATTCGGGCAACCGCGAAAACAGCCAGCGTTCTGCTTCGGCTGGGCGGCGGATACGCGGCGCGACCAGGGGGCTCCAGGGCCAGCGAAGCCGATGCAGCGACTGGGCGCTGGTCCAGCCGCCTTCGCGTTCGGCCCAGCCGGACCCCTCCAATATGTTCAGCAAGGCAGCTGTTGCCGCCTGCAGCAGCGCGGGAATATCAGCTTCGGCAGTCGGGCGGTCCAGCCCCAGCGCCTCTGCCAGCCCCTTGGCCGTGGGCACCAGAAAACGGGCAGGATGGACGAACGCCCACAATTCCAGCAGGTCCAGCCCGTTAAGTTCGGGGTAGCCCAGCCTTTGCCCGGTCAGGGGCGCATTGAGCAGCAGGACCGGCGTTTCCGCCGCGCGCCCGATCGCGCTTCCCTTGGCGACCGCTTGTGTTCTGTCGCCTTCGCGCAACCAGATGCCGCCATGGCTGGCATGAAGAGCGGGCAGGGTGGTGGGGTCGATCACATCTTTTCGATTAGGCGAGCTAGAACAAAAGGGAAACCTGAAATTGCCCCAATCACGGCGAACCGACGTTGGTTTTCCTTTAGCCGTTCCCTTTCATTCGCGCCGGGGCTAGGGGCATTTCATCATGACTGTGTCCGAAACCATCCGTACCGCCGCGCAAGCGTCCAAGGCCTGGCCCTATGAGGAAGCCCGCAAGCTTCTGAAGCGTTATCCGCAGGGCGCGCCTGATAAAGGCTATATCCTTTTCGAAACCGGCTATGGTCCGTCTGGCCTGCCGCATATCGGCACGTTCAACGAAGTGCTGCGCACGACAATGGTGCGTAATGCCTATCACGCGCTGTCGGACATTCCGACCCGCCTCATCGCGTTCAGCGACGACATGGACGGGCTGCGCAAGGTGCCGGACAATGTCCCCAACCAGGCGATGCTGACGGAGCATCTGGGCAAGCCGCTGACGCAGGTGCCCGATCCGTTCGAAAAGTTCGAAAGTTTCGCCCACCATAATAACGCGATGCTGCGGGACTTTCTCGACCGCTTCGGCTTCGACTATGAATTCGTTTCGGCGACCGACCGCTACAGGTCCGGGGCGTTCGACGACGCGCTGAAAAATGTCCTGCGCCATTATCAGGACATCATGGACATCATGCTGCCGACGCTGCGCAAGGAACGGCAGGCGACCTATTCCCCGGTCCTGCCGATCAGCGCCAAGAGCGGCATCGTGCTGCAGGTCCCGGTCGAGGTGATCGACGCGGATGCGGGCCTCGTCCGTTTCGAGGATGAAGGCGAAGTCATCGAACAGTCGATCCTGTCGGGCGGGGCCAAACTGCAATGGAAGGTCGACTGGGCCATGCGCTGGGTCGCGCTGGGCGTCGACTATGAAATGGCGGGCAAGGATCTGATCGATTCGGTTACGCAAAGCTCCAGGATCTGCCGCGCGCTCGGTGCCCGCCCGCCCGAAGGCTTCAACTACGAAATGTTCCTGGATGAAAAGGGGGAGAAGATCTCCAAGTCCAAGGGCAATGGCCTCAGCCTGGAACAATGGTTGACCTATGGACCGCAGGAAAGCCTGGCCTTCTACGCCTATCGTGAGCCGAAAAAGGCAAAGCAGCTGCACATGGGCGTCATCCCGCGCGCCGTGGACGAATATTGGCAGTTCCGCGGCAATTACCCCAAGCAGGCGGTCGAACAGCAGCTGGGCAACCCGGTCCATCATATCCACGACGGGCGGCTGCCTGAAGGCGAACTGCCGGTGACTTTCGGCCTGTTGCTGAACCTTGTCGGCGTGATGAGCGATGCAAAGCGCGATCAGGTCTGGGGTTATCTGCAAAATTATGTGCCGGGCGCCAGCGCGGATGCTTATCCCGAACTGGATGCGCTGATCGGTCATGCGCTCGCCTATCACCGGGATTTCGTTGCGCCCACGCTCCAGCGCCGCGCGCCAGAGCCGAACGAAGCCGCCGCGCTTCGCAGGCTGGACGCGGAATTGTCCGCTCTCCCCACCGACGCCAGCGCGGAAGATGTGCAAAACATCGTCTATGCGATCGGCAAGGATGAAGCGTTCGGATTTGCCGAGCTGAGGGACTGGTTCAAGGCGCTGTATCAGACGCTGCTGGGGGCCGATCAGGGGCCTCGCATGGGTAGCTTCATTGCCCTGTACGGCATCCCCAACAGCCGTAAGCTCATTGCAGAGGCGCTGGGGGAATAGGGCGACCCGAACGGAACTTTCCGCGCCTCCGAACGTTGCATGCGGTGGTCCACCCCCCTTTCGGACTGATGGCGCGCCTCGCGCGTGTCATCGGCCGCGCCCGCTCGGAGACGGGCGGCGCGGCCAAGGGGTTCCAGGACCTTCTAAATATCCCCGACACCAAAACGGCCCCGGATCGTAAGGACCCGGAGCCGTTGTTGTTCAAAGCCTCGCGATTACCAGAAGAAACCGCGATGGACCTGCATCACCCGTCCGCTACGAACATTGACCAGCAGCACGTCATTATAGTGCCTCACCCAGCGCAGATTGTTGCCGGGACGGGGCAGGCGATAGCGATAGGGATCGCTGATATAATAGCGTGAGCTGTAATAAACGGGGCGGATTCGCGCACCCTCGTTCCAACGTGTGTAGCGGAAAGGCGCGCGCCAGCTTCCGGCGCGATAGACATTGCGGTTTGATCGGCGGTAATCGCGCCAATCCTCCCGCACCTCGCGCCGGGCCTCACGGACGTCGCGGCGCTCTTCGCGTACATCTCGACGGTCGCCATAGCGGCGGGCGTCGCGCAGTTCACGCTGTTCCTGCCGCAACTCCCGCGCGCTGTCGCGGACCTCGCCGCGCGACTGGGCCATGGCGGCGCCCGGCATCGCCGTTGCTGCGATCAGGCCCAGGATGATCAACTTACGCATATCATTTCTCCCATCATCTTTGGCGGTTAACCCTTTGGCAGGGTCCGCCGCCAACATGATGGTTATGCCCGGCATCCGCTGAACCGGCCGCGAACAGGCCAGTCAGCTACCGGTCATTTATGTCGCAATGTGTATCAAGGATGATGAGGGCGCAGAGCGCTCAGGCTGTCCAGCGCCGTTCGCGAAACCATTTCGTCACCACATATTTCATCCCGCTTGCCACCGGTCGGGCAGCGTGCAGGCTGTTGGGATTGGGCGCTCCGTCGGGGTTCATATTGTTCCAGATCAGGATCATTCCTTCCACCGGCGGCACCATGAATTCGCAATGCGGAAAATGGGTTTCGCCACCGGCGTTGACGGGCGACAGATAGATCATCGCGGTCCAGCTCCTCTGCCCGCCGGTTTTGCGCATGGCGGGCCAGTAACTGGCGCTGACCGGGAAATAGTCGCAATGCGCCTTATATTCCTGACCTGGGGCATAGCGCTGGCCTTGCAGCGTTTCGCCATGGTCGGCGGTCAGCCCGGTCAGTGCGCAGATACGATCGCTGATCGCCATGACCAGCGGGTTGGCCGGGTCCAGATTGCAGCTGTGGCTGGTCCGGTAGTCGGCATTGGCGCTACCGGAAAACAGGGTGGAAGGCTGTGCATCGGCGTCGATCAGGCCGCGCAGGTCCGCGCACTCGACCTCGCTCAAAAAATCGCGGCGTCCGTAGATTTCCAGTTTAGGGGCGTCGATCCGGCTGACCAGCGGATTTCGGTCCAGCCGGGCACGCACAGCCTGTCCGATCCGCGCGCGGACATCGGATGCTGCGCCTCCATCATCGATCTCTACGGCCATGACAGCCTCCTGCCACCGTTGATCCCGTGGCTGCAAATGAAAAGGGCCCGAAGCCTGTGACTTCGGACCCAATCTTTCTAAAGGCGATTCAGGAACCGCGATCCCCGCTTATGTTCACCAGAAGAAGTCGTGGATTACATCGACGACATAGCCGTCGCGAATGTCGACCAGCAGGGCGTCGTCATAATAGCGGACCCAGCGCAGCGTTCCATAAGCGGGCGGCAGGCGATAGGACCAAGGGTCGTTGATCCAATAGCTGTTGGAAAATAACAGGCTGTTGAGGACGATACCTATCGAATAGCGGCTATAGCCGTAATTCCATCCGCGCGGGGCGTGATAGCGGCCGACGCGGTAGCGGTCGCTATAATGCGAGCGATAGCTGCGCCAGTCATAGCGGCGGTCCTGCCGCCAGCCATTGTCCCAGCGCCGCTGGCTGCTCCAGCGGGTGCGATCATCGTACCGCCGACCCACAGCGGCATTGCCGCCCCAGCGCCGATCGCCGTCATTCCAACGGTCATTGCCGCGGCGATCGTCTCGGCGATTGTCGCCACGGCGATCATCGCGACGGTCGTCCCGGCGATTTTCACGCCGATCGTCCCGCACTTCACGCCGATTTTCCTGTGATGTCTGCAACACGCGCCAGCCTTCGCGGCGTTCAGGTCGTGCGTCATTGGACCTGCGCCCGTCACCCTGCCATTGCGCCTGGGGCCGCGACTGCACCACTCTGGCGGCAGGCCGATCGTCACGGCGCTGCTGTTGTACCCGCTGGGCCTGGCCCCGTTGACGGGCTTCACCGCCTGACCGTCCGCTATCGGCGCGGGCGGCAGGTCGGTCGCTTCTTACGCGCCATCCCCCATCGTCTCCGCGCTGGGCGTAAGCAGGAGCAGTTCCGCCCAATATCGTCGCCGACATCAATCCCATCAGCATGATTTTCTTCAACATGATCTTCGCTTTCCCTTAGGGCATCGCGCCCTCATGCTGCCTTGTTACTTTAGATACCATGTCGAGAGGCTGAACTTGTTTGTCAGCTATTTGAAAGGGTCCTATTGCTAGCGCACGGTCGTGGTAAAACGGATTCGGCATCTTCGTGTGGAAAGAAAAAGCCCACGAACCGAACGGTTAAGCCGAATAAGCTGATTTGCATCAAGGCACGACCAAATAACTGCCATTAGGAACGTCTAGTGAAAAGAACGCCCATTGCTGGCCGTGTGCGACAGGCCCTGCGCGAAGCCACGATGGCTGGGCATCAGCGCGTCGATGATCTGTTTTCCCGATTCGCGCTGGACACGCCGGAAAGCTATGGCGCATTTTTAAAGGCTCATGCCCGTGCGCTTGCCCCGTTGGAGGCCATGGCCCGGCCCGACGCGGCGCGATTGCCCAAGCTGGCGCAGGATCTCACGGCGCTGGGTGAACCCATGCCCGAAGGCCTGAGCATCCATGAAACCGACAGTGACGCATTCCGCTGGGGCGCGCTTTATGCGCTGGAAGGGTCCCGGCTGGGCGGATCGGTGCTCGTGCGCCGGGTGCCTGACGATCTTCCTCGCGCCTATCTTTCGGCGGTGCATGGAAAGGGCGAGTGGCAAGCGTTTCAGCAGTCGCTCGACGCCGCGGCTGAAGGGGAAGGCGATGACTGGATCGGCGAAGCAGTGCAGGGGGCCCAAGCAGCCTTTGCGCTGTTCGCCGCTGCTGCCTCCGGTGAGCAGGCAATGACGCATGGCTGATGGCCGGGAACCAGAGGGTGCGGACTTCGCCGTCGACATCAGCAATTGCGACCGCGAACCGATCCACGTTCCAGGCATGATCCAGCCTTTCGGATTTCTGATCGCGCTGACCTCGGACTGGCTCGTGTCGCGCGTATCGGCAAATATCGACCAGTTCATCCGGCTGACCCCGCAGGACCTGTTGGGCTACGCGATCAGCGACATTTTCTGTCCCGATGCGATCCACACCTTGCGCAACCGCATCACGCTGCTGCGGGGCGGTGATGCGGTCGAACGGATTTTCTCCCTCGTCCTGATCGATGGTTGCCCACCCTTCGACGTGGCCGTGCATTTTTCCGGCTCGCTCGTCGTCATTGAGGCAGAGCCTGCCCGCGCCGATGAGATGGAGGCAACCGGGCTGGTCCGCTCGATGGTGGCGCGGCTGGCGCAGACCGATGGCATGTCCGCGTTCCTGCGTGATGGCGCGCGTCAGGTGCGGGCGCTGACAGGCTTTGACCGGGTCATGGTCTACCGCTTTGCAGAAGGTGGAGACGGCGAAGTCGTAGCCGAAGCCTTGCGACCGGGCATCGACAGCTTTTTCGGGCTTCATTATCCCGCGTCGGACATCCCGCAGCAGGCACGGGCGCTTTATTTGCGTAACATCTTCCGCGTGATCGCGGATGTTCAGGCGCAGCCGGTGCCGGTCGTTCCGGTGCTGGACCCGTCCGGTGCGGCGCTCGACATGTCGCTCAGCCTTTTGCGGGCCGTCTCCCCGATCCATATCGAATATCTCGGCAATATGGGCGTTGGCGCGTCGCTTTCCATTTCCATCATCGTGGGGGGCAGGTTGTGGGGCCTGTTCGCCTGCCACCATTATGGCCCGCGCCTGCCCAGTTTCGCGCAACGCAGCGCCGCCGAACTGTTCGGCCAGATATTCTCCATGATGTTGGAAAGCCGCGAGCGTGCCGAGGCCGCGGATTATGAGGGCAAGGCACGGCAGGTGGCTGACAGGCTGATGTCGGCGGTCGCGCAGGACAACGATCTTCTGTCCAATGCGCGGTGGCTGGGCGATGTCATTTTCGATACTATTCCTGCCGAAGGCGTGGGGGTCTATATCGATGGCCAGATAACGCTGTCAGGATTGACGCCTGACGAAACATCCTTCGCGGTGCTGATCAACCTGCTCAACCGCACTGCGGCCAGCCAGGTCTACACCACCGACAACCTGTCCGGCATCATGCCCGAAGCGGCCGCCTTCGCCGATCGCGCCGCCGGGCTGCTCGCCATCCCGCTGTCGCGCCGCCCGCGTGACTATGTGGTGCTGTTCAGGCCCGAACAGCTACGGTCGGTGCGCTGGGCGGGCAGTCAGGAAAAGCATATCGAATATGGGCCGAACGGTCCCCGGCTGACGCCACGCAAAAGTTTCGAGGAATGGTCGCAACTTGTGAAGGGCACCGCCGTGTCGTTCACGCCGCCCGAATTGCGCGTCGCCGAAGCATTGCGCACCGCCTTGCTGGAGGTCGTGCTGCGCCTGTCGGATTCCGCGAACGAGGAACGGCACCGGGCGCATGAGAAGCAGGAACTTCTCATCGCCGAACTCAACCACCGCGTTCGCAACATCCTTTCGGTCATCCGGGGACTGCTGTCGCAGACGCGCGGCAGCGCCGGATCGGTGGAAGAATTTATCGGCACATTGGAAAGCCGCGTCCACGCCCTGGCGCGGGCGCACGACCAGATCACGGCCGATCGCTGGTCGCCCGCGCGATTATACGACCTGATCGAGGTGGAGGCAGGCGCCTATCTTGGCGAAAGGCGGGATCGGGTGAAACTGACCGGCCCCAACATCCTGCTGACGCCTTCCGCCTTCACCGTCATGGCGCTTGTCATTCATGAGCTTTTGACCAATGCGGCCAAATATGGTGCATTGTCGGATGGCGGCGTGGTCTCCATCGACTGGCATGTCGATGACGATGGCAGCTTGCTGGTCCACTGGATAGAAAATGGCGGTCCCGCAGTGGTCGCGCCCACCCGCCGGGGTTTCGGGTCGACAGTCATAGAACGGTCCATTCCCTATGATCTGGGCGGCAAGGCGGAAGTGGCCTATCGGCTCGCGGGGGTCGAAGCCCATTTCTGCATTCCCTCCACCTATGTGGCGTCGGTCCTGCCTGATATCGTGCATAAGGAACGCGCCCAGGCGCTGCCGGACGCCACGCCCGAATTGCTCAAGGGCCGCACCGTGCTGTTGGTCGAAGATAATATGATCATCGCCATGGATGGAGAGGATGCGCTGCGCGATCTTGGCGCAGAGGTCATGACCGCAGCCAGCATCAACCGCGCGCGCGAAGCGATCGCGCGGCATAAGGTCGATCTCGCCGTGCTCGATTTCAACCTGGGGAATGAGACCAGCCTGCCCATCGCGGACCTGCTGACGGAGCGGGGCGTCAGCTTCATTTTCGCGACCGGCTATGGCGACGGGCTGGAACTGCCTGCGCGTTACAGCCACGTCACTCTGCTCAAGAAACCATATTCCGGGGCAACGCTGGCCCAGGTTATCGCTCCGTTGATCGAGGAAAGCCAAGTCGGACATTGAAACGCAACGTTTCCGCGCGGGCCGTTGCGCATGGCGGCCAGGTGCATGATCTAGGCATCATGAAACAGCCCAGCCTCTTTATCCCGCATGGCGGTGGTCCGTGCTTCTTCATGGACCCTTCAGATGGCGACCGGCTGCATAGCGATCCCATGTGGCATCCGATGCAGGCCTATCTGACCGGATTGATGTCCGACCTGCCCGAACGGCCCAAGGCGATGCTGATCGTATCGGCGCATTGGGAAGAGCCGTCCTTCACGGTCCATGGCGGCAGCCAGCCTTCGCTGCTGTTCGACTATAGCGGCTTCCCGCCGCACACTTACGCCTTGCGGTGGGATGCGCCGGGCGATCCCGCGCTGGCAGATCGCGTGGCTTCGCTGTTGAGGGACGCTGGTTTCCCGGTGGGGCAAGAAACGGATCGCGGCTGGGACCATGGCGTCTTCATCCCGATGAAGGTGGCACTGCCTGACGCGGGCATTCCCGTCGTGCAATTGTCCTTGCGGCGCGATCTTGACCCGGCTGCTCACATCGCGGCGGGGCGCGCCCTCGCGGGATTGCGGGACGAGGGTGTGTTGATCATCGGATCGGGAATGAGCTTCCACAACATGCGCGTGCGTGGCCCGGAAGGGACCGATCGCGCCGTGGAATGGGATGATGCGCTGACCAGCGCCGTGACCGATCCTGATCCGCAACGACGGGCAGCACGCGTCAGCGCCTGGGACCAATTGCCCGAAGCGCGGTTCGCCCATCCGCGTGAAGAACATCTGTTGCCGCTGATGGTGGCGCTGGGCGCGGGCGCGGATGACCCCGCACGGCTGGACCATCGCAGCACCGTGCTGGGCTGGACCGTCTCGGCCTACCGCTTCGGCTGAATGTCAGGGCCTGCGCAGCGCCGGGACGGTGCGTGCAGCATCTTCGGGCGTAATGCCGGGGGGAGGCGCTGCGGCGACCTGTTCCTCGCCGCGCATGATGCGGCCCGCGCGGCGAATGGCGGCGCGCAGGCGTGGATAGATTCCGCAGCGGCAGATGTTGGTGATGGCCGCGTCCATCTCGTCGTCGCTGGGGTCGTTATTCCGTTTCAGCAGGACGGCGGCGGTCATGATCATGCCGGGGATGCAGTAGCCGCATTGCGACACATTGTCGGCGGCGAACACCTGTTGCAACGGATGGCCGCGGTCAGGCGACAGCCCTTCGATCGTCGTGACGAAGCGTCCTTCGGCATTGCGGATGGTGACCTGGCACGACCGGACTGCTTCGCCGTCGATGTCGACGGTGCACGCGCCGCAATCTCCCGTGCCGCAGCCATATTTGGTTCCGGTAAGGTTGGATGCATCGCGCAGCGCCCATAGCAGAGGCGTGTCGGGGTCCATCCGATATTGGACCGGGCGGTCGTTGACGGTGAATTTCGTCATGACGCTTCGTCTGCCTCCGCCTCATGATACAGCACTTCGTTGCGGATATGGATGATGCGTGAACCCAGCCGGATTTCCAGGATGAATGTGCCAAAGGCGGCGGCCTGCAACAGCATCGCCAGGCTGAACAATATCGCTATCAGCGTCCCGACATGCGCCCCGAACAGATTGCCCGCGAACAACAGGATGACGACCAGACAGATCGCGCAGGCCGATACCACGGTCAGGAAAATCGCGCTGTTGACCACACTCATCCGGCGATCGAGCACCCGGATTTCCGCAACCATGCGGTCATGTTCCTTGCCCCGGCTGGTAAGGATGCGTTCCTCCACCCGTCGCGCGCGGTCGATGATGCGCGCAAGCCGTCCTACGCAGACGTTCAGGAACGCGCCGATCCCCGCCAGCAGGAACACCGGAGCCAGCGCCAGTTGGATCGTCTGCGCGACCTGTGAAACCTGGGACAGTTCGGCAAAGTGAGGAAAAGGGTTCATCGCATGCCTGCTTTCAGCTTTTCGACAAAGCAGCGCATCGCGAAGAAAATGACAAGGGCTGAAGGCGGCGCGATCCACAGGATTTGACCTGCGTCATTCCGTCGCGCGCAATCCGCCTCGATTGCGCAATCGCCAAACACCGATCCGACAAAAACGACAGCCGATACCATCAGGAATAACGTTGCGGCGATGCAGCCGCACGCGCTCCCCAGCACGTGCGGCTGATAGCCTTGTCCGTCAACCTCGTTCAGGCGGCACCCTTGGCAGGCGTGTTGATGCCCATGGATTTCAGATATTGTTTGATGTTGCGCGCCGCCTGCCGCAGCCGCTGCTCATTTTCGACCATGGCAATGCGGACATAGCCTTCCCCGTCCTCGCCATAACCAACGCCGGGAGCGACGGCGACTTTAGCGTGGGTCAGCAGCTGCTTGGAAAATTCCAGGCTGCCCATGCCCTTCAGTGCGGGCGGCAGGGGGGCCCAGGCGAACATCGATGCCTTGGGCGCGGGGATTTCCCAACCTGCGCGACCAAAGGCTTCGACCATGACGTCGCGCCGCCGGTGATAAAGTTCGCGATTCTTCTGCACTATGTCCTGCGGGCCGTTGAGCGCAGCGCAGGCCGCCGCCTGGATCGGCGTGAACGCGCCATAGTCCAGGTAGGATTTCACCCGCTTGAGCGCAGCGATCAGTTTCCGGTTGCCCACGGCAAAGCCAATGCGCCAGCCGGCCATGGAATAGGTCTTGCTGAGCGACGTAAATTCGACCGCAACATCCTTTGCCCCCGGCACCTGAAGGATGGAAGGCGTGGGATTGCCGTCATAATAAAGTTCGGAATAGGCAAGGTCGGACAGAATCCAGACGTTGTTCTCCTTCGCCCACGCCACCAACCGCTCGTAAAAGGCCAGATCGACCGTTTCGGCTGTCGGGTTGCTTGGATAACCAACCACCAGGATGGAGGGCCGCGGCACGGTGAACGCCATCGCCCGTTCCAGCGATTCCCAATAATGTTCGTCCGGCGTCGTCGGCACCGACCGGATCGTCGCACCCGCGATGATGAAGCCGAACATGTGGATGGGGTAGCTGGGGTTCGGGGCAAGCACGACGTCGCCCGGCGCGGTGATCGCGTTGGCCAGGCTGGCCAGCCCCTCCTTCGACCCCATCGTCACGACGACTTCGGTTTCAGGGTCAATGTCGACGCCAAAGCGGCGACCGTAATAATTTGCCTGCGCCTTGCGCAGTCCGGGAATGCCCATCGACTGGGAATAGCCATGCGCGCTGGGCTTCTGCGCCACTTCGCACAGCTTGGCGATGACATGGTCCGGCGGCGGCAGATCGGGATTGCCCATCCCCAGGTCGATAATGTCTTCGCCCGCCGCCCGCGCGGCCGCTCGCATCGCATTGACTTCGGCGATGACATAGGGCGGCAGGCGTTTCATGCGGTAAAATTCTTCGGACATTATAGGCTTTCCTGAAAGGTCTCCGTGGGGAATAATAGTCTGCGCACGCAGGACGTGGCAGGCTTTGGCTATAACGCGCCCGGCAGCCACGCGCTAGCGAAAGCGGCGGACCGGGCGATGCCAGGAAAAGGGATGGTGGCCATGAAAGTGAACGATCTGGGCGAACCCCATCTGCCGACACTCGAACAAATGCAGCAATGGACCCATGTGCTGGGGCGGGCGCAGCAGCTTATGCTCGAACAGGCGGCGGGCGCGGTGGGGCGCACGCTGCCGTTCGACGCCGATGCCGTCGCCCGGATACAGACGAGCTTCGCCGATGAAGGGCTGGCGCTATGGCAACGTTTCCTGGATTCCGGCGGCATGTTGCGCGACCGGCCCGAACCGCCGCCACCGGGCAGCCCGGCCGCTGCCAAGGATCGTCGGTTCGCCGACCCGGCCTGGTCCAATCACCCCTTTTACGATCTGATCCGGCAAAGCTATCTGCTGCTGTCGGACTATCTGTTGAAGCTGACGGATACGGTGGATGGCGACGACCCCAAGCAGAAGGCGAAGCTGCGTTTCGCCACCAATGGCATGATCGACGCCCTGGCCCCCAGCAATTTTGCCTTCACCAATCCGACAGTCGTTGAAAAAACGCTGCAAAGCGGCGGCGAAAATCTGGTCAAGGGCCTGCAGAACATGCTCGCCGATCTGGAAAAGGGGCAACTGACCCATACCGATGGCAGCAGCTTTGAAGTCGGACGCAATGTCGCCGCGACGCCTGGCAAGGTGATCAAGGAAACGCCGCTCTACCAGCTTATCCATTATACGCCGACGACCGATCGGGTGCTGGAAACGCCGCTGCTCATCTTCCCGCCCTGGATCAATCGCTTCTATATTCTCGACCTGTCGCCCGAAAAAAGCTTCGTCAAATGGGCGCTGGACCAGGGGATCAGTGTTTTCCTGCTGTCGTGGAAATCCGCCGACGCATCGATGAAGGACCTGCAATGGGACGATTATATCCTGCGCGGGCAGGTGGATGCGATCGACGCCGTCCGGGATTTGCTCAAAGTCCCGGCGGTTCACACCATCGGCTATTGCGTCGCCGGAACGACGCTCGCCGCGACGCTCGCGCTGCTGGCTGCGCGCGGACAGGCGGACAAGGTCGCGAGCGCGACCTTCTTCACGGCGCAGGTGGATTTCAGCGAGGCGGGCGACCTGGGCCTGTTCATCGACGATGATCAGATGAAGCTGTTGGACCAGCTGTCGTCTGGCGGTTTCCTAGACGGTCGGTACATGGCCGCGACCTTCAACCTGCTGCGCGGCCGTGATCTTATCTGGAACTATGTGGTCAACAATTACCTGCTGGGGCAGGATTATCCGCCATTCGACCTGCTATATTGGAACGGCGACACGACAAATCTGCCCGCCCGTTGGCACAAGGATTATCTGACGCAACTTTACCGCGACAATTTGCTGGTCGCGCCAGACGCCCTTAGCATCGACGGCACGCCGTTGGACCTGCGCAGGATTGAGACCCCCGCCTATATTCAGGCGGGACGCGAAGACCATATTGCACCGCCGCACAGCGTGTGGAAACTGACCCAGCATCTTTCAGGACCGGTCCGGTTCGTCCTGGCGGGGTCGGGACATATTGCGGGGGTCATCAATCCGCCCTTTGCTGGCAAGTACCAATTCTGGACGTCGGAAGAACCTCAGGCGACGCTGGACGATTTCATGGATCATTCCAGGGAGACCAAGGGCAGCTGGTGGCCCGATTGGCGGGACTGGATCGCCGCCTTGGGTGATTCGACTGTCCCCGTAAAAGGGGCGCGTCAGCCGGGCAAGGGGGCGCTCAAGGCGATAGAGGATGCGCCAGGACGCTACGTCAAGACACGCTGAATCACTGAATAGATTAGTAATTTCCCCGCCATAGCCCCTTCCAAGCGCGCCTTTGCTGCACTGCACAAAATATGCTTGAAACCGTGATGGATTTCGCTTATTGTGCAATGCAGCAAAGGAGGGTGACCATGGCAATGAAACCCAAGCCAGTTCCTCGGAAACGGACTGCGACGAACAAGGCTTCGTCCACTCTGTCGGCCAGCGAGGCATTGAAGGCTGCGGAAGCGGCGGTGGGTTCTGGCCCGGCGTCCCCGCCAGCGAAGCCCGCACGGCCCGCAAAGGCGCCGACGGCCACGAAACCGGCTCCGACGGCAAAGGCCGATCCCGTGGCGATTGCTGCGGCGACGACTGCGCTGGATGCCGCCCCCGAACCAGCTGGCGCTGGCGCAGTTGTAACACCTGCACCCGCCGACCCGATCGTGATCGCCGATGAGGCGCCGGTCGAACTGAAAGAGATTAAGAGCCTGTCATCCCAGGCCGGGCCGGTAGAGCCCGCATTGCTGCCCGCCACAGAAGGAACCAAGATGATGAACGACGTGATGGAAACCGGAAAGAAGTTCGCCCAGGACACCAAGGCCAAGCTGGAATCGGCCTATGCCGACCTGAACGAAAAGGCGAAGGTTGGCGTGGAAAAGTCCACCAAGGCGATTGAAGAAATCAGCGACATCGCCAAGGGCAATGTCGAAGCGCTGGTCGAATCCGGCAAGATCGCTGCGAAGGGCATGGAAAGCCTGGGCCAGGAAGCCGTCGACTACAGCCGCAAGAATTTTGAAAAGGCGACCGCGTCGATCAAGAGCTTTTCGACCGTAAAGACGCCCACCGAATTCTTCCAGCTGCAAAGCCAGCTTTTCTCGGCCAGCTTCGATGAACTGACCAAGGAAGCAGCGAAGAGCAGCGAAGCGCTGATCAAGCTGGCGGGCGACGTTGCCCAGCCACTGACCGCTCGCGTGACGGTCGTGACGGACAAGGTCAAGTCCTTCGCCGCCTGATCGGCCGAAGCACTTACCGAATGGAATGAAGGACGGCTCTCACCCACGGGTGGGGGCCGTCTCTCTTTTTGGTCACTGCGCGATCACGCTCGCGATCCAGCCTGCCCTTGCCATGAGGGACCGAATCGCCATATTCTGGCTCGACATGAGCAGCATCAGCAAATCGACATATCCCGCTATGATGGCGGGCAAGGATCAGGACGACCAGGGCGAAGGGACGGGCGGTCCCAATGTCGGCGTGGCGACCCGCACGCGCGCACGGACGAAAAAGCCTTCCCTCTACAAGGTGCTGATGCTGAACGACGATTACACACCGATGGAATTCGTCGTGCATGTCCTGCAGCAGTTTTTCCGCATGGACATGGAAGAAGCGACCCGCGTGATGCTGCATGTTCATCAGCGCGGCGTGGGTATCTGTGGCGTCTTCAGCTATGAAGTGGCGGAAACCAAGGTCAATCAGGTGATGGATTTTGCCCGGCAGAACCAGCACCCGCTTCAGTGCACGCTCGAAAAGGCCTGAGCATCCATCGTCGATCTTCGGCCTCTGGCGCAGCCTGACACTGTTTAATCAGACCTCATCAGTGGTTAGCAAATGTTAACCACGCAAGGCTAACTATGGCCCGGCATGAGCGTCTCGATACCATCTTCCTCTTTCCGTTTTGCGCCTCTTGTCGCGGGTGTGGCCTACTTCCTCCTGGCCACCATAGCGTTGCTCATCTCCCGTTTCGAAGGCGGCCTGGCCTATGTCTGGCTGGCGAACGCGTTGTTGATGGCGGAGCTTCAGCGGTCTCATACCCGGCAATGGCCCGCCATCATTCTGTGCTGCGGAACCGCCAGCATGATATCGACCTCGCTGTTCGGCATGGGGGTGGTCGCGGCCGTGCCGATGGCCCTGATCAACATTGCAGAAGCATTGATCGTCGTCCTGCTGTGCCGCCGCTTCGAACCGAACCGTAATCTGACCGACGCGTCGAAACGCCCTCTGCTGGTCTTTGTTCTGGCGCTCAGCATCCCGGCCAATATGATCGCCGCGCTTGCCGCCGCGTTCGTCGCCTCTTCGCTCACGCCCGTGGCCTTCGGCGCGTCATGGCTGCAATGGTATAGCGGCCATGTGCTTGGCGGCCTGACTTTCGCGCCGATCCTGATGATGTTCTTCCAGGGGGAAGCCCGGCGCTGGAGCCTGGAAACGCCGCGCAGGGACAAATGGGAAGCACTGGCGCTTCTGGCCTTTTTCGCTGTTGTGACGGGCCATGTCTTTTATCTTGCGCGCTATCCCATGCTGTTCGTGCGTCTGCTGCCGATGGTGGGAATCGCATTCCGCACCGGTTATCTGGGCGCTGCCGCCTCGGTCGTCATTCTCGCGATCATCGGTGGGATGGCCACGATTACGGGGCATGGGCCTTTTCACATGGTGCCCGGCACCATGGGCGAACGGATCCAGTTTCTGCAGCTCTTCCTCTCCTTCAGCTTTCTGCTGACCATCCCCGTGGCCGCCGAACTCAACCGCCGCCGCCGTTTGTTCCAGATGCTGCAGGAAAGCGAGGCACGCTATCGCACCATTGCCGAACATAGCGGCGACGTTGTGCTGGAACTGGGTGTCGACGGCGTCGTCCAATATGCGTCGCCGTCCGCGATCGACCAATTGGGATGCGAGCCGGATCGGCTGATCGGACGCGACGCCGCTGAATTCGTCGATCCCCAGGACCGGGCGGAAGTGATCCGCTCGCACCGGCGCGCGCTCGCCCATCCAGGTGAGGTACAGACCGTGGAGTTCCGTCCCGCTTCGCCCGTCATGGCCCTGGACTGGTGCGAGATGGTGACGCGCGCCGTAGTCGATGAGCGGGGCACGCCGACTGGCGTCATCAGCACGATCCGCGATATGTCACGACACAAGGCGCGGCAAACGGCGCTGCAAAGGGCGGCGGCAACCGATTCGCTGACCGGCGCCGACAGCCGACCGGCTTTCCTGGAAAAGCTGGAGGGCGAAATAAGGCGGACCGCCAATGGCGAACGTTCCTGCCTGCTGCTGATCGATATCGACCATTTCAAATCGGTCAACGACCGTTACGGCCACATCATCGGTGACAAGATCTTGACCGGCTTTGTCGCCCGCCTGCGCCCTGGGCTGCGCGGAATGGACAGCATTGGACGTCTGGGCGGCGAGGAGTTTGCGATCCTGCTCGTCGGGGTCGATGTCCATCGCGCCAGCATGATCTGCGAACGGCTGCGTGCTGCGGTTTCCACCCATCCCATGCGTACAGATACGGGGGAGGCGATTTCCGTTACGTTCAGCGCCGGCCTTGTCGAGCTGAAGGGGGCCGTCGGAGCAACAGAGCTGCTGGAAGCTGCCGACAAGGCGCTCTACCGGGCGAAACATGGCGGACGAAACTGCCTGCGCCTGGCTGCCTGACGCAGCGGTTTACGGGGCGAAATTCCATGGCGCATCGTCCCGGCAGCAGCCGACAAAGTTGCCAATGATATGTTGTAACTTCATCTCATCTGTCCTATGTATCGGCCACCATGGCCACCAGCTTCCGATCCAGCCTGTCGACGGCACGTCTTGACCGCATTGCGATTGCAATTTCGGGCATGTGCGTGGCGCACTGCCTGGGGACTGCCGTGTTACTGGGCGTACTCGCTTCGGCGGGCGGTATTTTTGACAATCCGCTTTTTCATGAGGTCGGACTGGTGCTGGCGATCCTGCTCGGCGCGGTAGCGCTCGGCCATGGCGCCATCGCGCACGGGTTCATGATGCCCGCGGCGGTCGGTGCTCTGGGACTGGGTATCATGGCAGGGGCGATGACCCTGGACCATGGTTGGCAGGAAAGCGCCTATACACTGCTAGGTGTGGCGATCCTGGCGCTAGGCCACGATCTCAATCATCGCGCGGGCCGTTGATCCGTTCCAGGTCATAAAAAAGGGGACCTGCGCGGTCCCCTTTTCACTGGTGATGCTGCCTGTCGGATCAGCCGTTCTTGCGATCCAGATGATGCTCACCCTTGACCCAGCGCACGGTGCCGGTGCTGGCGCGCATCACGACGCTGTCGGTGGTCAGCTTGCCGCCGGGCAGGCGCTTGACGCCCGCCAGCAGTGATCCATCAGTCACGCCGGTCGCCGCAAAGATGCAATCGCCCTTCGCCAGTTCCTTAAGGTCATAGACCTTGTCGAGGTCGGTGATGCCCCATTTGTGGGCGCGGCCACGCTCATCATCATTGCGGAACAGCAGCTTGCCCTTGAACTGGCCACCCACACAGCGCAGCGCCGCGCAGGCGAGCACACCCTCAGGTGCGCCGCCCGAACCCATGTAGATGTCGATGTTCGTTTCCGGGTCGGTCGTCGCGATCACGCCGGCCACGTCGCCATCGGGAATCAGCATGATTCCGCAGCCAATAGCGCGCAGTTCCGCGATCAGCTTTTCATGGCGGGGACGGTCCAGAACGCAGACGATGATTTCGCCCGGCTCGACGCCTTTCGCCTTGGCCACTGCCTCGACATTTTCCTTGGCCGACCGGTTAAGGTCGATCACGTCGTCGGGATAGCCCGGACCGACCGCCAGCTTTTCCATATAGACGTCGGGCGCGTTCAACAGACCGCCTTCTTCGGAAATCGCGAGCACTGCCAGCGCGTTGGGACCGGCCTTGGCCGTGATGGTGGTGCCTTCCAGCGGATCAAGCGCGATATCGATCTTCGGCCCGGTGCCGATCGCATTGCCGACCTTTTCGCCGATGTAGAGCATCGGTGCTTCGTCGCGTTCACCCTCGCCAATGACGACGGTGCCGTCCATGTACAGGTCGTTGAAGGCCAGGCGCATCGCCTCGACCGCGGCGGCGTCTGCGGCCTTTTCATCCCCGCGCCCGATCAGCTTGGAAGCGGCAATGGCGGCGGCTTCGGTGACGCGCACCATTTCCAGCACCAGGACGCGGTCGAGAATTGAACTAGCCTGCACCATAGTTATTCCTTCGCTGTCTCTATTTGCAGCAGGCGATAGGAGGTCGTTCCTGCCTTGTCGACCCATGCGGCGTTACGGCTGGGCATTTCATATTGAAGATGCAACATCTTGTCGAATGGCGCATTTATAGCGGGTAGAACTTTCAAAGGCTGTGAAGATGATCGTTGCCATCGTGGCCATGAGCCTCGCCAGTCCAGCGGCCCTTCTTCCGGGCAGGGCGGTCGGGGCCGCACCCTGTCACGCCGTTCCCTCGCTATGCCTGACGACCAAGGTAGATGTTGCGCGCCCGGTGCTAGATCGTCCGGGCAAGTCTAGTGATACCAAGATGGCCGCATACCGCTTCGATGCTCGCCCTTGCCGTATCATCGGGAATATGGGCTGTCCCAAGCAGGCGCGGATCAAGCTGTTCCGCCTGGGCGAACCGTTGCACGAAACATTGTGGCGAAGCTTCGGCCCGCGTTGAAAGCGGGGCGGCAGCGATCAATCCAATATATGTATCACCATCGGCGCCTGTAGCAGGCTGTCGGACCCGGCCAGCCGTTCCAGCGTGTCCAGGACGCAGCGTTCTTCGCCCGCATGGGTGACGATCGCGATCAGCACGCCGTCTTCCTGATGGGTGCCGCGCTGGATCATGCTTTCAATCGACACCCCCGCGTCGCGCATCGCGGCGGCGATTTCCGCCAGCACGCCGGGGCGATCCTTCACCCGGAAGCGTAAATAGGCGCGGCCGATCCGCGCGCCCGCATCCGCAGGCCGCTGCTGCGCAAGGGCGGACACGGGCATCGCCAACGCATCGCCATATTCGTCACGCGCCACGTCGATCAGGTCGGCGACCACTGCCGAAGCGGTAGGACCGTCGCCTGCGCCGCGTCCCTGGAAAAACAGCCGCCCGACGAAATTGCCCTCCACGACAACGGCGTTCAACGATCCATCGACATGGGCAAGGGGGTGATCGAGCGGCACCAGCATCGGGTGGACGCGCTGGAACAGGCCCTCCGGGCCATTCTGCGCCATGCCGACCAGACGGATGCGGAAGCCCAGGGCAGCGGCTTCGGCGATGTCCTCGGCGATGACATGCCGGATACCGGTCGTCGCCACATTGTCGAAATCCAGTTCAGTGCCAAAGGCGAGGCTGGCGAGAATGGTCAGCTTGTGCGCGGCGTCGACGCCGTCAATGTCGAAGCTGGGATCGGCTTCGGCAAAGCCCAGTTCCTGCGCTTCCTTCAGCACATCGTCGAAACTGCGCTTATCCTTTTCCATGGTGGTCAGGATGTAGTTGCAGGTGCCGTTCAGGATGCCGTAGACGCGCGCGATTTCGTTGGCGGCGGCGCCTTCGCGCATGCCCTTGATCACCGGGATGCCGCCCGCGACAGCCGCTTCATATTTCAACGCAATCCCGGCTTTCTCAGCCAGCGCCGCCAGATCCAGCCCGTGATGCGCCAGCATCGCCTTGTTGGCGGTGACGAATGGCTTGCCCGCCGCCAGGCACTGGCGCGCCAGGGTGAGGGCAGGGCCGTCCGCCCCGCCGATCAACTCCACCACCACATCGATATCGTCGCGGCCCGGCAGGGTCGTCATGTCGTCGACCCATTCAAATGACGACAGGTCGACGCCACGGTCCTTGTTCCTGTCGCGCGCAGATATGGCCACGATCTGGATCGGGCAACCGGCTCGGCGGGCGATCAGTTCTGCATTGGTCTGCAACAGCCTGATGACGCCGCCGCCCACCGTGCCGAGTCCGACAAGCGCGACGCGCAGCGGTGCATGGCGGTGAAGATTGGTCATGGCTTTGCTTTGTCCTCAGGCTGGCATGAAGCCGCGCTGATAGCCTCCAATACGCCGCTGTCCAAGGAAAAGACGGTCAAAGTGCCGGATCAGGCGCATCAGGAAAGCGCCCGGCTGCGCTCGCATGCGCCCAGGGCCTGCATCACCAGTGCATAATCGGACCGCGCCGCATCGGCGTCGACGACAGGAAGCGATCGGATCGACCGGACGGGCAGGCTTTGCGGCAGTCCGCAGGCCAGCCGATACCAAAGCAGGCTGCCGGGCGCGGGGGGCTGGGCCGCCTCGTCCACAATTTCTCCCAATGCGACGGCCCAGCGCGGCTGCTGGCCGGGGCGGCGAAGGATCGACAGCGACACCGGATCGCCATTTTGCGTGCGCAGGAAGATTTGGGTCTCGCTCTCTCCGGCGACGGTGCCCTTGACGTGGAAAGCGTCGCCGACCCCTATGATCCGGGGAGGAGCGCCGTTCGCGACCAGCTCGGACAGGATCGCCTTCACCTGCTGCATCGCGGCGGGGTCGGCCGGAATCTGGGCGTCGCGCGCGACCAGCTGGATTTCGCCCGGTCGCTCTGCCCGCCGGGCGAATAGAATCATCTGCGCCTTCTTCAGCTTGGGCAGCTTGCCCCTGGGATTCAGGCGGGCGTCATACAGATATCGAACCGTCGGACTGATTCCGCCGTCCCCCCGAATCAGCGTGTCCACATCCGCCTCAATATAGAGCCGCTGATAGCCTGCGGGCACGTCGGCTACCCGCTTTGGGTCCAGTTTTATGATGCTGCGTATCCGTACCACCGCGACCAGCGCCGACGCGTCGGCAAGGTCCGCCATGTCGGCATAGGACAACCCATTCATCGCCGCAGCCCCTGCGCTGTTCGCACCTGTCTGAGCTGCGGAAACGCTAGGGTATGCGGCGGAAATGAGGCATGCGAGAAAAAAAGATGCGGGGCGGATGGGGGATTTGATTTTCATATTCGTCCTAGGGATCATCGGCGTGACAATGTTGTCACATGCAAGTCATTCTGGTGCAAAATATTAATGACAATTGACCGTATCGATAAAGCGTTTGCGTGCCACGATGCGCCGCGATAGGAGTTCGCAAGGTAGCAAATGAGAGGATAGGGGCCAAAGGTGACCGGGAACAGCCCGGCCAGCTAGGGTCGCTTTTCGCTTATTAGCTTATAATCAACTAGTAAGCTGAGTTAAGGAGTGTCGTTGCCGAATGGCCTATGCTGACCACTCGCAAGGATCGAGTCGGACGATCTCGATCATCATCGTCGCCCTTGTTCACGCTGTTCTCGGTTATGCTTTTGTCACCGGCCTTGGCATGAAATATGTCAAGAAGGCGGCAGAACAGCTTAACGTGATCGACGTGAAAGAGGAACCGCCGCCACCTGATGAGGAGCCGCCACCACCGCCGCCAGACCAGCCGGTCGAACCGCCGCCGGTAGTTGCTCCCCCGCCGATCGTCCAGACGCCGGCCCCCGCGCCGCCGATTCAGACTGTTCGCACGCCTCCGCCGGTGTTCAATCCGGTGCCGGTTGCAACGCCGCCTCCTCCGCCGCCTCCACCGGCGACGCCTGCTACGCGTGCAACGCCGCGCAGCTCGCCTGGTGGCTGGCTCAGCGATGCCGACTATCCCAGCCGCGCGCAGCGTGAAGAACGCTCGGGCACCGCTGGTTTCCGGCTTCAGATCGGACCTGACGGTCGTGTCACCGACTGCACCATCACCTCATCTACGGGCCATTCGGACCTTGACGAGGCGACCTGCCGCCTGCTGCCGCGCCGCGCGCGGTTCAAGCCGGCGACTGCCGCAGGCGGGGGGCCAATGTCCGACACCTATAATGGTCGCATCACGTGGCGACTGCCGGAATGATATTGACGGGAAGGCTGGCGCTGCCGCCTTCCCCTGTTATTGATCCTTTGAGAGGGAAGTCTTGAAAATGTTGATGTATCTCGCAGCCGCAGCCGCGCCTAAGCCCGAGAATCCTTACGGGCTCATGGAAGCTCTGGAACAGGGCGGCACCATTGCCTGGGCAACGTTCATCATCCTGGTCGGCATGTCCGTCGGCACATTCTATATCCTGTTCACCAAGCTGATCGAACAGCAGAAGGTCATCAATCAGGGCAAGAAGGTCCGCGCGACCTTCTGGCGCTCCCCTTCGCTGAAGGAAGGCACTGCCAAGCTTGAAAAGAACTCGGCCTATAAGCAGATCGTGGATGACGGCATCAAGGCTCAGGAAGAACATACCAAGCTGACCGATCCGGTCGAAGCTCATGACTGGCTGCACGGTTCGCTCGCCCGTTCGGAAGCATCGATCAACTCGAAGCTGGGCGGTGGTCTGGCGTTCCTCGCGACCGTCGGTGCGACTTCGCCGTTCATCGGCCTGTTCGGTACGGTTATCGGTATTTACCGCGCCCTCATCAAGATCGGCGCTGCCGGTCAGGCTTCGATCGACGCCGTTGCCGGTCCGGTCGGTGAAGCTCTGATCATGACCGCCCTGGGTCTGGCCGTCGCCGTTCCCGCGGTGCTTGCATATAACTTCCTGCAGCGCCGCAACAAGTCGATCGCGGAACAGCTCAACGGCTTCACCGTCGATCTGCTGGCGCACCTCGTATCGAACGGCGCGGTACGGCCCTCGCTCGCCGCGGCTCCGGTGGCTCCTGCCGCCAAGCCAGCCACGGCTGCGACCAAGGCCTGATTGGGTCAAGCGTCGGTGGGAAACCGGCGGGCGGGCTGCGACCGCCAGGGTTTCCCACCGGCCATGGGCCCCCAATGACGGGGCGCCATCGACACGCATGTTAGGAAATTATCAATGGCAATGAGTGTTGGCTCCGACGGCGGTGAAGACAAGCCGATGTCCGACATCAACACGACGCCGCTCGTCGACGTCATGCTGGTGTTGCTCATCATCTTCCTTATCGCGGTCCCGGTCGTCGTCCAGACGGTCCAGCTGCAACTCCCCAAGGTCGCGTTCGAGCCGACGACGACGAAGCCGGAAAATGTCTCCCTGTCCATCACGACAGGCGCCGACGGCAGCTGTGCGGTCTATTGGAATCTGACCAAAGTGTCTTCTGACGATCTGCTCAACCGCGCCGTCGCGAAGCTCGAAGCAGACATCAAGAAGGCGGGCGGCGTTGAAAATATGACGCCTGAGGATCTGCCCGAAGTGCATATTCGCGGTGACATCAATACCCCCTATCGGTGTATTGGCGGCACGATCTACACGATGCAGCGCGCCGGTTTCCCCAGGGTCGGCTTCATCTCCGAACCCGAACCGGGTACGTCGGTACGGCGACTGTAAGTTTTTAGGAGTATCGCCTGATGGCAATGAGTGCCGGAAAAGACGACGGCGAACCGATGATGGAAATGAACACGACGCCGCTTATCGACGTCATGCTCGTTCTCCTCATCATGTTCATCATCACGATCCCGATCCAGACCCATGCGGTCAAGATCGACTTGCCGCAGAACGCACCGCCGACTGACAGTGTCATCGACCCTGTCAAGAACAAGGTCGCGATCGACGCCGGTGGTCTGATCACCTGGAACGGTTCGGCCATCGATCTGCTGACCCTGCGTCAGTATCTGCAGCAATCGCTGCGGTTGCCGGTCGAACCCGAACTGCAATTCCAGCCGAACGCGGCGACGCGCTATGTGGTCGTTGACCAGGTGCTCGCCGAAATCAAACGCGCGGGCGTGACGAAGCTGGGCTTCGTCGGCAACGAGCAATATGGCCAGTTCTGACGACTGAGTGCGTTGCCCCTATTTTGCCTGGGATACGACTTCCCGTCGCCGGGCATGAACATAGGCAAGCATTCAGTCCATGTCGGACGTGATCCAGGGGGCCGCTCATGCGGCCCCTTTTTTTGTCTGTCGCGCCGCTATTCACCCATTTTTTACCTTGCTGAGCGATTATCCTGACTAGGATTGCGATGGGCATCATGGGCGCTGAATTTCAAATAGACGTCTCCTTGAAAGACAGCCGCAGGGCTGAACGCCGCACCGCCACTGTGCCCGTCAGGGTCCGGCGGCCCGGTGAAACCTGGTTCAGAAGCAAGGTCGCCGACCTTTCCGTCACTGGCTTCCGCTTGCAAAGCTTCATGAAATTGTCGGGTGGAGACAGCCTTTGGGTCATGCTGCCAGGCTTTGAAGGACGCCGCGCCCTTGTCCTGTGGACCAGCGGTCATGAAGCGGGATGCCGTTTCGAACGCGCCTTGCATCCGGCCATTCTGGATCACATCGTCCGAATCAGCCAATAGGCTCGCATCCATTTCCGCCAGAGTTGACGTCGGATCTGGACCATGATCCGAGCTTAGCGGCTCGGACCACCTCCATTGTCCTTAGGGCTTCCGCACCAGCATACGAAAAAATCCGCCCTAAAAATGCACTCAGCTGACCGGCGCATCCTGAAACTGGAGGCTGGCCAGCCGGGCATATAACCCGCCTTCGGCCATCAGTGACGCGTGATCGCCCTGCTCGACGATGCGGCCCTCATCCAGAACGACGATCCGGTCCGCCGCGCGCACGGTCGCCAGCCGATGGGCGATGACGATCGTTGTGCGGCCCATCATCAAACGCGCAAGCGCATCCTGCACCAGCCGTTCGGATTCCGCGTCCAGCGCCGACGTCGCTTCGTCCAGCAGCAGGATCTGCGCGTCCCTTAACAGCGCGCGCGCGATCGACAGCCGCTGCCTCTGCCCCCCCGACAAACGCGCGCCGCCTTCACCCAGATAGGTGTCCAGCCCCTGCGGCAGCGCCCTCAGGAAAGCTTCCGCATTGGCCGCGCGCGCCGCGTCCCATATATCTGCATCGCTCGCATCCCATCGACCGAACCGCAGATTGTCCCGTGCCGACGCGGCAAAGATCACGCTGTCCTGCGGCACCATCGCCATCATGTCGCGCACCTGAGCCGGATCGCTCTGGGGCAGGGGAACATCATTGAGGCGGATCACGCCTGAATCCGGGTCATAAAAACGCAGCGCCAACTGGATCAGCGTCGATTTGCCCGCGCCCGACGGACCCACCACGGCAACGGTTTCGCCCGGCGCGATGTCCAATGTCACGCCATGCAGCGCGGCCTGGTCGGGCCGCGTCGGATAGCTGAAATGCACGTCATCGAACTGCAGCCGCGCGCCTTGGGCCAGCCGGGGGAGGGGAACAGGGTCAACAGGCGCGACGATCTGCGGGGTCGCGGTCATCAACTCATGGAGCCGGCTCGCCGCTCCCGCCCCACGCAGCAAATCGCCCCATGTTTCGGAAAGCGCCCCGAATGCGCCCGCGACCAGGCCCCCGGTCAGGACGAAGGCGGCAATGCTGCCACCCGACAGCCGTCCGGCGGCAACGTCCAGCGCGCCCTGCCACATGACCGCCGTGATCGACCCGAATATGATCGCGATGACCACCGCCGTCATCGCCGCCCGCAATATGATGCGGCGGCGCGCAGTGGTGAATCCGTCGTCCACCGCCGCGTCAAACCGGGCCGCTTCGCGCGCCTGCTGTCCGAAAGCCTGGACGATCTTCATCGCCCCCAGCACTTCTGCGGTGATGCTGCCAACTGCCGCCAGCCGGTCCTGACTGGCGCGGGACAGCTTTCGCACGCGCCGCCCCAGGCTGATCATCACCAACAGCACGATCGGAATGCCCAGCAGCAACATCGTCGCCAGTTTGGGCGCCAGCGCGAACAGATAGATCAGGCCGCCAGTGCCCGTCACGATATTGCGCAGCGCCACCGATACGGTGGAACCGACGATCTGGTCGATGATCGCCGTGTCGGCGGTCATGCGTGACGCAATTTCCGAAGGTCGGTTCTCCTCGAAAAATCGAGGTTCCAGCCGCAACAGATTGGCCTGCGTCGCCGATCGAATATCGGCGACGACCCGCTCGCCCAGCCACGATACGAAGTAAAAGCGCGCTGCCGTCGCGAACGCCAATATGACCACGATCAGGAAGAGATATTGAAACCAGCGGTCGATGTTGCCGCCGCCCATGAAGCCGCGGTCGATGACCAGTTTGAACCCGCTCGGTATCGCCAGCGTCGCGGCGGACGAAACGATCAACGCGCCCAATGCCCCTGCAATTCGGCCCGGATAGCGCGCTGCGAAGCCCCACACCATCCGCAGACTGCCAAGAGCGGACTGCTCGTCCGCGCGCGCCATGGTCTTTTCCGCATCTTCCATGCGGCGGCGCTTAGCAGCCCCCGAACCAACCCTCAACGAAGATTGGGAATCCGGTCATTTCGCGATGTCGCAGGGGCACTGATCCTCGCCAAAAATAGCCACCGTGACTATGCGACGGCTTGCGCGTTTTTCGCATAGAGCCGATGCATGATCCATTAATCCTCCTGATTAGGGACCCCCGATGACCCGCATAATTTCCGCGACTGTCGAACGCTGGCCGGTGGCGGGCGCCTTCATCATCAGCCGTGGCGCGAAGACGTCGGTCGATGTCGTGACCTGCCTTGTCGGGGACGGCGATCTGACCGGTCATGGCGAAGGAACGGCCATCTATTATGAAGGGGAAACGGCGGAAAGCTGCGCGGCGGCGATCAACGCTTATGACGGGCCGCTGGAACGGCACGCGCTTCTGGAAAGCATGCCGCGCGGCGCGGCCCGCAATGCGCTCGATTGCGCGCTGTGGGATCTGGAGGCAAAGAAGGCCGCAATTCCGGTGTGGAAGCTCGCCGGGCTGGCGCCGCCCGCGCCCCTGCCCACCGCCTTCACCATCAGCCTCAACGATCCTGCACGGATGGAAATGGACGCGCGGGCGGCTGCGGACCGGGGCTTTGCCCTTCTCAAATGCAAGCTGACGGGGGAGGGCGATCTGGCCCGGATCGCTGCCGTCCGCG